>NZ_CAJFCI010000034.1 GCF_904061905.1 Zestomonas carbonaria
GGTCGGGGGAGAGGGCTACGGGCAACACCGCGCTGCCGGTTTGCCCTCTCCCGCCCTTCGGGCACCCTCTCCCCAAAGGGGCGAGGGTCATCGGATGGCCTGCTGCGCAGGCATGTTTTATAGGGACGCATAACGGGTACGCAGGCGCTGACGGATCAGCTCGGCCAGGGTGTTCATCACGAAGGTGAACAGCAGCAGCACCAGGGCGGCCAGGAACAGCACGCGGTAGTGGCTGCTGCCCACTTCGGACTCGGGCATTTCCACCGCCACGTTGGCAGCCAGGGTGCGCATGCCCTCGAAGATGTTGATGTCCATGATCGGCGTGTTGCCGGTGGCCATCAGCACGATCATGGTCTCGCCCACCGCGCGGCCCATGCCGATCATCAGCGCCGAGAAGATGCCCGGGCTGGCGGTGAGGATCACCACGCGGGTCAGGGTCTGCCAGGGCGTGGCGCCCAGGGCCAGGGAGCCGAAGGTGAGGCTCTTCGGCACGCTGAACACGGCGTCCTCGGCGATCGAGTAGATGTTCGGGATCACCGCGAAGCCCATCGCCAGGCCGACCACCAGGGCGTTGCGCTGGTCGAACGGGATGCCCAGGTCATTGCTCAGCCACAGGCGCATGTTGCCGTCGAACAGCCAGTTCTCCAGGTGACCGCTGATGGCCAGCGAGAACCAGCCGACCAGCAGCACCACCGGGATCAGCAGGGCCGACTCCCAGCCATCCGGTACACGGTGGCGCACGGCGTCCGGCAGCTTGCTCCAGATGTAGCCGGCCAGCAGGATGCCCACCGGCATCAGCAACAACAGACTGAAGATGCCGGGCAGGTGGTTCTCCAGGAAGGGCGCGAGGAACAGGCCGGCGAAGAAGCCGAGGATCACCGTCGGCAGCGCCTCCATCAGCTCGATCACCGGCTTGACCTTGGTGCGCATGCGCGGCGCCATGAAGTAGGCGGTGTAGATGGCCGCGGCGATGGCCAGCGGGGCGGCCAGGAGCATGGCGTAGAAGGCCGCCTTGAGGGTGCCGAAGGCCAGCGGCGAGAGGCTCAGCTTGGGTTCGAAGTCGGTGTTGGCCGAGGTCGATTGCCAGACATAGTCGGGCTTCTCGTAGTTCTCGTACCAGACCTTGCCCCACAGCGAGCTCCAGGAAATCTCCGGGTGCGGGTTGTCGACCACGAAGCGTTGCAACTGGCCGTTCGACTCCACCAGCACGCGGGTGGCGCGCGGCGACAGGGCGGCGATGGACGTGCCCTCGGCGACCGGCTCGGTGAGCAGGGTGCGGTGCGCGGTGCTGTGGAAGATGCCCAGGGTGCCGGCCGAGTCCAGGGCCAGGAAGCCCTTGCGGCGCTCCTCCGGCATGATCTGGGTGACCGGCGCATTGCCGAGCTTGAAGTCGCGAATCGACTGCAGGGTGGACTTGCCATCCTGGTCGCGGACCATGAACCACTGCTGGATGCCGCCCTTGGAATCGCCGATCAGCAGCGAGATGCCGCCCAGCAGGCTGGTGGCGGTGGTCACTTCGCGCTGGCCGTTGACCAGTTGGTAGCGGCCGTTGAGGCTGCGCTGGCGCAGGTCGAAGACATCCGCGGTGGAACGGCCGTTGACCACGTACAGCCAGAGCTGGCGCGGATCGAGGATCAGTTCCTTGATCGGGTCGGCGATCTGCGGCAGGTCGATGCGATCCTGATCCAGGGTCACTTCGCCGCTGAACAGGTTCTCCTCGCGGCTGAGCCGGATCAGGCGCAGCTCGGAACCGACCGAAGCGGCCAGCATCAGGTCGCCGCCGTTGAGGTTCAGGGCGACGTGCTCCAGCGCACGACCCTGGTCGTCCAGCGTGATCGGCTCTTCGCCGAACGGGAAGTCGACCTGCGGGGTGATGGTCTTGACGTTGTTCGGATAGGTGACCCGATAGTTATGCTGCAGCACCAGCACCTGGCCGTTGGACAGGCCCAGGGCGACACGCCGGCTACCCGGCTGGTCGCTGCCCACGGAAACCACCTCGACGCCTGCCGGCAACGGCAGTTCGATGCGATTCAGGGCCTCGCCACTTCTGAGATCGAAAAACTGCACCTGGCCGCTGCGGGCCAGACGCATGGCTACCTGGTTCTGCTCCTCGACGGCCAGCAGCAGCGGCTGCCCGGCTTCAGCGAGCCAGGCCGGCTGTTGCGGCTTGCGCGCCGTCAGCTCGGCGCCCTGGAACATCGGCAGCACCACATGGGCCAGATAGAAGAAGATCAGGGTGATGGCGCCGAGCACCGCCAGCCCGCCAATGGACACGTACCAGCGTGCCATCCGATCCTTCAGTGCGCGCACCCGGCGCTTGCGCTTCAGGGCCGGGGTATCGAAGTCGAGCCCCAGGGGGTTGCCGGAAGTGCCCGTGGGCTCGTTAGCCAAGTCATTCATGCGGGTTCAGTCTCTGCGCGACCATGATTACAGCACCCGGGCGGTTGCCCAGGGCCGCCAATCTAACGCCCTTGTGTGACAGAAAAGTTACAGCCAGTTGGCGTGCCTAAGCCCGCCGATCGGGGATCGGCGGGCTTGGCGTACAGCGTCATCGGTATAGCCAGCGGGGACTGGTTAGAGACCCAGTTCCTGCTTGGTCTTGTCGATCACTTTCTTCGGCAGCGGGATGTAGCCGTCCTTGACCACGACTTCCTGGCCTTGCTTGGACAGCACCAGCTTGACGAACTCGGCGTCCAGCGGGCTCAGCGGCTTGTTCGGCGCCTTGTTGACGTAGACGTAGAAGAAGCGAGCCAGCGGGAACTTGCCGGCCAGGGCGTTCTCTTCGGACGCTTCGAAGGCTTCACCGCCCTTCTTGGACAGCGGCACGGCGCGTACGCTGGAAGTCTTGTAGCCGATACCGGAGTAACCGATGGCGTTCAGGGTGCTGGAGATAGACTGCACCACCGAGGCCGAGCCCGGCTGCTCGTTGACGTTGGATTTGAAGTCACCCTTGCACAGGGCTTCTTCCTTGAAGTAGCCGTAGGTGCCGGATACCGAGTTACGACCGAACAGCTGGATCGGCTTGCTCGCCCACTCGCCGGTCAGGCCCAGGTCACCCCAGGTCTTGGCGTCTGCAGCGGCACCGCACAGGCGGGTGCTGGAGAAGATGGCGTCGACCTGCTCGAGGGACAGGCTCTTGATCGGGTTGTCCTTGTGCACGAACACCGCCAGGGCGTCGATCGCCACCGGTACGGCGGTCGGCTTGTAGCCGTACTTCTCTTCGAAGGCCTGGATTTCGCTGTCCTTCATCGGACGGCTCATCGGGCCGAGGTTGGCGGTGCCTTCGGTCAGCGCCGGCGGTGCGGTGGAGGAACCGGCGGCCTGGATCTGGATGTTGACGTTCGGGTAGCTGCGCTTGAACTCTTCTGCCCACAGGGTCATCAGGTTGGCGAGGGAATCGGAGCCGACGCTGGACAGGTTGCCGGACACGCCAGAGGTCTTTTCATAGGTCGGCAGTGCCGGGTCGACGGCGGCTACGGCAGAGACGCCGCCCACGCCAGCGGCGGCGAAGGTCAGGGCCGCCATCAAACGCTTGAGTTTCATGCCTTGCTCCTAGCAGGTAAGGGTGTTGGATGGAACGGAGCCCAGTATCGATAGGGCGCATGAACACTCTATGACTGAAATGTGACAGTTGGATGAAAGGCCATCATGACCCGAAAAAGGATGGCCCGACGCTGCTCATGACCGCGAAAAACGCGCCGCCGGGTTGCGTAGGATGGGTGACAACCCATCACGACAAACACCACCGCAGGGTGGGCTTCAACCCACCAGAAAGCCCCGGAGCCAGGGCCAGCGGATCGAACGCCTCACGCCACCCGGCGCTCACGCCCCAGCAGGTACAGGCCCACCGCCAGCCCCAGCCCGCACAGTGCCGCCACGTAATAGGCCGGGCCCAGCGGGTCGGCCTTGAGCAGCAGGGTCACCAGCATCGGCGTGACCCCGCCGAAGATCGCGTAGGCCAGGTTGTAGGAGAACGACAACCCGGAGAAACGCACCACCGCCGGAAAGGCCTTGACCATCACGTAGGGCACCGTGCCTATCACCCCGACCGCCAGGCCGGTCGCCGCATACAACGGGAACAGCCAGTCCGGGTTCGCCCGCAGGCTCGAATAGAACGTCCAGGACACCGCCGCCAGCAGCAGGCTGCCGATCACCAGCACGCGGCCGGCGCCGAAGCGGTCGGCCAGCGCACCGGCGGCCACGCAGCCGAAGCTGAGGAAGACGATGGCCAGGCTGTTGGCCTTGAGCGCCGTCGCGGCGTCGAAGCCGTACTGGGTCTGCAGCAGGGTCGGGGTCATCAGGATGACCACCACGATGCCGGCGGTCAGCACCCAGGTCAGCAGCATCGACAACACCACCGCCGCGCGGTGCTCGCGCACCACCGCCTTCAGCGGCAGCTCGTCGGCCAGCGCCTTGCGCAGTTGCAGCTCGGCGAACACCGGGGTCTCGTGCAGCCAGCGGCGCAGATAGACGGCCAGCAGGCCGAACACCCCGCCGAGCAGGAACGGTATGCGCCAGGCCCAGTCGAGCACTTCCGCGGGGCTGTAGACGCTGTTGATCAGGGTGGCCATCAGCGAGCCGAGCAGGATGCCGGCGGTCAACCCCGCGGTCAGCGTGCCGCAGGCGTAGCCGACATGGCGATCCGGCACGTGCTCGGAGACGAACACCCAGGCGCCTGGCACCTCGCCACCGATCGCCGCGCCCTGGATCACCCGCAGCAGGAGCAGGATGATCGGCGCCCAGATGCCGATCTGCGCGTAGGTCGGCATCAGGCCCATCAGCAGGGTCGGCACCGCCATCATGAAGATGCTCAGGGTGAACATCCGCTTGCGGCCGAGCAGGTCGCCGAAGTGCGCCATGATGATCCCGCCCAGCGGCCGCGCCAGGTAACCGGCAGCGAAGATGCCGAAGGTCTGCAACTGACGCAGCCACTCGGGCATGTCGGCGGGGAAGAACAGTCTGCCGACCACCGCGGCGAAGAACACGAAGATGATGAAGTCGTAGAACTCCAGCGCCCCGCCAAGGGCGGACAACGACAGGGTCTTGTAGTCTTTGCGGGTCAGCGGGCGGGCGCCGGGCACGGCGTCCAGGGACAGGGAAGACATGGAGGCGGACTTTCTCTTGTTATTCAGGAGCGCGCAGGTGCCGCACGATAACAAATTGCCGGAGCCGGTACAGCCGCCCACCCGGTCGAATCCGGAACCGAACGGTCGTCGCCCGGCGCAAGCCTCTATATACTGCGCGCAGAGAGCCCTCCAGACCGGTCGATATCCGGATTAGAGCGGCCCGGGGGTATGTGACGCACCGCGGCAAGCCCGCCACCTTCAACCCATACGCCCGAGACTACGCCCAACCAGACGAGAGCAATGGGTCCGAGGCCCCCGGCATGATCGAAATCGAAGACGAAAATCTCACCCCGCAAGGTGATCTCGCCCTGCAGATCATCGCCCTGCCGCGCGAAACCAACGGTTTCGGCGATATCTACGGCGGCTGGCTGGTATCGCAGATGGACCTCGCCGGCACCGCGATGGCCAGCAAGGTCGCCGGCGGCCGGGTGGCCACCGTGGCCATCGACCGCATGGCCTTCCTGGTCCCGGTGGCGGTGGGCGCGCAACTGTCCTTCTATACCCAGACCCTGCAGGTGGGCCGCAGCTCGATCCAGATGCTGGTCGAGGCCTGGAGCGAAGACCCGCTGTCCAGCGAATGGCGCAAGGTCACCGAAGCGGTGTTCGTGTTCGTCGCCATCGACGGCAGCGGCCGCACCCGCCCGGTCCCGCCACGGCGCTAGAGCACCGCACCACCCGCCTCGAACCCTCATAGCCCGGATGCAATCCGGGCCACGGTCCCCTTCTCCGACGAAAGGCGCAAGATAGAGCGCTTTCTTCGACCTTGGTATAGAAGCGACCCGTCTCCCCAGCGCCTAGACTGCGCGCCTTGTTTTCGTTGTCCGAGGTTCCCTCCATGTACCCTGATCGCGTGCGCCTGCCCTCGCTGCTGGGCAAGCTGATGAGTGCGGCCGAAGCCGCGTCCCTGATCCAGGACGGCATGACCGTCGGCATGAGCGGCTTCACCCGCGCCGGCGAAGCCAAGGCGGTGCCCCTGGCGCTGGCCGAACGCGCCCGCGGCACCCCGCTGCGGATCAGCCTGATGACCGGCGCCAGCCTCGGCAACGACCTCGACAAGCAGCTCACCGAAGCCGGCGTACTGGCCCGGCGCATGCCCTTCCAGGTCGACGCCACGCTGCGCAAGGCGATCAACGCCGGCGAAGTGATGTTCATCGACCAGCACCTCTCGGAAACCGTCGAGCAACTGCGCAACCACCAGCTCAAGCTGCCCGACATCGCGGTGATCGAGGCCGTCGCCATCACCGAGCAGGGCCATATCGTGCCGACCACCTCGGTGGGCAACTCGGCCAGCTTCGCGATCTTCGCCAAGCAGGTCATCGTCGAGATCAACCTGGCCCACAACCCCAACCTGGAAGGCCTGCACGACATCTACATCCCCACCTACCGGCCGACCCGCACGCCGATCCCGCTGACCCGCGCGGACGACCGCATCGGCAGCACGGCGATCCCCATCGACCCGGCGAAGATCGTCGCCATCGTCGTCACCGACCAGCCCGACTCGCCGTCCACCGTGCTGCCGCCGGACGCCGAGACCCAGGCCATCGCCGACCACCTGATCGACTTCTTCAAGCGGGAAGTCGCCGCCGGGCGCATGAGCAACAGCCTCGGCCCGCTGCAGGCCGGCATCGGCAGCATCGCCAACGCGGTGATGTGCGGCCTGATCGAATCGCCGTTCGAAGGCCTGACCATGTACTCCGAAGTGCTGCAGGACTCCACCTTCGAACTGATCGACGCCGGCAAGCTGCGCTTCGCTTCGGGCAGCTCGATCACCCTGTCGAACCGTCGCAACGCCGACGTGTTCGGCAACCTGGAGCGCTACAAGGACAAACTGGTGCTGCGCCCGCAGGAAATCTCCAACCACCCCGAAGTGGTGCGCCGCCTGGGCATCATCGGCATCAACACCGCCCTGGAGTTCGACATCTACGGCAACGTCAACTCCACCCACGTCGGCGGTACGCGGATGATGAACGGCATCGGCGGCTCCGGCGACTTCGCCCGCAACGCCCACCTGGCGATCTTCGTCACCAAGTCCATCGCCAAGGGCGGCGCCATCTCCAGCGTGGTGCCGATGGTCAGCCATGTCGACCACAGCGAGCACGACGTCGACATCCTGGTCACCGAACAGGGCCTCGCCGACCTGCGCGGCCTGGCCCCGCGCGAACGGGCCCGGGTGATCATCGACAACTGCGTGCACCCGGACTACCGCGCGGCGCTGAACGACTACTTCCAGCGCGCCTGCACCAAGGGCGGCCACACCCCGCACCTGCTGCGCGAAGCGCTGGACTGGCACATCAACCTGGAAGAGACCGGGCGCATGCTGGCCGGCTGAGCCCTGCCCCGTACCTGTAGCGCTCCACGCGCACCGGAAAGAAACCGCATGTGCGGATTTTCCGGTGCGCATGCACCTTACTTCCTGACAAACAGTTCAGTAGGTATTCCGATCAGCGATAAAACTGTACTGCTCAACCCTGCCAAAACCACCGCAAATCACCCGGTTTTCCCCATGGAAAATGCACCATAACAGAGCAAAGCAGTACAGATTGCCCGATTGCGGGCATAACAGTTTCCGAAAAAATGGCCGCCAACCATAACAATTTCAGCCAACTGTGACTGGCGGGTCTGGACAGCGAAGGGGATCATTGCACCCATCGAAATCCACTTCACCCCGCCACAAGCGGAAGGACTGTCACCATGGAACGTACCCTGAGTTCCGACCTGCACTTCGTCGAGCAATCCTCGGCCCAGCACACCCATCTTCCGGTTCGCCTGTTCGCCAACTTCATGCTCTGGCAACGCCGCATGAACACCCGCCGCGAACTGGCTCGCCTCGACCCGCGCCTGCTGGCCGACGCCGGCATCAGCGAGGCGCAGCGTTACAACGAGCTGAGCAAGCCCTTCTGGCGCTAAAAGCCAAGGCGCTCCCGGCCAGCCCAACGAACCCCGCCAATCGGCGGGGTTCGTCGTTTCTGCGCTCCGCTTCCGTCGCACCCTACAAGAGCCTGGGGGCAGAACAGCCAAGGTATTCGATGACCGTAACAGTTTTGAATTCATTAAAACTGGTCCAGAACAATTCCATCTTGCTGTGACTGCAAGGTCATCGCCTTTCCCGCCAACATGTCCTTCCAATAGCCAATCCCCGTTCGCCGGGAAGGACAGCGCCATGGAACGCACACAGCCCATCAGCGCCGCACAGCGGAACACCTGCCAAGTTACCTGCGAAGGCGGCCTGCTACGCCTGTTCGGGCTCATCGCACTCTGGCAACAGCGCGTCCGCACCCGCCGCCAACTGGCCCGCCTCGACACCCGCCTGCTCGCCGACGTCAACATCACGCCCAGCGAGCGCGCGGAGGAACTGCGCAAGCCGTTCTGGCGGTGAACCCGGTCAGGCCTTGCGCCGGCTCGCCAGCAACTCCCGGTAGAGGGCAGCCGTCTGCTGCCCCATGCGCTCGGCGGTGAACAGTTGCCAGTAGCGCTGCTCGGCCCGCACGCCCATCTGCATGGCCAGGTCCGGGTCGTCCCAGAGGGTCCGCATGGCCTCCCGGAAGGCCTCCGGGTTGCCGGGAGGGACCACCAGGCCGGTTTCGCCGTGGATGTTGATGTAGCTGGTGCCGGTGCCGATCTCGCTGGAAATCATCGGCTTCCCGTACATGGCGCCTTCCAGCAGGGAGATGCCGAAGGCTTCCGAGCGCAGGTGGGACGGGAAGACGATGGCGCTGCATAGCTGCAGCAGGGCGACCTTGTCTTCGTCAGCGAGGCGCCCGGCGAAATGTATGTGCCCCAGTCCCAGGCTGCTGGCCTGTGCGCGCAGTTCCTGCTCCAGCGGTCCGGCACCGACTATCACGACCGGATACCCCGTGCCCCGCGCCGCCTCCAGCAGGATGTGCAGCCCCTTGTAGTAGCGCATCACGCCGACGAACAGGAAGAAACGCGGCCCGAAGCGCTGGCGCCAGTGATCGAGGCGTGCCGTGTCCGGGACCGGATAGGTCGCCTTGTCCAGCCCATAGGGAATGACCGAGGTCTTGTCCCGGTAATGCGCCAGTACCTCGCTGGTTTCCAGGTAGTTCGGCGACGCCGCGACGATGCGGTCGACGCTGCCCAGGAAACGGTTCATCAGCGGACGGTAGAGCTTCAACAGGTGCTTCTGGCGAACGATGTCCGAGTGGTAGGTGACCACCGTCGGCTTGTCGATCCGCGCGGCGAAGTGCAGCACATCCATGAATGGCCAGGGAAAGTGATAGTTGATCACATCCGCCTGTGCGGCCAGGGCTTTCAGCCGGCCCAGTACGCTATAGGAAAACCCTGTCGAAGCCAGTTGCAGATCCAGCCTGGCGCGATGCACCCGATGATCCGCCACCATCAGCTCGGACGGTTCCGGGTCCTTGCTCAAGGTCAGCACCTGGCTCTCGATGCCATGCGCGATGCCGCTCTGGCAGATCTGGTAGATGACCTGTTCGATCCCCCCTACGGTCTCCGGCAGATAGGTCTTGAAGAAATGCAGAACACGCATTCAGTGCCCCAATACTCGTCGATAGGCGTCCGCGGTGATGTTCGCACAACGCTGCCAGGAGAAGTGCCCGGCCTGCCGCAAACCCAGCGTCCGATACACCTGCCACTCCCGCTGGTCCTCGATCAGCCGGACAATGGCTTCGCTCCAGCCCTGCTCGTCATCGGGATCGAGATAGATGCCGGCCACCCCGGCCACTTCCGGCAACGCCGCCCGTGGGGACAGCAGCACCGGCACGCCGCTGGCCATCGCCTCCAGCACGGGCAGGCCAAAGCCTTCGTAGAGCGAAGGGAACAGCAGCATCCGTGCCCCGGCCAGCAACCCGGCCAGCGTGTCGTCCGACTGATAGCCCAGGAGCCGCACATGGCCATCCGCCAGGGCGTTCTGTAGCTCGGCGGCAAAGGCTTCGCGACGCCAGCCGGCCATGCCGACGATCAGCAGGGGGAAGCGCTCTCGCACAGGGACGGGCAACCGGCCATAGGCGCGCAGGGCCAGGGACAGGTTCTTGCGCGGTTCGAGCGTGCCGACGCAGATCAGGTACTGGCCAGGCTGCAGATCGAAGGCCCGCAGCAGCGGTGCCAGTTCCTCCGGCAGGCGCGGATGGAAGCGCGGCGCATATCCCAGGGGAGCGACCACCAGCCGCTCGCTCGAAACCCCGTAGCAGCGGGAAATCTCATCGGCGACGAACTGTGAGTCGGTGAGGATGAGGCGGGCTCGCTCGACCGCGGGGCCGACACGTCGCTCGATCTCCGCCAGCCGGTCGCGCGGCTGGGTCTCGGGGTAGTGCAGGTGTGTCAGGTCATGCAGGGTCATCGCCATGGGGCCGGCAAACTCCAGCGGCCACAGGCTGGGCTCATGGTAGAGATCCACCGGATTCCGCTCGAGCCCCCGGTCGAAGCGCTGCTGTTCGAGCAGGCGGCGAATCCGGTAGGCGCCCGGCACCTGCTTGGCCAATGCGCTCCAGTTGCGGTAACCGGGGAGCGCAGCCGGCGGCAGTTGCCGGTTCCAGCCCCAGCCGTGGAACAGTTCCAGCTCCAGCCGGGGGTCGTCGCCCAAGGCACCGACCAGCTCCACCAGATACTGGCCGATACCGGTACGCGGTGCCTGCAGAATCCGGGCGTTAAGGGCGATCCGCATCGACCGCCGCCTCGACGGATGCCAATGCCTTCGGCTTCCCGCCGATCCCCGCCAGCGTCCTATGGATGAGTTGCCGGGCCGCCTGCGACCAGTCGATCCATTGCCAGTCGTCGAGCGGGCGCCGGGCGGGGAAGCGGTTCGACTGCTCGAACTGCAGGATCCTGTCCACCAGGCTTTGCGGATCGTCCAGCTCGAAATAGGCCATGAAGTCCTGGCCGATCTCCCGAAAAACCGGAATATCGCTGGCCATCACCGGCAATCCCCGCTGCATCGCCTCCACCAACGGCAGTCCGAAGCCTTCGGCGTGGGAGGGGAAAACCAGGGCGCGGGCATTGGAATAGGCGTACTCCAGGCTGCTGTCGTTGACGTTGTTGAACATGAACAAGCGCTTGTTGTGCATGGGATGGCGCTTGATACGCTCCACCAGCGCCTCGCACTTCCAGCCGATCTTGCCGATGATGCACAGACGCGCCTCAGAGCCGGTGGCCCAGAGCCGCTCGAACGCATCGAGCAGGTAGGCATGGTTCTTCCGCGGCTCGACCGTGCTCACCATCAGGTACACTGGCTTGCCCTGGCGGAACATGCGCTGCACGCCCGGATGCAGCGACGACTTCGCGCGCTTCAGGTCCAGTTCGGAACCCAGGTAGAAGTGCCCATGCCAGCGCCTCGCCGCCTCGGCAGCTCCCAGCCGCTGTTGCAGCTCATGCTGGACCTGTTCGCTCACCGTCCTGGAGATCGCCATGAAGCCATCGGCGGTCCTGGAAACCCAGTCGAACCACTGGTCGAACACCTTGACCAGGGCCGCGTCGCAGAACTGCGGGTGGGTCAGCGGGATCAGGTCGTAGATCACCGAGACGATGCCGACGCCTTGCCGCTTGAGCCGCTCGGCCAGGTCGAAGAAATCCGCATGCCAGGACGAGTCGAGCAGGAGCAACTGATCGCCCGGCCGAACCTGCAACTCGACGGCGCGCTGCGGGGCCGGCTGGGCATTGCGGTTCAGCCACAGCAGCCCGCGAAGCGGCAGGGTGATCGCCAGGCTGGCCAGCTTGCAGGGCCAGTACAGCAACCGCCTGGCTGTCTGCGAGCTCCGGAAGGGAGACAGACGCTCCAGCCGCGAATGCCACCACCAGTAGCGATTGCGCCAGTGATCCAGGCGAACGATCCACGACTGGCGCCAATCGCCGCCGCGCGACACCTTCAGCGGCGCGAGGCTCAACACCTGGTACAGGCGGCCGCCATTCATCATCACCGGGATGCATTCGACCTCGCCGCCAGCTTCGCCCAGCCGCTTGACGATGTTGCGCACCACGCGCTGGATGCCCGAGTTGTCCCGGGGATGCTCGTAGACGTAGGTGCACTCGACCAGTATGCGCATAGCCCTCCCTCTCAGAGACAGGTTTCAGGAGTACGCGAGCCGCTACGCTCGATCGCGACCTGCGAATCCAGCCAGGCACAACCGACGAAGTCGGGCTGCTGGACGTTGATCACATGGAATACCAGGGCGTAGTCACGCCACTCGTAGTTCTTGTCCAGGTGCGAATCGAAGCGCGACAGCGATAGCGCGACGGAGTAGTTGCCCTTGCCGAGCCGAACCGGGAAACGGAAGTCATAGGTGATCCGCTCCCCAGCCTCGAGGTTTTCCAGCGCCTGCTGCGTGCGGTGAGTGTTGATGCCGTAGATCGGTTGACCCATGCGGTCCTTGATCATGAAGCCCAGCACCAGCCGAGGGATATCGACTTTCACGTCGACAACGATCCGCAGGGTAGCAGTGCTCCCGACCGAGAGAACCTCCACGCTCTGCCCCTGCTCATTGAGCAGCGCGATGTCGGCGAACCCCGCCTCGCCGGTGCCGGAAATGGTGCGGGTCTGGCCACCATCCAGGCGCTCCTGGCGTATCGTCTGCTGCTCCCTCTCGGCCAGCATGGCGCTGTAGAAATCCATCACTTCCTCGGGCGCGCCCGCCAGGGCCAGGCGTCCATTGACCAGCAGGATCGCCCGGTCGCACAGCGACTGTATCGCCTGGCGATCATGGGACACGATCAGCAGCGTGGTCCCCGCCTTGCGGAACTCGCGGATGCGATCGAAGCTCTTGTGCTGGAAATAGGCATCGCCGACCGACAGTGCCTCGTCGACGATCAGCACGTCCGGCCGCTGCGCGGTCGCCACGCTGAACGCCAGGCGCATCTGCATGCCGCTCGAATAGGTGCGCACCGGATGGTCGATGTACTCGCCAATCTCCGCGAACGCCTCGATCTCGGGCATCAGCCGCTGCAGCTCCTCCATGCTCAGCCCCAGCAACTGGCCGGCCATGAAGACGTTCTGCCGCCCGGTGAAGTCGGGATGGAAGCCCATGCCCAGCTCGAGGAGCGCCGCCACGCGGCCGTCGACCTGGATCGTCCCGGCGTTCGGCTGGGTGGTTCCCGTGATCATCTTCAGCAGGGTGCTCTTACCGGCCCCGTTGACCCCGATGATCCCCAATGCCTCGCCGGGTTTCACGCTGAACGAAATGTCCTGCAGGACCCATTTCAACTGGTGGCGGGGCGGCGAGAAAGGCACCAGCCATTCAGCCAGACGCGACCATCGCGAGGGGTACTGCTTATAGGCTTTGCCAAGCCCGGTGACCTGAATGCTGCCCATCAGAGTTCGTCCACCATTTCACCCGAACGCTTGCGGAACAGTCGCAAGGCCAACACGCACAGCACGACCGAAGCCAGCGCGATCGGCGCCAGCGAGCCCCAGTCGGGCCAGCGGCCGTAGACCAGGATGCCCTGGTAGGCCGCCATCAGCGCCGTCATCGGGTTCGCCTCGATCACCGGCCGGATAGCCTCGGGCAGGATGGAGATCGGGTACACGATGGGGGTGAACCAGAACCAGAATTGCAGGAGTATCCCGGTGAGCTGGCCGACGTCCCGGAAGAACACGTTGAGCACCCCGAGGATGATGCCCAGCCCCACGGAAAACGCCAGTTGGATCAGCAGCACGGGGATCATGGCCAGCAGGGCGACTCCGGGGAAGTTCTGGGTGACCAGCAGGAAGCCGATGAACAGCCCGAAGATGATCGCGAAATTCACCCCGGCATTGAGCACCACGATCAGCGGCAGGCAGATACGCGGAAAGCTCAGCTTCTTGATCAGGTTGGCGTGTTCGAGGAACACCGACTGGCTCCGGCCGATCACCTCGGCGAAGAATCCCCAGGCCAGTATTCCCGCGCACAGGTAGATGCCGTAGGCGAGGCTGTGCTCGACGCCGGGCAGGCGGGCCTGCATCAACTGCGAGAAGATCACCGTGTAGACGATGATCATCGACAGCGGGTTCAGCACGGTCCAGACGGCGCCCAGCAGGGAGTTGCGATAGCGGGTCTGGAACTCGCGCTTGACGCTGCCGATGACGAAGCCGCGGTAGCTCCAGACCGAGCGGGCCATACCTGAAACCATCAATTGGCCCTGCCGTACTGATCTTCGAAACGGACGATATCGTCTTCGCCCAGGTACTCGCCGCTCTGCACTTCGATCATCACCAGGTCGATCACCCCGGGGTTCTCCAGGCGATGCTTGTGCCCGGCGGGAATGTAGGTCGACTCGTTGGCGCTCACCAGCTTCGGTTCGCCACCGTTGACCACCCTCGCCATGCCCTGCACCACCACCCAGTGCTCGCTGCGATGATGGTGCATCTGCAGCGACAGGGAAGCACCCGACTTGACCACGATGCGCTTGATCTTGAAGCGCGCGCCCTCCTCCAGCACCGTGTAGCTGCCCCACGGGCGGCACACGGTGCGGTGCAGGCGATAGGCGTCGTGGTTGCTGTCCTTCAGCCGCTTGACCACCTGGCGCACGTCCTGGGCGCGCTCGACATGGGCAACCAGGATGGCGTCAGCGGTATCGACCACGATCAGGTTCTCGACCCCGACCGCGGCCACCAGCCGCCCCTCGCTCTGCACGAAGGTATTGCGGCTGTCGATGAACAGCGCATCCCCGGCCGCGCGGTTGTTCTGTGCATCCGGTTCGACCAGGTCGCTCAAGGCGCCCCAGGAGCCGATGTCGCTCCAGTCGAAACCGGCCGGCACCACCGCGACCTTCTCCGAACGCTCCATCAGGGCATAGTCGACGGAGATGTCCGGCAGGTCGGCGAAATGCCCGGTCTCCAGTTCCTGCTGCAGCACGGCACCCACCTCCCGGACCGGGCTGGCAGCGACGCAGGCGCTGGCCTGCTCCAGCAATTGCGGCGCATGCAGCGCCAGCTCATCGAGCAAGGTGCCGACGCGGAAACAGAACATCCCGGAGTTCCACAGGAACTTCCCGGAAGCCAGGTAGCGTTCGGCTGTCGGCAGGTCCGGCTTCTCGACGAAGCGCTCGACCCGGGCTGCACCCCGCTCGTTCAGCGCGGTGCCCGCCTCGATGTAGCCGAAGCCGGTTTCCGGGGCAGTCGGGCGGATGCCGAAGGTCACCAGGTAACCCTCGGCAGCCAGGGCGGCAGCCTCTTCGACCGCCGCGCCGAACGCCTCGGCATTCCGGATCAGGTGATCGGCCGGCATCACCACCATGGTTGCCTGGTCGCCATGCCGCTCGCGCAAGGCCAGGGCGGCGGCGGCAATGGCCGGGGCGGTGTTGCGGCCCAGCGGCTCCAGGATGAAATGCGCGCGCTGGCCGGACAGCCTGGCGGCCAGGAACTGGTCCTTGGTCTGGAAGTAATAGTCACGGTTGGTCACCGTGACGATCTCCCCGCCCTTGGCCAGCAGGTCGGCGGCCCTGCGGTAGGTCTTGACCAGCAGCGACTCGCCATCCGGCAGAGCCATGAACGGTTTCGGATGTCCCTCGCGGGAAACCGGCCACAAACGGGTTCCAGCACCGCCGGAAAGAATCACGGGCACCAGCATGATCCCTACTCCTTGGCCACACGGGCCAGGTCGGCGTCCACCATCATATGGATCAGGCTTTCCAGGCTGGTCTTCGGCGACCAGCCCAGCACCCGCTCGGCCTTGCCCGGATTGCCCAGCAGCACGTCGACCTCCGCCGGCCGGAAATACGCCGGGTCGATCACCACATGCTCCCGGTAGTCCAGCCCGACATGGCTGAACGCGATGCGGCACATGTCGCGCACCGTGGTGGTCACGCCGGTCGCCACCACGTAGTCGTCGGGCTTGTCCTGCTGCAGCATCAGCCACATGGCTTCGACATAGTCGCCGGCGAAACCCCAGTCACGCTTGGCGTCGATGTTGCCCAGGCGCAATTCGCGCTGCTTGCCCAGCTTGATGCGCGCCACGGCGTCGGTGACCTTGCGGGTCACGAACTCGATCCCGCGCAGCGGCGACTCATGATTGAACAGGATGCCGCTCGAGGCGTGCAGGCCGAAGCTCTCGCGGTAGTTCACGGTGATCCAGTGCCCGTAGAGCTTGGCCACGCCGTAGGGGCTGCGTGGATAGAACGGCGTGGTCTCGTCCTGCCGCTCGGCCTGGATCAGGCCGAACATCTCGCTGGTGGAAGCCTGGTAGAAACGGGTATCGGGGCTGACCTGGCGGATCGCTTCGAGCAGGTGCGTGACGCCCAGCCCATCGACGATGCCGGTGGTTATCGGCTGATCCCACGAAGCGGCGACGAAGCTTTGCGCCGCCAGGTTGTAGAGCTCGTCGGGACGGGCCTTGAGCACCGCGCGCTGAATGGAGCAGGCATCCGCCATATCGCCGTCGAGATAGATCAGCTCCGACTCGATGCCCAGTTCGCGCAAGCGCCAGCGCACATCCGAACTACGCCGGGCGACCAGACCATGGACCCGATAACCCTTTTCCAGAAGCAGTTTGGCGAGGTAGGCACCATCCTGGCCTGTCACCCCGGTGATCAGAGCGCTCTTGTTCATTATTGTCGTTCTCTTGTTTCCCAGTCAGAGAGCATTCTCTGCAGGGTCTCCGTGATTGAAATGCCGGGTTTCCAACCGGTCTCTTTTTGCAGCTTGTCGGAACTCCCGACAACTCGACGCTGTTCGGCACGACGCAAGCGTGCCGGGTCTTGCACTATCTCCACCTCCACTCCGGCCAGCCGGGCCATTTCCGCGATCAGGTCACGGACCTTGCGTTCCTGCCCCGAGCAGACGTTGTAGATTTCTCCGTTTCGCCCCTCTTCCAGCAACAGCAGATAAGCCGCCACGACATCCTCCACATCGAGAAAATCGCGGGTTACGTCGATATCCCCCACCTCCAGTCTAGGCACCTGCAACCCCTGCCGCACACGCACCAGTTGCCTGGCCATGTTGGCGACGACGAACGACTCGCCCTGCCCCGCACCGATGTGGTTGAACGGGCGTGCGACGATAATGCGCCAGGGTTCGACGTAGCTCCATTGCTGGCACAACAGCTCCGCGGAAACCTTGCTGACCGCGTAGGGATTGCGCGGCTGTGGCGGCTGCGTCTCCACGATCGGCAGATCGGCCTCCCCCACCTGCCCGTAGACATCGCCCGAGCTGACGTACAGGAAGGTGCCGCTGAACCCCCTGCGCTTGAGGGCCTGCAACAGGTTCAGCGTACCCAGTACGTTGACCTGCACGGTGCGGACCGGATCGCGAAAGGCTTCCGGTACGAAGGTCTGCCCGGCCAGGTGGATCACCGCGTCGGGGAGCTCTTCAGCCAGAGCAGCCTCCACCATTTCCGGCCGTAGTAGATCGAAACGACCTGGATTGAGTAGTTCCCACTTCTCTCCTGACAGAGCATGGGCTTGCCTCAAATGCAGGCCAACAAACCCGGTTAACCCGGTAACGAAAAGTTTCCTAGACAAGATCACTCCTCGTTCTTGGTTTACCTTCCAACTCGGTTATCGTCGGTCGATCATTAGAAAAAAGCTGGAGTCTTCTCCTGGCGATATCTACCCCCCTGCGACGCAAAGGCTGCTCTACTAAGCGATAGTTGAGCTCACTGGCAACCAGCATGAATATAATCGCAGTCCCCAACAGCTCAAGACTATATGAAGCGTCCAAGGTCACACCTTGTGCAGCCGCGTGCCTGTACCAGAACTCGTAACTGAAGTGATACGCGCAAACATGAATCACATAAAGAGCATAGGAGCGAGAGCCAAGCCATTCTAAAGGCCTAGAGAGGAAAGAGGGACAGAACAGATAGCCCTTCTCATAACTGGCAATCCAGACCAACAGTAACGAAACCAGTGCAATTAGCCCTACAGCAACAGGCACACCGATCATCTGCCCTGGAATAGCCCCCAGGAGATAAACAAGCAAAAGCGCCATACCCATTCGCGCCCAGAAATTGCCAGTCAAGAAAATGGGTTCAAACTGGCAAAAAATCTTTGAACGACTGAACAAGCAAAGCAATACTCCCCATATCATTGCGTCAATCCGAAAAGAACTGAGCAATGCACTAGTCGCTGTACCAAAAGGGTTTCGATCAATACCAAACTGCAAAACGACCAATGCTAGCAAGATAATCACGCGCCCGCTATTTGACGTAACCAGCAGAAGAAATAGTGGAAAAATGAAGTAAAACTGCTCCTCCAGCGCCAAACTCCAGTAGACCGAGTTTGGACCAAGCGATACCCCGAACTGGTTCGCTAGATTCCCACTGAAAGTAGCAACCGCAACAAAACTACGCAGATTCTCATACCAAGAACCAAAAACATTAGTTTGATTAAAAGCAATCGATAACATCAAAGGAATAAATATCCATAGCCAGGCTGTCGGCAAAAGCCTATAAATTCGCCGCAACCAGAAGCTCTGCGCAGCAATCCAAAAATCGCCTTGATTACGGTGCAGGTCAAAATAATCAAGATATGCCTTGCTCACAACATAACCGGAAATACAGAAAAATAAATCAACCCCTGTCCATGGCATATAAACACTGAATAGAGAATTAAAGAAGCCCTGATGAAAGGGGAGTAGGACAGGCAAGTGGCTCAGCAAGGTCATGCCAATAGCAATAGCCCGCAGATACTCAATTTCAAGGTTCTTTCTGTGCCTCACGCCACTTTTCTTGTCCATGATGCACTACGCAGGTTTACGGGCTATGATTGCTTGACTTTTTGGCATCGCATTATCTAATGCTTTCTTGATACGCGGACCATCAGGCATTTTTAGTACAATATCCCAAGTTTTCGCCCAGCTTTCTAATAATGGATGCCAAGGCGGAGAAAGGTCTTGATTACACGTCCAGAAAAACGCCCACCATATAGACCAGTAAAAGCCATAGGAGGCCTTCTGCTCGACAACCAGCCCAGACGAACTTACCAGCTGCTCAAACTCTTCACGGCTGAATATATTGATATGGTTAGGCTTCTGAAAATGTGCCGGGGGAGCTAACTCTCGCTGAACACCTTCACTGATAGGATCTGGAACCGATAGCAGATAAAGAGCATTCGGCTTGCCTACCCTGACCAGTTCATGAAGAAACTGAGCTGGGCTGTCAACATGCTCCATCACCTCCATGGCTATGATCTTATCCGCATAATGGTCAGGCAGAGGCAGAGGATTGGCGTCCGATACCAGGGGGCGTATAGCCCGCGCCTTGCCCCCCCTTAACCGCTCCTCGACTGAACGGACCTTCTCAGCATCTATATCTGCAAAAGTAACTTCTGCACCAAGTCTTGCGCAGAAACTGATGAAAGTCCCATCTCCACAGCCGACATCTAGAACAGAATCTTCTGGCTGAATGGGAAACCCCTTGAGCAATTCCCCGGTTTCTAGGCTAAACCATCCACTCAGACGGGCATCCTCAAATGTGAAGTCCGCGGGAATAGGCTCTTCACTCGGCACTGCAACGATGTCTGATTTTGGTATGGTGACTGAAGCACCGCTCAAAAAAGCCTTGAATCGCTGTAACATCATTCTCAGTCTCCATGGATGCCACTATCGATCAACCTCATCATCATCCTGGTTTGCGGGCCAGAATGATCTGAGTTTTAGGAAGAGCCTGATCTAGGGATTCCCGCAAAAATTTTCCATTTGGCAAATTTATTGCCTTGTACCAAACGCTTGCCCACTCATCTAGCAAAGGAGGAAAGGGAGGTGATAACTGGTCGTGGGTGGCCCCCATAAAAGACTCTTCATCGGCCGACTTTACGGTCCAGTAGAACATCATCCAAAGCGTCCAGAAAAAACCATAAGAATGACGGGAAATAATATGAAGCCCAGAGTCGACAACCAATCTAGAAAACTCTTCAGCTGAGAAAACATTAATGTGATTTGGAGGCTGAAAGTGCACAGCTGGAGCGATGTTCCGTTGCAAGCCCTCGCTGATCTCAGCGGGAACGGAAAGAAAATAAAGAGCACCTGGCCTACCAACCCGAAAAAGCTCCTTTAGGATGTCTGCCGGCCGCTCAACATGCTCAAGCACCTCTAACGCAATTACTCGGCTTGCAATACCTTCTCCTAACGGCAATGGCAAACTATCAGAAACAATACCTTGCGTCGCACGTGCTTGGGTTGACACTATCCGTTTCTGTAGAGTTTCTATCTTGGTAGCATCTGTATCAGTGAAGATCACATGTGCACCGCGGCGAGCGCAGAACATACTGACACCTCCACTGCCACAACCAACATCTAACACAACATCTTCAGGAGCGATTGGAAATTCTCGGAACAGCTCCCCGGTATCATTACGAAACCAGCCGCCCATAACCGCATCCACAAGACCGCAGTCAGCCGTGGTAGCTATCATTGGCGCGGTAGCCCCTTCATTCTGCTGTTGAGCATTCGAACTTGTTGAGCGCGCTCGGACCATTTGCCACCACTTACGCAGACTTGGCATGAAGAGCCACCTCCACAGCGAAGAAGTTCTGCAAACTCTGCAAAGCAGCCGCCTGCGAGCAGTGATCGCGCATGCGCTCGATAGCCGCCGCCGACATCTGCTGGTAACGCTCAGGCTCTTCCTTCACGCACCGGTAGGCCTCCAGATAGGCATCTCTCAGCGAGACCCAGTCGATCTGGTGTCGCAGGGTCCGATAGGCGAGTCGCGGGTCGTGGGACCAGGCGGTGGCATCCTGCCAACTGTCGACCACGAACCCCACCTGCTCGTCGATGTAGTCGCACATGGCCGAGTGCCGTGGCGAAATCGCGGGCTTGCCGCAGGAAAGGAACTCCATCAGGGGCAGGCACTGCCCCTCGCCGTGCGAGGCATTGACCGCGAAGGCGCTCGCCTTGATCAGCGTGTCGAACTCGCTGCCGTCCAGGTAGCCGTGCAGCAGCACGACACGACACTGGAACCTGGGCATGCGCGCCATCCAGATCAGCATGTCGTGCATGGCGGACAGGTATTCGTTGTGCCCCAGCTTGAACACCAGGGTCGCATCCGGGGTATCACGGAAGGCGGAGCAGAACGCCGTCAGCATGTCGGCCCAGTTCTTGCGGCCGTCGTAGGGATTGAACAGCGTGGTGAAGACCACCCCCGAAAGCTCCAGTTCGGACTCGCCCGGCGCCCACTCCGGCATCCTCGGGGTCACGCCTGCCGTGGCAGGACGGGGAGGCTCCACGGTATTGCGCGGTTCCAGCCTCCGCTCGGGGTCCTGGCTCACCAGTTCGAGCCTTGCCTCGGCCTTCCCGGGCAGGAGGGGAAGCTGCTGGCACAGTACCTTCAGGTACCACTCCCCCAGGTAGCGGCGGGTGATCTGATAGCGGGACTGCTGTCTTCCCGGCTGCTCCTCGACGGTAGCGGGAGACGGACGCTGGCGAGCCAGAGCGCCTTCATGCTCGCGGATCGCCTGCACCACCCTGGCCGTGGCGTTCGGGCCCCAGATATAGGGACTCAGCTCGGGATCATGGCTATCGACCACCACGGCCGAGCGAGCACGGATCCGGACGCTCCGCTCCAGCGGCAGCTCGCCCGGACGCTCCCTCAAGGCGGCGAACTTGTCCCACACCGGAGAAGGCACGGAAATGATCGGGAACGTCGGCCCCATTTCCCGGCGCACGGCATCGACGATCATCTGCGAATGAGTGATGCCGCTGCCGCACGCCTTCAGGACATGCCGCCAGTCCTGGTTGGGCTCGTCCAACCAGGGCTCGTTCGGAATGCTGTCGAACTCCCAGGCGAACACCGGGATCGTCGGGCAACGCAGCCCCAGGAGGGTCTTGTGCGGCGGCGAGAATGACAGGAACAGGCACTCCTCCCCTTTGGCGCATGCCTCGTCGTAGAGACGATCGACCTCCAGTTCGGGCCGCTCGACCACGACCACTTCCCCCAGTTGCCTCAACACGGGCAGGTAGTCGCGCAGCACGAAGTAGTAGCTGTATTCCGGCAGCCCCATGCTGGTCGCGATTCGTTCGGCGGTGACTTCCGAGTACACGAGGAACTTCATGGCGCCGAGCTCCTGTCGAGCTGTCGGCCAACCTGGCGAACCGGTTCTTTCATGATCTTTTCCAGAAACTCGTCGAGTGGCGCGGCCACCGCCTCGACGGAAGCGAAGGCGCGCATTTTCGCGAAGGCATGCGCTGACATCTGGCGGTAGCGCCAAGGATCGGCCGTCGCGACCTCGTAGCTGGTTTTGTAGGCCTCCATGAGCGACTGCCAGTTCAACCGGTGGCGGTGGGTCATGAATATGCCCGTGGGGTCGTGGGGCCAGCAGAACGGCTCCGGGGAACACTTGAGGAGGAACGCCAGGCGCTCGTCCACGTAGTCGGCCATGGCGGTGTGGACCGGGGCGATGGCCGGCCGGCCCGCGGAGAGAAACTCCATCAGCGGAAGGCACAGGCCCTCGCCGGAAGAGGCATTCACGTAATAGGTGGACGCGTCGATGAGCTCGCGATACTGCGAATCCTCGAGGAACCCGTGCAGCACCAGCACCCGGCAGCGGAACGGGGCCAACCTCGACAGGAGAGTCATCAGCACGATGCGGTAGTACTCCAGGTCGTGGTGGGTCATCTTCACGATCAGGGTGGCATCCTCGGTTTCCTTGAACGCCCAGCAGAAGGCGGTAATCAACTCGACCCAGTTCTTGCGGCTGTCCGCCGGGTTCAGGATGGTCGTGTAGACCACCCCATCGACCCGGATCGACCGTGCGGGCTCTTCTTCTCTTTCCGGCGGCGACTTGACGCTGGACGCCTCTACGGCATGCTCCGCTTCGCAAGCCGGCTGCAGGGGCTGCCTGACCTCCGCCCACCAGCCACGGAGCAGGGCCTTGCTGAGCTGCCAGGACTGGGCGAAACGGCCCTCGACGACCTGCACGGGCTCGGGATCGGCGGGAAGTTCGGCCGGTACCGGCTCCGGCTTGCGTACCAGCCCGTCCGCCGACAACCCGAGAATGGGACTGTCGATGACCACGCCCCGGAACGAGAACTGCCTGTCGCCCAGCGACAGCGGCACGCCTTCGGGCGAGCCGAGCCCGGCATGGCGGTCCCAGACGGGTGCGGGCAGGGCCACGACCGGAAACCTCGCACCCGCGGCCTCTTCGACCAGGGCGGCGGCCTCCCGGCTGGTACTGATCGCGCCGCTCATGCGGGCGAAGGCATATCGCCAGTCGTTCTGTGGATTGCTGTCCCAGGCAACCGACGGCAGGCTGTCGAATTCCCAGGCGAACACCGCGACGGTCGGGCAGCGCAGCCCCAGGGGGGTCTGCTGCGGCGGGCTGAAACTGAGGAAAACCACCTCGCGACCAAGCGCGTCGTGCCGCTCGAACAGCTCGTCCACTTCTTCCAGGGTCGAGACCTCGACGACGGTCCCCAGCCGCTGCAGGGCCGGGATGAAGTCCCGCATCAGGAAGTAGTAGCTGTATTCGGGTTTTCCGAGAGAACCCTGGATGCTGTCTCCACTGATCTTGGAACCGACGAGAATGAGCTTGTCCATAATTTCTTGCACAGGCTTCACTCCTATGCGGCTTTCTTGTTATTCATTTGCGGCAGGCAAATCCGGACATCCGGCAGCATCCGTGGAAAACGTCCGGTTGCCAATACCGGCGACGCCGGCCTCGCCCGTCGAGGGATGGCGAATAGCAGCAGATGTGCGTCTATCTTGCAAGATCTTGACAGTATCGAATGCCCATCTTCGTGATTGAGTGCTGTAACCATCACAACGAACTAACTTCCCGCCCCGGTCCGGAAACCGATGGACAGCGCCGAGGACATGAAGATCCGTACCCTGCGCCCGCAGATACCATGGCACCTTTCCCGCTGGTGCCCGGCCACGCGCTCCGCTAGGCTTTCCCGAGTGACGTGGTGAACCGGCCACGACGCGTTTGATCGACAGGAGAGTCCATCCATGAATCGTTTGCGCCTGCTCAGCGCCGCCGCCCTGCTGGCCGCGGCCACCAGCGTCTCGGCCACCAGCTTCGTCTACACCACCGATGCCACCGTCGGCGCCCTGAAGGGTACTTCGGACGTCACCTCGGACATCACCTCCTCGTTCAGCGATGACAAGGTAGTGCGCGCCGCCCGCGAGGACGCCGCCAGCTTCGTCGCCAGCGCCGGCGAGATCCGTGGCGCGCAACTGGAGGCCGCGCTCAAGCACATCCGTGGCAAGCTGCCGCAACTGGCCGCCAGCGACATGCAGTTGGCGCAGGCGATCCTGACCCTCTGATCCCTCCTCCCGGCTGGCCCTCGCCTACGCATTCGGCTAGCCTTGCGGCCGCTCCGGCCGGCCGCCTTCCCTCGCCCTCCCCGCGCGCCATCGCGCGGGAGGGGAACCGGCGTCCGGCCGGCTTCGTCCAACTTCTCCACGAGCCCGCATTTCCGGAGATCATTCATGCGTAGCCCGCTCATCGCCGCCGTCGCGGCCCTGGCCCTGTTCTGCGCCGGCGCCCAGGCGCAGACCCTGGTCGCCACCAGCAACATCATCGTCCGTGCGCTGGACCGCAGCCTCGACTTCACCTCCGACACCACCACCTCGATCCGCGACATGAAGGTCGTCCGCGCCGCCCAGGACGACGCCGCCAGCTTCGTCGCCAGCGCCGGCGAGATCCGGGGCGCGCAACTGGAAGCCGCGCTGGGCGTGATCCGCACCCACGTGCCCGAGGCGCGCGAAGCTTCCGACCTGACCCTGGCCGAAGCCATCCTCGTCCTGTGAGGCCCGCCGCCTGGCTGCTCTCCGTCGCGCTGCTGGGCGGCGGCGCCCAGGCGGAGCTGCGCCTGAGCCTCGCTAGCGAGGGCCTGGACAACACCCAGCGCCAGGCCAGCCAGGCATTGCTCGACGAGGCCATGGGGGCGCTGCCGCCGAGCTTCCGCGAACGCCTCGACCGCGACGTCGAGGTACGCTGGAGCGCGAACCTGCCCGAAGCGGTCTACGGCCGCGCCAGCCGCCCCGACCGCCTGCTGCTCAACGCCCGCCTGCTGCCGGCCCTGGCCGACGGCTCGGCCGCGCGCACCCCAACCGAGCGCCCGCACGGCACCCTGCGCCGCGAGCTGCTGGCCACCGTGTTGCACGAGCTGACCCATCTGTACGACCGCGCCCGGCTCTGGTCCGCCGACGAGTGGCGCCGGTTGCAGCACTGCCGCCAGCGTGCGGCGAGCAACGGCCTGGTCGGCCTGCCGGACGACTGCCGAGGGCAGACCGAGCGGCGTTTCACCCTGAGCGACGACCCACGCCTGCTCGACCTCGCAGGCTGGCCGCAGCGCGTCGGCCGGCGCGGCGCCCGCGAAGCGGACAACGATCAGGAGGCGCGCAGCCCGGACACCTACGAGCTGAGCAACCCGCGCGAGTTCGTCGCGGTGAACATGGAGTACTTCCTGCTCGATCCGGCCTATGCCTGCCGACGGCCGGCGCTGTACCGGCATTTCCGCCAGCATTTCGACTGGGCGCCGGCCGACGCGGCGCCCTGCCCCGGCAGCTATCCGTTCCTCAACGCCGGGCGCGACTTCGCCCGCCAGCCGCTCGGCCAGCTCGACCCGGAGCGCGTCTATTCGGTCGACTACCTGCTGGCCGAGGCCAACGACAACTGGGTCAGCCGCTGGGGCCACAGCATGCTGCGCCTGGTGATCTGCGCCCCCGGCCGGCCGCGCGGCCCGGACTGCCGGCTGGATCTCGACCAGCACCTGGTGCTGTCCTACCGTGCCTTCGTCAACGACGTGCAGTTGTCCAGTTGGGACGGCCTGACCGGCGCCTACCCGTCGCGACTGTTCGTCCTGCCGCTCGACCAGGTGATCGACGAATACACCAAGGTCGAGCTGCGCAGCCTCTCCTCGCTGCCGCTCAGGCTGTCGCGCCAGGAACTCCACGGCCTGGTCGAGCGCGCCGCCGAGCAGCACTGGAGCTACGACGGCCACTACTGGTTCATCTCCAACAACTGCGCGGTGGAAACCCTCAAGCTGCTGCGCAGCGGCACCGGCCAACGGGAACTGGTCGGCCTCGACAGCATCATGCCCAACGGCCTGCTCGACCTGCTGGAAGCCCGTGGCCTGGCTGATCGCAGCGTGCTCGCCGACGACAAGGAAGCGCTGCGCCTGGGCTATCGCTTCGACTCCTTCCGCGATCGCTACCAGGCGATGTTCGCCGTGCTGCAAACCCGCCTGGACGTGCCGCAAAGCAGGGTCGAGGACTGGCTGGAGCTGTCCGCCGCCCAGCGCCGCGCCTGGATCGCCCGCGCCGACCTGCGCGCCGCCGCCGCCATGCTGCTGCTCGAACAGGCGGCCGTGCGCCGCCAGTTGCTGATCGCCCAGGACGAGCTCAAGCGCAACTACATGAACGTGCGCGACCAGCTCGGCCAGAGCCGTTTCTCCAAGGCCGGCGACGCGCTACAGGCCATCCTCGCCAACAGCGGCTACCTGAGCCGCCCGGCGGAACTGCTCGACAGCGGCTACGGCCTGCCGCAACCGGGCGAATGGCAGCGCCTGGAACAGCAGAGCGGCGAGCGCCAGCAATACCTGCGCAGCCTCAGCGACGAGCTGGAACAGGAAGTCCGCCGCCTGCTCGACCCGGAACGGATCGGCGAGATCGAGGCCGGCGAAGCCAACCTCCAGGCGCTCGGCGAACGCCTGCGCGAACTCCATAAGGCGAGCGGCGGTTTGCAGTTGCCGTAAGCCGATAAAGGCGCTGGAGGCGGGAGGCTGGGCGAAAATCGGCTTTTAAAGTCGCTCCTCGTCTTCCTCCGGCAGATGCGGATCGAGGTGCAGCCACGGCAGCCGGCTCTTCACCCAGATATGCCGGTCCGGCCGGGCGCGCTCGGGCTGGTCGAGGGTCGCCACGGTGACGTCTAGGCTGTGCGGGCTGAGGCTGGTGAACAACGCCAACTGGGCACCGCAGGTGGGGCAGAAATAGCGCGTGCTGGTGGCCGAGGAGCGGTACTGGGCCGGCTCGCCGGTGGTCCAGGCGAAGCATTCCAGCGGCACCGTGAGCCAGGTGACCATGGTGCCGCCGCTGGTACGTCGGCATACCGAACAGTGGCAGTGGGCGATGTCGCGCAACGGCGCGCTGAACTGGTAGCGCAGGCTGCCGCAATGGCAGCCGCCCAGATGGAGTTCCGACATGGAAGGCACCGTGCAAGTGGGGGTCTGCCCCAAAGCATAGGCAGGGTAATCGTGCCATGGCGTCATTGTGCGGCGGGCATTCGATAAAAAGCGCTGGAGGCTGGAGAACTGGACGACAAAGCTCCGCATGCCTCCGTGACCGGGCTGTTTTCGGCTCTTCGAGCCCTCCAGCTTGCCGAGCGTCGACGGGCCGGCCAAGATGGCCGGCCAGCTTGCCGCAAGAGTCCCGCCATGCTTCCCCTGCTGACCGCCCTCTGGCCCCTGTTCGCCCTGATCGTCGGCGGCCTCGCCCTGCGCCGCCTGGATTTCCCCGGCGAAGCCTTCTGGCCGGCGGCCGAGCGGCTCAACTACTTCCTGCTGTTTCCCGCCCTGCTGTTCAGCAGCCTGGCCAGCGCGCCATTGGACAACCCGGCGCTGCCGCGCCTGGCCGCGGCTGTCATGCTCGGCCTCGGGCTCGGCTGGGTCGGCCTGTTGCTGGTGCGCCGCCTGCGCGGCTGGTCGGCGGCGCGCTTCGGCGCGTTCACCCAGGGCCTGCTGCGCTTCAACACCTACCTCGGCCTGGCCGCCATCGGCAGCCTGTTCGGCACGCAGGGGCTGACCCTGGCCGCGCTGATGCTGGCGCTGATGGTGCCGACGGTGAACCTGATGTCGGTCTGGGCGCTGACCGCCGAGCGCGGCGTCAGCGGCCGCGCGCTGCTGCTGCCGGTGGCGAAGAATCCGCTGATCCTCGCCTGCCTGGCCGGTGCGCTGGTGAACCTGGCCGGCTTCGGCCTGGGTGGCGGCATCGACCGCCTGCTCGGCCTGCTCGCCGCCGCCAGCCTGCCCCTCGGCCTCCTCTGCGTCGGCGCTGCGCTGCGTCCCCGCGAGCTGACCGGCGAGTTGCCGGCGCTGGGCTGGAACTGCGCCCTGCGCCTGCTCGCCATGCCGCTGCTGGGCTACGCGGTAGCCCGCTTGCTGGACCTGCCGGCGCTGGAAAGCAGCGTGCTGGTGCTGTTCTTCGCCCTGCCCACCGCGCCGACTGCCTACGTGCTGACCCGCCAGCTCGGCGGCGACAGCCAGTTGATGGCGGCGCTGATCACCCTGCAGACCCTGCTGGCGGCGCTCAGCCTGCCGTTGCTGCTGGCGCTGCTGGGCTAGGAACGGGCAATTGGTGGGCTGAAGCACACCCTACGAACTGACCCGTAGGGTGCGCCCAGCGCCGGCGCGGGACTACAACGCGAACGGCAGCGGCACGTTCACCCGACGGCGCTGTTCGAGCATCCGCCGGTACTCGCCAGGATCCTTGATCAGCACGTCCTGGCCGGCGAAGGCTTCGGCGGCGATCAGCCGCGAGAGCCAGAAACGCACGCTGGCGACCCGCAGCAGGGTCGGCCACAGCTCGGCCTCGGCCGGCGTGAACGGCCGCAGCACCGCGTAGGCGCCCAGCAGCGCGCGGGCACGCGGACCGTCCAGGCTGCCGTCGGCTTCCACGCACCAGTCGTTCACGGCGATCGCCAGGTCGTAGAGCATGGGACCCGCGCAGGCGTTGTAGAAGTCGATCACGCCGGACAGGTGGTTGCCGTCGAACAGCACGTTGTCGCGGAACAGGTCGGCGTGCAGGTTGGCGCGCGGCAGGGCGAGGATCGCATCGCGACGCTCGCCGATCTCCGCCAGCGCATCGCGCAGCAGGGCCACCTCGGCATCGTCCAGGCGCAGCGCCAGGCTCGGCCCTTCGGCAAGCATCCAGTCGAGGCCACGATCGCTGCGGCGCTCGATGATACGGTCGCGGGTCGCCAGGTGCAGGCAGGCCAGCCAGCGACCGACCTCGCTGCAATGGTGGGCGTTGGGGTAACCAACGTGCTTGCCCGGCAGGCGCGGCTGTAGCAGCGCCGGCTTGCCGGCCAGCTCGCGAAGCGCCTCGCCGCTTTCGTCGCGCAGCGCGTAGGGCACCGGCAGGTGGGCGGTGTGCAGTACGTCGAGCAGGTCGATGAAGAACGGCAGGTCCTGTACCGGGCCGCGCTCGATCAGGGTGAGGACGAATTCGCCGCCTTCCAGGCTGACGAAGAAGTTGCTGTTCTCGGTTCCGGCGGCGATGCCCTGGAAATCCTTCAGCCGTCCCAATCCGTAGGGGGCGAGGAAGGTTTCCAGTTCATGGCGCTCTAGGGGCGTGAAGACCGACATGGCTTACCAGCGAAAGATTTCCCAGGCCGGGATCAGCATGTCTGGCTGGTCCGAGCGGATGAAGTTGCCGTCGCTGCCGTCGGCGCGCACCAGGAAGTAGGGCTTGCCGCCCTTCGGGGTGACCTTGATGGCATAGAGGAAGCCGTTGACCCGGTATTCCTCGATGGTCTTGTCACCTTCGGTACGGATGGTCACGTCCGGATCGGCGCTCGGTGCGTCTTCTTGGGCCTGAACGGCCAACGGGCCGAGCAGGAGCAGGCTGGTCAGCAACAGGCGCTTGGCTGTGCGCATGATACCCTTGTCCCTTTGTCGTCAATGTTCCAGCTAGTTTAGCGCTGGGCCCGTCGAAAAGGTTGATCCCGCTCATGTCGAATGCTCCCCTGGTCCTGGTGGACGGTTCCTCCTACCTGTACCGCGCCTTCCACGCCCTGCCCCCGCTGACCACCTCCAAGGGCATGCCCACCGGGGCGGTGAAGGGTGTGCTGAACATGCTCAAGAGCCTGCGCAAGCAGTATCCGGACAGCCCCTTCGCGGTGGTTTTCGACGCCAAGGGCCCGACGTTCCGCGACGAACTGTTCGCCGAATACAAGTCGCATCGCCCGCCGATGCCGGACGAACTGCGGGTGCAGATCGAGCCGCTGCACGCCTGCGTGCGCGCCCTCGGCCTGCCGCTGCTGTGCATCGAAGGCGTCGAGGCCGACGACGTGATCGGCACCCTGGCCCGGCAGACCGCCGATGCCGGGCGCGACGTGGTGATCTCCACCGGCGACAAGGACATGGCGCAACTGGTCTGCCCGCACGTCACCCTGGTCAACACCATGACCGGCAGCGTCTACGACATCGAAGGAGTGGAGGCCAAGTTCGGCGTCGGTCCCGAGCTGATCATCGACTACCTGGCGCTGATGGGCGACAAGGTCGACAACATCCCCGGCGTCCCCGGCGTCGGCGAGAAGACCGCGCTGGGCCTGCTGACCGGCGTCGGCGGCGGCCTCGACGTGCTCTACGCCAGCCTCGACAAGGTCCCCGAGCTGCCGATCCGCGGCGCCAAGGGCCTGCCGGCCAAGCTCGAGGAACACCGCGAGATGGCCTACCTGTCCTATCAACTGGCGACCATCAAGACCGACGTGCCCCTCGACCTCGACGCCGAGAAGCTGCACCCCGGCGCGCCAGACAACCCCGCGCTGGCCGAGCTGTACCGCGAGCTGGAATTCAAGAACTGGCTGGACGAGGTATTGCGCCAGGAACCGGCCGCCGGCGACCTGTTCGCCGCGGCGCCGCAAGCGGCCGAGAACCGCTACGAGACCATCCTCGACCAGGAACGCTTCGACGCCTGGCTGGAAAAGCTGCGCAAGGCCGAACTGATCGCCTTCGACACCGAAACCACCAGCATCGACGCCCAGCAGGCCCAGGTAGTCGGCGTGTCCTTCGCGGTGGAACCCGGCGAGGCCGCCTATGTGCCCCTGGCGCACTCCTACATGGGTGTGCCGGCGCAGCTCGACCGCGACGCAGTGCTCGCCGCGCTCAAGCCGATCCTCGAAGATCCGAAGAAGCCCAAGCTCGGCCAGCACGCCAAGTACGACATGAACGTCCTGGCCAACGCCTCGACACCCATCGCCCTGCAAGGCGTGGCCTTCGACAGCATGCTCGAATCCTATGTGCTGGACTCGACGGCGACCCGCCACGACATGGACAGCCTGGCGCTGAAATACCTCGGCCACAGCACCATCCACTTCGAGGACATCGCCGGCAAGGGCGCCAAGCAACTGACCTTCGACCAGATCGCCATCGAACAGGCCGGCCCCTACGCCGCCGAGGATGCCGACGTCACCCTGCGCCTGCACCAGACCCTGTGGGCCAAGCTGCAGGCCATCCCCAGCCTGGCCAAGGTGCTCACCGAGATCGAGATGCCTCTGGTGCCGGTGCTCGCGCGCATCGAGCGCAACGGCGCGCTGGTCGACGCCAAGCGCCTCGGCGAGCAGAGCCGCGAGCTGGGCGAAAAACTGGTGGAACTGGAGCGCCAGGCGTTCGCCATCGCCGGCGAGGAATTCAACCTCGGCTCGCCCAAGCAACTCGGCGTGATCCTCTACGAGAAGCTCGGCCTGCCGGTGCAGGCCAAGACCGCCACCGGCCAGCCGTCCACCGCCGAGGCGGTACTCGCCGACCTCGCCGACCAAGACTACGAGCTGCCCAAGGTGCTGATGCAGTACCGCAGCCTGAGCAAGCTCAAGAGCACCTACACCGACAAGCTGCCGGAACAGATCAACCCGCGCACCGGGCGCATCCACACCAGCTACCACCAGGCGGTGGCGGCCACCGGGCGGCTGTCGTCCACCGATCCCAACCTGCAGAACATCCCGATCCGCACCGCCGAGGGCCGCCGCATCCGCCAGGCCTTCGTCGCGCCACCGGGCTACAAGCTGCTGTCCGCCGACTACTCGCAGATCGAGCTGCGCATAATGGCCCACCTGGCCAAGGACGAGGGCCTGCTGGACGCCTTCCGCCACGACCGCGACGTACACCGGGCGACGGCGGCGGAAGTGTTCGGCGTGCCCCTGGAGGACGTGACCAGCGACCAGCGGCGCAGCGCCAAGGCGATCAACTTCGGGCTGATCTACGGCATGAGCGCCTTCGGCCTGGCCAAGCAGATCGGCGTCGACCGCAAGCAGTCGCAGGCCTACATCGACCGCTACTTCGCCCGCTACCCAGGCGTGCTCGCCTACATGGAACGCACCCGCGCCCAGGCCGCCGAACAGGGCTTCGTCGAGACCCTGTTCGGCCGCCGCCTGTACCTGCCGGAAATCCACTCGAAGAACCAGGCCATGCGCAAGGCCGCCGAACGCACCGCAATCAACGCGCCGATGCAGGGCAGCGCGGCGGACATCATGAAGCGCGCCATGGTCGCCGTGGATAGCTGGCTGCAGGAGTCGAAGCTGGACGCGCGGGTGATCCTGCAGGTGCACGACGAACTGGTGGTGGAAGTGCGCGAGGACCTGATCGAGCAGGTCGGCGAACGCCTGCGCGAACTGATGAGCGGCGCTGCCGAGCTGGACGTGCCACTGATCGTGGAAGTGGGAGTTGGTGACAATTGGGATGAGGCGCACTGACGGCTCAGTGCGGGGCCGAGCGCATTGGCATGGCAGTGCCAGGTGTTCTGATGGATCGGGGTGGTTGGTCAAGCACGCTCCCTCCCTCCAGCCCTGGCTACGCGCCCCGCTCCTGAGGGAGAGGGAGTTGTACTGTGGCGTCGGTTGAGCACTCTGCTGTGCTTATCGCCCTAGCAATCCTTCAAGGCCGCTCAGAAGCAGGGGTCAGTCACCGACCTGCCAGCCACGCAGGATAAGCCCCCCTCCCTCCGGGAGAGGGTTGGGGTGAGGGGCGGAGGTTCGCCTACCCGCCCTATACCCAAACACCCAAGCTTACAGCGGACCAATAACCCCAACCCCCCATGAAACCTGACTTAGAACTCAAGATAATCAAAGCCAGAATTTCTTATAGCGAAGTGGTTTTAGGGAAAACCTGAACTTTCTCGCAACACTACCAGTCAGAACCTGCGAATGGCTGATGAAGCCCTTCGGTGCTCCTATGTTGTGTTAAGTGTTGGCAGATCTCTGAACCCCGCCCTAGCGGTTCAGACCTTAAACCCCGAGCCTTCCCCCTCCCCATACGAAGCTCGGGGTTTTTTTTGCCTGCGATTCAGGCTTCCTCTTCCGCGACTTCCAGTTCCAGCCAGCGCGCCAGCACCGTGTGCGCCTCGTCGATGCCCTGGCGCTTGGGCGCCGAGAACAACTGCACGCTCACCGACTCGCCCCAGCCCTTGCGCAGCTCCTGGCGCACCTTGAGCAGCGCGTTCTTGGCCGCGCCGTAGGCCAGCTTGTCGGCCTTGGTCAGCAGGATGTGCAGCGGCATGCCGGAAGCCACCGACCAGTCCAGCATCATGCGGTCGAACTCGGTCAGCGGATGGCGGATATCCATCATCAGGATCACCCCCACCAGGCTCTCGCGGCTGCCCAGGTAAGCCTCCAGGTGGTGCTGCCAGTGCTGCTTGAGCGGGATCGGCACCTTGGCGTAGCCATAGCCGGGCAGGTCGACCAGGCGGCGCTCGTCGTCCAGGCGGAAGAAGTTGAGCAACTGGGTGCGCCCCGGGGTCTTCGAGGTGCGCGCCAGATTGGCGTGGGTCAGGGTGTTCAACGCGCTGGACTTGCCGGCGTTGGAACGACCGGCGAAGGCCACTTCGTAGCCGCTGTCGTCCGGGCACTGGTCGACCTTGGCGGCACTGATCAAAAAGGAGGCTTGCTGGCACAGGCCCAGGATCGGATTCTTGATGGACATGGGGGATTTCCACAGGTGCGACGCGGTGTCGCAGGGGGCGGTTTCGTTTCCGTTTGAGCGGCACAAGTATATAATGCCGCGGATTTTGTGTGCGCTTTGTCCGTCCCGGGACCAGCGCTCACGGGAACGATGCAGAAGATTCTGCGCAGAAGAACGCAGGACGTTCCTTGCCGATGAGGTCGATCCGATGAAGTTGTTGCTGCTCGCCGTCAGCACCGCCTTGCTGGCCTGTACCGTGCAGGCCGCCCAGGAGCCGGAAGCGGTGTTCAACCGCAGTTGTGGCGCCTGCCATAATGGGCAGTTGCCGATGGCGCCCAGGAAAGGCGATGCAGCAGTCTGGAAACCTCACCTGGACAAGGGCATGGAGACGCTGGTGCAGAGCGTCACCAACGGTTTGAACGCCATGCCGCCCCGCGGCTTGTGCACCGACTGTAGCGCCGAGGATTATCGTGCCGCCATCGAATGGATGAGCCGTTAACCCCAGGTTGGATTTTCTCCCTTAGCCGTAATTGGATTAGCTGATGAACAAAGTACTCGTGAGTCTGCTGTTGACCCTGGGCATCACCGGTATGGCTCATGCCGCAGGCGATGCAACCGCCGGCCAGGCCAAAGTAGCCGTTTGCGGCGCCTGCCACGGCCCCGACGGCAACAGCCCCGCCCCGAACTTCCCGAAACTGGCTGGCCAGGGCGAGCGCTACCTGCTCAAACAGATGCACGACATCAAGTCCGGCAACCGCCCCGTGCTGGAAATGACCGGCATGCTGGACAACCTCAGCGATCAGGACATGGCCGATATCGCCGCCTACTTCGCCAGCCAGAAGATGAGCGTCGGCGCCGCCGATCCGGAACTGGTCAAGCGTGGCGAAGAGCTGTTCCGCGGCGGCAAGCTGGCCGACGGCATGCCGGCCTGCACCGGCTGCCACTCCCCGAACGGCGCGGGCCTGGCCGCCGCCGGCTTCCCGCACCTGGGCGGCCAGCACGCCCAGTACGTGGCCAAGCAGTTGACCGACTTCCGCGAAGGCGACCGCACCAACGACGGCGACGCCATGATCATGCGCGCCATCGCCGCCAAGCTGAGCAACAAGGATATCGCGGCGGTATCCAGCTATATCCAGGGTCTCCACTAAGATCCAATCCACGTCCTACAGGCTCTCTGAGACCTGACGGACGAACAAAAAAAGGGTGGCCACGGCCACCCTTTTTCATTGGGGCCGCCGGTACAATGGTTGGAACCCGCCTTTCTCGCGCCGGTCGAATCCGGGACCGCCAGCAGAGCGGCGCCCATCCGCCAAGGAGTGATCCATGCGTAACCTGATTGTTTCCGCCGCCCTCGTCGCCACGAGCCTGTTCGGTCTGAGTGCCCAGGCCGCCGAGCCGATCCAGGCCGGCAAGCAATACGTCGAGCTGAGCAGCCCGGTGCCGGTGTCCAAGCCCGGCAAGATCGAGGTGGTGGAACTGTTCTGGTACGGCTGCCCGCATTGCTACCAGTTCGAGCCGTACATCAACCCCTGGGCGGAAAAGCTGCCTGAAGATGTCAACTTCGTGCGCATTCCCGCCATGTTCGGCGGAGTCTGGAACGTCCACGGCCAACTGTTCATCACCCTGGAAACCATGGGCGTCGAGCACAAGGTGCACACCGCGGTGTTCGAGGCCATCCACAAGGAAGGCAAGAAGCTCGCCACTCCCGAAGAGATGGCCGACTTCCTCGCCGCCCAGGGCGTCGACAAGGACGCCTTCCTGAAGACCTTCAACTCCTTCGGCGTGAAAGGCCAGATGGAGAAGGCCAAGAAACTGGCCATGGCCTACCAGATCACCGGCGTCCCGGTCCTGGTGGTGAACGGCAAGTACCGCTTCGACATCGGCTCGGCCGGCGGCCCGACCCAGGCACTGGACGTCGCCGACCAACTGATCGCCAAAGAGCGGGCGGCCAACTAGGGCGCCGGCCATGCTGCGCCGCTGGGGTAACGAGCGGGTGGCCAGCCTGCAGGCACCGCGGGTCAACCGCGGCTGCGCCGCCGACAGCCTGCCGGCCGACGGCAGGCTGCGTCTGCTCAGCTTCAATATCCAGGTCGGCAACAGTACCGAACGCTTTCGCCACTACCTGACCCGCGGCTGGCAGCACGTGCTGCCGCACAACGGCCGCTCCGGCAACCTGCAACGCATCGGCGAACTGCTCGGCGACTACGACCTGGTCGCCCTGCAGGAAGCCGACGGCGGCAGCCTGCGCACCGGCTACGTCAACCAGGTCGAACACCTCGCCCAGCTCGGCAGTTTCCCCTACTGGTACCAGCAGCTCAACCGCAACCTCGGCCACCTGGCGCAGCACAGCAACGGCGTGCTCAGCCGCCTGCAACCGACCCTGCTGGAAGACCATCCGCTGCCCGGCCCGCCCGGACGCGGCGCCATCCTGCTGCGCTTCGGCGAAGGCGAGGACGCGCTGGCCGTGGTGATGATGCACCTGTCGCTCGGCGCACGGACCCGCACCCGGCAACTGGCGTACATCCGCGAGCTGATCGGCGGCTACCGCCACCAGGTGCTGATGGGCGACATGAACACCCACGCCAACGACCTGCTGGAAAACTCGCCGCTGCGCGACCTCGGCCTGCTCGCCCCGCAGGTCGAGGCGACCTTCCCCAGTTGGCGGCCGCAGCGCTGCCTGGACCACATCCTGCTCAGCCCGGGCCTGACCCTGGAGCGCGTCCGCGTGCTGCCGCAGCCGATTTCCGATCACCTGCCGGTCGCCGTGGAGATCCGCCTGCCGGACTTCCTGACTGGCGCAATGCCACCTATGCTGCGCGAAGAGACACCCGCTGAGCCCTCTTCATGAGTGATGACAACCAGCGCTGGAAGGACAAGTACTTCGCCAGCCTCGAACAGCAGGAACTTCTCGAACGCCGCTGGGAGGAACGCCTCGACCTGCTGCGTCGCGGCCTGGTGCGCAGCTCGCTGGCCGCCGAAGGCAGCGACAGGTCGGTCGACCAGTGCATGCAGGAGCTGCGCGAGATCATCCGTGGCGAGCAGATGGACGCCGGCCTCGCCGCGCTGATCCCGCGCCTGGAAAAGGCCGTGCTGGACTCCGAGCAACGCCGCCAGCAGCGCATCCAGCAGAACGTCGGCGCACTCACCGCGCTGGCCCAGCAGTTGCTCAGGCTGGAGCTGCCGCGCGAAGTGCGCAAGCCGCTCAAGCAGTTCTCCCGGCGCATCGAAGAGCGCGCCGGCCAATCGCGCGAACTGCCGGCGCTGCTCGCCGAACTGAGCGGCCTGCAACACCAGGCCCTGAGCCATCTCGGCGTCACGCAGGAAGAACGCCCCGGCCTGCTGCAACGGCTGTTCGGCGGACGCGACGAGACGCCGGCCGAACCCGTGCCAGCCGTCGCGGCAGGCCCGGCCAGCGCTATCGTCCAGCCGCCGGTGCCGCTCCCCGTCGTGGCAGATCCCGTCGACACCCTTGCCGGCGATCCCCCCGAAGCCAGCGAACCAACCCCTGCGCCACACCAGCACAGCGGGACGGCCACCCTCGACAGCCTGCCGCTGGCCGCCAGCATGCTGCTCGGCGAGCAGGCCGGCGACCCGGCCTATGCGCTGCCGGCCGCCGAGCCCGGCTACAGCGCCATCGCCCCGCACGTCGCCGACAGCCTGCGTCGCCTGCTCGACGAGCTGGAGCTGCCGGCCTTCCACCAGGCCCAGGCCGATGCCCTGCGCCAGCGCCTGGAAGGCGGCCTGAACTGGTACGAACTGGTCCCGGCGCTGGACGACCTGGCGGTGCTGGTGCTGGCGGTGGCCGACGGCGGCCAGCGCGAGTTCGCCGGTTACCTCAAGCAGCTCAACGAACGCCTGGCCGCCTTCCTCGGCAGCCTCAGCGCCGCCCACGAGGGCTATGCCGGCTCACTGGAAAACGCCCGCCAGCTCGACCACGAACTGCGCGAACAGGTCGGCGAGTTGCAGCAGAGCGTGCAGGACGCGGTCGACCTGGACAGCCTCAAGCGCAGCCTGGAAAGCCGCCTGGAAGGCCTGCTCGGGCGGATGGCCGAGTACCGCCGCCAGCACGACAGCCACGAGCAGGAGGTCAGGCAGCGCATGCAGACCCTGGTCGAGCGCGTCGCGGCGATGGAACAGGAAGCCAACGGCTTTCGCGAACGACTCGAACAGCAGCGCCAGAAATCCCTGGTCGACCCGCTCACCGGGCTGCCCAACCGCGCCGCCTGGAACGAGCGCCTGGAACTGGAAGTGGCGCGCCGCCAGCGCTACGGCGGCGAGCTGCTGCTGGCGGTGCTCGACGTGGACCACTTCAAGCGGATCAACGACGGCTTCGGCCACCAGGCCGGCGACAAGGTGCTCAAGCTGATCGCCGGCGAACTGGCGCGGCGCCTGCGCAAGACCGACTTCATCGCCCGTTTCGGCGGCGAGGAGTTCGTCCTGCTGCTCCCCGGCACCCCGCCGGAAGGCGGCCGGCAAGTGCTCGACAACCTGCGCCAGGCCATCGAAGCCTGCCCGTTCCACTTCAAGGGCGAACGGGTGACCATCACCCTGTCCAGCGGGCTCGCGTCCTTCACCGGCGACGATTCGGCGGAAGATGTGTTCGAACGCGCCGACCAGGCGCTGTATCGGGCCAAGGACGAAGGGCGCAACCGCGTCGAAGTGGCCTGAAGAGCCGAAAACAGCGCTGGAAGGCTGAAGGCTGGGCAAACAGCAGCTCGATCCCGGAGGCAAACGGGACTTTATCGTCCAACCGCGCTTTTCATCGACAATGACGCCATAGCGCGCCCTGGGCTTATCCGACGATAGCCTGGGAGCGGACGCATCCCAGGCCTTACACTATGCAGTCCTGTCTGGAGTGCCCGCCATGGATATCCTCGGCATCGCCGTCCTGCTGTTCTTCGTGATGGACCCGTTCGGCAACATCGCCATCTACATCGCCGCCCTGAAGAACGTCGCCCCCAAGCGGCGCGTGCTCGTGGCCCTGCGCGAGCTGCTGTTCGCCCTGGTCCTGCTGATGCTGTTCCTCACCTTCGGCGACAAGATCCTCAGTGGCCTGGGACTGTCCCGCGAGGCCACCGCGATCGCCGGCGGCATCATTCTCTTCGTCATCGCCATGCGCCTGATCTTCCCGCCGCCGCAGGGCGTGCTCGGCGAGCTGCCGGACGGCGAGCCGCTGCTGGTGCCGCTGGCCACCCCGGCGGTGGCCGGCCCCTCGGCGCTGGCGGTGCTGCTGACCCTGCGCAGCACCTGGACGGGCACGCTCTGGGAGCTCTACCTGGGCGTGTTCCTGGCCTGGCTGGCGGTCGCCGTGCTGCTGCTCCAGGCGTCGTTCCTGCAACGCTTCCTCGGCCCGCGCGGGCTCACCGCGATCGAACGCCTCACCGGCATGCTGCTGATCATGCTCAGCGTCGACATGCTGCTCGACAACCTGCAAAGCGTCTTGCACATCACCCCATGAACAAGTTCGTCCTGCTCCTCGCCGCACTCCTGCTCGGCGGCTGCGCCAGCGGCCCGCGCATCGACACCTCGCACCCCTCGCGCAACCACGACAGCCGCATCCAGTACGTGGTCCTCCACTACACCTCGGCCGACCTGGAACGTTCGCTGCACCTGCTCACCGTGGGCGAAGTCAGCAGCCACTACCTGATCGGCGCCCAGCCGCCGACCATCTACCGCCTGGTGGACGACAGCCGGCGCGCCTGGCATGCCGGCGACAGCGAATGGCAGGGACGGACCTGGCTGAACGCCACCTCGATCGGCATCGAACTGGTCAACCCCGGCTACCGGGACACGCCCGAGGGGCGCCTCTGGTATCCCTACGACGAAGGACAGATCGAAGCGCTGATCGAGCTGCTGAAGGACGTGGTGAAGCGCAACCAGATCCCGCCGCAGAACGTCATCGGCCACAGCGACATCGCGCCGCTGCGCAAGCTCGACCCCGGCCCGCTGTTCCCCTGGAAACGCCTGGCCGAGGCCGGCTTCGGCCGCTGGCCGGACGAACAGCGGGTGGCGCGCCTGCGCCCGCGCTTCGAACAGGCGCTGCCGAGCATCACCTGGTTCCAGCAGCAACTGGAGAAGGTGGGCTACGCCGTCCCGCAGAACGGCGAACTGGACGTCGCCACCCGCCGGGCCGTGGCCGCCTTCCAGTTGCACTACCGGCCGAGCCGCTTCGACGGCCAGCCGGACGCCGAAACCGCCGCGCTGCTCGGGGCGTTGGTGCCTTGATTCTTTCGCGGCCATGGGCCGCTCCTACGGGTTTTCCTTTCGGGGCTCGGGTTAGAACAGGCTGAGCTGGTCGCGTTCCGGGACCGGCGGCGGGGCGGGCGGGGCATCCATCGCCAGGCGCTCGGCGAGGCCGGCGGAGCGTTCGCCGCGGGTCTGTACCGACTCGCTGAGACGCGCCGGCAGCGCCCACAGCTCGACCTTGCGCTTGGCACGGGTGATCCCGGTGTAGAGCAGCGCGCGGGTCAGCAGCGGGCTGGGCGACTCGGGCAGGGCGAGCAGCACCTCGGCGAACTCCGACCCCTGGCTCTTGTGCACTGTCATCGCGAAGGCGCTGTCGTGGCTGGGCAGCCGCGCCGGGGCGAAGGCGCGGAAGCCGTCCTCCGCCTCGAAGAACACCCGCAATCCCTCCGCAGTCGGCAGGCACAGGCCGATATCGCCATTGAACAGCCCCAGCGCATAGTCGTTCTGGCGCACCATCAGCGCCCGTCCGGCATACCAGCGCTCGCGCGCGGCGACCCGCAGGCGGCGCTTGAAGCGCGCTTCCAGCCCCTCGTTGAGCCCACCGACGCCAAAGGCGCCCTCGCGCTGCGCACAGAGCGCACGGAAGGCATTGAACGCTGCGAAGGCGACCGCCGGATCGCCGGACTGGGCGGCCTCCAGATAGGGCGCATAGCCCTGCTCCAGGCGATCGAGCAGCGCCACCGGCGTGGGCTGGGGCTGCCAGGCCAGGTCTTCGCGACCTTCGCCGAGCAGCGCCAGGGTGCCGGGCGCGTCGCCGCCATTGATGCGCCGGGCCAGTTCGCCGATGCCGCTGTCGCCGGCGAAGCGGTGGCTGTGGGTAAGCAGCACCACCGCCTCGCCAAGACGCGAACACGGGGCAGCGACCGGCACCGGCTGGCCGGTCAGGCGCTGGAGGTCGGCGGCGGTGGCGGCGGAGAAGCCCTGGCCTTCGCACAGCTCGGCGAACACCGCGCCAGCCTCGACCGCCGCGAGCTGGTCCTTGTCGCCGAGCAGGATCAGCCGCGCCTGGGGTGACAGGGCGTCGAGCAACTTGGCCATCAGCGCCAGGTCGACCATCGAGGCTTCGTCCACCACCAGCACGTCGAGCGGCAGCGGATTGGCGGCGTGGTGGCGTACCACCGGGCTGTCGCCACGGCTGCCGAGCAGTCGGTGCAGGGTGCGCGCCTCCTCGGGCAGCGCGGCCTTCACCGCGTCGTCGACCGGCAGGCCGGCCTTGGCGTTGCGGATCGCCTCGGCCATCCGCGCGGCCGCCTTGCCGGTGGGCGCGGCGAGGCCGATGGCCAGGCGCTCGCCGCCGGGCTGTTCGAGCAGCGCGGCGAGCAAGCGCACTACGGTGGTGGTCTTGCCGGTGCCGGGACCGCCGGAGATCACCGCCAGGTTGCGACGCACCGCCTGGGCGGCGGCCAGGCGCTGCCAGTCCGGTTGCTGGCTGTTGAAGGCGAACAGGCGGGCGAGGCTGTCGGCCAGGCGCGCTTCGTCCACGTCCGGCAACTGCTCGACGCGCGCCAGCAACTGCCCGGCCAGGCGCGCCTCGTAGGCCTGGTAGCGGGCCAGGTACAGGCGCCCGCCATCGAGGATCAACGGCGCGTAGGCGCCGGGCGCGCCGACCAGGGGGGAGGCGCTCAGGCGGTCCTGCCAGTCGGCCTGGGCGGGCAGGGCAAAGGGCAGGTCGGGCCAGGGTCGCTGACCGGCCCAGCGCGCCAGCGGCAGACAGACATCGCCGGCGCCCAGCGCCTGGCAGCACAGAGCGGCGGCGGCCAGGACGCTGGGGTCGGCCTGTGGGGCCAGGCGCTGGAGGCTGTCGACCAGCGCGCGCTCCAGGGGAGCGAGAGGGAGGTCGGCCAGGGTCATTGGAGCCTCCCGCAGGGGGTACCGTCTGTATGGCTGGGGCCTTGAGGGAGCAGAGTGGGTAGTTGAGAGCGGCCCCTCACCCTAACCCTCTTCCGGGGGGAGAGGGGACTGGTCGGTGTGGCCTGGTAGTTTGGCGTTCGGGTTTTGCTTCCGAGTAGCCGGGAAGATTTGGCACAGCCTGATACCTGACCGACGCCACAGAGTAGCCCCCTCTCCCTCCGCGAGAGGGCTGGGGTGAGGGGCGAGGTTTCGGCCATTCTCCATCCTCGTCCGTAGGGTGCGCCGTGCGCACCAATAAGGGGGCGGCTGGGGTATTGATAGAGCGGAGTGGTTGGTTGAGTACGCTCCCTCACCCTAACCCTCTCCCAGGGGGAGAAGGGACTGTCCGGTGTGGCTTGGTAGTTTGATGTCCAAATTGCGCCCCTAAGCGGCCTTACGGGTTTGCTCCAGATAATGGAGCAGCCTGGCGCCTGACCGACGCCACGGAGTAGCTCCCTCTCCCTCCGGGAGAGGGTTGGGGTGAGGGCCGGAGTGTCGATCATCCCCGCTCCCCCCCCTCGAACAACCGATCCAACGCATCCAGCAAGCCATCCGCCGGCCGCGCGAAGTACACGCCGGCATCCGGCATCCCACGCAGGAACAGGTACCAGGCTCCACCCAGTTGCTCGTCGCGGAAGTCCGCCAGGCGCTGGCGCAGGAAGCGGCGCAGCGCCACCAGGTAGATCAGGTATTGCAGGTAGTAGTGCTCGCCGGCCAGTGCCTGCAGCAGGCGTTCGCCGCCGTAGTAGCTGGCGTCCGGGCCCAGCCAGTTGGATTTGTAGTCGGCGATGTACCAGCGCCCGTCGTGCTCGAAGGTCAGGTCGATGAAGCCCTTGAGGAAGCCCTTGAGCTGGTCGAACTCCAGCCGCGCGGCGGCTTCGCGTAGCGGCGGGGCAAGGCCGTGGGCGGGGTCGGTGAGGATCGCCCGCAGCCGTGCGACGTCCAGGTTGGCGACCGGGAAGGTGAAGCCCAGCTCGGGCAGGCGGCGCGCCGGGTCGAGGGCGGCGAGGCCCAGGCCGGTGTCGTCCAGGTCGCAGTCCAGTACGCGGCGCAGGTGCTCCGTCGCGGTCGCTCCCCAGGTCACGGCATCGATGCCATGGGCGGCCAGTTGCGTCGTCACCAGCGTCTCCAGCTCGCCCTTGCCGCGCATCCAGTCTTCGAGGATGGCGTGCAGACAGGTGCCGGCGCGCGCGCCGCGCGGGAAGGCGAAGAAGCCGGTGCCCGGCTCGCTGGCGGCGGGCATGACGAGGGCGTCGCGGTCCGGGGCTTCCATGTGCTGGCCGGCGGCAAGGCCGGAGAAGCTGCCGATCCGCCAGGCGCTGGCCAGGCTGCGCGGCAGTGCGGCGAGCTGGCGCGGCGGCTCGGCGCGGCGTTCGCCGCTGGCCGTGGCCTCGCTGTCGAGCGGAGGCAGGCAGGTCATCTGCGCGGAACCGGCGAGCAGGGCGTCCAGTTCCTGGCGCAGGGCGGCGCCGTCGCGGGCGCCGAGGTACGCGGCCAGTTCGCCCAGCGGATCGTCGCCGGGCAGTTCGCGACCATGTAGCAGCCAGGCCAGGGCGCTGCTGTGCAGGCCCTCGTCGGGCAGGCTGCCGTCCTTCTTCGGCTTGGGCAGCGCAATCGGTCCCCAGTGCAGCCACAGGCGATCGCGGGCGCGGGTCAGGGCCACGTAGGCGAGACGCAGCTTTTCGGCGAACACTTCGTGGCGGGCGCGTTGCAGGTTGGCGTCGAGGTCGTCGCTGCCCAGGTCGAGCAGCGGTCGGCCATGCTCGTCGTGGCAGCGGGCGCTGTCGGTGAACGGCCCGAGCAGCCTGCCGTCCCACAGGAACGGGCAGAACACCAGCGGGTATTCGAGGCCCTTGGAGGTGTGGATGGTGACGATCTGCACCCGTTCGGCATCACTTTCCAGGCGCAGCAGGGCGTCCTCGCCGGCGCCTTCGCTGCCGCGCTGGGCGTTCAGCCAGGCGAGCAGCGGCTCCAGGCCGGGACGGCGCAGGCTTTCCGCCTGGAGCAGTTCGGCGAGGTGCAGCAGGTTGGTCAGCCGGCGCTCGCCGTCGTTGGCGGCGAGCAGGCGTTCGGCCACCGCCTCGCGGTCGAGCCAGGCGCGGAAGGCGCGCATGAAGCCGTGCTGCTGCCAGAGCTGGTGATACAGCTCGGCGTCCTCGCGCTCGCGGTCCCAGGCGCGTTCGTCGTCCTGGCAGCGCGCCAGTTGCTCCGCGTCGCGGCCGAGCAGGCGAGTGGCCAGGGCGTAGCGCAGCACGCCTTCGCGGCCCGGCTCGGCATAGGCGGCGAGCACCGCCGCCAGTTCGCCGGCTTCCTCGCTGTGCCAGACGCTCTGGTTGCCGCGCCGCACGCTGGGCACGCCGCGCGCGGCGAGTTGTTCGGCGACCTCGGCGGCCTGCCGGTGGTTGGCGACCAGCACGGCGATATCGCCGCCCTTGAGCGGCTGGCGCCCAGCGACGGATTCGAAATACGCCTCGCCACCCGCGCTGGCGGCGAGCAGCGCGGCGATGCGCCGGGCGCAGTCGAACGCCACCCGCTCGCCGGCCTGTTGCTTGTTGAGCGGCTCGTCGCCGAGCCACACCAGATTGAGCGGCGCGCCGGCCAGGGCCTCGGGCAGCACCAGGCGGTCGCGCGACTTGGCACCGGCACCCACCGGCGGGTAGTCGAGCCCGTCCACGGCGAACGGCTGCGGACGGGCGAACAGGTGGTTGAGGGCGGCGATCAGCTCCGGCGTGGAGCGGTAGTTGTTCGGCAGGTCGTAGCGCCGCGCGGCGCTGGCGCGGGCTTCCAGGTAGGTGGCGAGGTCGGCGCCCCGGAAGGCGTAGATGGCCTGCTTGGGATCGCCGACGAAGCACAGGGCGGCATCGCCGGTCGCGCCGGGGTAGATGCGGTCGAAGATGGCGAACTGGATCGGGTCGGTGTCCTGGAATTCGTCGATCAGCGCCAGCGGATAGCGGGTGCGCAGGGTCGCCGCCAGTTCCGCGCCGGCCGGGCCTTGCAGGGCCTGGTCGAGGCGGTTGAGCAGGTCGTCGAAGGCCAGCAGGCGTTGCGCCGCCTTGCGTTCCGGCAGTTCGCGGTCGAGCCGTTCGAGCAGGCGCACCTGCAGGTCGATCAGCCGCCGCTGGCCGGCCGGCTCGGCGGTTTCCAGGGCCGCGCTCAGGCGGTCGAAGGCGTCGGCCAGGGCGTGCCGGGGAGGCGTCGCGCCCTTCTTGGTGGCCTTGGCCAGCGCCGCCGCGCCGAGTTTGGCGAGGCCATCGGGCACCTGGAACAAGCTGGCAGGATCGGCGAAGTAGGCGTCCAGTTCGGCGCCCCAGGGCACCAGTTTGGCCTGTTTGTGGGTGCTCTGGCTGAGCCCGCCATGGGCTTGCAGCTCGGCCAGCCAGGCGTCGCCATCGCGCTGCCAGAGCGCCGCGGCGTGCTGCCAGGCGGCTTCGGCGCCGGCCAATTCGTCGCCGCCGAGCGCGGATTTCGGCTCGACCCGCAGGTAGGGCTTGCCAAGATGGCCGCGCAGGCGCTGGCGCAGCCAGGCCGGGGTGATCTTGCGCTGGGCCAGGTAGCGCGCCCAGGCCGGCTCGGCGCTGGCCAGCTCGTGGCGCCAGGCATCGGCGAGCAGGGCGTCGAGCAGTTCGCGGTCGTCCTGGGTGAGTTCGCTGTCGAAGTCGCCGCCGGCCTCGAAGGCGGCATCCTGCAAGGCGCGCTGGCAGAAGCCGTGGATGGTGAAGATCGCCGCTTCGTCGAAGCCGTGCACCGCCAGCAGCAGGCGGCGGCGGGCGTCCTCGCCGGGATGCCGGGCGTGCAGTTCGGTGAGGAAGGGATCGCCGCTCGGCGTGCCGTCGTAGATCGCCAGCAGCTCGGCCAGCCGCGCGCGGATGCGTTCGCGCAGCTCGGCGGTGGCGGCGGTGGTGTAGGTGACCACCAGGATCTGCCCGACGCTCAGTTGCCGTTCGAGCAGCAGCCGGGCGTAGAGCGCGGTGAGCGTCCAGGTCTTGCCGGTGCCGGCGCTGGCCTCGATCAGGCTGCGGCCGTCGAACGGCGAGTTCTGCAGGTCTAGGCTCATGCCGGGAATCCCGGCGGGTGGATGGTCGGCGACATGGCGTTCCGGGCACGGATGGGATGTTCCGCATTATGCCCGGATCGATCGCCATGGGGTGTCAGCGGTGATCGACCTTGTGCCGCACGGCGTACAGGCAGACCATCTCCATCGCCAGGGTGGCGCCGGCCAGGGCGGTGATCTCGGCGCTGTCGTAGGAAGGGGCGACTTCCACCACGTCCATGCCGACCAGGTCGATGCCGCGCAGGCCACGGAGGATTTCCAGCGCCTGGTGGCTGGACAGCCCGCCGCACACCGGCGTGCCGGTGCCGGGGGCGAAGGCCGGGTCGAGGCAGTCGATGTCGAAGGTCAGGTACACCGGCCGCTCGCCGACGCGGACACGGATCAGCTCGGCGATGCGCTCCGGCGTGCTGCGGTTGACCTCGCGCGCATCGAGCACCTGAAAGCCCATCACGTCGTCGTTGGTGGTGCGCAGGCCGACCTGCACCGAGCACGCCGGGTCGACCAGCCCCTCGCGGGCGGCGTGGTAGAACATGGTGCCGTGGTCGATGCGCTGGCCGTCCGGGTCCGGCCAGGTGTCGCTGTGCGCGTCGAAGTGGATCAGCGCCAGCGGGCCATGCTTCTTCGCGTGGGCCTTGAGCAGCGGGTAGCTGATGAAATGGTCGCCGCCGAGGGTCAGCAGGCCGCAGCCGGCGTCGAGAATCCGTGCGGCGTGGGCTTCGATGGTCGCCGGGGTGTCCTGCGGGGTGCCGTGGTCGAAGGCACAGTCGCCGTAGTCGACCACCGCCAGGTGCTCGAAGGGGTCGAACTCCCAGGGCCAGTGGCGCGCCCAGGCCATCTGCACCGAGGCGGCGCGGATCGCGCGCGGGCCGAAGCGGCTGCCCGGGCGGTTGGTGGTGGCGGTGTCGAAGGGCACGCCGCTGACCACCAGGTCGACGCCGCGCAGGTCGCGCGTATAGCGGCGGCGCATGAAGCTGGTGATCCCGCCGTAGGTGGGTTCGGCGCAGGTGCCGTAGAGGCTGTCGCGGGTGATCGCCTGGTCGTTGTCGTAGGCCTGTTCCATCACGGATTTCTCATTGGGTGGCACGGTTCGGGACATCCTGCGGCCGGCGTTGCTTCGGATAAATACGAAGTGATCTACTCCAACATCGATGACCATCGATCCATGGAGTGCTTCCCATGCTCAGCCAGGTGCGCGACCTCGATCTGCAATTGCTGCGGCTGTTCGTCGTGGTGGTGGAAAGCGGCGGTTTCAGCGCCGCCCAGGGCGAGCTGGGGATCGGCCAGTCGACCATCAGCACGCAGATGGCCAAGCTGGAGACGCGTCTGGGCTTCCGCCTCTGCGAGCGCGGCAAGTCCGGCTTCCGCCTGACGCCCAAGGGCGAGCAGGTGCTGGCCGCCACCCGCCGCCTGTTCGCCGCCATCGAGACCTTCAAGGGCGAGGCCCAGGGCATGGCCGACAAGCTGCTCGGCGAGCTGCGCATCGGGCTGGCCGAAGCCCTCGACGACGACCGGCTGGCGCGCATCGGCCAGGCCATCGGCGCCTTCCGGCGGCGCAACCAGGCGGTGCAGATCGAGCTGATCAGCGCCATGCCCGGCGAACTGGAGCGGCGCCTGGTACAGGACCAGTTGCACCTGGCGATCGGCTATTTCTCGCCGAGCCAGGCAGCGCTGGATTTCCAGCCGCTGTTCGTCGAGGACCAGCAACTGTACTGCGGTCGCGGACATCCGCTGTTCGCCTGCGCCGAGCCTTCGGCCGAGGCGCTGACCGGGTGCGACCGGGTGGTGCATTCCTACCGCTACGTCAGCGCCGGCGATCCCTACCAGACCGGGCCGAGCAGCGCGCGCTGCGAACAGGTGGAGGGCTGCCTGGCGCTCATTCTCTCCGGCGCGCACATTGGCTACCTGCCGGTGCACATCGCCGCACCCTGGGAAGCGCGCGGCGAATTGCGCCCCCTGCGGGCGGAAGGCTCCGGCTACCAGGTGCAGTTCCTCCTTGCCCGGCACCGTGGCCGCCAGCCGAGCGAGGCGCAGAAGGCGTTCGTCGAGGATCTACTGGGGGCCTTCTTCAGGTAGGGTGCGCCGTGCGCACCGTTTCCCAGGGAACGGCTCAGAGTCATGACGGAACGCCAGGCGTGGTCCTCCGATCGGTGCGCGCGGCGCTGGGTCGAGCACGGCGATACCCGCACGCCCCCTCGCGGCCATGGGCCGCTCCTACAGGTTGGGGTAGCCCATTGGGTTACTCGTCGTCGCCTTGGGCCAGGGCCAGCAGCGGGGGGCCGAGGAGTTGTTCGGCGAGGGCTTCGAAGTGTTCGTCGAGGGGTTCGCGGTCGCGGAAGGCGAGGGCGTACCAGGGGTCGAGGGCTTCGCCGGGGATCGGGCTGAAGTCGGCGCCCAGCCAGGCGTTATTCGCCGCGTCGCGAGCGGCGTCGAGGGGTTCCTTGCGGCTGCGCGGGCTCGGCGTGCACTTGGCCCTGGCGAATTCATAGCTGCTGCGCACGAGGAATGGCAGCGGTTCGCAGAGCGCCTGGCGATAGGCGCGCAGCCAGGGTTCGAGCAGTGCGGCGGCATCGGCCCGGGGACCGAGCTGCCAGTCGCCGGCCGGCGAGATCAGCAGGCTGTGGCGGGCGATGTCCCCGGTCGCGGCGACGTTCAGCAACAGGTGGCGCAGCCAGAAGCCGGGCAGGTCCCAGGCCGAAGGGCGGTTGAGGCGCCATTCGAACAGCCCGTCCGGGGTGACGCCGTCGAGCCAGCCGTGGACGTGCACGCCGGCCAACTGGATATCCACCGCCAGCGGCTGCGGCGCCTCGATCGGGCGCGCCTCGAACAGCCTCGGCGCGAAGGCACGCACCGGGCCGCGCAGCTTGCCCCACAGCGCCTGGCCGAGTTCGCCACTGGGCAGCCAGCCGGCGGCGCGCGCCACCCGGCGCTCCTCGTCGGCGCTCCAGTCGTGTTCCACCGCTTGCAGGGCGAGCCGGCGCAGGCCGCGATAGGCGGCCGGTTCGAGGCTGAAGGGTTCGTCGCCGGCGAGGCTTTCCTCCTGCTCGGCCAGGCGCAGGCCGAGACGCCGCTCGAGCAGGAAGCGCGCCGGGTGGCGGAAGCAGGCCAGCAGGTCGGCCGGCTCGATGCGCAGCCAGTCGGCGTCGGGTTCCGGCAGGCGGGTGGCGAAGGGTGTCGGCTCGCTGTCGGCCGGTTGCGCCAGGCGCTCGGCGGCGCGGAACCAGGGGGCGGCGAAGCCGGTGTGGCGGTCGTCGGCGAAGTTGCCGGGGGCGAAGGGTTGCAGCGGGTGGGCGATGGTGATCCACGCGCTGGCTTTTTGTTCGTCCGCCCGCGCTTCCGGCACTGCCGACGGATCGCGAGCCAGCTCGCGCCTACGAGGTGCGACGGCGGTGGCGTCGATGGCTTCCAGCAACTCGCTGACCAGCACCGAGGGCGGCAGCTCGGCGTTGTCGCGCGGGTCGCGGCCGACGTAGCTGAGGTACAGCGCGTCGCGGGCGGAGAGCAGGGTTTCCAGCAGCAGGTAGCGGTCGTCCAGGCGCCGGGCGCGGTCGCCGCGACGCGGGTGCTGGGCGATCAGGTCGAAACCGGCGGCCGGAGTGCGCCGGGGCAGGGCACCGTCGTCGAGGCCGAGCAGGCAGACCAGGCGGAACGGCAGGCTGCGCATCGGCACCATGGTGCAGAAGGTCACCGCGCCGGTGAGGAAGCCGCTGGCGCCGCCGCCCGCTTCGAGCAGCGCGCCGAGCTGCTGGCGCACCAGCGGCAGTTCCAGCGGGCGCTGGATGCCGGCCGCCTGCGCCTGCTCGCGCAGTGCCGCGCAAGCCTGGCTGAGTTGCAGCAGGCTGTCGCCGGCCTCGCTTTCGTCGAACAGTGCGTCGATCAGCCGTTGCAGTTCGTCCGCCCAGTCGGCCAGCGGGCGCGGCCGGTGCAGGCGTTCGGCGAGGTCGCCGAGCAGTCCGACGAAGGCCGCCAGGCGGCCGAGCAATTGCCCACGCGCGCCCTCCAGGGCGTCCAGCGGCCAGTGGTCGCCGAGCAGCGGCGCGGCGTCGCCGGCCAGTTGCGGCGGCGCGGCGAAGCCCAGCAGCAGGCGGTCGAGCCCTTCGCGCCAGGTGAACGCGGCGTCCGCCGGCAGGCCCAGGCTGGCACGGTGTTCGGCGTCACGGCCCCAGCGCACGCCGGCCTCGCGCAGCCAGTCGCGCAGTAGCGGCAGGTCCTCGCGCTCGATGCCGGCGCGGCGGGCGATGGCCGGTTGTTCCAGCCAGGCGAGGATGTCTTCGGCGGCGAAACGGCTTTCCGGCAGGGCGAGCAGTTCGAGGAAGGCTTCGAGCAGCGGGACTTCGGCACGGCGGCTGCGGTCGGCGAGGCTGAAGGGGATGCGCGGCACGCCGTCGCGCGGGGCGAACACCGCTTCGATGCACGGCGCGTAGCGCTCGATGTCGGGGGTCAGCACCACCACCTGGTCGGGGCTCAGCGTCGGGTCGGCGGCGAAGCGGGCGAGCAACTGGTCGTGGAGGATTTCCACCTCGCGCAGCGGCGAGTGGGCGATGTGCAGCTCCAGCGAGCGGTCGTCGTCGCGCAGCGCCAGGCGCTCCTCGGGGCTGCGCGTCCTGAGCCGCAGGATGTCCTGTTGCAGGGCGCGCAGCAGGCTGTCGTCGGCCAGCTCGGCGTCGCTCGGGTAGATGCCGGCTTCCTCGCCCTGCTCGGCGAAAAGGGTGGCGAACAGGCTATCGAAGAAGTCGCGCCCCTGCTTGCCGAGGCTGGCGAGCAGCGGATGGCCGACGTCCAGGTACCAGTCGTCCGGGCTCACCGCCGACTGTTTCGCCAGCTCGGCGATATCGCGGATCTCGCCCCAGGCTTCGCGGCACGGGTTGAGGGCGAACAGCACCACCTCGGTGTGCCGCGCCAGGCCGGCGAGGACGCGCAGGTGGTGCGGCGGCAGGCTGCTGATGCCGAACACCAGCAGGCGCTCGGGCAGGCCGTCGATGGGTTCGGCGGCGTACAGGCGGCGCAGCAGGTCGTCGAGCAGACGGGCGCGGTGCGGGTGGCCGTCGGCGGTGAGTTCGTGCCAGAGCAGCGCCTGCCAGTCCTCATCGACGCCAAGCCCCAGGCGCTCGCCGTGCTCCCAGGCGGCCAGCCAGTCGTCACGGTAGAGCAGGTACTGGTCGAAGACGTCGGCGATGCGCGTGGCCAGGCTCAGCCGGCGGCGCTCGTCACCGCCTTCCAGGTACTGGGCCAGGCGCGGCGCGCGGGCCAGGTTGTCCGCTTCGCACAGCCAGTCGTAGAGGCGCCAGGCGAGGGTCGCCGGGGCGAAGGCGGATTGCTCGGGCAGCTCGCCGAGCACCTGGCGGCTCAGTTGCCAGACGAAGGCGGAGGGCAGTTGCACCTCCAGGTGCATGGCGATGCCTTGCTTGCGCGCCAGCTCCAGGGTCAGCCAGCGACCCATGCCGTGGCTCGGCACCACCACCCGCGCCGGGGCCAGCGGATCGCGCTGCGGCTGGGCGAGCAGGGCGGTGGCCAGTTCGCCGAGGGTTTCCAGGTCGGGGGCGTGGTAGAGGGAGAGCATCGGAGTGGTCGGTGGCCAGGGGGATGGCGGCTAGGGTAGCAGTTCGGTTTGGGGGAGGGG
>NZ_CAJFCI010000035.1 GCF_904061905.1 Zestomonas carbonaria
GCGGGGTTCGGTGGGGGACTTCTCTCTCCGTCTGCCCGGGGCCAGGACAGTTGGATCCAGGTGGTCTTCAGTTCGCAGTATTGGTCGTGGGCGTAGACCGATTTGTCGCGGCCGCCGAAGCCGGATTGCTTGTAGCCGCCGAAGGGGGTGGAGATGTCGCCTTCGGAGAAGCAGTTGACCGACACGGTGCCGGCGCGGATGGCCGAGGACACGCGGTGGGCGGTGTTGATGTCATCGGTCCAGAGCGAGGCGGCGAGGCCGTAGCAGGTGTCGTTGGCGATGGCGATGGCTTCCTCTTCGGTGTCGAAGGTGATCACCGCCAGGACCGGCCCGAAGATCTCGTCCCGGGCCACGGACGATGCATTGGTCACGTCGTCGAAAATGGTTGGCGCGACGAAATAGCCGCCACTTTCCGGGAACAGGCGCACGCCACCGGTGACCAGGCGGGCGCCTTCGGCCTTGGCCTGCTCGATGTGCGCCAGCACCTTCTCCATGTGGGCCTGCTCGATGAGTGCGCCCAGGCGGACGGAAGGGTCCTGCGGGTCGCCGGTGGTCCAGTCTTCGAGCTGGTGCAGCATTTCTTCGAGCAGCGCGTCCTTCACGGAGCGGTGGACGATCAGCCGTGAGCCGGCCGAACAGTTTTCTCCCATGTTCCAGAAGGCCGCGCTCAGTACATTGCCGGCCACCGCCTGGAGGTTTCCGGCAGGCGATTTCCGACTTGCCGGCCAGCCCGAGCTGCGAGCATTTCTTCGGGCTGCTGTTCGGAAGGCGACCTGGCCGGGCGGAAGAAGTTGTGTAGTCCGGTTGCCCGGGAGAGAACGTCGAGGGCGGCACTTCCCTTGTCCTTGTCAGGCGGATAAGGCTATGGGGTGTCCGTGCTTCGCTGCGACGATACCGGGCATCGCTTCATGGCCGACTGTCAGTGAGTAACCCTATGAACTCTTCCTTCGAAAGCGTCCTGAAATGCAAGAACCTGGCGCACCTGGGCAGGGCGGGAGCCATCGCCTTGACGATGCCATGGGTGCTCACCAACGGCGACCCGCACTGCTTGCAGAAACACCGCCTATTCCCCGGTGACGACTCGTAGCCGTGGACGAATTCCTTGCCCGCGCCCCAGTGGAACTGGTCCGGATCGACGATACCCCAGGTCACGAACGCCGCCCCGTGCGCCTTGCGGCACATCGAACAGTGGCAGTTGCCCAGCAACTTGAACGAACCAGTGATCTCGTAGCGCACAGCCCAGCACAGACAACTGCCACTCATCGTCATGTCACCCACCTCGGATTCCACCGACAGTTAGCCGCAACATAGTCGGCGGTGACGGTGCAGGTTGTGCGGGGGCGGACTGCCGGCATGCCGTGCCGGCTCGACAACTTGCCGCCCCACACATCCCAAACCGTAGGGTGGATGATCACTGCAACCCGCACAGCCCCTGGCAGCACGGCAGCAATGAGAACATCCACGGCCTGATCCGCCAGTACCTACCCATGGGCACAGATCTGTCGGTACATAACCAGGAGGAGTTGGATGCCATCGTTCTGCAATTGAACATGCGCCCCGCAAGCGCTTCGACTTCAAATGCTCGATCGATGGCATGGGAGAAGTGATGCACAAAACCATAGCTATGCGACATGAAACTCCGGCTTCAACTCAATAGCCGTGTTGCACTCGGCTCCTGCAACCGCCGGCTTTCCCTAATGGATGGTTCCCTTTTCCATCCACGTCCGTTGGGATTGGATTTGACGTGCTGATATTGGCAAGGCAATCGACAGGCAAATGCTAATGATTTTTATTTGACATACGTTTTTACTATGCTATAAATATTTTTTTGGCATTAAATTAATTCTCTTGAACATTATCCACAACCATGGAAGGTAAAGTAATGAGAGTTTCAGCGCTTAGTACGATCACGCTTTCGCTTCTCTTTATCCAGAGCTCTGCTCATGCAGACTCGATATTGGATATTGCCAACCAAGTGAAAAGCCAAGGTTGGTTCAAATCATGTAGCCAAGCCCTCCCAAGACTCAACTCCATTAGTGAGCCATCTCCAAGCTCCCCTGACTGGAAAGTCTACATCAAGATCAAAGCTGGTTGCCTTTCAGAACTACGCCGTGATGCGGAAGCCATAGCCTACATCAACAAGAAACTCCCTGATGCGAAAAACGATAGCGAAATTAGTGAGTACTTGGGCACTAGTTATATCAGGCTCGGGAGTTTCGACAAGGCTACAGAAGTTTTAGAGGCTTCATTGATCGGGGCAGATAATAGCAGGCTTTCAGAAATTTACAGCAAGCTAGCACTTTCCTATTCCCAGCAAGCTACTCAACTTTCACCCACCGATACGCTCGAGCAAACCAGAGTCTTGAAGAAGGCAGAGTCTGCTGCACTTGAGGCGATTAAGCTCGGAAACCCTGCTGCTCCCCATTTCTATACTCAACTGGGGCAGATTCAGATACTCAAAGGTGACTTCGTCGCTGCTGAGAACACTCTCAATCTGGCATTGAGTGTGAATGAAAGCTACAAATGGGAGAAACTCGAATTAAAGCCCATCATGGAAGCTGAAATTTTGATGGCGCAAAGCCAGGCCAGGCGGTACCAGGGTGACGATGTCGGTGCTGACTACATGGCTGAGGAAGCCATCCGGAAATCTCCCACAGAAAGTCTAAAAATTGTAATGCAACAGATTCACGAAGCATCTAAAACCGCAACTTCTTTACAGCGTAAAAGCCATAAGGATGATTCCGGCAAACACAATCTATTAAATCAGATTTACATCCCGCTCGACGAAGACATCTAAGGAAGGATTAAATTATGAAAAGAATTCTACTCACAACTCTTGTTACGTATATTTTCCTACCAGCGACGTCTTACGCAGGCTATTCCTCTGCAATGATAATGTGGTGTCCACCTCCGGCAGGGTATTTTCCTTGCACAACGCAGAACATGCCAGTGAATATAAATCCTCCGCCCATCTCCTTTTAATCTTGAAGAATCTGCTCTTAGTACTACTAATAACTTCTACTCAAGCAATGGCCGACTCCTTCGTGTCGGCTATTGACTTGGGCGGCACACCCTGCCCATTGCTCAAAAAAGCCACGAGGCTAAATCTTTTACACGACTCGACAATTTGGCTGGAGGGTTTCTTGAGCGCCCAACATCCTGAAATTTCCGAGTGGAACGATCTGGTTCATAAAAAATTTGATCGAAGTCAAAAAGAGGCTTTCGTAATCGCATTTTGCAGGAAATATCCAGAAGCGACACTTCGTGACGCAGCCATCTCACTGCTTGACTTTATCGAATATGAGAGAGGGTATCGCCCGAGAAGACTTTGACGTGCCAATGCGCACCGCAAACTCTATCTCAACGATGCTGGAGGTGGTTCGCCATATCGCGGGCGAGGAACTGATCAGCGCGGTTCAGGAAGTGCTTAGCTGTGACAAGTTGCGGGAGGCCCTGGATGTCTCGGTGGTGGCGATCGACCTGGACCCGACCTTGCCGGAAGCCTTGAAGCTCGCCCTGGAACTCATGCACAACAACATCGAGGAGCCCGTGGATGTCGGGGAGATTTCACGCTATGTGGGGATCTCGAAACGTCATCTGGAGCGACTCTTCTGCCGGCACGTGAAAGCCACCCCGCCCCGCTACTACATGGAGTTGCGCCTCACCCGCGCGCGTCAATTGCTGCAACAGGCGAACAAATCCTTGACGGAGGTCTCGGTGGCCTGCGGGTTCAAGACGCTGTCCCACTTCCATCGCTGCTTCCGCCAACTATTCGGCATGGGGCCTCGGGAGTTTCGTGAAAGCAACCGGTACACCGCCTGAGTCGCAGGGGGACGGGCGTCCTTGGCGTATCTGTGGCCGATATCGCCCAGCCGGGCACCGGGCTTGACCGTGCGGGGCGATCTGCCCGATGCGGTACATCTTGCTGGAGTCGGCGATGAAGCCGTCCTTCTCCAGCGTAATGCCCAGGTTCACGATGTCGCCGTTTCTCCGCTTCCGGCCGCCGCTCAGGCCGGCACCGCCTCGGCGCGGCGGCTCTTCTTCCTCTCCGTGCGGGTCTGCCCGGCGCTGGGCAGCAGGAAGTGCGACAGCGCCGGGATCAGGATCAGCGCGCCGAGCATGTTCCAGAGGAACATGAAGGTCAGCAGGATGCCCATGTCGGCCTGGAACTTGATCGGCGACCAGGCCCAGGCGACCACCCCGGCGGCCAGGGTGATGCCGACCAGCGCCACCACCCGGCCGGTGAAGGCCACCGCGTTCTTGTAGGCGTCCGACAGCGACAGGCCCTGGCGCTGGTAGTGCAACTGCACGCTGAGCAGGTACAGCGCGTAGTCGACGCCGATGCCGACGCCGAGGGCGATCACCGGCAGGGTCGCGACCTTCACGCCGATGCCCATGACCACCATCAGCGCCTCGCAGAGGATCGAGGTGAGCACCAGCGGCAGCAGCGCCACCAGCGCCGCGCGCCAGCTACGGAAGGTGATCAGGCAGAACAGGATCACCGCCAGGTAGACGTAGAACAGCATGGTGCGATTGGCCTCGCGCACCACGATGTTGGTCGCCGCCTCGATGCCGGCGTTGCCGGCGGCGAGCAGGAACTGGTGCTCCGGCGTGCTGTTCTCGCGGGCGAAGCGCTCGGCGATTGCCACCACCTCATCGAGGGTCTGCGCCTTGTGGTCCTTGAGGAAGGCGATCACCGGCATCAGCGAGCAGTCGGTGTTGAACAGCTCGGGGGTGTTCACCGAAGCCTGCTGGGCGGCGTAGTTGAGCACGTTCTGGTTGCGCTGCAGGCTGTTCATCTTCGGGTTGCCCTCGAAGGTGCCGGCGGTGATCTGCCGTACAGCGTTGACCAGCGACACCGTGGTCTGCACCCCCGGGTGCTGTTGCAGCTCCCAGGCCAGGCGGTCGGCGAGTACCAGGGTCTGGTAGTTCAGGCAGCCTTCCGGCGGGGTCTTCACCATCACCGCGAACAGGTCGCTGGACAGCGCGTAGTGGCTGGTGATGTAGGCGTTGTCGCGGTTGTAGCGCGAGTCGGCGCGCAGCTCCGGGGCGCCGCTGTCGAGGTCGCCGATCTGCAACTGCAGGGCGACCCAGAAACCGCCGAGGCCCATCAGCGCCGCCACCAGCACCGCGCCGGTCGCCCAGCGCCGGGTGGTGAAGCGGTCGAGGAAGTCCCAGACGTGGCCGAAGCCACGGTGCGCGGCGGCGTTGGTGTCGATGCGCAGGGCGCGCTCGGCGGCCTTGCGGCCGACGCCGACGTAGGACAGCGCCACCGGCATCATCAGCAGGGTGGTGAAGATCAGCACGGCGACGCCGATGCTGGCGGTGATCGCCAGGTCCTGGATCACCGGGATGTCGATCAGCATCAGCACGGCGAAGCCCACCGCGTCGGCGAGCAGCGCGGTGACGCCGGCGAGGAACAGGCGGCGGAAGGTGTAGCGCGCCGCCACCAGCTTGTGGGTGCCACGGGCGATGTCCTGCATGATGCCGTTCATCTTCTGCGCCGCGTGGGACACGCCGATGGCGAAGATCAGGAACGGCACCAGCACCGAGTACGGATCAATGGCGTAGCCCAGCCAGGCGACGATGCCGAGCTGCCAGACCACCGCGGTCAGCGAGCAGGCGACCACCAGCAGGGTGCTGCGCACGCAGCGGGTGTACAGGTAGATGATCGCCAGCGAGGTGAGCACGGCGAGGCCGAAGAACATCATCACCTGGATCAGCCCGTCGATCAGGTCGCCGACCAGCTTGGCGAAGCCGATCACCCGGATCTTGTACTGGCCGCCGCCATCCTCTCCGGCCTGGCGCGCCCGGCTGTCGCCGGGGAACTCGTACTTGTCGCGCAGCCGCTCCTCGAGCAGGCGGGAGAACTGGTGGTAGTCGATGCCCTGGCCGCTGGCCGTGGCGCGGTCGAGCAGCGGCACCACCAGCATGCTCGACTTGAAGTCGCTGGCCACCAGGCTGCCGACGATGCCGGCGCGGTTGATGTTCTGCCGCAACTGCTCGATGTCCTCCGGCCGCCCGGCGTAGCCGTCGGGCATCACCGGGCCGCCCTGGAAGCCTTCCTCGGTGACCTCGGTCCAGCGCACCGCCGGGCTCCACAGCGATTTCATCCAGGCGCGGTCGACGCCCTGGGCAAGGAACAGCTCGTCGTTGACCTGCTTGAGCACCTCCAGGTACTCGGGGTCGAAGATGTCGTCCCGGGTGTTCTCCACCACCACCCGCACGCTGTTGCCCAGCCCGCGCAGCGACTGGCGGTTCTCCAGGAAGTTCTGGATGTATGGCTGGCCGTGGGGAATCATTTTCTCGAAGCTCGGCCGCAGCTCCAGGCGGGTCGCCGCCTGGTAGCCGAGCAGCAGGGTGAGCGATGCCATGACCAGCACGAACAGCAGGCGATGGTTGAACACCAGGCGTTCCAGCAGGTTGCCGCTGCGTCGGTCGAAGTCGCGCGGGTCGCTGATCACCGGCATGGTGTCTTGTTTGATGGTGCCCATCTCGGGTCCTCGCTGTCTGTTCGGTTATTGCGTGGTGAGCCGGCGCACGCCGTGGCCGCCGACCAGCACCAGGCCGTCGTCCACCGCGACGGCACCGGCCACCGGCGCCTGCTGGGCCTGCGTCAGTAGCTGCAGGGCGTTGCCGTCGTCGCGTAGCAGGTGTCCGGCCTGGGTGAACAGCCGGTAGTGCCCCTGAGCATCGAGGGTGGCGGCGGTGATGCTGACTTGCAGGCCGCTGTCCAGCGCCTGCCAGTTCCGGCCGCCGTCGCGGCTGCGGAACACGTGGCCGCGCAGGCCGTGGACCAGCACCTCGCCGGGCCGGCCGATGACGCCGAAGAAGGTGCCCTGGTAGGGCGACGGCAGGCTGGTGAAGCGCTCGCGCCCGGCATCCCACTTCAGCACCAGGCCCTGCTCGCCGACGATGTAGAGGCCGTCGCCGGTGGAGGCGATGGCGTTGAGGTGAAAGCCCTGCGGGTTGTCGACGCGGTCCAGCAGCGGTTGCCAGTGCCGGCCGCCGTCGCTGGTGCGCAGGATCAGGTTGAATACGCCGACTGCGTAGCCGGTCCGCTCGTCGGCGAACCAGACGCCGAGCAGCGGCTTGTCGGCGCCCTCATCCACGAAGCGCTGGCCTTCGGCGAGCAGCTCGGCCCAGCGCGGCTGTTCCGGCTCGGCGGCGGCCAGGGCTGCGTAGTGCTCGACCATCAGCGCGCCGATCCGGCGGCCGTCGAGTTGCTTCTGCCAGCTACGGCCGCCGTCGACGCTGTGCAGGATCACGCCGTCGTTGCCGACTGCCCAGCCCTGCGCCGGGGTGGGGAAATGCACGGCGTTGAGGTCGGCGCTGACCGGCACCTCGGCCTGCTGCCAGGTCTGCCCGGCAGTGTCGGAATACAGGATGTGGCCACGCTGGCCGACGCTGACCAGCCGTGCGCCGGCGTGGGTGACAGCCAGCAGCGGGCTGCGCACGGCCAGTTCGCTGTGCTGCGCCGGCAGGTCGAGCACGTCGACGAAGGGCGCCGCCTGGCCGAGCGCGGGCAGCGCCGCCAGCAGCAGGGCGCGGGCGATCCGCTTGGAAGACAACATAAGGGGTACCTCGAAGTCGGAAGGCCGCCGCCCCTCGTGAGGGACGGCGGCCGGGAGCGGCGCTCTCAGCGGATGCCGGCGCCGGCCAGCGACTCGGCGGACCACTGCGCCTTGGTCAGCGGCTCGATGTAGCGGATGCCGCCGTACGGGCCGACGATACCGTTGATGTTGTAGGAGTTGCCCACCAGGTCGTAGACCATGAACGGCGTGGAGTCCGGCACCTGCTTGTCATAGCTCTGGCTGAGGAAGGCGAACGAGCCACGGAACAGCTCGCCGCGCGCGTCGTACTGGTCGGAGGCCAGGGCCACCCAACTGTCCTCGTCGAGGTAGAAACGACGCTTGGCGTAGACGTGCCGCGCGCCGGCCTTCAGCGTGCCCTCGACCACCCAGACGCGGTGCTTCTCCCAGCGCACGAAGTCCGGCGACAGGTGGTTCGGCGTCATCACCGGCTTCGGGTCGGCGGCGTAGGTCAGCTTGTAGGTGTTGTAGGGCACGATCAGCTCGCGCTTGCCGACCAGCTTCCAGTCGTAGCGGTCCAGCGCCCCGTTGAAGACGAACACGTCGTCGTAGGTGCCGGCGCCGGCGGTGCCCGGGTTCGGCGTGTCGTAGGCGAGGCTCGGCGCCAGCTTCACGCGGCGCTGGCCGGGCAGGTACTGCCAGGCGCGGCGCGGCTGTTCGACGGCGTTGGCCGCGTCCTTGAGCATGATCGCCTCGCCGGCGCGGCGTGCCGGGCCGGTGTAGTACAGCTTCATCTGGTAGTAGACGCCGGTGCTGTCGATCGGCTGGCTGAGGTTCTCGTAGATCGGGTAGTTGATGAACGCCATGCCGGTGGTGGCCAGGGTCGCGACGCCAGCGGCATCGACGTTCCAGGAGTCGTACTTGGAGTTGATGGTCACCCCCTGGTAGCGCAGCAGGTGGTTCCACATCGCCTCGGCGCCGGACTGCGGGATCGGGAACGGTACGCCCGGCAGCACGTTGTCGATGGCCAGGCCGCCGTTCAGCGACTTCGCGCCGGTGGCGTTCTTCACGCTGTTGTCGAGCACCGCCTGGGGCATTGCCACGGTGCGGTGGGTCGGGTAGACGTCGATGCGGAAGCTCGGGTAACGCTTGGCCAGTTCGACGCTGGTGGCGGTCAGTTGCTCCTGGTACTGGGCGACGTTCTTGCCGTCGATCACCAGCAACGGCTGCTCGCCGGCGAAGGGATCGGGACGGATACTGTCGCCCGGCTTGAAGCCGGCCGGGGCGGTGGTCAGGCCGCCCTCGTAGGCGGGGATGCTGCCATCGGCGCTGGCGGCTTTCTCGGCGCCGACCTGGGTCAGGCTGGCGCCGAGCTGGGCGGCTTCGGCCGGCGATACGGCGGCCTGGGCGGAACCGGCGAAGGCCACCACCAGGGAAGCCGCCATCAGAGTGGGTACGAATTTCATCTCGTAGGTCTCCTGCTTGGCTGTGCCAAGCGCTGCGGTAATCAGAAGGTGGTCTTGAAAGTCAGGTAGACCGCGCCACGGTCTTCCGTGGTGGCGCCGCCGCCCGAGAAGGAGGAGTAGCCGCCGGCGTAGCAGGTGTAGCGCTCGGTAGCGTCCAGGGCATTCGGCGTGGCACCGTCGGTGGCGCCGTCGTCGCACTTCTGCGCATCGCCGAAGGAGTCCACGTACTTGAGGTCGACGAAGTACTTGTTGTAGATCGCCGCGCTCAGGCCCACCGAGTAGTTGCCGGTGTCCTCGGCACCGCCGGCGACGACCGGGGAAACGCCGTCGAGGCCGAGGTTGATCGACATGGGTGCGCTCAGGTCGAGGCCGGGGAGAACCTGGTACCAGGTCGGGGTGAAGTTGACCGCCAGGCCCCAGTTGTCGCGGGTCGGCTTGTCGATGCCGCGGTAGGTGCCCTTGCCCTTGTAGAGCGCCTCGTTCTTGCTATCGAGGCTGATCAGGTTGCTGTAGTACAGCTCGCCAAGCAGGCTGGCGGAGTCGAAGAAGGGCGTATCGGCAATGGCCATCAGACCGTTGATGGTCCAGTGCAGGGTGTCGCCGGTGGCACTCATGCTGTCGCCGTCGCGCGGCAGGTCGGTGACCACCCCGGATCCGGCGCTGCGCGCCGGCAGCACGCCGAGGCCGGCCGCCAGGCCACCCGGGCCGGTGGCGCTGAGCAGTGCCGGAATGCTGGCCAACGGCATGTTCCGGCGGAAGTTGAGGTCGCTGCCGACGCTGACCCCGCCGAACTCCTTGGACAGACTCAGGCCGTAGATGTCGACCTGGTCGCCGTAGGCGAAGCTGTAGCTGGTGCCAGCCAGGGACTCGACCAGGCGGCAGACACCGGTACCCTGCGGGTTGACCACTCCGCCCGGCGCCACCACGCAGCCGCCCTGGGTCAGCGACAGCGAGCGGGCATCCAGTACGGCTTGCGGCAGGATGTCCGAGGTCCTGCGGTAGTAGGCGCCCAGGGTGCCGTCCAGCCACTCTGGCGACCACTTGGCCATCAGCCCCCAGTCGCCACGGTCGTCGGGCGTGTAATCGTCGCTGCGGCGCACGTTGGTCAGCGCATCCTGGCCGAGGAAGCCCGGCGGCGTCGCGGTATGGCCGAGCAGGAACGACTGCGCGCCCTCGCCCACCAGGTCGGAGCCGCCGTAGTAGGTGCCGGCCTCCGGCAAACGCGCGGCATCCCAACTGAAGAAATACTGCGCCGCCAGGGTCAACTCCGGGTTGACGGTGAACGAGACGGAAATCTGCTCGCGCGGCACGAACAGTTCCTTCGCCTCGGTGCCCGGCGACGCCGCCAGCTTGGCCAGGTCCAGGCCGGACTGGCCATAGCTCACCGAATGCACCGGGTTGAGCAGGGTCTCGCCCCAGAACACGTTGTGCTGGCCGGCCTTGATGCTGAGCAGCGACTCTTCGCCGATCTCGGTGCTGTAGAACAGGAAGGAGTCGAGGATCTCGCCGGACGGGCCGCTGTAGTAGCGCTTGGCGTAGCGGCTGAGGTGCGGGTTGCCGTTGCCCAGGCCATCACGGTTTGTGAACGCGCCGACCAGGGGATGCTCGCCGACCATGCCGCTCGCCGCATCGTTGCCGTTGACGAAGGGGTTGGAGTTGGAGCCGGTGTTGTCGTAGGCCTTGTCGTACCAGCTCGCGGCGCTGACGCGAAAGCCCATGCTGTTCCGGTAGACCACGTCCAGCTCGGTAAGCAGGTCGATGCGGTTGGTGATGTTGGTGCCGGAGCGGCGGAAGTTGTAGTCGCCGTCGTTGCTGTTGGGGGTACCGAGCATGCGCTTGTCGGCACTCTCGGTGCGCACGCCGTAGTTGTACTTCACGGTGTTGTCGAAACGCACCGCCCAGTCGGGACTGCCGGTGTCGATCTCCATGGCCGGCACCACCGGCGCGCCGAGCGCGGCGGCGACGGCCGAGGCCAGCAGGCATCGGCGCAGGATCACGGGACTCTTGTTGTTGTTCGTCATGCGTTGGCTCCGCTTCTTGTTGTAATGGTTTGCTGCCGTGGACCGGTCGCGTGGCGATGCCGGCGACCGCGGCCGGGCCGGATCAGTGATCCAGCACTCGGATGAGGGCGTCGGCCTGTGGCCAGTCGCCGAAGCCGGACGCGGGGTTGAGATGGCCGACGGCGCCGAGATCGACCAGGGTGCTGCCCCACTGCGCCGCCATGTGGCGAGCCGCCTCGGGGCTGGCCAGGTGGTCGTTGCGGCTCGCCGCGAGCAGGCTGGGGAACGGCAGGCGCTGGCCCGGCAGCGGCGACCAGCCGTGCTCGCGCAGGGTCTCGGGGGTGGGGTAGTTGGCCGGCCAGGTGGCTTCGAGGTCCGGCGGCGTGGCCAGCAGCGCGCCACGGATCGGCCGCTGGTGGCGGGCCGCCCAATGCACCACCATCAGCACGCCGGCGCTGTGGGCGACCAGGATCACCGGCCCTTCGATGCTCTCCAGCTCGTGCTGGATCGCCTCGACGCGGGCATCCAGGCTAAGCTTGTTTTCCGTCAGTGGCGGCACGCTGCGCACCTTGGGCAGGCGGGCGGCGAGCAGGGTCTGCCAGTGCTCGGGCACGTGGTCGCGCAGACCGGGGACGATGAGGATTGTTGCGTTGTCTTTCACGTCATCACCTGGCGGTTCTTTCCGTGAGACAGACAGTAGAGAGGCAGCCTGCGGGGTGCTTCGCAATGGGCGTCAGTGACTTCGCAATTGATGACACGCCCGTACCGGCGGGTGATGCGCGGATTGTTGGCCAGGCCGCGGGCGGCGCGGGTCGCGGCGTCGACAGGGGCTCCGGCCGGGCCGATCGGTGGCGGCGCTCCGGCTTGTCCGGGCCGGGTAAACATGCAAGATAGGCTTAACTTTTCATGACAAGAAGGCCGGATCGGGCATGCCCCGTCACTGGTCATGGCGTCTCCGTGGAGCCTGGTACATGACCACGATGATGGTCCGCGCAGCGGGCTTGACCAACTACCTGGAAGTGGCCCGCCACCTGGGGCTGAATCCGCAGCAGCAGTTGCGCGACGTCGGCCTCAGCCTGACGATCCTCGACAACCCCGAGCAACGCATCCCCACCGCGTCGGCGCTCCTGTTGCTGGAAAACGCCGCGAAGACCAGCCAGTGCCAGAGTTTCGGCCTGCGCATGGCCGAGTCGCGCCAGCTCGCCGACTTCGGCGCGATCAGCCTGCTGCTCACCCACCAGGCGACCCTGCGCGACGCGCTGGCGACCATCGCCCGCTACCGCCACCTGGTCAACGAGTCGCTGGCGATCTACGTCGAGGAGCAGGGCAAGCTGGTGATCCTCCGCGAGGAAATCCTCTCCGATCCGCCGATGGCGTCACGCCAGGGCATCGAGCTGGCCATCGGCGTGCTGTTCCGTTTGTGCAGCGCGCTGCTGGGCGCGCACTGGCGGCCCTTGAGCGTCAATTTCACCCACGACGCGCCGGCGGAAACCCAGGTGCACCGCCGGGTGTTCGGCTGTCAGTTGGAGTTCGGCAGCGAGTTCAATGGCATCGTCTGCCTGGCCGCCGACCTCGATAAACCCAACCCCCTGGCCGATCCGGCGATGGCGCGGCACGCGGAGCGCTTCGTCGAGTCGCTGCCGAGTGCCAGCGAGCAGACCACGCTCAACGAGGTGCGCAAGGCGATCTACCTGCTGCTGCCCATGGGCCGGGCGAGCATCGAGCAGATCGCCCTGTCGCTCGGCCTCAACGTGCGCACCCTGCAGCGCCGCCTGGAGGACGGCGGGATGACCTTCTCCGAACTGATCAACGAGGTGCGCCGGGGCCTAGTGGTGCGCTACATGGAGAACCCGCGCTACTCGCTGAGCCAGATCGCCGACCTGCTTGGCTACTCGGTGCCCAGCTCGTTCACCCGCTGGTTTTCCAGCCAGTTCGGCCAGACCCCGGCCAGTTGGCGTAACGAACGCCTCAAGCATCCGCCCGCCTGAGGCGCCCGCGACGGCTTAGTCCGAGGGCGCCGCCGCCAGCTCGTCAAGGTCGCTGATCGCGCGGGCGAGGTAGAAGCCGGCGCCGCCGCTGAGGCGGCCGTTGCCCTCGCGCAACTGGCTCCTGACGAAGCGGTAGGTGTTGTCGATCTTGCCCAGCTCGCCGGCACGCTGCGGATAGCGTGCCTGCAGCCGTTCGAAGCGCTGGCCGACCTCGGCGTCTAGGCGCCGCACCTCGTCGGTCCCCAGCGCGAAGGGCTGCGGCTCCGGCAGCGGATAACCGCGCAACTGGTAGTCCAGCAGCAGGGTCGCGATGGCCTGGCTCTGGGCACCCAGTTCCCCGGCCCACGGCTCGTCCGGCAGGCCGGCCGCCGTCGCCTCGGCTGCCTGCCGCAGCGTGCCGCCGGCCACCAGCAACTGGCGGACCAGTGGCGGGAACTGCGCCGCCTGCTGGCGCGGCAGGCCCTCGAGGGTCTCGAAGAGCCCCTTCATGGTCAGCAAGGGCCGGCGCAGCGACTCCGGACTCCCCAACTGGACCACCAGCGTCTCCAGTGTCATGAGCTGGTGGTAGACCGTCGTCAGCCCGCGCGAATCGGGCTCCCGCTCCCGCGGATCGAAATAGGCCATCGCGCTGGCGCAGAGCAGTCGACTGCGGCTGCCGAGTTCGTTCAGGCGCTGGGCATCGCTGGCCTCTCCGCAGGCCAGCAGGGGATACAGCAGGCAGAGCAGCGACAGGGTCTTTCGCATCGTTCGGCATCCTTCTTGTCGTTATGGCGGATCGACAACGCAAAAAAAGCCGCGAACGCAGACGGGAACACTGCGGCGCGGCTGAAAGCTCTGTGGAAGGCAGAGCGTCGATGAAACCGGTCAGCCGCCCCAATGCAGCATCGCCAGCACCAGCGCGGCGAGGAAGGCGGTTTCGCCGACCATCAGCAGGATCGGCTTGATCCCCACCGTGGCCAGCTCCTTGAGCTGGGTCTTCATGCCCAGCGCGGCAATGGCGATCACCAGGCACCAGCGCGACAGCTCGTTGCCGGCGTTCTGCACCAGGGACGGTACCCAGCCGGTGCTGTTAAGCGCCGCCAGCAGCAGGAAGCCGACGGCGAACCAGGGCAGCAGCGGCGGTCGCTTGGCGCCCGGCTCGGCGCCGCTGGCGCGGGCGACCATCGCCGCGCAGACGATCACCGGCAGCAGCATGGCCACGCGCATCAGCTTGACTACCGTGGCGCTGTCGCCGGTCTCCTGCGACATGCTGTAGCCGGCGCCGACCACCTGGGCGACATCGTGGATGGTGCCGCCGAGGAAGATCCCGGCCTGCAGCGGGTCGAGATCGAAGGCGCGGGCGAGCATCGGGTAGAGGATCATCGCCAGGGTCGACAGTGCCGACACTCCGATCACGGTGAACAGCGTGGCCTTCTCCTTCTGCGGGTGGCTGGGCAGCGCGGCGGCCAGGGCCAGCGCGGCGGAGGCGCCGCAGATCGCCGTGGCGCCGCCGGTGAGCAGGCCGAACAATTGGTTGAAGCCCATGGCGCGGGCCGCGACGATCGACACCAGGATGGTGACGCTGACCAGCAGCACCACCATTAGCACCGGATGCCAGCCCAGCTCGGCGATCTGCGCGAAGGTGATCCGCAGGCCGAGCAGGGCCACGCCGATGCGCAGCACCTCGCGAGCGGTGAACTCTATGCCCGGCTTGCACACGCCATCGACGGCGAGGAAGTTGATCGACATGCCCAGCAGCAGGGCGAGCAGCAGCACCGGCGCGCCATAGTGTTCGGAGAGGAAGGTGGCCGACGCGGCGACCATGGCGCTGACGATGATGCCGGGCATCAGTGTGCGGCTCCGCGTTCCCAGCGCGGCGATGGTGGTGGTGCTCATGGAGTGGGTACCTGGAAGGTGGATTCGCTGAGATCGATGAAACAGGCGTCGCCGCGCCATTCGAGGGGATAGCGGGCGACACCGAGGTCGCGGCGGCCGGCCAGGCAGCCGCTGGCGAGGTCGAAACGCAGGCCGTGGGCCGGGCACTGGATGAAGCGGCCGTCCAGCTTGCCGCCGAACAGCGAGGCGCCGGCGTGCGGGCAACTGTCGTCGAGGGCGAACAGCGTGCCGTCGACGTTGACCAGCAACACGCATCGGCCGGCATGCCGGAACAGGCCGCGACCGCCGGAAGCCGGCAGTGCCGAGGCGGGAATCTCCACCCAGTGGCTCATGACGGCTCCCGCGCGCAGGCGCGTTGCAGGCTGTGCAGCAGAACCTCCGGCTGCTGGGCGCCGACCTGCGCCAGGCGGCCACCGAACACGAAGCCCGGCACGCCGGTTCCCCTCAGCTCGGTATCGCGCTCGATGAAGGGACGCGCGTCATCGCGCAGGACTGGTTCCAGCCACTGGGGGTCGAAACCGCAGGACTGCGCCGTGCTCAGCAGCGTGGCTCGGTCGCCGAGATCCTCGCCATGCTGGAAGTAGGCGGCGAACAGCCGTTCGAGCAGCGCTTCGAGCTGTGCCGGGCTACCGAGGTCTGCGGCGCGTTCCAGCAGGCGATGGGCGTTGGCGGTATTGGGCATGCTCTGGATGCGCTGCAGATCGATATCCACCCCGGCCAGCGCGGCGGCGGCCTGCACCTGTGCCAGGCGCGCCAGCACCGCCGACTCGCTGCCCAGCCGTCCCAGGTAGAACTCGGCGAACGGCAGGCCCTCGGCAGGCACGAATGGCAGCAACTGCCTACCGCGCCAGCGCAGCTCGATCGCCTGCTCCGGACGCAGGGCCCGCAGGCGGCGCAGCGCGCGATCCAGGTTGCGCTTGCCGATCAGGCACCAGGGGCAGATGAAGTCGAAGCTCATCTCCACCGACAGCGTGTTCATGCCTGAACCCCCATCGGCGAGCCGGGCAGCGGCTGTGGGCCGAGTCGCTGGATGTCGCGGTGGTAGTGGCGCTTGGCGTAGGCAAAGACCAGGGCGGCAGCGATGCTGATCAGCGGCACCAGTTGGAAGGCACGATCCAGCCCCAGCACGTCGGCCAGAACGCCGGTGAGCAGGGGGCCGGGCGCCAGGCCGAGCAGGTTGTTGGCCAGGGTCAGGGTGGCGAACGCCGTGCCGTGCACCGCGACATGGGTGAGGTTGGCGACCATCGCCCCGGCCGGCCCGGAAGTGCCGGTGGCGACCAGCATGCCGAGGGCGATCAGCGCCAACTGCAATGCGCCGGCCGGCAGTTGGAAGGCGCTGCCGAGCAGCAGGCAACTGATCAGGCAGAAGGCGATGGCCAGGGCGATCTTGCGGTCCGGGGAATGGCGGCACAGCCGGTCGCTGAGCATGCCGCACAGCACCATGCCGGCGCCGCCGGCGAGGACGATCAGTGCCGAGACCATGCCGGCCTGGTCGGTAGCCATGTGGTAGTAGCGGTTCAGGTAGCTGGGGAACCAGACCATCACTGCGGCGCCGACGAACAGTTGCAGGCCGCTGCCGACGTAGGCGCAGACCACCGAGCGGGTGGCGAACAGGCTGCGCAGCGGACGTTCGCCACCACTCTCGGCCTTGGCGCGGACCCGGGGTGTGCCGATGCGTGCCTCGCGCACCACCAGCGGATAGAGCACCGCCAGCACCAGGCCGAACAGCGCCATGCCGGCGAACGCCCAGCGCCAGCCGAAATGCTCGGCGAGCACGCCGCCGAGCCCCATGCCGAGCACCGAGCCGAACATGCCGCCGGCCATGAAGGCGCCGGTCAGGGTGGCGCGCAGATGGCGCGGGAACACCGAGAGCACCACGGCGATGCCAACGCTGCCGTAGGCGGCCTCGCCGACACCAACCAGGAAGCGGGCGACGAACATCTGTTCGAAGTTGTCGGCCAGGCCGCAACCGAGGGTGGCCAGGCTCCACAGCACGGCCATCAGCGCCAGGCTGCGCACCCGGCCGAAGCGGTCGGCGAGCAGCGACAGCGGGAAGGTCAGCAGGCCGACCATCAGGGCGACGATGCCGCTCAGCAGGCCGAGCTGGGCATCGCTCAGCGCCCACTCGCCCTTGAGCAGCGGGAACACCGCGTTGAGCACCTGCCGCGACATGTAGTCGGAGATCAGCAGGCCGAAGGTCAGGGCGAACACCACCCAGGCGTAGGCGCGCGGCACGCTGGGGGTATGGTCGTCGTGGTCGCCGGCGGCGACGGGATGGAAAGCCATGGTGGTACCTCGAAGCGGTGCTTCGTCTTATTGTTCTGGTCGATACAGGTGGCCTGCGAAAGAGCACCCGCGAAGGCTGATACCAGTCAGTCAAGCGGCTATCCCGCTGCTTTCAAAGCCCGGCATGTCGTGACTGGCATTGACCGCGAAGGCGCTCTTTCGCACGCAACCTGAAACGGCCGGGGCGCGGCGTGGGCGCCCCGGCCGGAACGGCCCGTTTCCGGGCCACTCACTGGTTCAGGCGCGCTGCGGCACGCCCTTTTGCCCGGCGCGGCGGTTCGGCGACATGCCGTTGGCCAGCAGGGTTTCCTCGATGCTCGCGTACTGCACGCCGATCCGGTAGATCTCGCGCGCCTCCTTGCCATTGGCCACCTCGCGGCCCAGCTCGTGGGCGACCCGCACGCACTGCTGGATCTGCTCCACCGAGGTCATGCGCTGGCCGTGCTGGCCGACGATGGTGTCCTCGATGCCGCAGCGCGGGTGCAGGCCCATGGCCATGGCCATCATGTTGAACGGCAGCACGTTCTTCAGCAGCGACTCGGCGGTGACGGTGGCGCCGTCCGGGGCGCGGTGCACGAAGTTCATGAAGTTGAATGGGTTGGGGCCGTCGAAGCCGCCGCCGATGCCGATCCAGGTGAGGTTCAGCGGGCCTTTGTAGGCGCCCTTGCGCACCAGGCGCTCGAGGGTTTCCAGGGCGTGCATGCCGGTCAGTTGGAAGTGCGGCTGGATACCGTTGGCGGTCAGCCGGCGCAGGTGCTCCTCGACCCAGGCCGGGCCGGCCGGCACGGTCATCTCGCTGTAGGCGGCCTGGTAGGCCGGGTTGGCCAGCGAGGTGCCCTCCAGGTATTCCGGATAGAGCAGCTCCATGATGTTCATCTGCGTGGTGTTGATCGCCACGGTGACCTGGTCCGGCTTCGGAGTCAGCTCGGCGAGCATGTGGCGGGTGTCGTCGGACAGCCACTTGGCCGCCTCGCCCTCGCCTTCGGGGGCGAACGAGATCGAGCCGCCGACCTGGATGATCATCTCCGGCACCGCCTCGCGGACACCGGCGATCAGCTCGTTGAACTTCGACAGGCGCTTGGAGCCGGTGCCGTCCAGTTCGCGCACGTGCAGGTGCAGCACGGTGGCGCCTGCCTCGTAGCAGTCGACGGCCTTCTGGACCTGCTCGTCCATGGTCACCGGGATGTCTTCCGGGAAGTCGGCCGGCATCCACTCCGGGCCGTAGGGGGCGACGGTGATGACCACCTTGTCCTGGTTTTCCGGGTGCAGCGAGTCGTCGAAGAATTGCATGGTCGGGGTCCTCGGTTCGTTCTTGTCGAAACGCCTGGCCCCGCGACGGTGGGGCGGGACCGGGCAAAAGGGTTAGGGGCTGTTAACGCTTCGGCACGAACCGCGACGGAGCGTTGACAGACCCTAGAAGGGCTTGTCGCCGATGATCCCGGCGCGCTCCATCTTGCGGTGGCAAGGCGGGTAGTCCATCACCGCGTAGTGCTGGGTACTGCGGTTGTCCCAGATCGCCACGCTGTTGGGCTGCCAGCGCCAGCGCACCTGGAACTCCGGGATGTAGGCCTGGCTGACCAGGTAGCGCAGCAGGTCGGCGGCGCCGGGATTGGCGTCCTGGCCGAAGCGCACGTTGGCCGGCGTGTGGTAGTTGCTGAAGTGGGTGGTGAAGGCGTTGACGAACAGCACCTTCTCGCCGGTCTCCGGATGGGTGCGCACCACCGGGTGCTCGGCGTCCGGGTACATGGCCTTGAGCGCCAGGCGTTTCTCGATCGGCATCGCCGCACCGAAGCTCGCCTCGATGCTGTGCCGCGCGCGCAGGTCGGCGATGCGCTCCTTGATCCCGGCCGGCAGCATCTCGTAGGCCAGCGCCATGTTCGCCCACAGGGTGTCGCCGCCCACCGGCGGGCATTCCACGCAGCGCAGCACGCAGCCCAGCGGCGGCGCCTCGCGCCAGGTGGCGTCGGTGTGCCAGGCGTTCTCGTAGCGGTCGTTGGGGGCGTCCGGCGACTTGTAGATGCGCACCAGCCCCGGGTGCTCCGGATCGCTGCCGGCCACCGGGTGGTCTTCCAGCTCGCCGAAGCGACGGGCGAAGGCGACGTGCTCGGCGCGGCTGATGTCCTGGTCGCGGAGGAACAGCACCTTGTGCTTGAGCAGCAACTGGCGGATCTCGCCGAACAGGTCATCGTCGCGGGCGGCGTCGCCCAGGTTCACGCCGATGAGTTCGGCGCCGATGCTGCAGGTCAGTCGTTCGACACGCATGGTGGTCTCCTCAGAGCACGAAAATCGACGAGCCGGTGGTCTTCCGCGCTTCCAGGTCGCGATGCGCCTGGACGGCATCCTCCAGCGCGTAGTGCTGGTTGATGTCGATGCGGATGCGGCCGCTGCCGACGTGGTCGAACAGCTCGCCGACCAGTTCGGCCTTCTCCGCCGGGTCGGCGATGTAGTCGGCCAGCGCCGGGCGGGTGATGTAGAGCGAGCCCTTCATCGCCAGCAGCACCGGGTCGAACGCCGGGATCGGCCCGGAGGCGGTACCGACGCAGACCAGCAGGCCACGGCGCTTGAGCGAGTCCAGCGAGGCCATGAAGGTGTTCTTGCCGACGCTGTCGAACACCACGTCGACGCCGCGCCCGCCGGTCAACTCGCGGACCCGCGCGGCGATGTCCTCGTCGCTGTAGTTGATCACGTGATCGCAGCCATGGGCGCGCGCCACTTCGGCCTTGGCCGCGGTGGACACGCTGCCGATCACGGTCAGGCCGAGCAGCTTGGCCCACTGCGAGACGATCAGCCCGACCCCGCCGGCGGCGGCGTGCAGGAGGATGCTGTCGCCCTCGCGGAAGGCGTGGATGCGGCGCATCAGGTAGGCCGAGGTGAGGCCGCGCATGGTCATCGCCGCGGCGGTCTCGAAGGCGATGGTCTCCGGCAGCTTGATCAGCGGTGCGGCGGGGATCAGCCGCTCGGTGCTGTAGGCGCCGAGGGTGTTGAGGAAGCCGGTGTAGGTGACCCGGTCGCCCGGCGCCACGTTGTCGACGCCTTCGCCCACCGCCACCACCACGCCGGCGGCTTCCACGCCCATGCCGTTCGGCAGCGGAATCGGATAGGTACCGTTGCGGAAATAGGTATCGGCGTAGTTGAGGCCGACGGCGACGTGCCGCAGGCGTACCTCGCCCGGGCCGGGGTCGCCGACCTCGACATCCTCGTAGCGCAATACTTCCGGTCCACCGGTCTCGTAGAAGCGGACGGCTTTGGCCATGCCTGTTCTCCAATCTGCATGTTGCGTATCGGGCCGATGGCCCATGCAGCGGACTCTAGGCAGGCGCGGGGACGGGTGCTTCTCATCCCGCGACAGCGGCTTTTCATTTCATGACAGGGAGCGGCACGCCTGCCGGGAGGCGTGCCGAGAGGCAATGCCAGGGAGCCCGTCTCGCAAGCGGGACACCAGGCTCAGGGCCGAATGTCGATTCGGCCTAGCGGTGACGCAACCGTGTGTAGCTCAAACGCATGTCTCGCGCCCAGCCGTCGAGCACGCCCTTGACGTCCTGCACGCTGATGGTCTGCGCGGAGCTCTCCAGCGGCTGGCCGGTTCCCTTGCGTACCACCTGGGCGACCACCGCGCTGGTGTCGCCATCGAGGAAGTTCGCCTCGGTGGCGATCCGGGTGTCCTGGTCGCGAATACCGGCAGCGGTACTGACGCCCGCGGCGACCAGGGCAATGGGAATGACCTCGTAGGGCTTGAGCGACTGGGTCTGGCTGCCCACCGCGGTGATCGCCGGGCGCAGTACCAGGCTGTCGCTGTTCGGCGAGTCAACCACCGGCAGAGCTTGGCCCAGCTCGTGCTTGAGAGCCTGGCTGTAGTAGCTGGCGATACCGTCCAGGGTCTGCTGCGACAACCGCTCGGACGGTGCCGGCCGTGGGTAGTACTGCACCGGCTCGATGTAGAAGCTGGTATAGCGCTCGAGTTTCAGGTTCGGGTCGACCCACGCCAGCACTGTCGTGCCGGAGACGTTCTCCTGAGCGGTCAGGCGCGAATAGTCTTGCAGGAAGCCGGAGTATTCGTCCGGCTTGACCTGATTGTCGGCGCAGCCGACGAGCCACGCCAGCATCAGGAGGGGCATTGCTTGCAGGTATCGCTTCATGATCTGCCTCCTTGGTTCAGAAGCTCTCGGCAACCATCTTGAAAGGATAAGGGGCGGCCTTGTACTTCCCGATCTTGCCGCGCTTGGGTAACGTCACCTTGTGCCCGCGAGTGATGTCCTCGTAGGGAATCTGCTGCAGGAAGTGGCTGATGATGTTCAAGCGCGCCTTGCGCTTGTCCTCCGAGCGCGCTATGTGCCAAGGCGCCCAGGATGAATCGGAGGCGGCGAACATTTCGTCGCGCGCGCGGGTGTAGTCATCCCAGCGCGAGTAGGACTTGAGGTCCATGGGCGAGAGTTTCCACAGCTTGCGCCCATCGCTGATGCGATCCTGCAGGCGGCGGGTCTGCTCCTCGGCGCTGACCTCCAGCCAGTACTTGATCAGGATGATTCCGGACTCCACCATCATCCGCTCGAACAGCGGCACCACCTCGAGGAACTTGCGCGCCTGCTGTTCGCTGCAGAAGCCCATCACCCGCTCGACGCCTGCGCGGTTGTACCAACTGCGATCGAAGATCACCACTTCGCCGGCAGCCGGCAGATGCGCCAGGTAGCGCTGCGCGTAGAGCTGGCTCTTTTCCCGCTCGGTCGGCGCCGGCAACGCCACCACGCGGAACACCCGTGGGCTGACTCGATCGGTGATCGCCTTGATCACCCCGCCCTTGCCTGCACCGTCGCGCCCCTCGAAGACGATGCACACCTTCAACCCCTGCTGGACCACCCACATCTGCAGCTTCACCAGCTCGACGTGCAGGCGCTTGAGCTCCTCCTCGTAGGCTTTCCTGCCGAGCTTTTCCGGCGGCCCACCCTTGCTTTTCTTCCCCGCGGCCTTGGACATCGCACCCTCCCGTCAGCAAACCCGATTGCCATCTCCGCCTGTGTCGAGATGCCCGCCTGCCGCACGGTGGTGGCAGGTCAATCGAGTATGGATGAGGCGTGGCACTTTGCCGGACAAGATGGCGGTCGTCGCTCGGCGTGGAAGTTCCAGGCGATCTCCACGGCCGAAACTCCCCGGGAGCGGCCGCCGGGACGATGACCGGCAATCCGCCATGGATCATCCATACTCAGACGAACCTGCGGACGGCTCCCGAGGAAAACCGCGTCCGCGTAGCCAACACGCCGGGCCAATTCCAGGAGCACTCAGAAGGAACTTCGGATGCTGGATTACTTCGCCTTGGGCCTCTTGATCTTCGTGGGCATCGTGCTGTTCTACGGCATCATCGTTCTGCACGATATTCCTTACGAGATCGCCCAACACCGCAACCATCCCCACCAGGACGCGATCCACGCCGCCGGTTGGGTCAGCCTGTTCACGCTGCACGCCCTGTGGCCCTTCCTGTGGATCTGGGCCATGTTGTACCGCGAGGATCGCGGCTGGGGCTTCTCCGCCGGCAAGGGCGCAGGCAGCCGGGAAGCCGAGCTGCTCAGCGAGTTGGAGGAACTGCGCCAGCGCATCGAACGGCTGGAGGGCCAGACGGCCGCGAGCCCCACCGCGGGCCGGGAGGAATAAGCCATGGACCTGCTGCTCGTCCTCACCTATGCGGCCATTTGTGTCGCCATCTTCAAGATCTTCCGCATCCCGTTGAACAAGTGGACAGTGCCGACCGCCGTTCTCGGCGGCGTCGTGCTGATTGGCGCACTGATCTTCCTGATGAACTACAACCATCCCTATTCCGAAGTGGCGCGCACCTACTTCGTTTCCACCCCGGTCATTCCGGTGGTCAGCGGTCAGGTGGTCGAAGTGCCGGTGAAGGGCAATCAGCCGCTGGAGAAAGGCGATGTCCTGTTCCGAATCGATCCGACCCCCTTCGAGAACAGGCTCAAGTCGCTCAAGGCCCAGTTGGTCTCGGCCAGGGCCGACCAGTACCGGGCTCGCGAGCTGGCCAGGCGCAATTTCGGCAACCGCCGCGATGTCGACACCACCACCGCGCGGGTCGAGGACCTGCAGGCGCAACTGGGCATCGCCCAGTTCGAACTCGACCACACCGTAGTGAGGGCGCCGAGCAAGGGATTCGTGACCCATGTGTCGCTGCGCCCGGGCATGATCGCTGCCAGGCTCCCGCTGCGGCCGTCGATGGTCTTCATTCCCGACGAGGGTTTCTACCTTGTCGCCTGGATGCGGCAGAACAGCCAACTGCGCCTGACCGCCGGCGACGAGGCGGAAGTCGCCTTCGACGGCATCCCCGGCCGGGTCTTCAAAGGGCAGGTGAAGGACGTGATCGCGGTGATCGGCGAGGGGCAGGTGCAGCCCTCCGGCACGCTGATCAGCTTCAGCGGCTCGCCACCGCCAGGGCGGGTGCCGGTGATCATCGAGATCACCGATGCCGACTACGCGCAGTACGCCAGCCTGATGCCGGGCGGTTCCTACGGCCAGGCCGCGATCTACAGCCAGCATTTCCACCACGTGGCGGTGATGCGCAAGATCCTCCTGCGCATGGCGGCATGGATGAACTACATCTTCCCGTTCCACTGAAGCGCACAATGCCTTGCGTTCGTGCGCACCGTCCTCCGGCAAGCTGTCTCGCGCCATCGGTGCACATGGCGTTCAGCCGGGTGACATGGGTGATAGGTGTCGGGAGACATAGGTAACGCCTGTCGGGTGACATGGGTATTCCACGAGCGGTTCCGGTATTCCAGATTGACCAGGGACGCCACCGTCTTGCTTGTCAGCTAGCTCCTCAACCGACCCACTCCGCTGCAACCAACACCGCCGAGATGTCCCCATGAGGCATTTGTCCGGATAATGACGATCAAGTCGTTTTTTATCGTGGTAATCCCGCATGGAAATTAAGGTCAACTTTCTTGACAACCTTCGGCTAGAAGCCAAGTTCGATGATTTCACCGTGATCGCCGACCAGCCGATCCGCTACAAGGGCGATGGCTCGGCTCCGGGGCCGTTCGACTACTTCCTGGCTTCGTCGGCCTTGTGCGCGGCTTACTTCGTCAAGCTGTACTGCCAGACACGCGGCATCCCCACCGACAATATCCGCCTGTCGCAGAACAACATCGTCGACCCGGAGAACCGCTACAAGCAGATCTTCAAGATCCAGGTGGAACTGCCGGCGGACATCTCGGAGAAGGATCGCCTGGGCATCCTGCGTTCCATCGACCGCTGCACAGTGAAGAAGGTCGTGCAGACCGGACCCGAGTTCGTGATCGAGGAGGTGGAAAACCTCGATGCCGATGCCCAGGCGCTGCTGATGCCCGCGCTGACCTCGGGCGGGGGCACGCGCATCCTCGGCAAGGACCTGCCGCTGGAGCAGACCATCGCCAACATGTCGGAAATCCTCGCCGGCCTGGGGATGAAGATCGAGATCGCCTCGTGGCGCAACATCGTGCCCAACGTCTGGTCGCTGCATATCCGCGATGCGCAGTCGCCGATGTGCTTCACCAACGGCAAGGGCGCGACCAAGGAAAGCGCGCTGGCTTCGGCGCTGGGCGAGTTCATCGAGCGGCTGAACTGCAACTTCTTCTACAACGACCAGTTCTGGGGCGAGGAGATCGCCAACGCGCCCTTCGTCCACTACCCGGACGAGCGCTGGTTCAAGCCCGGCCGCAGGGATGCCCTGCCGACAGAAATCCTCGACGCCTACTGCCTGGACATCTACAACCCCGACGGCGAGCTGCGCGGCTCGCACCTGTACGACACCAACTCGGGCAACGTGGCGCGCGGCATCTGTTCGTTGCCATTCGTGCGCCAGTCCGACGGCGAAGTGGTGTACTTCCCGTCCAACCTGATCGAGAACCTCTACCTCAGCAACGGCATGAGCGCCGGCAACACGCTGGCCGAAGCGCAGGTGCAGTGCCTGTCGGAAATCTTCGAGCGCGCGGTGAAGCGCGAAGTCCTCGAAGGCGAACTGGCGCTGCCGGACGTGCCGCAGGAAGTGCTGGCCAGGTATCCGGGCATCCTCGCCAGTATCCGCGGCCTGGAAGAGCAGGGCTTCCCGGTGCTGGTCAAGGATGCCTCGCTGGGCGGCGAGTTCCCGGTGATGTGCGTGACCCTGATGAACCCGCGCACCGGCGGCGTGTTCGCCTCGTTCGGCGCGCACCCGAGTTTCGAAGTGGCATTGGAGCGCAGCCTGACGGAGTTGCTGCAGGGCCGCAGCTTCGAGGGCCTGAACGACCTGCCGCCGCCGACCTTCGAGAGCCAGGCGCTGACCGAGCCGAACAACTTCGTCGAGCACTTCATCGATTCCAGCGGCGTGGTGTCGTGGCGCTTCTTCAGCGCCAAGTCCGACTTCGAATTCGTCGACTGGGACTTCTCCGGCCGAGGGGAAGAGTCCAACGCCGAGGAGGCCGCCACCCTGTTCGGCATCCTCGAGGACATGGGCAAGGAAGTGTACATGGCGGTGTACGAGCACCTGGGGGCCACGGCGTGCCGCATCCTGGTGCCGGGTTATTCGGAAATCTATCCGGTGGAGGATCTGGTCTGGGACAACACCAACAAGGCGTTGGCGTTCCGCGAGGACATCCTCAACCTGCACCGCCTGGACGATGACCAGCTCGAGGCACTGCTCCAGCGCCTGGAGGACTGCGAGGTGGATGACTACACCGACATCACCACCCTGATCGGCGTGGAGTTCGACGACAACACGGTATGGGGCCAGTTGACCCTCCTCGAACTGAAGCTGCTGATCCACCTCGCCCTGCAGCGCTTCGAAGACGCCAAGGAGCTGGTGGAAACCTTCCTGCAGTACAACGACAACACCGTCGAGCGCGGCCTGTTCTACCAGGCCCTGAACGTGGTGCTGGAAGTGCTGCTGGACGACGAACTGGAACTGGCCGACTACGAGGCCAACTTCCGTCGCATGTTCGGCGACGAACGCATGGACGCGGCGCTGGGCTCGGTGGACGGCAGCGTACGCTTCTTCGGCCTGACGCCGACCAGCATGAAGCTGGAAGGCCTCGACCGGCACCTGCGCCTGATCGACAGCTACAGGAAACTGCACGAAGCACGCTCCAGACTCATGGCCCGGTAAGCCGCGCAAACGAAAAGCACCCGGGGTGCTCTTGTTTCTGGTGACGAGATGCCTGGGGCCGGCGAAAGTCGGGGCCCGGGTTCGAGTTGCGAGGGGTTAGTGCTCGTCCTTACACAAGACTGACAAGGTTAAAGCCTGGCTTGCGGCTCACCCACGCTATCAAGTGCATTTCACGCCAACCTCGGCGTCCTGGTTGAACCTGGTGGAGCGCTTTTTCTCGACATTGAGCGAGAAATGGATCAAGCGCCAGGCGCATACCAGCGTGAAGGATCTGGAAGCCTCCATCGAGCACTACCTATCTACCCATAACGCCAATCCCCGGTCTTTTCACTGGTATCGAAAAGCCGAGGACATACTGGCGAGCGTGGGCCGAGCTGCCGAGGCGATGACCTCGAAAATATGATCTTTATTTTTGAAACACCACACTAGGAAAATCAGGGGCCGGGGGAGTCCGAAGACACGTTTCCCCTGCTCAAGCCAGAATCTTGAGCTACTGGCCTTTTCGATACTGATTCGTTGGATTGCTCTCGGTCGCGAGCCTGCATAAGAGCTTCAGGCATCTCGTCAATGAGGCAAGGCAGAACACCCCAAGCGGACTCTGCGTCGGTAAGCGTGGCGGCCATCGAGTGATAATCGAGAAGTACTATCTGACGTACTTGATAGACCCCTCCGTTGACATCGCAGCGTACAAGCCAGCGTGATCATTGTGTTGGTCTGTCCCAGGCTGAGTGCGGCAAATGACAACTTTGTTGGCATGTACTGGCAAGTCTTCCCTTGTTTGGCTGCTTATCGTAACGACGTAGCTAGGGTCTGTACGAAAAGTCGTCGACCGAAGGTCAGGCGAGGCAAAAATCGGTGAGGAACGGACCGGGCTCGCGATCGAGTTTACGAGTGCTAAATGAGCATTCCGAACTGATTTTTAACGAAGCATCACCGAGCGCAGGCACTTTTCGTACAGAGCCTAGGCCTTACCTTGCTCGAAGGTATCACCGCCTAGGCGAGTATCAATAACAACAAGTAGGCCCTGAACATGAGACAGACTCGATTGGTCCGTTTTGTGCTGCTCGCGATTATTAGCGGTGCGCCATATGCGGGTATAGCTGTGGCTGGGAGTGTTGTGCAAATCAAGGATGAGGCTGGCGCAGCCTGCGTCATGGATAGCCCTTTGAATTCCATTGGGGCAGCCTCCGAGATGGCTGTTGATGGTATTACCTACACTAGATCGCACCAGCCGGATGCACCTGGCCCCCTGGAGTTACCTACTGATAATCCTGCAAGTTGGTCTGCTGGTGAGTGCGGCGCTGGGGGAGGGTACCGTTTTGGCAGTGGTCTTTACGACACAACCGGCCCCTTGGGTGGTACTCCAGTGGGGCATTCCGACCTCGTGGGGCATGTGGTGCCAACTCAGGTGCCAAATGGTATCCACATGCGGCTATTTGCACGTGCCTTTGCTGTTGAGTCCCCATGTAATGGCAAGCGCGTGATGATGGTCTCAGATGACCATGCTTTTCCCTCTGGACTACTCAGGCAAGAAATCATAGAAAAAATCTCGGCAGATCCGGTGCTGTCAGAGTTTTACGGTCCGGAGAATGTCATGATTTCTAGCACACATACCCATTCGGCCCCAGGAGGCTACGGCGAGCCCGGTGTACTGCCCGAGTTGCCGAGCGGTACGCCGCAGGCTGCCGTTGATGTATATAAAATCATCCAGGGTAGCGTGTTCAGTGTTACTCACTTCGATGCTGATAATTTTCGCATTGTTTCCGAAGGGATTGTGCAAGCAATTCGCAGAGCTCATGCCAACCTGGAATCTAACCCTCAAACGGCTCCTATACGTATGTCGGTTGGTGAGTTGCTGAACGCCAATCGCAATCGGAACCCTTTGGCATATCGTCAGAATGCCCCATCCGAGCGCTATAGGTATATGGACTCGAGTGGTAAAGAAGTTGATGTGGACAAGCGTTTCCTGCAGCTCAGTTTTATCCGGGGAAATGGAAGCGCGGTGGGGGTGATCAACTGGTTCGGTGTGCACCCAACGGCGATGGGGAATCACAATAGGCTGATTTCAAGTGATACCAAGGGTTATGCGTCGCTTGGTTTTGAAAAATTAATGGGGACGATTTACCAGCCGGATATGGAAGGGGCTGTTGACGGTGTGGATAACTTTGTCGCCGCATTTGCCCAGAGTGGCGAGGGCGATGCCATGACGGAGCTTTTTGCGCTGGATGCAGACGCACATGGTAATGATGCCCCGGGCCAGGGCGTGCCTTACAGATACCGGTTCGGAACTAATGACCCTTTTGAGTTTGATGAAGAGGGCTTCGCTCTTGGGGAGCGCAAGGCGGTTGCAGCTTATGGGACTAAACAGTTGGCTCAAGCTCTCAAGCAATTCGGTGAGGGTAGTCCGCTTGTCGGGGCGGTCGATTACCGGCTCTTCTATGTTGACATGAGCAAGATGACTGTAACCGATCCGGTCGTGCTGAGTGAAAATGAGTTTGCCGAGTTGCCGGCTAATCTTTATTCCGACAACCCTAAGCAAACCTGTACGGCTGGTTCCGGGCTGGCCTTCGCGGCGGGGGCGGCCAATGGACTAGGTGCATTGGCCAGTGGATATTCATGCAAGGACATTGCACCGTTCCCTTACTTCGATGATGCTAGAAGTCGCTACAATGGCTTGTTCAATGGTCAAGGTTACTTGGCCATTTACAAAGGTAATACCCCGGCTGTTTTACCCTTTGATGGCGTTGCCACGTCTCAATTTCTAGCCCCCATCCTTTGCGCGGCGAAAGCCAGTAATCCTGCCTTCTTTTGCCAAGGAGAGAAGCCCGTATTGGCGGAATTTCCAGCAGAGCTGGCGCCGCTGCAAATTATCCGGATCGGTAATCTTGCCATTCTCGGCGTACCGTGGGAGGTCACGACGATGGCGGCTCGTCGCCTGCGGCAGACCGTGCTGGATACTTTGGCGCCAATCGGGGTGAACTCCGTCGTGATTGCAGGTATCTCCAATGCCTACCTCAACTACATGACGACCCGGGAAGAGTACAGTGCACAGTTGTATGAAGGCGCATCAACTGTACATGGACCTTGGCAGCTAGCCGCCGTGATGCAGGAGTTCCGGCGCCTGGCTCAGACAATGGTGAACGATCAACCGGCTCCTGATGGGCCTTCCCAGGTATTCAGCAAAGGCGATCCTTCGCCGATCACCGTCGACCTGCCTGCGCCCTTTGGCAAGCTGCTGAGCGATGCCCGGGCCCTGTACACGCAAGGGAGCGTGGTCGACGTCACCTGGCAGGCTGGATATCCGGGCAACGATCCGAAGACCATGTCCTCCTATCTATATGTGGAACGGCGCAACCCGGACGGGACCTGGGATACGGTCGCCACCGACAAGGATCCCGAGTTGGTGTTCCTCTGGACCTGGAGCCAGAGCCCGGCATTGACGCTGCTGCATACTGTGGACTCGTCCAAGGCCAAGGCCATCTGGAGCATCCCGGCCAATACTCCACCTGGCCTTTATCGAATCCGCCATGAAGGGGTGTACCGGACATCCGCTAAGAAAGAGCCGGTGCCCTATACCGGTGTATCCAGGGCGTTCATGGTTGCCGGGACGGCGAGTGAATGTTCTTGAGGGCGTGTACAAGCCTGTCTTGATCGTAGGGCCTCCCTATGCAGAAACCTGGGATTTTCCCGGTTTTCTGCATTTTATCGGTGCGCCTCTCCATGGGGAAAGGCTGCCTGCTGGTATCGGCTTGCCCGGCGTTTTCCGGCCCCATTGCCGTACGGTCTTCTGGCGTGAACTGCTTAAAGGCTGGCACTGCTGGACAATTATCCGGCCGGGTCGGCCGTTATCCTCAACGAGATGCCTCCGCGCAAGGTAGAGCGCTGTCCCGGCGGACACCTCCTATGGCGCGGCCATGCCAATCCCTGGAGAAGTACAGCAATGAACATCGCCGCCCAAGCCAATCCTGTCAGAAGTAGCGAAGCCGAAGCCGCTCGAATCTTTGTCTTGCAGAGTGCGGCATATCGCAATACCCCCGTTCCCAGCCTCAAGGCTCGCCTGGATAACCTCAAGTGTCTGGAGCGGATTCTGCTCGATAACCAAGATGCCATCTGCGCAGCGATCAGCCTGGACTTCGGCAACCGCTCCCATCAGGAAACCAAGCTGCTGGAGCTCTTTCTCTCGGTCGATGGCATCCGGGACTGCCGCAAGCGCCTGGGCAAATGGATGAAGCCGCAACGCCGGCAGGGTTCGCTGTGGTTTCTCGGCGCACGCAATACGGTGATTCCACAGCCGAAGGGCGTCGTGGGCGTCGTGGCACCATGGAACTATCCGCTCTATCTGGTCATCGGCCCGCTGACCAGCGCCCTGGCGGCGGGGAATCGCTGCATCGTCAAGATGGCGGCGAACTCACGCAATCTCTGTGCCTTGCTGCATCGTCTGGTGAAAGAGAACTTCGACGAACAAACGCTGGCCATCGTGCCAGACATCGGCGGCTCGGCATTTTCCAGCATGCCCTTCGACCATTTGATTTTCACGGGCTCGGCCGAATCTGGCCGGCGGGTAATGAAGGCGGCCGCGAATAATCTGACCCCGGTGACGTTGGAGCTCGGTGGCAAGTCCCCTGTTATCCTTTGCGAGGACTATGAACTCAAGACTGCGGCATCGCGCATCCTGCAGATGAAGACCGTCAATGCTGGGCAGACCTGTGTCGCCCCGGACTATCTGTTCATCCACGAATCGAAACTGGACGCCTTCGTGCAGCACTGCCGCTCAATCGTACCGACTCGCTATCCCGCGCTCTCGACACAGGACTACAGCTCGATAATCGACCAGCCTTCCTATGCGCGGCTGCTGGGTTACCTCGATGATGCCGAAAGCAAGGGGGCGGAAATCATCAATCTGTTGCCTGGCGATATCAGCGACAGGGTCGCCCGCAAGATCGCCCCTGTACTGGTGACCAATGTCTGCGACGACATGCTTTTGATGCAGGAGGAGATCTTCGGCCCGATCCTGCCCATCAAGACCTATCGCACAATGGATGAGGTTCTCAACTACATCAAGGACCGGGATCACCCGCTGGCCCTCTACCTTTTCACCAAGCAGCGGCAGATACAGGAGAAGGTCGTCTCCCTGACCCAATCCGGCGGCGTTGCAATCAACGATTGCGGGCTGCATGTGGCCCAGCACGATCTGCCGTTTGGCGGCGTGGGCGCCAGCGGCATGGGCCACTATCACGGTTACGAAGGCTTCCTCGAGTTCTCGAAACTGCGGCCGGTCTTCAAGCAGTTTTCCTACCCTGCGTTTCCGCTCCTCTATCCGCCATATGGCAAGGTCTTCGATAGGCTGATCAAGCTGATGCTCGGGCGCTAGCCGGGCGGCTCCCCGTCATGGGCCTGGATGGCGTAGGCCGGGTGCAACCCGCCAGAACGCTGATGGCGGGGGGGGCGTGCCGCGAGCACTCAAGCCTTGCAGGCGCCAAGGGCGGCTGACGGGGATTCAAGGCCCGCTTTCTTGCGATATTCCCGGGGGGTGAGGTCGGTCCAGCGGCGGAAAGCGCGGGAGAAGGAACTGGCTTCTGTGTAGCCGAGCATCAGCGCCACGTCAGTCAGGCGGTAGTTGCTGTTGCCCACGTACTCCAGAGCCAGCGCGCGGCGTACTTCCTCGACCAGTTCGCCAAACTCCAGATCCAGCTCGCCGAGGCGGCGCTGCAGGGTGCGCACGCTCATGTGCAAGGACTCGGCCACCTGCACCACCCCCACCCGGCCCAGCCTCAGCTCGCCGGCAATGGCCTGCGATACCTCGCTGAGCAGGCTGACCGGCTGGCTGCGTAGCTTGCGCTGTTCTTCGAGGAAGGGCTGCAAGGCCTGGAGCAGGCGCTTGTTGGCGGTGTGCACGGGGAGATCGAGCAGCGACTTGTCGAAGTGGAGGCGGTTGCAATCCTGATTGAAGTGCAGCGGACAGTGGAAGGTCTCGCGGTGCAGACGCAGGTCCTTCGGTGCGGCGTGCTCGAAATCCACTCTGAGCGGGGATACCGCGCTGGCGCTCAGCTCACGGATGCAGGATAGGAAGAGCGCCAGCGTCAACTCGGCATCCTGCCGGCGGGGGAGGATGGTGGGGTCTGTGATCTGGTAGGAGATGGTCACCAGGTTGCCGCTCAGGCTGATTTCGATTTTTTCCACCTGGCTGCGGGTGACGGCATAGCGGCTGACGCCATGCAGCATGTCTTCTAGGCGATCCATGCTGCGCAGTGCCTGGCCGAGCACGCCGAGGTCCGTTGAGCGCAGAGCGTTGCCGAAGCGCAAGCCGATCGAGTCGTCCAGATGTTTCCCCGCCAACTCCAGCAGCTTGATCCAGGCGGCTGCGGAGCAGACCGCCTCGGAATCGGTAAAGACCGACTGATCCAGCCCGGCCTCCTCCAGAAAGGGGCTCAGTTGATCGGCATACCGGCTGAGCAGGAACTCCGGGTTCATCGTGTTGTGCAGGCTGAGCGACATAGGCTGAGACTTCTTATTAGATAGTTGCCCAGGTATCCGCACGTGCGGTTCGACCCGGGTGCGGCGCGTATGGGGCAAGGCACCGCATGAATCAAAGCGTAACAATTTCATGGGAAGCTGGAAAGTCGCGCTCCCCTGCCCACATCTGGTGCAATTAGCGAGCAATGGCCCCAGGCACGGGCACGCGCCGGCCCGGGCACAGCAGTCGTATCGGCCGAGCAGACCATGGGCGCGCGCTCGGCAATGGCGATAAGGCATGAATCGCGCCATAAAACACGTCGGTATGGCTTTTCTCTCACCCGATGCCGCCGACCTCAGGGTGAGCGGTGCTTTTCCCGCCAGGAATAGGCCCTGGCGGCACCCATCTTGGGTGACTGGTCCGCAGATCGCAGCAAATGACAAGTTCGTGGCGTGTATTGCCGATTTCTCGGCGCAGGCACGGGTTTAGGCTGGCACTCCTGGGTGGCGAGCAGGATTTTCGTTGCAGCCACGTACCCACAGTCCTGCAGAGAATGATAAATAGATGCCGACTGTTCGCCTCTATAGCGTCACCCTGCGTCATCGCCGTTCCAGGCTGCGGCTGTGGCTGGCCTTCGCCAGTCTGTTGTCGCTGCAATTGTTTCCTGCCGCCGGCTCGGCTGCTCAGGACCTGCATGGGATGGTCTGCTCGGCTGCCGTGCAGCTCATGCTGGGGGAGTCTGCCGACTTGCGTGCCCCTCGGGTCAATGAATTGCGCGCTGTGCTACCACAGCTCAATAGTCAGCTGCAGTCGGCCATGCAGCGTCTGACCGACAACATGGACAGTCTGTCGAACGCTCTGCGCACCGGGCAACCGCTGTCGCAACAGCAGCACGAGGCGTTTAATAACGCGCTGCTGGATACGCTCACCCTGCTACGCCCTAGCCCTTCGACTCCGGGCGCGCCCTTGGCCGACCTTCCCGAGCGCCTCGATTTCGCCTTGCTGCTCTATGTCTCGTGGTCTCAGATTGGCAGCCTGCGTCCGGCACGGGAACAACCGGACAGTTATCTGGGATGGGATGTTTACGAGCTGGCGGCCAGTATCGAGCAGGATCTGCTGCGTGACGACTGGCTGCCTGGCGACAGTCCGGAGCAGCTCCAGCTCTTGAGGGATGCCCAGACTCGCTGGCACTACATCGCCAAACTGTTGCATCGGGCCACTGCAGACCCGGCGCCGCTTAGTGTGAGCAAGCAGATCGGTCTGATCAGGAAGGGCGTGTTGCAGTTGCGCCGACAACCTGTCCTTTGAACTCTCCCGTCCCTTTGGGTTGCGCGGCAAATGGCGCCATGAGCCGTTGCAGGACTTGGCCAGGGGACAACAATTGCCGGCGTCCCGCGCCTAGCGGGTCGCCGCCCGGCCATGGCGCCATTTGGCGTAGCAATGCAGCTAGCACCGAAACGGGAACAGACGGCGCACAGGGCGCAACCTTTCGCGTCCGTGGGCAAGTTTCCTTTGAGGGAGTTCGGCGGCACTGGCGTGAGTCGGCGAGGGTTGGCATCAAATAGCAAAATTCTGGCGTGAAACATCCAGTAAGCCTGCGGGTCACTGGCCGATACTCGACCCATACGCAGTCGGGTGATGCACCTGATGCAGGGCCAGGCCTACGTAACAAACCTCGCATAACAATAATCAGGAGAGTTCGCATGAATAACTCCCCACGACGGTGTCCTCCATCCTTGGGGCGCAACCGATCCGCCGCTGCAAGCCTGCCAAATCGCGCCGCCTGACTACAGACGGCTTTCCACTTCGTTTCCAGAGCATAAGTTGGCTTCGGCCATTTGCTGGTTTCAACGAGCAGCTCCGTGGTTTTTGGGGTGGACGGTACCCGACCTGAAGCCTCCTTTTTTATTCAAGAGCCCCTGATGAAGACAGTTACTCTCTCTGTACTTACGTTGCTGATCGGCGTGGGTAGCGCCTTGCCCGCGCTGTCGGCCGCGCCCCTGGCCGACCGTCTGGAACGCCCGTCGCGACCCTCGCCGCTGGCGGCACAGGGGCCGCTCACCGACATCCAGGCGCTGGGCCGGCGCCTGGTCATGGTGGGGGGCAGCGGCCATGTGCTGCTGCGCGATGCCGATGGCGAGGTCCGCCAGGCCCGGGTGCCGGCGGATCTGTTGCTGACGGCCGTGCACTTCGTCGACTCGCGACGTGGCTGGGCCGTCGGCCATGACGGGGTGATCCTGCACAGCGACGATGGCGGCGAGAGCTGGAGCAAGCAGCTCGACGGCCGCGACATCAACGACATGATGCTGGCCTGGGCCGAGGGCGAGGTCGAGCGGCTGGAGCGCCTCAGTGCCGCCGCGCCGGATGACGAGTCGCTGCTGGCTGCGTTGGACAACGCCCATTTCGCCCTCGACGACGCCAGCGCCGGCAGCGCTCCCGGTCCTTCGCGGCCACTGCTGGATCTGTGGTTCCGCGATGCCCGGGAGGGCTGGGCCGTGGGCGCCTACGGCATCATCGTGCATACCCGCGACGGCGGACGGAGTTGGGAGTATGTCCCAGGCCTGGACAACCCCGACCGTCTGCACCTCAACAGCGTGCTCGGCCTCGCCGACGGCGGCCTGCTGGTGGCCGGCGAGGGCGGGCGCCTGCACCGTTCCGGTGACAACGGCCGGCACTGGTCGCCCGCCGCGCAACTGACCGACGCCTCGCTGTACAAGCTGCTGGCGTTGGCCGACGGCCGGCTGCTGGCGCTCGGCTTTGGTGGCACCCTGCTGGCCAGCCAGGATGCTGGCGGCAGTTGGCAGAGTGTCCCCCTGCCTGTCCGGGCCGGGCTCTATGGCGGCACGCAACTGGCCGATGGCAGCCTGTTGCTGGCCGGGCAGGGCGGCGTGCTGCTGGTCGGCGACGGCCGGCGGTTCGGTGTCTGGCAGGCGCCGCACCAGGCACCGCTGCTGGGGGTGAGCGCCGTCGATGGCGAGCACCTGGCGCTGGTCGGCAGTGCGGGACTGCAGGTGCTGCCCCTGGCCGCGATCAAGGAGCAACTGAAATGAATGCCCAGGTCAAACAGGGCGTTGCCCGGGAGCAGAAGCCGGTGGCGCTGCAACGTCTGGTCGATTTCACCGAGCGCGCGCTGTTTCGCAATCGCTTGGCGGTACTGGCGGTCTTTCTGTTCGCCTCGCTGGTGTTGGGCTTCTCGGCCCTGTCCCTGCGGCCGGACGCCAGCTTCACTCGGATGATTCCCACTGGCCACCCGTTCATCGCCAACTACCTGGCGTTCGAGGACGTACTGCGGCCGCAGAGCAATGTGCTGCGAGTGCTGGTGGAAAACCCCGAGGGCGACATCCTCACCCCGGAGTTTCTCGAGACCCTGCGCGAGGCGACCGACAGGATCTTCTATATCCCCGGCGTCGATCGCGGCAACCTCAAGTCGTTGTGGACGCCCAACGCCATGTGGGCCGAGGTGACCACCGAAGGCCTGCGCGCCGGCCGGGTGATACCCGACACCTACGACGGCAGCGCAAAGGCGCTGGCCCAGGTGCGGCAGAACATCCAGCGCGCCGACATGATCGGCAGCTTCGTCGCCAACGACTTCAGGTCGGCGATGATCCGCGTGCCGTTGCTGGAGAAGGATCCGGAAAGCGGCAGGCCGCTGGACTACGGCACCTTCACCCAGAGCCTGGAAAGGGAGGTGCGCGAGCACTTCGCCGCCCAGGGGGTGAACATCCGGGTGGTCGGTTTCGCCCAGATCATCGGCGACCTGCTGGCCGCGGCGGGCGACATCGCGTTGTTCTTCGCCCTCACCGTCGGCCTGATCAGCCTGATGCTCTACCTCTATTGCCGCTGCTGGCGCAGCACCGCAGTGACCGTGCTGACCTGCCTGCTCACCGTGGTCTGCCAGCTCGGCCTGCTCAGTCTGCTCGGCTACGGCCTGGATCCCTACTCGATCCTGGTGCCCTTCCTGATCTTCGCCATCGGCATCAGCCACGCGGTACAGAACATCAACCTGATGATGAGCGAGATGGGCGGCGGCGCCACGCCGCTGGAGGCCTCGCGGCGCACCTTCAGCGCGCTGTTCATCCCCGGCACCACCGCGCTGCTGGCCGATGCCGTGGGTTTCATCACTCTGCTGGTGATCGACATCGGGGTGATCCAGCAACTGGCAATCACCGCCAGCATCGGCGTGTTCGTCGCCATCTTCACCAAGATGTTCCTGCTGCCGGTGCTGATGTCCTATGTCGGCGTCAGCCCGCGCGGGCTGCGCCAGCAGCAGCGCCGCGACCAGTCGTCGTGGCCGGTGTTCCGCCGCCTCGCAGCGGTGGTCGAGCCACGCTACGCCATCGCGCTGGTGCTCGGCAGCCTGGTGCTGCTCGGCATCGGCTACCACGCGCGCCAGGATCTGAAGATCGGCGACCTCGACGCCGGTGCCCCGGAGTTCCGCCCCGAGGCCCGCTACAACCAGGACAACGCCTACCTGCTGGAGCACTACGCCACCAGCACCGACGTCTTCGTGGTGCTGTTCAAGACGCCGCCGGAGCAGTGCGCGCGCTTCGCCGCCGCCGACCTGGCCAACCAGTTCGAGCAACGGATGCTGGAGGTCGAGGGCGTCGAGTCGGTGCAGTCGCTGTACGGCGAGATCCGCTTCAACATCCTCGCCCGCAACGAGGGCAACCCGAAATGGGCCGAGCTGTCGCGCGACCAGTTCGTGATGAACAACGCCCGTACCGGCGCCTCCTCCGAGCTGGTCGCGCCGGACTGCAGCGTGGCGCCGATCAGCCTGTACCTGGCCGACCACAAGGCCGAGACCCTGAGCCGGGTGGTGGCCGCCGTCGAGGCCTTCACCCGGCAGTACGACGGCGGCGACTACCAGATCCTACAGGCGGCGGGAAACGCCGGGATCGAGGCGGCCACCAATATGGTGATCGAACAGTCCGAGAAGCAGATGCTGATCCTAGTGTTCGCCATCATCTCGCTGGTGGTGTGGTGGGAGTTCAAGTCGCTCAAGGTGACCTTCGCCCTGATGGCGCCGCTGTACCTGTCCACCGTGCTGTGCGAGGCGGTGATGGCGCAGATGGGGCTGGGCGTGAAGATCGCCACCCTGCCGGTGATCGCCCTAGGCGTGGGCATCGGCGTGGACTACGGCATCTACCTGTACAGCCGGGTGGAAGGCTTCCTGCATCGCGGGCTGGCATTCCGCGAGGCGTTCTTCGAGGCGCTGAAGACCACCGGTACCTCGGTGGCCTTCACCGGCGTCACCCTGGCTCTGGGCGTGGCCACCTGGGCCTTCTCCGCGCTGAAGTTCCAGGCTGACATGGGCCTGCTGCTGGTGCTGCTGTTCATCTGGAACATGATCGGCGCCCTGCTGCTGCTGCCCGCGCTGGCCTCGCTGCTGCTGCGCCGGGAACTGGCGCGCTGAAGCGGCGCTCAGGCCTGCCCGGCGGGCCTGACCACCCGAACGGCCGACGAGGGCTGCCGCTCGTGGCCGTATTCCGTTCCTGAGTCATGGGGATTCGCCAATGTTCAATGTGCTTCGCCCTGGCCGGCGTCTGCTCGATGGGCTGCGCCTGAGCCATAAGTTCGGGCTGATCAGCCTGTTCATCTTCATCCCCATCGTGCTGATGAACTACCTGCTGCTCGACGACCGCCTGCGCTATATCGCGGGCGTTCGCGGCGAGCTGAACGGCCTGGAGCCATTGGCCCGGAGTCTCGACCTGCTCAGTTCCCTGCAGGCGCTGCATGACCTCGGCCAGGCGCAACGTTCCATCCTGGTGGGCGCGCAGGCGAGCGGTCTGGCCGAGCAGCACCGCCAGGTCATGGCGCAGGCCGCGGCACTGCAGGCCGACTGGGGTGAGCCGGCCAGCATGGCACGCTTCGTCCACCTCCGGGACGCGCTGGCGAGCGCCGTGGACGGCGCCATGCAGGAGTCCGTCAGCATGCGCCAGAGCCGGATCGCGGAGGCGCTGCGGCAGGCGCCCGAGCTGCTGGCGCTGGCCGCCAACGGCTCCGGCCTGACCCAGGATCCCTCCGCGCAAATACGGCAGATGGTGGCGCTGCTTTCCGGCAATGGCCCGCGGGTGCGCGGGCTTCTCGGCCAGAGCCGGGCCCTGGGCGGCGAAGCCCTGCTGCTGAAGAGCCTCTCCGGCAGTGCCAGCGACCAGCTCGACGGCTTGAGCGTCGAGCTGGAAACCCTGGGCAACGAGTATCGGCTGCTGCAACGCAGCGACGAACTCGCCGCGCCGCTGGTCGACGGCCTGCAACGCAGCATCGACAGCCTGGCGCTCAGCCGCGAGCTGCTGGAAAACCAGGTGCTGCTGGCCGACGAGCTGGACAGGCCCTGGCTGCCGTTCTTCGAGGAATTGTCCGAGCAGCTCGAGCGTGCCCTCGGCATCGAGCGGGAGATCCTCGCGCTGCTGCGCCAGCAACTGGAGCAGCGGCTCCAGCAGAGCCAGCAGCGCATGCTGATCCAGGTCGCGATCAGCCTGCTGGGCCTGCTGCTGATCGTCTACCTGTACAGCGCCTTCTATGCCTCGCTACGCGGCAACCTGCACGGGCTCGCCGCCACCTTGCGGCGGTTGGCGGACGGCGATTTCACCTGCAGCTACCAGACCGGCAGCCGCGACGAGCTGAACGAACTGGGCCAGGTGCTCAATGGCAGTATCCAGAACATCCACGGCCTGGTGAGCGAGGTGCGCCTGGCCATTGCCCAGGTCGCGGAACAGGCCAGGCAGGTGGAGGACATCGCCAGCGAGACCAGCACGGCGATGGACAGCCAGAGGCGGATGGTCGAGCAGGTCGCCAGCGCCATGCAGCAGATGACCACGACGGCGCAGGAGGTCGCTCGTAGCGCGGCGACCGCTTCCCAGGGGGCGGAACGGGTCAACCAGGAAACGGCCAGCGGCAGCGAGCTGGTCAACCGCCAGAGCCGTGGCACCCAGCAACTGGCCGGGGGGATAGAGGACACCGTGCGGGTCGTGGAACACCTGGCCGGCGAGAGCAAGGCCATCGGCCTGGTGCTGAACGTGATCCAGGACATCGCCGGGCAGACCAATCTGCTGGCCCTCAATGCGGCCATCGAAGCCGCCCGCGCCGGCGGGCAGGGGCGCGGCTTCGCCGTGGTGGCCGACGAGGTGCGCAACCTGGCGAGGCGCACCCAGGACTCCAGCGGAGAAATCGAGCGGATGATCAGCCAGTTGCAGCAGGGCGCCAGCGACGCGGTGGCGACCCTGGCGATCAGCCGGAACATGGCTGTCGCCAATGTCGAGGACGCGGCCCAGGTACGCCTGCGGCTGGAGGGCATAGTGCAGACGATCGGGCAGATAACCGAACAGAGCCTGCAGATAGCCGCGAGCGCGGAGCAGCAGACGCAGGTGGCCAATGACATCGACCAGCACATCCTGCGCATCAACCAGGCCGCCGAACTCACCACGCAGGGTGCCGGGCGCAGCGAGAGCGCGACGCGCGAGATGGGACGGCTGGTCGACAGGCTCAACGGGCTGATCGGGCGGTTCAGGATTTGACTGCGGCGAGCGCCGTCGGCTGCCACCCGGGATGTTCCGCCCCAAACCATTGCCAGCCGCCCCGTGGCTTCAGATGTCAACTTTCCTGGCATGCACTGGCAAGTTACTCATGGGACGGACGTTTAGGGTTGACCTCGCCAACCTGGCGCTCGATCGGCGCCAGGCGAACGACCACCATCGCGGTGGCCGGGGCCAGCGATAAGAAGAAGAGGTCGAGCGTGAACAAGTTAACCATGATGTGGCTGGCCATCCTGCTGCTCGGCAGTGCCCAGGCCTGGGCCGGAGCAGAGGGCAGGGCCCTGTTCGAACAGCGTTGCGCGGCCTGTCACCAGGCCGATGCGAGTGGTAGCGCGGCGTTCAAGGCGCCCAATCTGACCGGTTTGTCCGCGGACTACCTGCGGCTGCAGCTCGAGCATTTTCGCCGTGGCGTGCGCGGGGCCGAGGTCGCCGACATCGAAGGGCAGATCATGCGTAGCGGCGGCGCCGGCCTCAGCGATGCCCAGATCGGCCAACTGAGCCAGTACCTGGCCGGGCTGCCGCGGGTGGCGGTGCCCAGGCCCGCACAGGCGGCCGATAGCGCCGGAGCTGAGCTGTACGCGGGCTGCGTCGGCTGCCATGGCGTCCAGGCCGAGGGCATCGACCAGTTGGGCGCGCCGCGCCTGGCCGGCCAGCACGACTGGTACCTGAAAGCGCAATTGCTGAAGTACCGCTCGGGCCAGCGCGGCAGCCACGCCGACGATCAGTTGGGTCAGCAGATGGCCGCCATGGCGCGGGGCATCCGCGACGAAGCGGCAATCGACACCCTGGTGCGCCATATCGCCAGCCTGGCAGTCGAATGAAGCCCGTCCAGGCGCGGTTATCGGCCCATGAAGATTCGTCCTTCGTCTCGTTGCTTACTTGAAAGACGATCTTCGAAAAGATTCGAGCGGTCGATGTGGCTCGATATGCCTTGTCGCCTGATATTTTGCATATATTGAAGGTTCTCCATGGAACATTGCCGGCAGAGTGATCGTAAAGTTTCGCCCATGGGTATGGGGTTATGGGAACGACTGTTTTCTATTGTGCCTCTTCGGCCGAGGCGTAAAGGGAAAAACCACGCTGAATATTTCCAGGGACTGTGTCGTGCATTGGACGATGCCGGTGTTTCCAAGCCCACGCTGGTGGTGGACAGGAACAGGCTGGATAAGAACATCGAGTTGCTGAAGCGCTCGGTCGGTACCCGCTTCGACTATCGTATTGTCGCGAAATCATTGCCATCCATAGCCCTGCTGAAATATGTGATGGAACAGACGTCGACCAAGCGTTTGATGATTTTCCATCAGCCTTTTCTGAATGAGGTTGCGAAAGCCATTCCGGATGCGGATGTGCTGATGGGCAAGCCGATGCCGGTTGCCGCAGCGCGAAACTTTTATGAAGGCCATGCAGCGGATGGCGGATTCAATGCCGGCGAGCAACTGCAGTGGCTGATAGATACTGCCGACAGGCTGAGGCAGTACCAGGCGTTGGCGCACGAAGCCAAAGTGTCCATGAAAATAAATATCGAACTGGATATTGGCTTGCACCGTGGCGGCGTCAGTGATGATCAGGAATTGATTGAAATGCTGGACCTGATCGAAAGCGATCCATATTTGTCGCTGTCCGGGTTCATGGGCTACGAGGTGCATATCGCCAAAGTCCCCGGCAATAAGCTGGTGGCAAGGAACAAGGCCATGGCGATCTACGAAGACATGGTCGCCCTTGCGGAACGGCACCTGGGTAGGGGCCTGCGCCATCTAACGCTGAATGGCGCGGGAAGCCCGACGTACAAATACTATGAAAGTGGCGCATTCCCGATAAATGAAGTGGCCGCCGGGTCCTGTCTGGTCAAGCCTAGCGACTTCGATCTGGTGACACTGGTCGACCACGTCCCCGCGGCATTCATTGCCACGCCCGTGCTTAAAGCGCTCACTAAAACGGAACTGCCAGGGGTTGAATGGCTGGGCAAACTCATGTCGCTGTGGAACCCCAACAGGGAAAAAGCGTTTTTCACCTATGGCGGCTATTGGAAGGCAAATCCCATATCGCCTGAGGGACTCATCATAAATCCACTGTTCGGACGCTCGACCAATCAGGAAATGTATAACGGATCCAGCGATATCGACTTGAAAGCGGATGACTGGGTGTTTTTCCGTCCAACGCAAAGCGAGTCGGTGTTCCTGCAGTTCGAAGACATTGCCGTTTGTGAGGACGGGCGTATTGAGCAATGGTGGCCTGTGCTGAACTGAGAAGATTTTGGCGTTGGCAGGGTCATATATTGTTGATGTTCGGTTGGAGCAAAGAACAATGAAGCTTAACGTTATGTTGGCGAAAGGTATGCTGGCATTGCTGTTCGTATCTGCGTCATGCGCGGCGGATATGACGGCGCGTCAGTTGAACCAGTTTTACAATAATTGCTTGCAGTGCCACGCCCGCCCAGATACTGGCGCTCCGCTTCTTGGCGATCCATCCAAGTGGAACGATGTTCTGGCCAAGGGCGAACGTAGTGTGCTGATCAATGTCATCGAGGGCATTGGTTCAATGCCGCCAATGGGATATTGCAGCTCCTGCGATGAAAGCGATTTTGTGGAAATGATTCGCTTCATGACCGGGTCAAGTTCAAAAAAATAAGCAATGCATATTGGTTTGGAGATGGGTCATGAACCAACGACGTGAATTCTTGCGCAACACACTATCGCTTGCGGTGGGGGCGGCAGCGGTATCCAGCCTGCCGGGCTGTGTATTCGAGTCCGATCAGGAACCCCAGAGCCCCGTGGCGGTGGAGCCGGGTAAACCATTGCCGTGGATCAACTGGGCGGGGAACCAGCATTGTTATCCCAGTCATCGAGTCTCACCCGCCAATGAGGACGAACTGGTAGCCGCTGTAAAACAGGCAAAAGGCGTCATCCGCCCCGTGGGATCGGGACATTCCTTTTCCCCGGTCGTCCCTACGGATGACACATTGTTGTCCACGGATCTGTTGAGTGGCGTCGTCGCGCATGATCCAGAAAAGCTCCAGGCCGAGGTGCTGTCCGGTACGCGGATACACAATCTAGGGCCAATGCTGCATGCGCTTGGACAGGCGATGCCGAATCTACTGGATATGGACTATCCATCGCTTGGCGGTGCCATTGCCAACGCCTGCCATGGCACCGGCAGCAATTTCGGCTGCATGTCGGACTATGTGGTCGGACTCAAGCTGGTGACGCCTGCCGGAGAGCTGCTGGAGTGCAGCGCGGAAAAGAATTCGGAGATTTTCCACGCCGCGAAAACCTCCGTTGGCGCCCTGGGTGTCATCGCCAGCATGGTCATACAGAACCAGGCACCATTCGAGCTGACGGAAGTCAACCGTATCGAGCGCACGGAAGACGTACTCGACGATTTGGATAATCGTTTTGCCAGGCATCGACATTTCGAGTTTCTGCCTTTGCCGCACACGGAACTCTGTATCACCATGACAACGGATCTGGCCAAGCCCGGCGATGTGGATCAGGGCGAGGACGATCCCATGGCGGTAAACCAGATCAAGGATGCCTTCGATGCCACCAGTTGGGTGCCATTCTTTGGCTCGAGGATTTATGAAGGCCTGATCAATGGCCAGCTCCAAGACAGTTTGGGGGAGGTGGTGCGTAGCGGGCCTTCATATCGGGTTCTGCCCCATGTTCGAATCGTAAGGTTCAGGGAGATGGAGTATACGGTGCCTGTGGAGGTTGGCCCGAAGTGTTTGCGTGAGATCCTGGCGCTGGTCAAGTCCAAGAACTTGCCAATGCCATTTCCCATAGAATATCGGCATGTCAAGGCCGATGACATCTGGTTGTCCATGTATCAAGGGCAGGCTGGCGCCGCTATTTCCATCCACCAATTCGGCGACAGGGACTACAAGGCGCTATTCGCCGAAATCGAGCCGATTTTCTGGAAGTACCATGGCCGTCCGCACTGGGGTAAGTTGCACACCTTGAATGCCAAAGGCCTGGCGCCACTGTACCCGAAGCACTGGCAAGACTTTCAAGAGGTTCGCCGAAGCCTGGATCCGAGCGGAAAGATGTTGAATGAACATATCAGAAACATCTTCGTGGCTTGACGGCTGTTGATCTTGGCTTCTTCAAGGAGTCCCCAGGCCGAACCGGGTCTTTCATAACCATAGGCTATGGGACACCATTTTACGCGGCTCTTTGAAGTCTGCTGTCCTTAGGGTTCCATGTCTTGTCTTAAATGGATAAACGCTGGTGATGATGGGAGCTTTCGCTGATGAACTTACCCAATAGGGCGGTCGCGAGCGCAGTGGACAAACCGCTGCGCCGTGTCAATCCACTCACGATCATTAAAGTGGCCGGCGCGCTGGTTGCCTTCATCATCGGCGCTGGTTTCGCCACTGGCCAGGAAGTCATGCAGTTTTTTGCCGTGCACGGATTGCATGGCATTGGTGGAAGTTTGATTTTCTTCTTGCTCTGCACCTATCTGGCCGTGAGCCTTTTGCTGGCTGGGCACAAGCATGGCTTCATGAATCTTGATGAGGTATTCAAATACTATACCGGAAATATATTGGGGGTCGTTTTCTCCTCGTACGCTGTCGTGATGACATTCAGTGTCTATGTGCTGATGCTGTCGGGTGCCGGCTCGGTCCTCAATGAGTCGTATGGCTATCCGGTCTATGTTGGCAGTTTGCTGTTGGCTGCGATCGTTCTGTTGACCGTGTACTTCGGTCTGCATGGCTTGATCAATATAATCGGGTATATTGGCCCGTTATTGGTCGTCTTGATCCTGGTGATAACTGCCAGCAAGGTCATTCAGGATCCCGGGCTCGTGGAGGTTGGCAATGCGCTGATCCCGTCGCTCGAGATGTTGCAGGTGTCCAGTTACTGGTGGTTGTCAGGCGTGCTGTATACGGCCATACAGGTCGTGGGCTTGTTTAGCTTCCTGCCGGCTATTGGTGCGACAGTCGATAATAGAAAGGATCTCGTCTATGCCGGGGTTCTAGGGCCGGCCTTGATTTTCTGCGCCTTGGCGCTGACCATCTTGGCATTGATCAGTAGCATGCCGGATGTCAACGGAAAGCTGATACCCATGCTGTACATGGCCAGTGGTACGCTGCCATTTATCAGCTCATTGTTCGTCGTCATCATCTTTGCGGGCGTCTTTACAACGGCGGCACCCTTATTATGGGTCGTTTTGACGCGCTTCACGAAAAACGGCAGTACGGGCTATCGTTTGCTGGCGGTGACGCTCAGTCTCTTTGGATTTGCCGGCAGTCTTACATTACCGTTCGATAGGCTGGTCAATATCATCTATCCGACCATCGGATATTCAGCGGCGCTGTTGATTGGCTTCATGTTGATCAAGCAGATCAGGATTCGCGCTTTGGCTTGATTCGCTCCTGCGCCAGATACAGCAGACGTACAGATGGATTACCTATAAGCGTCCGATGCCCAGGCAGTGCCTGGGCATCTTTATTTGTGCTCCTTGCCCTGGCCCCCGTTCCGGCACTGATTTTCCTGCGGGAAAGCCGTCTGGCATGTCATGCCGACTTTTTGGCATCGGATGCCGAGTAATGAGCGATTGACCCTACGGATACTCTGGCCAGTTCCGGGTGAAAACTGCCTGGCTCCCAATACTAAGAACAATCTTGGAGTAACGTCCATGTATCCACTCTCCACACGAAGAAGCATCGCTGCAGCCAGGTTGTCCTTCGCGACGCTGGCCCCCTTGGCGCTGGCCGTTTCGGCCCAGGCCGCCACGTTCGAGCTGGGCGAAATCTCCGGCAATGCCCGTGGCAGCCTGTCGCTTGGCGCCACCTGGAGCGCCGAGGGTGCCAACCCCTATTTCATCAACCAGAACAACGCCAGCGGCATCGGCCTGGGCGATGGCTACAACCTGACCGAGAGTTCCGCCAACGATGACGACCGGCTGAACTTCCGCAAGAGGAACAAACTGGTTTCCTCGCCGGTCATCCTGCTCGGCGAGATGGAGCTGAGCTATCGGAACTATGGCGCCTTCGTGCGCGGCAAGGCGTGGTACGACTACACCCTGGAGAACGAGAAGTTCGACTACGGCCACGCCGCCAACGGCTACAAGGCCAAGAGCAAGCTGAACGACAGCCACTTCGACGAACTGGCGCAGTTCCAGGGCGTCGCCCTGCTGGATGCCTACGTCTATGGCGACTTCGCCCTGGGCGAGAGCCCGCTGCACCTGCGCGGTGGCCGGCAGGTGATCAACTGGGGCGAGGGTCTGTTCTTCCAGAGCGGGATCAACGAGGTCAACCCGTTCGACATCGCCGCTCTGGTGCGCCCCGGTGCCCAGCTCAAGGAAGCCTTCCTGCCGACCAACATGCTCTACGCCAACCTCGGCGTGACCGACAACCTGACCCTGGAAGCCTTCTACAAGCTGGAGTGGCGCAAGACGGTGCTGCCGGGCTGCGGCACCTTCTTCTCGCCGAACGACTTCATCCAGGATGGCTGCGATGCGCTGACCGTCCTCAACGCGGCCCTCGGCATCGACGATGCCACGGCCCTGGCGACCGGCCTGTACGTGCACCGGGATCGGGATGACGAGGCCCGCGACGGCGGCCAGTTCGGCGCGGCGGCACGCTACTACATCGACTCGATCGGTACCGAGGTCGGGGCCTATGCGATGAACGTGCACTCCACCGTGCCGTATGCCAGCGCCCGGCTGTACGACCTCGATGCCTTCGCCTTCGATTTCGCCGGAGCCGGTGCGCCGGCCTACCTGGCCAAGTACCCCGAGGACATCCGCATCTTCGGCCTCAGCTTCAACACCAACCTGCTCGGCACTTCGGTATTCGGCGAATACAGCTACCGGCCCAACCAACCGGTCGGCCTGTACGCTTCGGATCTGCTGAACTCCATCCTGGCTCCAGCCTTCGGCGCGCCGACCTATGGCCTGCCGCTGGCCGACGACGTAGCCGCGCAGACCTTCGCCGCGCCGGGCAGCAAGTTCGACGGCTATGACCGCCTGAAAACCTCGCAGCTGACCCTGGGCTTCATCAAGAGCTTCCAGCAGGTACTGGGGGCCGACAGCGTGACGCTGATCGGCGAGACCGCCTTCAAGTACGTGCATGACCTGCCGAGCATCAACGAGCGCCGCTACGGCAACGTCGACAATTACGGCAACGACTTCAACTCGGCCGCCGGCTGTGCGGATGTGCCGGGTGGCTACAAGTACCAGAAGTACGCCTGCTCCGGCGACGGCTTCGTCAGCGACTTCTCCTGGGGCTACCGCCTCAACCTCGAACTGTCCTACCTCAACGTGGTGGCCGGGGTGAACCTGACGCCCTATGTGTTCTTCGGGCATGACGTCAAAGGCTGGTCGCACGACGCCGAACTGGTCGAAGACCGGCTGAGCGGCACCCTCGGCGTGCGCGCCGACTATGCGAGGAAATACACCGTCGACCTGTCCTGGTCGGGCAGCGGCAACACCCGCTACGCGATGACCGATCGCGACTTCATCGCACTCAGCGCGCGCATGGGCTTCTAGGAATCAAGGAATCTGAAATGCACAAGAAACTGTTGAATACGGCCGTCCTCTGCGGCCTGATGATCATGTTCAGCGGCGTGGCCCAGGCCAAGCTGAGCCCCGAGGAAGTCGCCCGTCTGGGGCAGGATCTGACCCCCACCGGCGCGCAGCGGGCCGGCAACGCCAGCGGCACCATCCCGGCCTGGACCGGCGGCCTGACCCAGGCCCCGGCGGGCTTCAGGCCCGAGGCCGGCTACGCCGACCCGTTCGCCGACGAGCAGCCGCTGTACACTGTGAACGCGGCCAACATGGCGCAATACGCGGATCTGCTGAGCGAAGGCCACAAGGCCATGATGAAGCAGTACCCCAGCTACCAGATGCATATCTACCCGAGCCACCGCACGCTGGCGCTGCCGGCCGAAGAGTACGCGCAGATCGCCAAGGAGGCGAGCGAGGTCGAGCTGCAGCCCGGCGGCGCCGGCCTGGTGAACTATGAGAAGACCAGCGTGCCGTTCCCGATACCCAAGAACGGCCTGGAAGCCATCTGGAACCACTTGGTGCGCTACCGTGCCGGTGGTATGCAGCGCTACTACAGCCAACTGATCGTGCAGAGCAATGGCAGCTTCTCGGCGGTGCAGACCGAGGCCAAGCAGGTCATGGCCAGCACCCTGGGCAACCCGGAGCCGAACCGGCTGTACTACTACCACGACTACGTGGCCGGCCCGGAAAGCCTGGCCGGCCTGCAGACCCTGGTGCACGAGCCGCTCGACCAGGTCAAGGAAACGCGCCTGGCCTGGCAGTACAACCCCGGTCAGCGCCGCGTGCTGCGCGCTCCGGAAGTGTCCTACGACAACCCCGAACTCAGTGCCGACGGCCTGCGCACCACCGACAGCGTGGACATGTACAACGGCGCCCCGGACAAGTACGAGTGGAAACTGGTCGGCAAGAAGGAAATGCTGATTTCCTACAACAACTACAAGCTCAATGACCGCAGCCTGAAATACCGGCAGATCGTCGGCAAGGAGCACATGAACCAGGATCTGGTGCGCTACGAGCCGCACCGGGTATGGGTGGTCGAGGCGACCTTGAAGGAGGGGGCGCGGCATATCTATGCCAAGAGGCGCTTCTACCTCGACGAGGACAGCTGGAACATCGTCCAGATCGATCACTATGACGGTCGCGGCGAGCTATGGCGGGTACTGGAGGCGCATACCCTGCAGCGCTACGACGTCAACGTGAACTTCCCGTCGAGCGATGTGGGCTATGACCTGCAGGCCCGCCGCTACGTGGTCAACGGTGTGGAAAATGAGGAGAAAGCGCCGGCCCAGTTCGGTTGGCGAGGCACCCTGCGCGAATTCAGCCCTTCGGCCCTGCGCCGCGCCGGCCGCTGAATGCCATGGGGGCGGGGAGGGCGGTTTGCTCTCCGCCCCTGACATTGCAAGAGGAACTCCATGAGCAAAGTTATCTTGGTGACAGGCGCATCCTCGGGTCTGGGGCTGGCGATTGCCCAGCACTTGGCGCGGCGCGGCCACCGTGTTTTCGGCACCAGCCGTTCGCCCGGCGGCGATATGGGCTCGGTGCGCATGCTGGCCCTGGACGTGACGGACGACGTCTCGGTGGCCAGGGCCGTCGGCGAGGTCATTGCCACGGCGGGACGCCTTGATGTGCTGATCAACAATGCGGGCGTCGGCGTATGCGGTGCCGTTGAGGATACGAGCCTGGATGAAGTGCGCTGGCAGATGGAAACCAACTTCTTCGGCCCGGTGCGCACCATCGCCGCGGTGCTTCCCCACATGCGCGCACAAGGCGGGGGGCGGATCATTACCGTGAGCTCGCTGGCCGGCCTTATCGGCATGCCGTTCCAGGCCTTCTACAGCGCCAGTAAGTTCGCGGTCGAGGGGCTCAACGAAGGGCTGCGCCTGGAATTGTCCGGCAGCGGCATCGACGCCACGACGATCAACCCGGGTGACTTCAAGACCGGCTTCACCGCCGCCCGGGTGTTCGCCCGCCGCGCCCTGAACGGCTCGCACGCTATGCAGCTGAGGCGCACGGTGGACATATACGAGCGCGACGAGCGCAACGGCGCCGACCCGCAACTGGTGGCGAAGCTGGCGGCACGTCTGGTCGAACGGCGGCGCGTCGGCGTGCGCTATAGCGTCGGCAGGTTCGAGCAACGCTTGGTGGCACTGGTCAGGCGCTTCATCCCGGCAATGTTGTTCGAGCGGCTCATGAGATCCGTCTACGCAATCCGCTGAACGGTTGCGAGACTGAAGGGGGACACGACAAGCGATGCGATAGGGTGGCGTGTAGAAGCATACGGAAACAAGAAAGCCCGCACTGGGCGGGCTTTTCAGGGGCGTTTCCGATCATGTGGAAACTTGCGCCGGGGTAATCTGAAACGAATTCTTATGCTGTTGAAAATAAAGGATAAACTTCTATTTGAGCTTCCTGTGGAATACCTTTTGGAATACCGCTTCGCAGAGTTTGAAGTCGGGGCTCTGGAGTGTTGAGGGGAGGGGCTTCGTAGCTCGAGTTTAGACCTCAGTTCGTGAGTGTGGCAGCTCCTGGGGCTGGCCAAGCGCAGGGTAGGACGAGGTTTACCGATGCTGCCATTCAAGGCTGGTTGGGTGTTATGGGGGAGGCTCAGGTGACCAACCGTTGACTTGGTCGTTGCCCCTGATCGAGGTGCCTTGCCCGGTGCGCGCCAGTGCCCAGAGTTTGCGACCGCCTTTGAGCACGCTGGCGGTTTCTAGCTCGTAGTCCGATACCTCAGTGAGATCTCGATAGAACTCCAGAACTTCCTCTGGCTGCACTGTGTGGTAGCGCTGCGAGACCACCGACAGCGGCGCTTTGGTGTCGGGGCGGTAGAGTACCTTCTGTTCGGGGAAGGAATGGATGGTGCCAAGATGGTCGACGGCATCCGACTTGAAATGGGTGGGGCTTTCCAGGATTTGCCAGTCCATACCGGCTTCACGTTGCCAGACTTCGATGGGTTGCTTGTGCGGCAGATTGTTGCCTAGGATGGGGAACGCATAGAGCTCCAGCTTGCGCAGCCATCCTTTACGCCACTTCTCGGACCCGGTAATCCCATGAGCCTGCTGGTGCTCGCGAGCAAGATCTTCAAACGTAGTGCGCCGCGCAGCGGCTTGACGCTCGGCCTCTCGTTTCGCTTCTCGCTCTGTATCTCGGGCTGCCAGGGGATCGATCCCTGTCGCGAGAAGTTTGCGCTGATCCGCTGCGAGCTGTCGCGCTTGGCTTAGGGTAATGGTTGGGAATGGGCCGAGCCCCATCTCGCAGCTTCGTCCATCGAGCTTATAGCGAAAAATCCAACTCGTGGAGCCGCCTTTCGCTACCTGAAAGTAGAGACCATCACCGTCGTTGGTCTTTCCCGCCACCGCCCCTTTAACCAGGGACTCGACGGTTTTGGTCGTCAGCTTACCCGTACAGACTCCTCACCTTACCCACACCTTCACCCACACTTTGGCGATGGATTCTGCCAATTGTTAGTGGATGCCTTGAGACAAGGCTACGTCTCAAACCCTTGATTTTCTAGGGCTTGATAGATCCTGGTGGATTTCTTCGGGCAATAAAAAAGCCGGCTTGTGGCCGGCTTTCAGGGGGTGGTTTGGGCTTACTTCTGGTAAGCCGCTACCGCCTTCAGAATCTCTGCGCGGGCCTCTTCGGCGTTGCCCCAGCGCTCGACCTTGACCCACTTGCCCTTCTCGAGATCCTTGTAGTTCTCGAAGAAGTGCTTGATCTGCTCCAGCAGCAGGGCCGGCAGGTCGGTGTATTCCTGGATGTCCTTGTACAGCACGCTCAGCTTGTCGTGCGGCACGGCGACCAGCTTGGCGTCGCCGCCGGCTTCGTCGGTCATGTGCAGCACGCCGACCGGGCGAGCGCGGATCACCGCGCCCGGGGCCACCGGGTAGGGGGTCACGACCAGCACGTCGAGCGGGTCGCCGTCGTCGGCCAGGGTGTTGGGGATGTAGCCGTAGTTGGCCGGGTAGAACATCGGGGTGGCCATGAAGCGGTCGACGAACAGGCAGTCGCTGTCCTTGTCGATTTCATACTTGATCGGCGCGTGGTTGGCCGGGATCTCGATAGCGACGTAGATGTCGTTCGGCAGGTCTTTGCCAGCCGGGATCTTGCTGTAGCTCATGGGCGTCTCCCAAGGGTGGGACCAAAAAAGTGGGCGCGATTATAGGCACATTCCCGGGGCGTTACCATGCAGTCATTGGTCGTATTCGGCCGGGCGGTAGTCCGGGTGCTCCGCTTGCAGCCGTTGCAGGCGCGCCAGCGGGTCCTGGCGGTAGAAGGACTTGAGCTGGGCGTAGACCGCCGGGTAGGCCGCGTCGAGCAGGTCCGGGGCGGTGAAGAAGTATTCGCTGGTCACTGCGAAGAACTCCGCCGGGTTCTCGGCGGCGTAGGGATCGATGGCGGTTTCCGCGTCGGGATCGCGGTCGAGCTGGGCGTTGAGGTCGTCGTAGGCGCCCTGCATGGCGGCGGCCCAGTCGGTGATGCTCATGTCGCGGTGCAGCGGCGGCAGGCCGTTGGCGTCGCCGTTGAGCATGTCCAGCTTGTGGGCCAGTTCGTGGATCGGCAGGTTGTAGCCGTCCCAGCCGCCGCTGGACTGCACGCCGGGCCAGGCGAGGATCACCGGGCCCCGCAGCCAGGCTTCGCCGCTGCGCTCGTCTTCGTATTCGTGCTCGACCCCGGCGGCGTCGCGGTGGCGCTGCGGGCTGACGAAGTCGTCCGGGTAGAGGACGATCTCATGGAAGCCGCCGTACCAGTCGAGGTCGGCCAGGTGCAGCAGCGGCAGTTGTGCCTGGGCGGCGAGGAACAATCGCTCGGTCTTGTCCAGCTCGACGCCGGGCAGGGCGGTCAGCCGCTTGCTGTGCAGGAACAGCACGGCGCGCTGTTGCAGGCGTTGTTCCTCGGCGTCGTCGAGGCCATCGAGGATCGGCAGGCGTGTGCGGACCTCGGCCCAGCACTGCGGGTCGATCGGGTGGCGGGCAAGGATGCGTTGGCGTCGCCAGCGACGCAGCGACCACATCGCCGTTCAGCCGGCCTGCTTGGCGTCGACCCCGGCGGTGGGGCGGCGCAGTCGGTGGTGCAGCGCTCCGATGATCATCGGCAGCAGCGACAGGGCGATGATCGCCAGCACCAGCAATGACAGGTTCTGCTTGATGAACGGCACGTTGCCGAAGAAGTAGCCGAGGGTCACCAGGCTGCCGACCCACAGCAGGCTGCCGAGCACGCTGAAGCCGAGGAAGCGCGGGTAGGGCATGTGCCCGACGCCGGCGACGAACGGCGCGAAGGTGCGCAGGATGGGCAGGAAGCGCGCCAGGGTCACGGTTTTGCCGCCGTGGCGGTCGTAGAACTCGTGGGTGCGTTGCAGGTAGTCGCGGCGGAAGATCTTCGAGTTCGGGTTGCGGAACAATCGTTCGCCGACCGTTCGGCCGATCACGTAGTTGGTGCTGTCGCCGCAGATCGCCGCAGTCATCAGCAGGCCGGCGAGCAGCACCGGGTCCATGCCGCCACCGGCGCAGATCGCCCCGGCGATGAACAGCAGCGAATCGCCCGGCAGGAAGGGCATCACCACCAGCCCGGTCTCGCAGAAGATCACCAGGAACAGGATGGCGTAGATCCACGGACCGTAGTTGGTCACGAGCAGGTTCAGGTAAGTATCGAGGTGGAGAATCAGGTCGATCGGGTTGAATTCCATGAGTCGCCTATCGGGCCGTCAATGCTGGCCGGGGGTGCGGAATGCGCCGCTGGAAAGGGGCGTCTTCATATAGCGGATTGTGCGGATTATACGGGCTGACGTCGGTCGCGCGGTGCCAGTTTGTCGCAGCTTGTGTCTCCGTCGGGGCGGGCATGAAGGCTGCAAGGAGGGCTCCAGCCCGGCGATGGAGGAGTCTGCCGATGTCTGTGCACGGGGTGCAACACCCGGCTGTCAGCCTAGCCTTCGGTCATGGCGTCGATCTCCCTGCCCAGGCGGCCAGGGTTCGTTCCGCCTGGGTGGCGGGGCGCCAGGGGCGTCCGCCGTCGCTCCTGGTGGCGCTGTTGTGGGTGCGTGAATGCACCAATTCGGTGCAAATGCTGGAAGAGTGGCTCGACGAACTGTTTGCCGACTACGCCTGTACCCCGGAAGGCTGGAGCGAGCCGCAGGCCGCCCGCCAGGTGCTCGCCGCGCTCAATCTCAAGCTGTTCCGCGAACGCCAGGGCGGCGCGCGGGTTCCCGTGCTGGACGCCGGCCTGTTGCTGCTGCACGGCGACCAGGCGCAACTGCTCCAGGCTGGCGCCATCGGTCTGCTGCGCTGCCGGGACGCGGTGCTGCAGTGCCTGCCCGGGCGCGAAGGACAGAGCCTGGGCGGGCAGGCCGAGCTGGCGCTGGTGCAGCACAACCTCTGCCTGAGTGTCGGTGAGGCGTTGCTGCTGGCGCCCCAGCCGCTGCTCGATGTGGCCGATCGGCAAGGCTGGCGGCGAGCCTGTGCCGAGGCCGACGACAAGTCGCTGGAGGCCTGCCTGGAGCCTTGGCTGCAAGCGCCCGGCGCCGCCGTGCTGGCGCTGCCCGGCAGGACCGACGAGCTGCCGCCGCCGGAGCCGCCCGGTCGCTGGCCGGCGTTCGCGGATGCGCGGCCCGGTGCCGAGGTCGATGGCTGGACGCTGCTCGAATCCTGCCCCTACGGGCCGCCCGGCCGGATGTTCCGGGCCTGTGGCGAGAGCGGGCGCGAGGCACTGCTCTGGCTGGCCGAGACGGCGGCCGACGAAGCCTTCTGGCAGCGCGAGTGGGTATTGCGCCGCAGCCCGCTGCGCAGCCTGCCGCAGGTGCTCTCGGCGCGGGTGGCGCGCAGTCATGCCTTCATCCTGTTCGCCCTGCCGGCGCCCGGCATGCGCAGCCTGGAGGGCTGGCGGACGACGCGGCGCACGCTGTCCGCAGAGCGGGCGCTGGCCTTGCTGGTGCAGTTGATCGCGGCGGTGCGCGCCCTGCAACGGCGCGGCATGCAGGGCCTGTGGCTGGGCCCGAGGCAGATCCTGGTGGACGAACGCGGCCAACTGCTGCTGCTGCCCGAACAGGCCGCGCTGCTGCCCGGCGTGGCTCCCCAGCCGCTGCCGGCCGACGCGGTGCCGCTGGCACCGGAGCTGCGCCGTGGCGAGCACTGCGACGGGCGCGCCGACCAGTTCGCCGTGGCCGCGCTGCTCTACTGGCTGATCGCCGGGCGCTGGCCGGCGGTGGCCAGGCCGGGACGCGAGGTGGACAGCCGTTACGAACCGTTGGCCGAACGGGTGCCGGAAGGTTGGGATGGGGTATTGGCGCGCGCCCTGGCGCCACAACCGCAGGGCCGCTACGACGCCCTGTCGGAACTGCAGCGGGCGCTGGAGGATTGCTTGCGGGCGAGCCGCGAGCGCAGCGGCGCGGCGGCCTGGGCGAAGGGAATCTGCGCCTGGCTGCACCGCCGCTGGCGTGGCTAGTGGGGGCACGTGCCCCCGGCCGGTGGGTCAGTCGCCGTTGATCGGCAGCACGTAGTTCTTGAACTCGCTGTCCTCGTGGAAGCCGATCGACTCGTAGACCTTGTGTGCCACCTCGTTGTCGACCTTGGTCGACACCCGCATGCGCACGGCGTTGGTTTCCTTGGCCATCTTCTTGGCGGTCTGCAGCAGGCGGTCGGCGACCAGTTGGCGGCGGGCCTCCTCGGCAACGTAGATGTCGTTGAGAATCCACACGCGCTTGAGCGACAGGGACGAGTAGCTGGGATAGAGCTGGCAGAAGCCGAGCAGCTTGTCCTCATCGTCTGGCATTGCCAGGTAGATCACCGATTCCTTGCGCCGCAGACGCTTCTCGAGAAAGCGGCGGGAGGCTTCGGGGAACGCGAGCTCGCCATAGAACTCGCGGTATTTGACGAACAGCGGGGTCAGCAGATCCAGGTGCTCCAGGGTCGCTTGGATGATGCGCATGGGCAGGCCTCGGCGTCAGTGAATGGGCATTCGACAGGCAGTTGGAAAACGTCGGTGCTTGGCTGTGCAGCGTTGAAAACAGGCCCGGTCCGCTCATTCACGGCTCGTGAACTCCACGCTCCGGCCCTTGCCTTCGCTCACTGCGTTTTGCAACGGCCTGTCAAAGCAATGCAGGTGATGTGCCAGCACCCGCGCATGCTGCCGCAAAGTGGTTGGAAAGCGCAATCCAAGCGAGCGTTTGCTTGGTTTTTGGCGAAAACCGGCGGAAGGACGGGGAATTGTCGATCGCCCTCGCGAAGCGCCCCGCCGGCTGGCTACGCTTGCCCAGACGGCAGGCGAAGGATGGAGTCGCAATGGTGCGCGGATGGCTGGGCTTGATGGTGTTGCTGGGCTGGCTGGCCGGGCAGGCGTGGGCGTCCGAGGCGCTGCCGTTGAGTGCCCAGGAGCGCGCCTGGCGCGACGCCAACCCGGTGCTGCGGGTGGGGGTCGAGCGCGAGGGCTGGCCACCGTTCGACATCGTCGAGGCCGGCAACTATCGCGGCATCAGCGCCGACTACCTGGAACTGCTCGCCCAGCGGCTGGGCATGCGTGTCGAGCCGGTGTTCCTGGACGACTGGGACCGGGCGCTGGAGGCCCTGCGTACCGGTGAGGTGGACGTCCTGCCGTCGGTGGCGCGGACGCCGGAGCGGGAAGGACGGATGCTGTTCAGCCAGCCCTACCTGGTCAGCAACAGCCTGATCTTCAGCCGCTACGACGTGGAATTGCAGGGGCTCGACGACCTGGCCGGCAAGCGCGTGGCGATGGAGCGCGGCTACGCCCTCGGCGAACTGCTGCGGCGGCGCGTGCCGGAGGCGCTGCTGGTCGAGACGCAGAACACCGAGGCGGCCCTGCGCGCGGTATCCACCGGGCGCGCCGAAGCCTATGTCGGCGACATGATCGTGGCCAGCTACCTGATCCGCAAACACAGCCTGGCCAACCTGGTGCTGCATGGCGAGAGCGGCCTGGCCGGCAGCGACGTCCGCTTGGCCGTGCGCCGCGATGCGCCGATCCTGCTCGATATGCTCAACCAGGCGCTGGCCAGCCTCGCCGGGCCGGAACGTGATGCAATCGAGGCGCGCTGGCTGCCCTCGCTGGACTACCTCAGTTGGCAGCGCCTGCTGCGCCAGGGCTGGCCCTACGGCCTCGGCGTGGTACTGCTGCTCGCTTTCGTGCTGCTGTGGAACCGCCGGCTGCACGTGCAGATCGTCGAGCGCCGGCGCGCCGAGGCCGAGGCGCAGCAGCAGCGCAGCCGGTTGCAGGCGCTGGTCAACGCGATTCCCGACCCGATCTGGTTCAAGGACAACGAAGGCCGCTACGGCGGGGTCAACCAGGCGTTCGCGGCGCTGGTGGGCCGTCCGCGCTCGGAATTGCTCGGCCTGCGCGACATCGACCTGCTGACGCGCGACGAGGCGGAGCGCCGGCATATCCTCGACGACGAGGCGCTGGCTCACCCGCAGCCGGTGGAGAGCGAGGACTGGTGGACCTGCCGGGACGGCCGCCGGCTGCTGCTGGCGACCGTGCGCGCGACCTTCTACGACGCCAAGGGGCACACCCTCGGCCTGGTCGGGGTGAGCCGCGACATCACCGCGCGCAAGGAATTCGAGGAGGCGCTGGAGCAGGCCAAGGCGCTGGCCGAGCAGGCGGCGCGGCTGAAGTCGGACTTCCTCGCCAACATGAGCCATGAGATCCGCACGCCGCTGAACGCCATCATCGGCATGACCCACCTGGTGCTCGACAGCCAACTGGACGACCGCCAGCGCGGCTACCTGAACAAGGTCCAACTGGCCAGCCAGCACCTGCTCGGCCTGCTCAACGACATCCTCGACTTCTCCAAGATCGAAGCCGGCAAGCTGAGCCTGGAGCGGATCCCCTTCGACCTGCGCGATGTGCTGGACAACCTCGCCGGGCTTATCGGCGACCGGGCGGCGGACAAGGGCCTGACCCTGCTGTTCAGCCGCGATCCGCAGGTGCCCGGACGATTGATCGGCGACCCGCTGCGCCTCGTACAGATACTGATCAACTACGCCAACAACGCGCTGAAGTTCACCGAGCGCGGCGAGATCGAGGTGCTGGTGCGTCTCGAACACCGCGACGCGCAGACGGTGCACCTCTACTTCGGCGTGCGCGACACCGGCATCGGCCTGAGTCGGAGCCAGCAGCGGCGGCTGTTCGAGTCCTTCCAGCAGGCCGACAGCTCGATCACCCGCAAGTACGGCGGCACCGGCCTCGGACTGGCCATCAGCAAGCGCCTGGCCGAGGCCATGGGCGGCAGCGTGGGGGTGGAGAGCCGGCAGGGCGAGGGCAGCGAGTTTTGGGTGCGGCTGCCGTTCGGCGAGGCCGGGGAGCAGGTGCATATCCCGCCGGTTGCGGCATTGACACGCTTTCCCGGCCAGCGCGTGCTGCTGGTGGAGGACAGCGAGATGGGCCAGGAAGTGGCCTGCGGCCTGCTGAACGGCTTCGGCTTGCAGGTGGATGTCGCCGGCAACGGCGCCCAGGCCCTGGAGAAGCTGCGTGCAAGCAACGATGGTGACTACGCGCTGGTGCTGATGGACGTGCAGATGCCGGTGATGGATGGCCTGGCCGCCACCCGCGAGCTGCGCCGCGAGCCGCGCTTCGCCGGGTTGCCGGTGCTGGCGCTGACCGCCAACGCCGGGGAACGCGAAACCAGCCTGGCCGCCGGGATGAACGACCACCTGACCAAGCCCATCGAGCCGCAGGTACTGTGGAGCAGCCTCCGGCACTGGCTGGGCGACATCGAGTCGGTGTCCCCGCCCGAGCCGCCGTTGCCGGACTGGCGGCTGCCTGGCGTGGACCTCGCCGCCGGGCTGCGCCGCACCCTGGGCAGGGTCGACCGCTATGGCGCGCTGCTGCGGCGTTTCGCCGATGGCCAGCGACGCTTCGCCGACGATCTGCGCCAGGCCCTGGAGACGGGCGACCTGGAGCGCGCGGAGCGCTTGGCCCACGATCTCAAGGCTCAGGTCGGGACCCTTGGCGCGGAAGACTTGCAGGTGCGGGCCGCGGCGCTGGAGAGCGTGCTGCGCGCTGGCGCCGACCTCGACGCGGTGGCGGAACCGTTGGCCGAGCTGGACGCCGGCCTGCAAGCGCTGATCGCCGCGGTCGACGCTGAACTGCCGACGCCGCCGACAGTCGAAAGCGTGGTGGACGAACAGGCGCTCGTGGCTCTGTGCCGCCGGCTCGCCGACCTGTTCGCCGAACACGACCCGCGCGGTGGACGGTTGTTCACCGAAAGCGCGGGTCTGCTGCGTTCGGCGTTCGCCGACGATTGCTCGGCTATCGAAGCGGCGGTGCGCGACTATGATTTCGACAAGGCGTTGCGAAGCCTGGACGAAGCGGTGCGGCGACGCGGTATGGAACTGTAGGGTGTCACGCGGGCCGAGGGCTCGGGAGGTGGTGAAGATGAATGGCATCCTGGACCGTTCCGACCAGGAGATCATCCTAGTGGTCGACGACATGCCGGACAATCTCGAGCTGGTCAGCGACCTGTTGCTCGAGCATTACCGGGTTCGCGCCGCCAGCAGCGGCGCCAAGGCGTTGCACATCGCCGCGCTGCATCCGCAGCCGGACCTGATCCTGCTCGACGTGATGATGCCGGAGCTGGACGGCTACGAGGTCTGCCGCCGCCTCAAGGCCGACCCGGCGACCCGCGACATCCCGGTGATCTTCCTGTCCGCGCGCAACGAGGTGGCCGACGAACAGCACGGCTTCGACCTCGGCGCCGCCGACTACATCAGCAAGCCGATCAGCCCGCCGCTCCTGCTCGCCCGGGTGCGCGCGCACCTGCAACTCAAGGCCGCCACCGACTATTTGCGCGACAAGAGCGAATACCTGGAGCTGGAAGTCCGGCGGCGCACCCGCGAGATCCAGCGCCTGCACGACGCCATCATGGAAACCATGGCGCAGCTCGCCGACACCCGCGACAACCCCTGCGGCCAGCATCTGGTGCGCATCGAGCTGTTCATGCGCGAACTGGCCGCCGCCCTGGCCCGCCAGGTGCCGGCGCTGAGCGAGGCGTTCGATGACGAATACATCCGCATGCTCGGCAAGTCGGCTCTGCTCCACGACATTGGCAAACTGACCATTCCCGACCGCATCCTGCTCAACCCGGCGCCGCTGGGCGAGGCCGACCTGGCGATCCTGCGGGGCTATCCCACCGCCAGCCGCGACGCCATCGAACGCGCCGAGCGCAAGCTGGGCGGTTCGGCCGGTTACCTGACCCTGGCCAAGGAGATCGCCTACAGCTACCACGAATGCTGGGACGGCAGCGGTTATCCACAGGGCCTGCGCGGCGAGCAGATCCCGCTGTCGGCGCGGCTGATGGCGGTGGCCGACTGCTACGACGAACTGACCAGCAGGCACCCCTACCGGCCGCAGCACAGCCACGCCGAGGCGGTGACCCGGATCGGCGCGGCCAGCGGCACCCGGTTCGATCCGCAGGTGGTCCTGGCCTTCCTTGAAGTGGCCGACCGCTTCGCCGCCATCGCCCGCCAGCACGCCGACAACGACGCCGCCGTCGGCCTCGGCCTCGAACGCCTGGCGGCTTCGCTGGCGGAAAGCATCGAATTGAGTGCGCCGGAGTGATGGGTATCACTGCGCTTGTTTTTCTGGGTCCCCGCGTTCGCGGGGATGACGGGAGAAACTCCGAAGCTCGACCGTCATTCCCGCGTTCGCGCACTACTGTCCGGAATATTTTCGAGGGGGCGTCTGGAGGGCTTGCGGGGGCTGAAGGCACGGGTTAAACCGTTGAGCGCCAACT
>NZ_CAJFCI010000036.1 GCF_904061905.1 Zestomonas carbonaria
GCCGAACGTTACCGACGACGGCAGGAGCGAATACGCGAGATCAACCTGCGTCAGGGCCAACTGTTGATAGCATGAGGCGTGCCGGACAGCAGTGCGCGTGCGCGGGAATGACGTAGGGGAGGTTCAGGCGGCTCCGTCATCCCCGCGCACGCGGTGACCCAATAAACAAAAGACAAGCGTTTTCCGGTCGGCGTGTTCTCCATGCGCCGGCCGCTTTTTGCTTGCCGCGAAAAAACCTCCGAAAGTCCCGCCAATCCTGGCCTCGCGCATACGTCATCCAACGTATTTTCCGATCCGGCGCATCCCCCGACACTGGCTCCGTACTCACCGCCAACCCTCCACATGGCACAGGAGCTTCGTCATGACCGACACGCTGATCAAGGTCGACCTCAACCAGCCCGCCACCGAGAACGAACAGATCCACAACCGCTGGCATCCGGACATTCCCATGGCCTGCTGGGTCAACCCGGGCGACGACTTCATTCTCGAGACCTACGACTGGACCGCCGGGGCGATCAAGAACGACAACGACGCCTCCGACGTACGCGACGTCGACCTGACCACCGTGCACTACCTGTCCGGCCCGGTGGGCGTGAAGGGCGCCGAGCCTGGCGACCTGCTGGTGGTCGACCTGCTCGACATCGGCGCCAAGGCCGATTCGCTGTGGGGCTTCAACGGTTTCTTTTCCAAGCAGAACGGCGGCGGTTTCCTCACCGACTACTTCCCCCACGCGCAGAAATCCATCTGGGATTTCCACGGCCTGTACACCAGCTCGCGGCACATTCCCGGCGTGAAGTTCGCCGGCCTGATCCACCCCGGCCTGATCGGCTGCCTGCCGGACCACAAGATGCTCGCCGACTGGAACAAGCGCGAGCAGGAACTGATCGACAGCAACCCGACCCGCGTGCCGCCGCTGGCCAACCCGACCTTCGCCGCCACCGCGCACATGGGCAAGCTCAGGGGCGAGGCCCGCGACGCGGCCGCCGCCACCGGCGCACGCACCGTGCCGCCGCGCGAACACGGCGGCAACTGCGACATCAAGGATCTCTCGCGCGGTTCGAAGATCTTCTTCCCGGTCTACGTGGACGGCGCCGGCCTGTCGGTGGGCGACCTGCACTTCAGCCAGGGCGACGGCGAGATCACCTTCTGCGGCGCCATCGAGATGGCCGGCTGGGTGCACATGAAGGTCGAGCTGATCAAGGGTGGCATGGCCAAGTACGGGATCAAGAACCCGATCTTCAAGCCCAGCCCGATCGTGCCCACCTACAACAACTTCCTGATCTTCGAAGGCATCTCGGTGGACGATGCCGGCAAGCAGCACTACCTGGACGTCAACCTGGCCTACCAGCAGGCCTGCCTCAACGCCATCAACTACCTGACCAAGTTCGGCTATTCGCCGGCCCAGGGCTACTCGCTGCTCGGCTCGGCGCCGGTGCAGGGACATATCAGCGGGGTGGTCGACATCCCCAACGCCTGCGCCACGCTGTGGCTGCCGACCGACATCTTCGAATTCGACATCAACCCCAGCGCCGCCGGCCCGACCAAGCACCTCGACGGCAGCATCGACCTGCCCATCGCCTACGACAAATGAGCCATTCCTCCCCTTTACCTTCCGGGAGGGGGAGGGGCTCTCATCGGCAACGAGGAGACGAGCATGCCCATCTACGAATACGACTGCCCCGACTGCGGCGATTTCACTCTGCTGCGGCCGATGGCCGAGCGCGACCAGCCCTGCGCCTGTCCGTACTGCGACAACGCCAGTGGTCGGGTGATCCTCAGCGCGCCGGGCCTGGCGACCATGCCCGGCAACCAGCGCCGCGCCCGCGACGCCAACGAACGCAGCGCCCACGCGCCGCAGACGCTCGAGGAATACAAGAGCAAGCGCCAGCACGGCGCCGGCTGTAGTTGCTGCGGGCCGAGCAAGCCGAACGCACCGACCAGGGCCAACCCCCACGCACTCAAGGCCAGCCCCTCGGCGCGGCCGTGGATGATCAGTCACTGAACCCAGAGCAGCGGCAAGCTGCAAGCCACAAGCGGCAAGCAGGTCGTTCGTTCCGCCCTTGCTTGAAGCTTGCAGCTTGAGGCTTGCCGCCAAGGAGACCTCCCATGCGCCATGGCGATATTTCCAGCAGCCCGGACACCGTCGGCGTTGCCGTCGTCAACTACAAGATGCCGCGCCTGCACAGCAAGGCGCAGGTGCTCGACAACGCCCGCAAGATCGCCGAGATGATCAAGGGCATGAAGATCGGCCTGCCCGGCATGGACCTGGTGGTGTTCCCCGAGTACAGCACCATGGGCATCATGTACGACCACCACGAGATGATGGACACCGCCGCCACCATCCCCGGCGAGGAAACCGCGATCTTCTCCGCCGCCTGCCGCGAGGCGAAGACCTGGGGCATCTTCTCGCTCACCGGCGAACGCCACGAGGAGCACCCGCACAAGGCGCCGTACAACACCCTGGTGCTGATCGACGACCAGGGCGAGATCGTCCAGAAGTACCGCAAGTGCATCCCCTGGTGTCCGATCGAAGGCTGGTATCCTGGCGACCGCACCTACGTCTCGGAAGGCCCGAAAGGCATGAAGATCAGCCTGATCATCTGCGACGACGGCAACTACCCGGAAATCTGGCGCGACTGCGCGATGAAGGGCGCCGAGCTGATCGTTCGCTGCCAGGGCTACATGTACCCGGCCAAGGACCAGCAGGTGCTGATGGCCAAGACCATGGCCTGGGCCAACAACTGCTACGTGGCGGTGGCCAACGCGGCGGGCTTCGACGGCGTGTACAGCTACTTCGGCCACTCGGCGATCATCGGCTTCGACGGCCGTACCCTCGGCGAATGCGGCGAGGAAGAGATGGGCATCCAGTACGCCCAGCTATCGGTCTCGCAGATCCGCGACGCGCGCGCCAACGACCAGTCGCAGAACCATCTGTTCAAGCTGCTGCACCGTGGCTACACCGGCGTCTACAACTCCGGCGACGGCGACAAGGGCGTGGCCGACTGCCCGTTCGAGTTCTACCGCACCTGGGTGCTGGACGCGCAGAAGGCCCAGGAAGACGTGGAAAAGATGACCCGCCCGACCATCGGCGTGGCCGATTGCCCGGTCGGCGAGTTGCCGCATCCGGGGAGGGAGAAGGCAGCGGGATAACCCGTTGTTTATTGGGTCACCGCGTGCGCGGGGATGACGATCGAAGCGCTGGACGTGTGCCCACCTCCTCGTCATTCCTGCGAACGCGGGAATCCAGCTCTTGCAGGGTGCGCCGTGCGCACCGATACCAGCGGCGGCGCCGTTCCTGCGGGATGGCTCTGCGTCACCGGGACCCCCTTCATGCCCTTCGTCAACGACCTGCTCGACCACAACCGCGACCAACTGGCACGTAGCGGCGTGAGCACGAACCTGCCGTCGCGCTTCCTGTTCGACCCGCTGCTGGTCATGGCCCTGCTGCGTTCGCGCATCGTCGGCCAGGACGCCGTGCTCGAACAGGTCGAGGCGCTGCTCAAGGTGGTCAAGGCCGACATCGGCGACCCCGAGCGGCCGCTGGCGGTCAGCCTGTTCATCGGCCCGACCGGGGTCGGCAAGACCGAGATCGTGCGGCTGATCGCCCAGGCCATCCACGGCCGCGCCGATGCCTTCTGCCGCATCGACATGAACACCCTGGCCCAGGAGCACTACGCCGCCGCGCTGACCGGAGCGCCGCCGGGCTACGTCGGCAGCAAGGAGGGCACCACGCTGTTCGACGTCGAGGCGATCCAGGGCAGCTACGGGCGCCCCGGCATCGTGCTGTTCGACGAACTGGAAAAGGCCGACCGTGGCGTGGTGCGCAGCCTGCTCAACGTGCTCGACAGCGGCCACCTAGTGCTCGCCGCCGGCAGCCGCCGGATTGACTTCCGCAACAGCCTGATCTTCATGACCAGCAACATCGGCGCGCGCCAGGTGTGGGACTATCGCGCGCGTTTCGAACGCGGCTGGCGGCGCTGGCTGAACCTCGTCCCGCAGGCCGGGAACGAGGTGCTGGAGCGGGCGCTGCATGCCCACTTCGAGCCGGAGTTCCTAAACCGGATCGACCGCATCCTGCCGTTCGAGCGCATCGATGCCGACTGGCTGGACAGCCTGCTGGACATCGAACTGGCCAAGCTCAACCAGCGCCTCGCCCGGCGTGGCAGGTACCTGGCGCTGGACGAGTCCGCCCGGGCCCACCTGTGCAGCGGCCACGACCCGCGCTTCGGCGCCCGCGACCTGGTGCGCCGCCTGCGTCGCGAGCTGGAGCCGGCCATCGCCGACCGCCTGCTGCTCGAACCCGACGCCACGCGGCTGTTGGCGAGCGGCGAGGAGGGGGCCTTGCGGGTCGACAGTCACGGCTGATTTGGAAAGACCCCTGGGCAGATTGCGCTTCTCTCGGCTAACTTCCAGGAATCGACGCGGTCCATGTATGTCGGTTCTGTGAAGTATTGGAGCAGGGGGGGCGACAATGGTTTATGTACAGCGCGACAGTCACGGGCGTTTGCTCAAGGTCGAATACCACCCGTTCGAGGGCATGACCGATACCCTGGCGGTGGAAAGCGAGGAGCTGCGCACCTGGCTGACCGCCAGGGAAGAGGTCAAGGCGCGCCTGGACAGCCTGCGCAGTTCCGACCTGGAGCTGGTGCGGGTGCTCGAGGATGTGGTCGGCGTGCTGGTCGAGCGCGGGGTGATCCGCTACACCGACCTGCCGGAAGCGGCCCGCCTCAAGCTCGACCAGCGTGCCGTGGCGCGTGCGGAGATCGAGGGCCTGAGCCGCCTGCTCGGCGACGAGCAGGACTGAATCCGCCTCGAACGGCTGGCTCCAGACAAACGGTCATCCGTAACCCCAAAAAAATTGGTTCTTCGCGGACTCAGGGGAAAGAGCGAGTTGACAGTCAGGGAAATGGGTAAATTGGCAGTCGCCAAACGAACCAACCCCCACCCCCTGCTGCCG
>NZ_CAJFCI010000037.1 GCF_904061905.1 Zestomonas carbonaria
CGGATCAAGGTGATCAAACGCATGGCCTATGGCTTCCGGGACTCGGACTACTTCTTCCTGAAAATCAAGGCCGCCTTCCCCGGGAAAGCGCGATGAACCAAAAAATTGCAGGTTTTTCCTTTCTCGTTCGTCCTATTAACAGGAGGGTCATTCACGGTGAATGGCCTGGCGATTGATGGCAGATGGCCTGCCATGCTGGGATCGCTGAACGACCAGGGAGCTTTGCCATGCGGGAATCGATAGCCCTTATCTCCGGAGCGGGTGGCCAGCCACCGCACAGCGCCGCCGGCTACGGCTGCCAGGAAGCCAGGCGGATATTGCAGGAGGCGGGGCTGCGCAACAGCCTGGGACGGCTGAAGATCATCAAGGCGCTCTGGCGGATCGCCGGCGAGCAGGGGACGGTGTCCAGCAAGCAGTTGCACCTGGAACTGGCCGAGTCGGGCGAGCCGCTGTCGCTGATCAGCGTGCGCCAGGTGCTCAAGCGCCTGACCCAGGCCGGCCTGGTGGTGCGCGACGGTGTGGACCGCTACCGTCCGGCGTCCGGGACGCACTACGGCGAGCGGGCAGCCACGGCGGTCGGCTCGACCTACTTCTAAAGAAGGGTTGCCTGGCGGCGGCGTGTCGGGGAAGCTGGCGCAAACGATCGTCACGGTGGCCGCATGGCTGCTCAGCTCGCTTTTCCGTCGCAGCGCTTCGCCCTGGCCAACGGCCTGCGGGCGACGATCGTCCATGCGCCGGACGACAGCCGGGCGGCGGTCTTGCTGCGGGTGGCGGCCGGCAGCCACGACGAGCCGGCGGCCTTTCCCGGCCTGGCGCACTTCCTCGAACACCTGCTGTTCCTCGGCGGCGAGTGCTTCAGCGACGAGCAGCGCCTGATGCCCTTCGTGCAGGCTTGCGGCGGCCGTCTGAACGCCTCCACCCAGGCGCGCAGCACCGACTTCTTCTTCGAACTGCCTTCCGCGCATCTGGAGCAGGGCCTGGAGCGTCTGCTGGACATGCTCGCCCATCCCTGCCTGGATGAGGCCGGGCAGTTGCGCGAGCGCGAGGTGCTGGAGGCCGAATACCGCGCCCGTGCCGGCGATCTCGACACCCTCTGCGACGCGGCATTGGCCCGGGGATTGACGCCCGGCCACCCGCTGGCGGACTTCCATGCCGGCAACCGCGCGAGCCTGGCTGTCGAGCAGGCTGGGTTCCAGCAGGCGCTGGGCGATTTCCACCGTCGCCATTACCAGGCCGGGCAACTCTCGTTGACCCTGCTCGGCCCGCAGTCGCCGGCCGAACTGCGTCGGTTGGCCGAGCGGTTCGCGATGGGCTTGCCGGGCGGTGCCCCCCAGGCGCGAAGCGTGCCGCCAGCCTTGTCGCCGCTGCGTGGAGAGGGGCTGCGCTTGCGCCTGCCCGCCGGCCCGCCACGCCTGTGGCTGGCGTTCGCCCTGGACGAGCAGCCGCCGGCGCTGGAGGCGGCGGTGGACTTCTTCTCCTGGCTGATCCGCGACGAAGCTCCCGGTGCCCTGCTGGCCCAGCTCTGCGAGCGTGGCTGGCTCGATGAAATGCGGGTGCGTCTTCCCTACCAGCATGCGGGCCAGGCATTGCTGGTGCTCGACTTCACCCTGGCCGACGAGCGTGCGGCAACCCGGGAGCGGGTCGAGGCCGCGTTGTTCGACTGGTTGGCTTTCATGGCGGCCGCATCCTGGCGCGAATTGCTCGCTGAGTACGCCGGGCAGGCCGCCCGGCGCCTGGTCGAACTGGCGCCGCTGGAGCGGGTGCGCGAATGGCAACGGGCGACGGCGGGCGTCGATGAGCAGGGGATTGCCGCGCTGTTCGCACAGTTGCAGCCGCAGCGGCTGATCCGGCTGTCCGGTGACGACCGCGTGGCGGGCGAGTGGGTCGAGTCGGCGGGGTTCGGCGTGTGGCTCGAACGCGAGCCGGCGCGGCCTCCTGTTTCTCGGACCGGCGACTGGCGCTTCGGTGTGGCGGATGGGGCGGGCGTCGCTGCATCGTCGCCTGTTGGCGCCGAGGTGATGCTGCCTTGGCTGCCGGGACCGGAGGAGCGGGGCGCCTTGTTCCTGCGCTGGCGACTGGCCGATGCTGGCCGGGCGTCGTTCTTCGCCTTGCAGCGGGCGTTGCGGCCGGTCGCCGGTGCGGCGCGCAAGCGTGGCGTCGAGCTGCGTTTCACGGCGCAGGGAATGGACTGGCAATTGACCCTGCAAGGCGATGCCGACGCGCTGCCAGACGTGCTGGCCGCGACTGCCTCCGTTCTGCGCGAGCCCGTGTCATCCGCCTGCGCACAGGGGCTGCGCCTGTCGCTGGCCGAGCGTCGCCGGCAGGCTGGCGAACTGCCGATCCGCCAGTTGCTGTACGCGCTGCCGGACTCTCTGGCGCTGGGCGGCTCGCTTCACCACACAGAGCGGGAGGCGACAGCCGAACGGATCGTCGCGGGATGGCGACAGGCGCGGTGGGATGGGCTGCTGGTCGGCCTGTCGGCGGAGCGGAGGCGGGTCGTCGGCCAGTGGCTGTCCACCGTGCCCGGCATTTCGCAGCCCGCTGGGTTGCCTCCGCCACCGTTGCCCGCTGGAGCGCATCGCCATGACCTGGCGCTGGCCGGCGACGAACACGCCGTGCTGCTGTTCTGTCCGCTGGCGGACCGCTCGGCCGCTGGCGAAGCGACCTGGCGGCTGCTCGCCCGCTGTTTCGAAGAGCCTTTCTACCGGCGACTGCGCAGCGAGATGCAACTGGGCTACGCGGTGTTCTCGGGATTCCGCCAGGTCGGCGGGCTACCTGGCCTGCTGTTCGCCGTGCAATCGCCCTGGGCTTCGGCGGAGCAACTGCTCGGCCATGTCGATGCATTCCTGGATGACTCCCGGCTCCTGGCAACGGCGCCGCTGGACGACCTGCGCCGGGCGCTGTCGAGCAGCCTGGAAGCGCCGGTTCGCTTCCCCGAACGGGCCGAACATGCTTGGCAACTGCACCAGGCCGGGCGTCCCCACGACTGGCCCGGGCGGCTGCGCGAAGCCCTGGCCGGGCTGACCCGCGACGACCTGCTCGCCGCCCACCAGGCCCTGCTGGCCAGTGCTGGTGGCCGCTGGATGCTGACCAGCGCCTGACCGCGTGCGCACGCACCGATCCCTCTTTCCCGCGTGCCGGATCCGGCCGTCACCTCCTTGTGTCCCGCCCCCTACGACTTAAGCCTTGCTCCCTCCGTTCCCGACGTCTTAAGCCCGGCAGAGCGGGCCTCCGATACCCGGCCAAAGCAGGAGCGAACCACGGCCATGGCAGCGTATGGCCGCGCCGATGGCGTTTCGATAATCGCCTCCGTCACGACTCGCACGTCAGTCGTCCCCACCCGCGGAGAGCGCCATGTACAAGAACAAGACCGCCAGCCCCCGAATCCTTCCCCTAGCCCTGGCCTCGGCCGCCGCCCTGGCGTTCGCCCTGCCGGCCGCCGCCGAGATCGTGCTGTACGACAAGGACGACACCACCTTTTCCGCCGACGGCTACGTCAACGCCTTCTACGTCAACAGCGACATCGACCGGCCCGGCGAGCAGTTCGACCGCACCCAGTCGCGGGTGAAGATGGGCTTCCTGCCCAACTGGATCGGCTTCAACATGGGCAAGCAGGTGGACGACCTCAAGCTCGGCGCGCGCTCGTCCTTCTGGGTCACCATCAACGACGGCGAGACCAACGGCACCGACACCGCCATCGACGTCCGCCAGTTCTACGGCACGGTCTCCGGTGACTGGGGCGAGGTGCTGGTGGGCAAGGACTTCGGCCTGTTCGCCCGCTCCAACATCCTCCTCGACGAACTGCTCGGCGGCTACGGCCAGGTCAGCGACACCCTCGGCCTGGTGGACGGCGGCGGCGTGTCGTTCGGCAATATCGGCAGCGGCTATCCCTATCCGTTCCCCACCGCGCAGATCACCTATCGCACACCGGTGGTGAACGGCCTGCGCCTGGCCGCCGGGATCATGGATCCGGTGGACACCAACGACGACAGCCCGACCGGCAAGGCCTACCAGGAAAACCCGCGCTTCGAGGCCGAGCTCACCTACCAGTTCGACCTGGCCGGCGCGCAGATCTACTCCTGGCTGAACGGCGCCTACCAGTCCTCGGAGAACACCGACGACAGCGTCGATACCGTCAAGTCCAAGGGCGTCGGCTATGGCGTGCAGGCCAAGATCAGCGACTTCACCCTGGTCGCCTCCGGCTTCACCGCCAAGGGCATCAACCCGTTCTTCACCAACAACCTCGGCGAAGCCTCCCTGCGCGAGATGGACAGCGACGGTTACCTGTTCCAGGGCGCCTACCGCTTCGGCAAGAACCGCGTGGCGCTGTCCTACGGCAAGACCCGCGACGACGGCAACGGCCTGGGCATCGAGGCCGACTACGAGACCCGCGCCATCGCCTACACCCGCGACATCAACGACAACCTGCGGCTGATCGCCGAGTACAACCAGTTCGAGATCGACGGCAAGCAGGGCGTCGGCAACCTGGAAGACACCGACACCCTGGCCCTGGGCCTGGCCCTGACCTGGTAACGCGACTGCTCCGTATTGGCGGGCGGCCGGCAGCGGCTTCCCGCCTTTTTTGTGGCCCCGCTTTCGCGGGGAAGACGGAAGGAAACACCGCCTGCATCCCTCCACCCGTCACGGTTGCTGGTGGGGCAGGGCGCCGTTCGCCGTCTCGGCCGGCCGTCCTGCGGCGTAGAGGTGTTCCTCGAAGCGCTCCACGATCGCCGGCCAACCCTGGCGGCTGGCGTGCCGGCGGGCGTTGAGGCGGACCCGGCGCAGACGCTCGTGATCCTCCAGCAGCCAGTTGGCGGCGTCGCAGAAGGCCGCTTCGTCGCCCGGCATGGCCAGCGCGCCGTTGTAGCCGTGGCGGATGTGCTGGGCGGCGGCGGCCTGGTCGAAGGCCACCACCGCCAGCCCCGATGCCTGCGCCTCCAGTACCACGTTGCCGAAGGTCTCCGACAGGCTGGGAAACAGGAACAGGTCCCCCGAGGCGTAGTGGCGGGCCAGTTCCTCGCCGCGCTGCGAACCGCAGAACACCGCGTCGGGCAGGTCCTGCTGCAACGCCTCGCGCTGCGGGCCATCGCCGACCAGTACCAGGCGGAAGCGGCGCTGCGGATGGTTGGCGCACAACTGGGCGAAACCATGGGCGAGCAGGCCCAGGTTCTTCTCCGGGGCCAGCCGGCCGACGTGCAGCACGGCGATGTCTTCCTCGTCCAGGCCCCAGGCGCTGCGCAATTCGGCGCAGCGCCGAACCGGATGGAACAGGCGGCTGTCGACCCCGCGCATCAGCAGTTCGACCCGTTCGAAGTCGCGTCGGCGCAGTTCCAGGCACTGGCTGGCGCTGGGCACCAGGGTCAGGTGCGAGCGGTTGTGGAACCAGCGCAGGTAATGGTCCAGCAGACGGCTGAACAGGGTCAGGCCATAGTGCGCGCTGTACTGCTGGAAGTTGGTGTGGAAGCCGCTGACCACCGGGATCTTCAGGCGCCGCGCGGCGCGCAGGGCGGCCAGGCCGAGCGGGCCTTCGGTGGCGATGTACAGCACGTCGGGGCGCTGGCGCTTCCAGCGGCGCAGCAGGCGGTGCATCGACACCTGTCCCCATTGCAGGCCGGGATAGCCGGGCAGCGGCCAGCCGCGCACCAGCAGCAGGTCGTCGTCGGACGGCGCGGTCTCGCCGCTCTGGCGCGGTCGCACCAGCCGCACGCGATGGCCGCGCTGGAACAGGCCGTCGAGCAGGTGGCCGAGGGTGTTGGCCACGCCGTTGATTTCCGGAGGGAAGGTCTCGCTGACGAGGCAGATATCCAGGGTGGGTCGGTTCATGTCAGGAGTCTCCTCCAGCGCCGTGTAGCGATTGTGACGAGGGCGTGACCGTTGCATGACGGCGTGCCGCTACCCAAGCCGGCGTCGAGCGTTTAGGCTGCGGCCGAATTGTTCAGAGGGCGGCAGCGATGCGAGCGATACGGGAATTGCCGGTGGAAGCGGGACTGGATGCCGAGCGCGAACTGCTCGACCGGGTGCACGGTGGCGACGGCGATTGCGCCCTGCTGCTGTGGCGGCCGAGCGAGCCGGCGCTGGTGATGCCGCGCAAGTTCAGCCGCTTGCCCGGCTTCGCCGCCGCCCAGGCGCTGTGCGAGGCGCGCGGTTGGCCGGTGGCGCTGCGCGATACCGGCGGTGAGCCGGTGCCGCAGTCGCCGGCGGTGCTCAACGTCGCCCTGGTCTACGCCGTGCCGCCGGGGGAAAAGGAACTGACCCGCCTGGAAACCGCCTACCTGCGCCTGTGCCAGCCATTCTCCGCCTGGCTCGCCACCCAGGGCCTGGAGCCGGGCCTCGGCGCGGTGGACGGCGCGTTCTGCGACGGCCGCTACAACATCACCCTGCAAGGCCGCAAACTGGCCGGCACCGCCCAGCGCTGGCGCCGCCGGCCGGGCGACGGCCGCTCCGTGGCCCTGGCCCACGCGGCGGTGCTGATGGACAACCAGCGCGAGCCGATGGTCGAGCTGGTCAATGCTTTCTATGAGGGATGCGGACTGGAGGATCGCTGCCGCTCGAGCAGCCATATCGCCCTGGCCGAATGCCTGGACGAGCCCTGGGCGAGGGTCGACGAGACTCCCGAACTTTACCGACAGACTTTGGCTGAAGCGGGATTAATGCTGCGTACTCTCGATTAGCCCATGCTCGGTTGACGTCAGGTGCCAACTATCAAGTCCGCCCCTCACCCTGGCCCACCCCCAAAGGGAGGGCCGGGGTGAGGGAGCGTGGCTACCCCCAGCCACCAAACCTGTCACCAACGAATAAAGCGGGCGCCTAACCTACGGCCGCATCAATCATCACCCATCCAAGCCTGAAGAAAGGTCCGGCAAACCTCCCGGTTCAGACCGTCCAGCTCCCGGCGAGACGGAACATTCGCCCCCGGCAGGGCCGAGGGATAGGTCGCTCCCATCAGCGCGCCGAGAAAGGTCCTGGCGGCCTCGGTAGGGTGTTCGACATGAATCCTTCCGCGCTGGTGCTCCCGCTCCAGGATGGAGGCCAGAAGCTGGCCGGGCGTTGCAGCGGGGCGGCAAGGACGTCGGGCATCTGTACCATTGCGACTATTTCGTGCCGTAGTTCTGCCTGCTGGTGAAGCGCCTGACCCCGGGATGGGGGACGGCTCCATGCCGGGAGAGGCTGGTCGGCGACGGGGGATGGCAATCGGCGGGAAGTCATCCAGCACATGGAGTGCCGGATGAGGAGCGTTCGTGCGGCGGGATTACTTCACCAGCGCCTTGTCGCCTTCCTCGCGCACCCAGAACAGCGTGGCGCCGGCCACGGCGGCGGGCATGGCGACCAGGTTGACCAGCGGGATCAGCAGTGCCAGGTAGGTGATGCCGCCGAAGCCGAGGCTCTGCCAGCGCTTCTCGCGCAGCCAGGCGAGCATCTCGTTCCAGCCCAGCTTGTGGTTGTCCGCCGGGTAGTCGATGTACTGCACGGCCATCATCCAGACGCCGAACAGTAGCCACAGCGGCGCGGCGATGATGTTCACGCCGGGGATCAGCGAGAGGATCAGCAGCGCGCCGGCGCGTGGCAGGAAGTAGGCCAGCTTGCGCATCTCGCGGCCGATGGTGCGCGGCACCATGGCGGCCAGTTCGGCCCAACTGAACGGCGGGAAGTCGTCCTGACCGCGCACCACCACTTCCACCTTCTCGGCGAGGAAGCCGTTGAACGGCGCGGCGATGATGTTGGCGAGCATGGTGAAGGTGAAGAACACCATCAGCAGGACCAGCACCACGAACAGCGGCCAGATGATGTAGGCCAGGAAGCCCGCCCAGTCCGGCAGGCTCGGCATCAGTTGGTCGACCCAGCCGCCGAAGCCGCGCACGGCGAAACCGATCAGCGCGGCGAACAGCAGCACGTTGACCGTCAGCGGCAGCAGCACGAACAGCCGCAGGCCGGGGCTCAGTACCAGTTTCAGGCCTTCGCGCAGGTATTGCGGGCCGGACAGCACCGGGGTGGACATGGCTTCTCCTTCGCAATGGGAATCGCGCCGACCATACCGGTTTTGCGTGGCGGGGGTAAGCGGGATGGCCGTGACGAAGTGTTAGCGGGCGCTTCTCGCCTCGTAGACGCATGCCTGGTTGCGCCCCTGCTTGGCACGGTACATGGCGCTGTCGGCCGCCTTGACCAGTGCCTCGGCGTTGTCGGCGTGTTCGGGGAACAGGGCGATGCCGATGCTCGGGGTGACGAAGTCGATGCGGATGCCGTTCAGTTCGACGGGCGTGGCGAGGGCGAACAGCAGGCGCTGGGCGAGCCGCTCGGCCGCTTCGCGCGAGGTACCGGGGAGCAGCATGACGAACTCGTCGCCGCCGAGCCGGTAGAAGCGGTCGGGTTGGCGCAGCGACTGGCGCAGGCGTTCGGCGATGCTGATCAGCAGCGCGTCGCCGATATCGTGGCCGAAGCGGTCGTTGACGTCCTTGAAGTGGTCGAGGTCGATGAACATCAGCACCAGCGGGCTCTGCTCGCGGCGCGCCGATTCGATGGCCGCGCGAAGTTGTTCGTCGAACGCCTTGCGGTTGCCCAGGCCGGTCAGCGGGTCGCGGTAGGCCATGTCCAGCAACTGGTTCTGGTAGGCGATCTGCTCGCTGACATCGCGCAGGATGCCGCGATAGCCGACCAGTTCGCCTTCGGCGTTGTGCGCCAGGGAGAAGCGCGTCTCCAGGTAGGCGAGGCTGCCGTCCCTGCGCCGCAGCGGCGCGGAGAAGGTGGTCGAGCCCTGTTCGCTGAGGGCCTTGAGCAGTTGCAGGCGGGCGCGCTCGATGTCCTCGCTGCTGAGCACCTTGCGGAACGAATGGCCGACCAGTTCTTCCGGGGCGTAGCCGAGCTGTTCGAGCAGGGCGCGGTTGACGTTGGTGATCGTGCCGTTGGCGTCGATCTCGAAGTAGCCGTCGCTGATGGAGTCGAGGATCACCCGCTCGCGCGCCTCGCTCTGGTCCAGGCGTTCGAGCATCTTGTTGAGCTCGCCGGCCAGTTGTCCCAGTTCGTCGTTGCCCTGGGCACTCAGGCGCGGCAGCGGGGCGGCGCAGCCGATGCCGGAAACCTCGGCGTTCAGGCGTTGCACGCGGCGCAGTACCCAGCGGTCGAGCCCCAGGTAGACCAGCAGCAGCGCCACCAGGGCCACGGCGGCGGTGAGCCAGAGGAAGAAGCCGATCGCTTGCCGGCCCTGCTCGTAGAGGGTGCGTGGGAGGGTGATCTGCAGGCGTACCGAGGGCTCGTCGCGCAGGTCGTGGAACAGCAGTTCGATCTGTTGCCGGTGCTGGTCCAGCGTCCGGCCCTGGCTGACCCGTGTGCGCTGGAGGAAGTCGCTTGCCCCCAGCGTTTCCCAGTCGCGATTCTCTCCGGGCAGCAGCAGGAGCAACGTGCCGTCCACCTGGTGCTGCAGCTCTTCCCGGCGCTGGGCGTCGAGGAACACGCCGGCCAGTATGGTGCCGACAGGCGTGGCGGTGCCCTGGCTGTTGGTGATCGGACTGCTCACGAGGATGAGCGGTACGCCCTGCACCAGCAGCAACTGGCCGCTGATATCCTCCACGTCGTCATGGCGCTCGTACAGGCCCAGTTCGGCGCTGCGTTCGAGGATGCTCAGGCGCAGGCCCCGCATGCTGTCGGGCCGGGGGCCGTCGACCGCCGTCAGCTCGCTGAGGTCGGGCGGCACCCACTGTTCGCCGAGCACCCGCCCACTGTCGTCGAGGTAGACCATGAAGTCGAGACCGAGGTTGATCAGCGAGTCGGGGTCGAGGTTGCGACGCCTGAACTCTTCGGGGGCCGCCCCCTGGACGAACTCGTAGCTGTCGTCCCACCAGGCGTAGGTGCGCAGCAGGTCGAGGCTGCGGGTGACGGTGTTGTCGATGCGCTGCCCCAGGGTCTTCGCCTCGCTGGACAGCACCTGGCGGTCCTGGCTGTCGAAACGGCTGAGCAGCAGGCGCTGGGACAGGACATCGACGATCAGCAGCGTCAGCACGAGCAGCGGAATGGAGAGCCAGAGCAGGCGTTGGCGCAAAGTCATGCGTGGCAACTGTCCGGCTTATTGGCGATCGAGCGGGAAGTGCTCGTGGGATGGGCCCTGGAATATGGAACGGCGGAATGTGTCGTTCATGGAGGGTCCTCTGTTTCTCGTGCGTCTCTTGATCCGCCGCGGGGCCGGCACGTTTTCGTGCGGTCGCCGTGCTGCCAGTGGTTTGCCGAGTATAGACAGTGCATTGCGGTGTATTCGCACATAGGGTTTGCCTATGGCGCGGATTGGAAAACGAAACTTCCGCCCACCTGGGTGCCTGCGTAGCCTTGCCGGCAATCCGTCGCGGCCGCCGTGCCGCGACCCGCTTTGCGGGGCCACTGCCGTCTACGAGCCTCCCCCTGGTTCTGGTGGCCCCCTTTTTATTTTCGCTGGCACGCGCCGGCAGGAGTCCGTCATGTCCGCAACCCGCCACGCCAAGGTGATCATCCTCGGTTCCGGCCCCGCCGGTTACACCGCAGCCGTCTACGCGGCCCGCGCCAACCTGAAGCCGTTGCTGATCACCGGCTTGCAGGCCGGCGGCCAACTGACCACCACCAGCGAGGTGGACAACTGGCCGGGCGACGCCCACGGGCTCACCGGCCCGGCACTGATGGCGCGCATGCAGGAGCATGCCGAGCGTTTCGAGACCGAGATCGTCTTCGACCATATCGATGCCGTCGACCTGGCCGGGCAGCCCTTCAGCCTGCGCGGCGACAGCGGAACCTACACCTGCGACGCGCTGATCATCGCCACCGGCGCCAGCGCCCGCTACCTGGGCCTGCCTTCGGAGGAAGCGTTCATGGGCAAGGGCGTGTCGGCCTGCGCCACCTGCGATGGCTTCTTCTACCGCAACCGCGAGGTGGCGGTGGTCGGCGGCGGCAATACCGCCGTGGAGGAGGCGCTGTACCTGGCCAACATCGCCAGCAAGGTGACCCTGGTGCACCGTCGCGAGACCTTCCGCGCCGAGAAGATCCTGCAAGACAAGCTGATGGCGCGGGTCGCCGAAGGCAGGATCGTCCTCAGACTGAACGCCGAGGTGGACGAAGTGCTGGGCGATGCTTCGGGCGTCACCGGCGTGCGCCTGAAACTGCGTGACGGCGGCCACGACGAACTGAAGGTCGACGGGCTGTTCGTCGCGATCGGCCACACGCCCAACACCTCGCTGTTCGAAGGCCAACTGACGTTGCGCGACGGCTACCTGGTGGTACAGGGCGGCCGCGACGGCAATGCCACCGCGACCAGCGTGCCGGGCGTGTTCGCCGCCGGCGACGTGGCCGACTCGGTGTATCGCCAGGCGATCACCTCCGCCGGGGCCGGATGCATGGCTGCGCTGGACGCCGAGCGTTACCTCGACGGCCTGTAGGCGACAGGGGGCGGCGGCCTACGCTGGTCTGCCGGCCCGCAGGGTACGTGCGGTCTGGCGCAGGTATTGGCCGCTGGACTCGATCAGCAGGGCGTCGTCGTCGACGATCATCTCGCTCGCGGGCCTGCCTTCCGCCTCATGGCTGTAGACGGTGCGCCCGGCCTGCCGGCGCAGGCAGTGGTAGCGTTGCCGGCGCACCTCGACCTTGAAGTCGAACAGGTCGACCCAGGCGACCTGGAGTTCCACCTTCTGCCCGGTTTCCAGCGCATAGTGCTGCAGTGCCGGGGTGTGGGTGAAGGGGGAGGCGGAGAGCATCGCCTGCTGGCAGTCGAGCAGGTCCGGGCGCGGTTCGCCGTTGAGGAACCAGTGGCCGCGGATGTCCCGGTCGAGGGTCAGGCTGCGCCGGCCATGGTTGTCGACCTGCAGCCACAGGCGGCGGAAACGCCAGCGCGGGTCACAGTTGAGCACGTAGGTGGCGGCGATGCTGTGGCCGCTCAGGCTCTGGATCAGGTGACTGCTGGCGTGAATGCCGCAGTCGTCGTGCCTGAGGCGCAAATTTTCCATACCGGGGGTGTGGCAAGGCTTCCATGCCAGGTGCTGCTGCATCCGTGCGACTCCATGTCCGTGAGAAACGGGAGGGCACGCGTTCAACGCGAAGGCCCTTGGTTCCCGATCATTTTCCGGTTGGCAGGATAAGCGGCTTTTTGTGTGCTGTCTGTCGGCTTTTGCCGACATTTTTGTTGTTTTTTGTGCGGTCAGTCCTTGCGCTTGAGTGGCGGTTGCTCGAAGTGCACGCCGCCGAGCCCGGTTTCCATCAGTGCGCGGATATTGCCGTGGTCGCTGCCGTCCGGGGTGGCCAGCACGCTGCGGTAGTGCTCGCCGAAGGCGCGCAGGGTTTCCTCCAGGCTCAGGCCTTCCAGCAGGGCCAGACCAAGGGTCTTGCAGGAGCCCTCGTTCTGCCCGGCGGCGTTCTCCACGCCGCCGTTGACGAAGGCGCTGGGCTGGTAGTCGTAGTGTGCGGCGATGAAGGCCAGGGTCTCGGCGAACAGGTGCTGGCCGCTGTGCAGGCTGGCGCGGAAGTCGTTCAGTGCGGTCATTGCTTGTTGCCCTTGTCGAAGGCGGCCTGTTGCGCCGGGCTGGCTTCCTTCTGGTACTTGGCTTTCCAGTCGGCGTAGGGCATGCCGTAGACCTCTTCGCGGGCCTGTTCGAGGCTCAGCTCGATACCGGCGTCGTCGGCCGCGGCCTTGTACCACTTGGACAGGCAGTTGCGGCAGAAGCCGGCGAGGTTCATCAGGTCGATGTTCTGCACGTCGCTGCGCGCGCGCAGGTGCAGGACCAGTTGGCGGAAGGCGGCGGCCTCCAGTTCGAGTTGTTGTTGTTCGGTCATGACAATGCACTCCGTTGGACAAGAGTGGTTTCGGGGATGGAAGCCGCGGGAGCGCCGGTCGCTTCCTCGCGGGCCTTGCGGCATTCCTTGCGGAATTCTTCGTTGTAGGCTTGCTGGCTGAGCCGGTAGATGTCCTCGTCGGCCATCAGCGACTTGATCATGTTGAAGAGTTTGTCGCGCTCTTCGAGCTCGTGATAGCCGTATTTCAGGCCGATGAAGTCGGAGAAGGCCACGTTGAGGATCATCAGCGCCAGCCACTTGCGCTGGATTTCCTCGTCGCTGGGCGGTTCGCTGCCGGAGGAGAGGATGCTTTCCGCCTGGCGCAGCAGGTCGGGCTTGTCGAGTAGCCCGAGGTCGATCTGGATCCACGAGTCGCGCCCGGCCTTGATGTAGTCGAGGGTGGCCTTCTGCTTCTGCGACCGGTAGAGGATGACGGGGATCACCACGCTGGCGATGCCCGTGAGGATGGTCGATATGAAGCTGGCGATGTCCATTACCTGCTGGAATTCCATGACGTCTTCCTGTGTGGCCGGGTGGGGCGGTGTCAGTTCCTGCGCAGATGGCGCCCGCCGTTGATGACGATGTTGCTGCCGGTGCTGTAGTTCGATTCGAGCAGGTAGAACACCGCCTGGATCAAAGGCTCGGCGCCCGGCTCGTATTGCAGCACGGCTTTGTTGAGCGCCTTGGCCTGGTATTCCGGGGTGCTGTCTTCCTTGAAGATCAGCAGGCCCGGGGAGATGGCGTTGACGTGCACGTCGGGGCCGTACAGCGCGGCGAACGACAGGGTCATGTTCTGTAGCGCGGCCTTGGTCGCGGCGTAGGCGACGTGGCTCTTGCTGCCGCGCGAGGAGCTGTCGTCGCAGATGTGGATGATGTCCGCCTTGGCCGATTGCCTGAGCAGGTCGCCCAGTTCGCGGTTCAGGTGGAAGGGCGCTTCCACGTGGATCCTGAACATGGTGTCGAGGTTGTCCAGGTCGTCGTCTAGCCACAGCGAGGCGTTGTGGATGATGCCGCGCAGCGACGGGTAGCTGTTGCGCACGAAGGCGATCAGCGCGTTGCGCTCCTCGGTGCTCCGCAGGTCGGCCTGGAAATGGGCGATGCGCGGGTGGTGCCCGGCAGCCGGAGAGCGATTCACGGCGAGGACGTCGAAGCCGGCCTCGGCAAGGCGCTCCGAAAGTTGCAGGCCAACGCGCTTGTTGGTGCCGGTGATCAAGATAGGACTGGTCATACGGGCTCGATCGGTTGCGGAAACTCTGCCCGTGCGGGCTCGGCCGGGGAGCGGCGGACGGGAGCGTGGGAGTCGGGCGCAAAGGCTTATGCACGGCACAGCGTGGCGACGTCAAGGCCGTCCGCGCGGATGGGCCAACGTTACCGTAGTCCGACGCCCGGCAAAAGCCGGGCGAGCGGGTCAGCGCGATTGCAGTTGGGCGGGGGAGGGCTGCTGGCGGTGCAGCCAGGGGGCGAGCAGGCGAGTGGACAGCGGGATGAACCAGTAGGTCATCAGCGGCGTCAGCGCCAGGGTGCTGAGCAGGATGCGCAGGGGCAACGGCAGGTCGCCCAGCCAGCCGCCGAACAGCAGGTTGAAGCCCAGCGATACCGGGAAGAACGCCAGCCAGATCGCCACGCTCTGCTTCCAGCGCGGCGCCGGTTGCCGGGCATCGCCGAACCAGGCGTCGAGTCCCTGCACGCGGTGCTCGTGGGGTTGCGCGAACAGGCCGTGGCCACGCGCCAGCCAGGCGCGACGGTCGGCCGAGTGTTCCCAGTCGGCGAGGTTGTCGGCGTCGCTGAAGCGGAAGACGATCTGGAACTCGTCGTCCTCGGGAGGCGGGGCGAGCACGCCGGAGCCGAGGTAGCCGGGGAACCGGGCGGCCAGTTGGCGGCCTTCGTCGAGCCAGGACAGGAAGGGGGTGTAGCGCTCGCGGGGCACGCGCCGCGCCACCATCAGGGTGACGGGATGGGCAGACATTGTGTATCTCCTTGCTGCTGCGGCGACCCGGGTAGGGTCGGCGCGGAACGTCGCCCGGGGGTAGGTGGGGCGAAGCCTGTTTCGAGAAGCAAGGATTATTCCGGATTTTCCGCAAAGCGCCAGGGGCGGTGTTATCGAGGCGCTGCGATGGTGTTCGGCGGGTGCCGGATGCCTGGTGCGGGGGCGCGTTTCCGGCGGATCGGTTCAGCTTGGTGCGCTTTCCTGGCGGTGGAGGTGCTGGTGCCGTTCGAGAAGGAAGGCCCGGAGACGCTCGTTGCTGCGGCTCTTGCGCAGGTTCAGGCGATAGGCGAACAGCCCCTCGCCGGTTTGCCTGGCCAGGGTGCCGCTCAACTCCAGCGGCCGTTGGCCCTCGACCGGCAGCCACAGGTTGAAGCGCTTGGGCACCGGCTGCTCGCGGACCTCGACCAGCACGCCGCTCTGCGACAAGGTGTGCAGCCACAGGGCGCTGGGCAGGCCCTCTTCGTCGACGAGGTTGGCCGGGGGCGTGAAGGGTAGCCGCCAGGGACGTTCGGCGGAGGCCTGCTCGACGATGGTCGGGGCGCCGAGTTGCAGGTGCAGGGCGTTGAACTCGTCTTCTACAACGCGCACCGGGAAGGTGATGCGCTGGCTGTCGATATGGGCTTCGATGGTCAGTTGCTCGTGGGTGGCGAGCTGGGCCAGCAATTCCCGGGTCTGTTCGCCGCCTTCGACGGTGAGTTTCTGGGGGATATGCGAGATCGGCCGCGGTGCCTCGTGCAGGCTGCGGATGAAGTCCAACTCCTCCTGAGTCAGTATCGAATCGTCTTGCATATCGAACTCGCGATGATGGAACCGCTATGACCATCGGCAAAACGAATCGTTGCCGTGGGTGCCTCCCTTCCTTTCTCTTCCCTTCCCGGATGGCTCGTGGGCGTGCCAAGTACCTTGTTTCGAAACGCCAGCCGGGTGCGGGTGGAAAACGAAATCGACGACGCCACGGGGCCAATCTGGCGGGCTATGTAGCCGATTTACGTCGGAAGATCACCAGGCGTGCCTGCTTTTCAGACAAATCTGTAAAGAGGTTAGCTGATCGAAGGCTCCATGGCGTTCGTCTTGTACAAAGAATGAGCGCTTTTCCAGGTTTCGCGATGGTGGGTGCGCTTGCGGCATAATGCCCGACTTTCTCAGTCAGCTTCTATGGAGTGCTTCATGAAAGTCGCCATCCTCTCCGGTTCGGTCTATGGCACCGCCGAGGAAGTCGCCCGCCACGCCGAGCGCCTGCTCAAGGCCGCCGGCCTCGAGGCCTGGCACAACCCGCGCGCGACCCTGGAGGAGATCCTCGCCTTCGCCCCCGAGGCGTTCCTGGTGGTGACCTCGACCACCGGCATGGGGGAACTGCCGGACAACCTGCTGCCGCTCTACCACGCGATCCGCGATCACTTCCCGGCCTGGAGCGGGCTGCCCGGCGGCGTGATCGGCCTGGGCGACTCCAGTTACGGCGATACCTTCTGCGGCGGTGGAGAGCAGGTCCGCGAGCTGTTCGCCGAGCTGGGCATCCGCGAGGTTCAGGAGATGCTGCGCCTGGACGCCAGCGAGACGGTCACCCCGGAAGTCGACGCCGAGCCCTGGCTGGCCGATTTCGCCAAGGCGCTACGGGCCTGACGGGCGCGTTGCTCTCGTAGGGTGCGCCGTGCGCACCGATCCGGTGGACGCTCGGTCTTTCCGACGGAGCGCCGCGCATGTTCCCAGGTAAACGGTGCGCGCAGCGCACCCTACAGGAGCGGCTTTTCCCTCAGTAGCGCCAGCCAGGCCTGTGCCGCGCGTGACAGGTAGGCGCCGCTGCGCCAGATGAAGGCGATGTCCCAGCGCAGGTCGGGCTCGCGCAGCTTGAGCAGCGCCACGCCGGGGCGTTGCAGGCCGCGCGCCACCACCCGTGGCAGCAGCACCACGCCCTGGCCGGCGGCGACCAGCGCGGCAAGGAAGTCCGCCTGACCGCTGCGCCCGGCTTCGCGTGGGGTAAAGCCGGCTTCGCGGCAGGCGCTCAACAGGCGGTCGTTGAGGATGAAGCTCTGCTGGTAGAGCAGGAATGGCGTGTCGGCCAGCTCCGCCAGGGCGACGTCGGCCTGCCCGGCCAGCGGATGATCGGCCGGCAGCAGCACCTCCATCGGTTCGTTGCAGAACGGCTGGGTTTCGAAGGCCGGATCGCTGCGAGTCAGGCTGCCGCCCAGTTCCAGTTCGCCAGTGAGGACGAGTTGCTCGATGCTCAGGCTGCCGCCTTCCTGCAGATGCACGACGATGTTCGGGTAGCGCCGCCGATATTCGGCGAACAGCCTGGCGAACAGCGCGTCGCTGCCGAGCAGTGGCAATCCCAGGCGCAGTTCGCCGCGTGCCAGTTGGCCAAGATCGTCGAGTTCGTTGAGCAGGTCGCGGTGCAGGCGCAGCATTTCTTCGGCACGACGCAGCACCAGCGCGCCGGCATCGGTGAGGCGGATATGCGGGCCAAGACGCTCGAGCAGTTGCACGCCGAGGCGCTGTTCGAGCTGCGCGACCTGCTTGCTGACCGCCGACTGGCTGGCGTGCAGTACCTTGGCCGCTTGGGTGAAACCGCCCTGGTGCACCACCTCGACGAAGCTGCGCAGTTGTTTGAATTCCATTCTGGAATGCCTTTCAGTCGAACAATTCGCTTTTGGGATGATAGGTCCAGGCGTAGCCTGAGCGCCATCTCCATCGAGGATTGCCGCCATGTATCGCCTCTCCCTGCGCTTCGTCCGCCTGTGCTGCGAGCTGGCCGTGCTGATCGGCCTGTACACCGCCGGCAGCCTGCTGGCCGCCTGGTCGGGCTGGCCGCTGCCCGGCGGGGTGATCGGTCTGGCCCTGCTGCTGCTCGCCTTCGCCAGCGGCAAGGTGCAGCCCGCCGCGCTGAAGCTGGGGGCCGGCCTGCTGCTGGCGGAAATGCTGCTGTTCTTCATCCCGGCGCTGATGAGCCTGCTCGACTATGGCGCGCTGGTGCGCCAGGACGGCTGGCGCATCCTGCTGGTGATCGGCGTCAGCACCCTGCTGGTGATGCTCAGCACGGCGCTGGCGGTGGAATGGGTGTGCCGACGGAGGACGCAGCATGAACATTGAGTGGCAGGCCTGGTTCTGGCTGGCCTTGACCCTCGGCACCTACGTCTTCAGCCGCTGGCTGTACCGGCGCACCGGCCGCTACCTGCTGTCGCCGCTGCTGCTGGTGCCGGCGGTGCTGCTCGCCGTGGCGCTGCCGCTGCACACCCCCTATGCCGAATATTCCAGCCTCACCCACTGGTTGATGGCGCTGCTCGGCCCGGCCACCGTGGCCTTCGCCGTGCCGATCTGGCAGCAGCGTGCCATGCTCGCCCGGCACTGGCCGGCGTTGCTGGCCGGGATGCTGGTCGGCAGCGCGGTGGCGATCGCCAGTTCCTGGGCGCTGGCCAACGCGCTGGCGCTGGACGACAGCGTGCGCCTGTCGCTGCTGCCGCGTTCGATCAGCACGCCGTTCGCCATGCCGATGGCCGCCGACCTGGGCGGCGTGCCGGGGCTGACCGCGGTGTTCGTGATGGTCACCGGGGTGTTCGGCGCAGCGTTCGGTGGCCTGCTGCTCAAGTGGCTGCCGATCCGCAGCAGCCTGGCGCGCGGCGCGCTGTTCGGCGTCGGCGCCCACGCTGCCGGGGCCAACCGCGCCCATGAGATCGGCCATGAGGAGGGGTCGGTGGCGGGCCTGGTGATGGTCCTGATGGGGCTGCTCAACCTGGCGGTCGCGCCGCTGCTGGTGCAGTTGGTCTGAGGGCTGGTGGTTATTGGGTCCCCGCGTGCGCGGGATGACGGGGAACGAAACGCCAACGCCACACCGTCATTCCCGCGAACGCGGGAATCCAATGAACACGGCTTCAATAAACACGTAGGAGCGAGGAAGACGCCCAGTTCTCTGCTCGCGATCCCGGCAACGTCCAAGGTATTGCCAGCAAGCTGGCTCCTACAACGCGGGGATCCAGTAAAACAGCCCGCTCCTGACCCACACGGCCAGCAAGCTGGCCGCCAAGGCGACTATCGTGGGCGGGTATCCCCGCTAGACTCGATGGGCACCCAAATAACGACAACATCGAGGTGAACGCCGTGACCGCTGCTCGCGCTCTACCCATCGTCAACGTCAAGGACCAGGTCTCCGCCGCCGAATGGCAGACCCGCGTCGATCTCGCCGCCTGCTACCGCCTGATCGCCCACTACGGCTGGGACGACCTGATCTTCACCCACATCTCCGCCAAGATCCCGGGCACCGAGGAGTTCCTGATCAACCCCTACGGGATGATGTTCCACGAAATCAGCGCTTCCAGCCTGGTGAAGATCGACCTGGCCGGCAACAAGCTGCTGGACAGCCCCTACGACATCAACCCCGCCGGCTACACCATCCACAGCGCGGTGCACGAGGTGCGCCCGGACGTGGCCTGTGTGCTGCATATCCACACGCCCGCCGGCATCGCCGTGTCGGCCCAGAAGCAGGGGTTGCTGCCGTTGTCGCAGCAGTCGCTGTTCGTGCTCTCCAGCCTGGCCTACCACGGCTACGAAGGGGTGGCGCTCAATCATGACGAGAAGGCCCGGCTGCAAGCCGACCTGGGCGACAAGAACTTCATGATCCTGCCCAACCACGGTCTGCTCACCGCCGCCGGGACCATCGCCGACGCCTTCCTGATGATGTTCACCCTGCAGCGCGCCTGCGAGGTCCAGGTGATGGCGCAGGGCGGCGGTGCCGAGCTGATCCACATCCCGCAGCAGATCCTCGACGGCGCCAAGGCCATGGCCGCCGGCGTGACCCGCAGCAAGCAGGGCATGGGCGGCGCGCTGGCCTGGCCGGCCCTGCTGCGCCTGCTCGACCAGCGCAACCCCGGCTACGCCGACTGATGGCCCTGCCCGGCATCGCCCTGGACGCCTGGCGCGCCCAGGGCCGCGACTTCGCCTTCGGCGGCCATGCGATCCGCTACTGGACGGCGGGCGAGGGCGAGCCGCTGCTGCTGATCCACGGTTTCCCGACGGCGAGTTGGGACTGGCACTACCTGTGGGCACCGCTGGCCGAGCGCTACCGTGTCATCGCCTGCGACATGCTCGGCTTCGGCGATTCGGCCAAGCCGCGCGGCCACGACTACCGGCTGCTGGAGCAGGCGGATATCCAGCAGGCGCTGCTCGCCCACCTCGGCATCGACGAGCCGGTGCACGTGCTGGCCCACGACTACGGCGACAGCGTCGCCCAGGAACTGCTGGCCCGGCATGAGGACGGCGGGTTCCGGATGGCCAGTTGCGTGTTCCTCAACGGCGGCCTGTTCCCCGAGACGCACCGGCCGGTGCTGGTGCAGAAGCTGTTGCTCAGCCCCATCGGTGCACTGGTTGGCCGACGCTTCGACCGGCGCCGGCTGGCGGCCAGTTTCGCCAAGGTCTTCGGTCCGGCGACCCAGCCGGGCGAGGCCGAGCTGGACGGCTTCTGGACGCTGATCGCCCACAACGGCGGCCCGGCGGTGATGCACCGGCTGATCCACTACATCCCCGAGCGTCGCCAGCAGCGCGAGCGCTGGGTGGCGGCCATGCAGCGCTCGAAGGTGCCCATGCGGGTGATCGATGGCGCGGTGGACCCGATTTCCGGGGCGCACATGGTGGCGCGTTATCGCGAACTGATCGAAGGCGCCGACACCGTGCTGCTCGACGATATCGGCCATTACCCGCAGGTCGAGGCGCCGGAAGCGGTGCTGAAGCACTACCTGGCGTTTCTCGCGCGCATCGACGAGCGGTCGTCAGTGTAGCGGCGGGGTGCCCTTGATCTCGCTCAACCGCTTGCCGAGCAGGGCGTGCTGGGCCGGGTCGTCGGTCAGCAGCAGGGCGCATTCGAGGTCGTAGCGCTCCGCCTGCGGGCAGTCCAGCATACGGTACAGCTCGGCGCGGGCCAGGTGGTCGAAGGAAGAGGGTGGGCCGAGCTCGATGACCCGTTCGGCATCCTTCAGCGCGGCCAGGTAGTCCTCGGCATGCACGTGCAGCATGCGCAGGTTGCGCGACAGGCGCTGGAGGATCTGCCGGCCGGTGCAGGGGCTCAGGTGTTCGGCGCTCAGCTCCAGGTCCGGGCCGACGTGGTGGTAGAGCAGTGCGCGGCAGTCCTCGAGATAGAGATGACGGCCGGTGCAGGGATCGAGCAGGTGGTTGGTGCCGGGCACGCACAGCAGGAAATGGCCGGGGAAGTTCACTCCTTGCAGCGGGATGTCCAACTGGCGCGCCAGTTCCATGGCCAGCAGCGCCAGGGACAGCGGCTGGCCGCGTTTGCGTTGCAGCACGTGGTGGAGCAGGGCGGCCTGCGGTCGCAGCGGCTCGTCGTTGTCTTCCTGGAAGCCCAGTTCGCTGAGCCGGCGCAACAGCGGCTGGGCCAGTTCCCGCGCCGGTCGCTCGGGCAGCGCCACCAGCACCTGCTGGCGCAGGTTGGTGACCGCATTCAGCCACTGCTTCGGCTGCAGGTCGGGGTCGTGCTCGGCGGCGATCCACAACGCGGCTTCGAAGAGCCGGGCGGGTTCGCTGGCGAGGCAGTCGAGACAGCGTTGGCGCGGGGGCATCGGCATCTCCTGGATGTCCCTCGTTTTTAGCGGCTCACGCAGGTCCCGTCCAGAGCGGTGATGATTTCCGCAACGGGGCTCACGTCGCTTTCCACGCAGACCGAGCTTGCCTCCTATACTGGCTGTAAAACAGCAAGGGAGCCTCACCATGTTTGCCATCATGGAAGCCGCCCGGCTAGAAGCGCTGCATGTCGCGCAAGACCCGGCCACCGGCCTCCGGGCGATCATCGCCATCCACAGCACCAAGCTGGGCCCCGCCCTCGGCGGTTGCCGCTACCTCGCCTATCCCGATGATGTCAGCGCCCTGCGCGACGCCGTGCGCCTGGCGCAGGGCATGAGCTACAAGGCGGCCCTGGCCGGGCTCGACCAGGGCGGCGGCAAGGCGGTGATCATCCGCCCGCCGCACGTGGAGAACCGTGGCGTGCTGTTCGAGGCGTTCGGCCGCTTCATCGAGACGCTCAAGGGCCAGTACATCACCGCCGTGGACAGCGGCACCTCCAGCGCCGACATGGATTGCATCGCCCAGTACACCCGTCACGTCACCAGCACCACCAGCGCCGGCGATCCCTCGCCGCACACCGCCATGGGCGTGTTCGCCGGCATCCGCGCCACCGCCCAGGCGCGCCTCGGCAGCGACGACCTGGAAGGCCTGCGCGTGGCGGTGCAGGGCCTCGGCCATGTCGGCTACGCGCTGGCCGAGCAACTGCACGCGGCCGGCGCCGAACTGCTGGTCAGCGACCTGGATGCTGGCCAGGTGCGCCTGGCGGTCGAGCAGTTCGGTGCCCAGCCGGTGGCGCCCGAGGCGCTGCTCTCGACGCCGTGCGACATCCTCGCGCCCTGCGGCCTGGGCGGTGTGCTCAACGCGCAGACCGTCGGTCAGTTGCATTGCGCGGCGGTGGCCGGCGCGGCCAACACCCAGTTGGCCAGCGTGGAGATCGCCGACGAACTGGAGGCGCGGGGAATCCTGTATGCCCCCGACTACGTGATCAATTCCGGAGGGCTGATCTACGTGGCGCTCAAGCACCGTGGCGAGGAACTGCCGGCGATCACCGCGCACCTGTCGCGGATCGGTATTCGCCTGACCGAGATCTTCGCTCACGCCCAGGCCGACAAGCGCTCGCCCGCGCGGGTCGCCGACTACCTGGCCGAGCGCCTGCTGTACGGAACCTGATTCGCCCCGGCCGCCGCCTTACCCGGCGGCGACCGGGGTTGGCCCCTCTCCCGGGTGGAGCGGGGCGCCATGCCGGCTCCGGCCCATCCCGCCGGGCCTGGCGTGCAACCCCCGGTGTCACGAGCGCCGGGAAGTCAGTAACGCACCCACAAGGTGCCGAGGAGTGCTGGCAATGCATAACCGGATCGACCTCCCGTACACCCGCTATCTCGCCCCCGACGGCCGCCTCACCGGCGAACTGCCCGCCTGGGCCGACGATTTCAACCTGCTCACCCGCCTGTACCGGCAGATGGTGCTGACCCGCCTGTTCGACCAGAAGGCGGTGGCCCTGCAACGCACCGGGCGTATCGGTACCTATGCGCCGACCCTCGGCCAGGAAGCCATCGGTGTCGCCATCGGCGCGCTGATGAGGGCCGAGGACGTGCTGGTGCCCTATTACCGCGACACCGCCGTGCAAGTGATGCGCGGGGTGAAGATGGAGGAAATCCTCCTCTACTGGGGCGGCGACGAGCGCGGCAGCGCCTACTCCGATCCGGCGGTGGCCGAGGACTTCCCGATCTGCGTGCCGATCGCCACCCAGGCGCTGCACGCCTGCGGGGTGGCCAGCGCGTTGAAGATCCGTGGTGAACACCGGGTCACGGTGACCACCTGCGGCGACGGCGCCACCAGCAAGGGCGACTTCCTCGAAGCGCTCAACGTCGCTGGCGCCTGGCAGTTGCCGGTGGTCTTCGTGGTCAACAACAACCAGTGGGCGATCTCGGTGCCCCGGCGCATCCAGTGCGGCGCGCCGACCCTGGCGCAGAAGGCCATCGGTGCCGGCTTCCCCGGCGAGCAGGTGGACGGCAACGACGTCCTCGCCGTCTACGACCGTGTCCAGGTGGCCCTGGAGCGCGCCCGCCAGGGCAAGGGCCCGGCGCTCATCGAATGCATCAGCTATCGCCTCGGCGACCATACCACCGCCGACGACGCCACCCGCTACCGCAACGCCGACGAGGTCAAGCAGGCCTGGCAGGAAGAGCCGATCAAGCGCCTGCAGGGTTTCCTCGTCGCCCAGGGCGTGTGGGACGAAGGCCGCGAGCAGAAGCTGGTCGCCGAATGCCAGGCGCTGGTCCAGCAGGCGGTGGACAACTTCGAGGCGGCCGGCCGGCAGCCGGTCGAGTCGGTGCTCGACTACGTCTATGCGCAATGGCCGGCGGCGCTGGCCGATCAACGCGAGATGCTGCTGGAGCGGGTGGCCCTGAAGGAGCCCGTTCCCGACGAAGCCCGGCGGACACGGCCTGCGGCCGCTTTGCAAGGGGGACCGAGCCATGAATGACATGACCACTTCCTTCAGCGATAGCGCCGTCATGGTCGAGAAGAAGGCCAGCCTGCTCGAAGCCGTGAACCTGGCCCTGCACCGGGCCATGGCCGAGGACGAGAACGTGGTCGTGCTCGGCGAGGACGTCGGCGTCAACGGCGGGGTGTTCCGCGCCACCGCCGGGCTGCGCGACGCGTTCGGCTTCAAGCGGGTGATCGACAGCCCGCTGGCCGAGACCATGATCGGCGGCCTGGCGGTCGGCATGGCCGCCCAGGGACTGAAGCCGGTGATCGAGATCCAGTTCCTCGGCTTCGTCTATGCCGCCATGGAGCACCTGGTGTCCCACGCCAGCCGCCTGCGCAACCGCACCCGTGGCCGGCTGACCTGCCCGATGGTGCTGCGCAGCCCGATGGGCGCCGGCATCCGCGCGCCGGAGCATCACAGCGAGAGCATCGAGGCGATGTTCGCCCACATCCCCGGCCTGCGCGTGGTGATCCCCTCGTCGCCGGCGCGTGCCTACGGGCTGTTGCTGGCCGCCATCGACGATCCCGACCCGGTGGTGTTCCTCGAACCGACCCGCCTGTACCGGATGAACCCGCAGCCGCTGAAGGACGACGGCCGGCGCCTGCCGCTGGATACCTGCTTCACCCTGCGCGAGGGTGGCGACCTGACCCTGGTCAGTTGGGGCGCCAGCGTCCATGAAACCCTGCAGGCCGCCGACCGGCTGGCCGAGCAGGGCGTTTCGGCGGAGGTGATCGACGTCGCCTGCATCAAGCCGCTGGACCTCGACACCCTGGAAGCCTCGGTGCGCAAGACCGGGCGCTGCGTGATCGTCCACGAGGCGCCACGCACCTGCGGAGTCGGCGCGGAGATCGCCGCCAGCCTCTACGAGCGGGCTCTGCTCGACCTGCAGGCGCCGATCCAGCGGGTCGCCGCCCCGGACATCCCGCCGCCGCTGTACCGCCTGGAGCACCTCTACATGCCGGGCGTCGAAGACATCCTGGCGGCGTGCGACACGGTGTTGAATTACGCGTAGGGAGGAAAGGAGGTTGTAGTGCCGCGAGACCACGCTCCCTCACCCCCGGCCCCTGGCTACGCGCCCCGCTCCGGAGGGAGAGGGGAGTATTCGTGCATGCCGCAGGAATCCGTGCTCTCCCGCCACGCCGTCCTGCTCCCTCTCCCTTCGGGAGAGGGTTGGGGTGAGGGGCGGAGGTTGTCGTACCGCGAGGCCATGCCCTCTTACCCCCGTGGGGGAAAGCGGAACGGTCCAAGTTGCTGTCCCTGATCGGAGAACGATGAATGAAATACTTCAAGCTGCCCGACCTGGGCGAAGGCCTGCAGGAAGCGGAAATCGTCGAATGGCACGTCAAGGCCGGCGACACGGTGAAGGCCGACCAATTGCTGGTCTCGGTGGAGACCGCCAAGGCGCTGGTGGATATCCCGGCGCCCTACGACGGAGTGCTGGGCAAGCTGTTCGGTAGCGAGGGCGACATCCTCCATGTCGGCGAGCCGCTGGTCGGCTACGAGGGCGAGGCTGATGCCGGCACCGTGGTCGGCCGCCTGGAAGGCGGTGGCGAAGCGCAGGCCGACAGCTTCTTCGTCGGCGCCGCGCCCTCGACCCGCGAGCACCTGGCGCCGCGCGCCACCCCGGCGGTGCGGCAACTGGCCCGTCAGCTCGGTGTCGACCTGGCGGGGCTGAAGGGGAGCGGTGCCGATGGGCTGATCACCCGCGCCGACGTGGAGGCCGCCGCCCAGCAATCCCGCGACCGCTTCGGCGGCGAGCGTCTGCGCGGCGTGCGGCGCAGCATGGCGATCAACATGGCGCGCTCCCATGCCGAGGTGGTGCCGGTGACCCTCTATGGCGACGCCGACCTGCACCGCTGGCCCCAGGCGCGCGATCCGCTGATCCGCATCGCCAAGGCCGTCGCCGCCGCCTGTGCGGAAGAGCCGCTGCTCAACGCCTGGTTCGATGGCAAGGGCCTGTCGCTGAAACAGCACGACAGGATCGACCTGGGAATCGCCGTGGACACTCCGGACGGCCTGTTCGTGCCGGTGCTGCGCGATGTCGGCAACCGTTCGGCGGAGGACCTGAAGGAAGGCATGAGCCGGCTGCGCGCGGACGTCCAGGCGCGCTCCATTCCGCCGCAGGAAATGATGGGCGCGACCATCACCCTGTCCAACTTCGGCAGCTTCTTCGGCCGCTACGCCAACCCGGTGGTGGTGCCGCCGCAGGTGGCGATCCTCGGCGCCGGCGGCATCCGCGAGGAGCCGGTGGCCTGGCAGGGGCAGGTGGTAGTCCACCCGATCCTGCCGCTGTCGCTGACCTTCGACCACCGCGCCGTCACCGGTGGCGAGGCGGCGCGTTTCCTCGGCGCGCTGGTCAGGGCGCTGGAGCAGCCGGAGATCGGCTGAGCGCATGCCCCCTGCCAGGCGGGAGAGGGCATCCTTCAGCGCTGCGCCGGACGGAATACCAGCACCAGCCCGAGCAGGATGGCGCCCATGCCGAGCAGGCTGAGGGTCGACAGGCTATTGCCGAGGAACAGGTAGTCCATGGCAGCCGTCACCCCCGGCACCAGGTAGAATAGGCTGGTGACGTTGACCAGGTTGCCCGCGCTGATCAGTCGGTACAGCAACAACTGGCCGAGCACCGAGATCAGCAGCGCCAGCCACAACAGGGGAATCAGCAGGTCGATCGAGCGTTCGAACTCGAACGGCTGCAAAGGCGTCAGTGCCACGCAGGCCAGCAGGCTCGTGCCGTATTGCAGGGGCAGCACGTCCAGCGGTTGCTGCTGCTGGCCCTTCTGGCGGATCGCGCCGAAGGTCATGCAGGCCAGCGACGCCAGGGCGAACAGCATCCCTTCCACGGAGAACATCGCCTAGCCGAGGCTCTGGCTCACCACCATCACCAGTCCGCCGAGGGCCAGCCCCAGTCCCGCCATCCGTCGTGGCGCGATGCGCCGTTCCAGCAGCACCAGAGTCAGGATGGGCTGGGTGCCCAGGACCGTGGCGAGCACGCCGGGCGTGATGCCGCGATCCAGGGCGAGCAGGTAGAAGATGGTGTAGCCGCCGATCAGCAGCAGGCCGGTGACCGCCACCTGCCGGCGGGTGCCGTGGGCCGGCAGCCAGCGCCCGCGCCAGAGGCCGAACAGCATCAGCAGGGCGAAGGCCAGGGTGAAACGCAGGGTCAGGAAGGCGAAGGCCGAGGCGTGGTCGAGTCCCAGCCGGGCGAAGATCGCGCCGCTCCCCCAGAGCAGCACGAACAGGGTCGTCGAACCCATGGAGGTCCAGAACGTTTTGTCGAGATTCATCAGTACTCACCTGTCGAGGCGAAACAACAGGCTCCGGCGCGCGCAGGCGCGAGCGCCCACTGGCTGTCAGTGGGCTTGTGTCGGAGCTATGGAAATCGGCTGGAGATCAGCCGAGCGGCGCGTAGGCCGGCGGCGGGGTGCCGATCCGGACATGCGGCGGTGCGACAGGAGAGGAGGTTGGCGGAGCGACCGTGCGCGCTTGCTCACCGAAGGCTTCGGTGTTCATTGCAGGAGATGCGATGAGCGCGGCACTGTTCATGGGAATCGCCAATGGTTTGCGGGCCCCGGAGGGACTTGCCGAAACTAGTCGCTTGGAGGACCTGCGTCAACCGTGCGGAGTATCGAGCGCATTGGCGAACGGCATCTTTTTATTGGATCCCCGCGTTCGTGGGAATCCAGTAACCAACCCGCAGCCTCACTCGTCGCCCGAGCCGTTCAACTCGCCGAGCGCGTCGGGCTGGTTCTTGAAGGCGCGGGCGAAGATGTCGCGGTTCTTCGCCATATAGATGCCGAGCTCCTCGACCTGCTCCTCGTTCAGCGACGGCACGGCCCGGTGCAGTACGACGGACAGCGACTCCGCCAGCTCCAGCATCTTGTCATGACGATCCGCTTCGGCCTTATCCATGAACAGGCGCTCCGGATCCCGGCTGCTGCGATACACCACTTCGACGGCCATTCATCACCTCACCTTCACTGCTGATTCGTTCTAGATAACTGTTCAAATATACAGTATTGGCAAGCATAAGGCAGCGCGCGGCGTTTGGCCAGCACGACGATCGATTTTCTATCGCGACGATTGGGAAATTCTCTCTTCGAAGTATGGATTACGATCGTAATTTAATATTAAATTACATCCGTAATTCATTAGGGCGCAGCCCGTAGAGAAAGATGATGAGCAAGTCGATCAAGGGCACTGCGCTGGTGACCGGCGCGTCTTCCGGAATTGGAGCCACCTACGCCAAGCGCCTGGCCCGGCGCGGCTACGACCTGCTGCTGGTGGCCCGCGACCAGCAGCGTCTGGACGACCTGGCCAAGGCCCTGGCCCAGGAAAACGGCGTGCGCGTCGAAGTGCTGCGCGCCGACCTGACCCGGGAGGCTGACTTGGCACTCATCGAACAGCGCCTGCGCGACGATGAGGCCATCAGCCTGCTGGTCAACAATGCCGGCATCGCTCTCAACGGCACCCTGGCCGAGGCCGATCCGGCCAAGGTCGGCGCCCTGATCAACCTCAACATCCTCGCCCTGACCCGCCTGTCGTCGGTGGCCGCGGCGAGTTTTGGCGCCCGGGAGCAGGGCGCGATCGTCAATGTCGCCTCGGTGGTTGCGCTGATCCCGGAGATGTTCAACGCCGTCTACAGCGCCAGCAAGGCCTATGTGCTGAGTTTGAGCCAGACCATGCAGAGCGAGCTCGGCCCGCGGGGCGTGCGGGTCCAGGCGGTGCTGCCCGGCGTGACCCGCACCGAGATCTGGGAGCGCTCCGGCATCGACGAGGCCAGCTTGCCGGTGGAGATGATCATGGAGGTCGGCGACATGGTGGATGCGGCATTGGCCGGCTTCGACCAGGGCGAGGTGGTGACCATTCCCTCGCTGCCCGATGCCGATGACTGGGCCCGGTTCGTCGGTGCCCGCGCCAAGCTCGGCCCCAACCTGTCTCACAGCCGTCCTGCGGAACGCTACCGGATTACCGGTTAGGACTCTTCAGGCGGACCTTTGCGCCTTGGCCGGTGACGGCCAAGGCGCTTTTTTATGGTTCATGGCGCCGCTCCCGCGACGGTCTGGAGGCGGTTGCAGAGCTGCTTGTCGAAACCGCCGACGAAGGGATTGCCCCAGCCCATCACGCAGCCGACCACCTGGTTGCGCTGGCGCTCCCAGCGTTCGACCGGGTAATGCTTGTGCCAGGCTTCGTAGATCCGGCGGTCCTGCTTCGACAGCCGCAGCTTGTAGCGCTCGCTCATGTACAGGTAGGTGCGGGCGATCATGCCGCGCACCTGCTTGCGGGGCATCGCCAGCCTGGCCTTGAAGTCCACCACCATCGGGCAGGCGCCGTACTGGCTGGGGGGCTGCGGCAGCCAGCCGTAGGCGAAATTGCTGCGATCGCCGTTGATCTCGCCGATTCCCGGCACCAGGTTGTGCAAGTCGGCCTCGGCGCGCCGGTAGACATCGTCGTGCTGCGCGCAGTGCTGGCGGCCACCCCGTTGCCAGCACTGGCGCTGGTGGCCGATCTGCCAGGCCGGGACGATGTGCTCCCACTCGATGCGCGCGGCACGTTGCGGGTTCTTGCGCGGCACGTAGCCGCAGCTTTTCAGGTCGACGCGATTGCCCTGGAACCTGCAACCACAGTAGAACTCGACGGATTGCCGGCCGTAGAGCTGCCAGCCGATTTTCTTGGCTTCGGCGAAGGTGCGTGGCGGGGCGGCGAGGGTCGGGGAAGAAAGCCCGAAAACGAACAGGGCGAGGAAACTTCGCAGGCGCATGCGGAAACATCCAAAAGCGCCGCATCATAAAGATCGCCCGGCTGGCAGTGGGCCTTTATTTTCAAAGGGTTAGATGTCTACCGCGTAGGGTGGGGCGGCGTTCCGGTTTCTGGTTCCCCGCGAACGCGGGGATCCAATAAAGTCTCCGATCGCTCAGATCGCCCCAGCCGCGCGCAAAGCCTCGATCTCGCCGGCCGTGTAGCCGAGCCCGGCCAGCACCTCGGCGTTGTGCTCGCCCAGCGCCGGGCCGGTCCAGGCGATCTCGCCGGGGGTGGCCGAGAGCTTCGGCACGATGCCGGGCATCTTGAACGGCTTGCCGTCCGGCAGGCGCGCGGACAGGAACATCTCGCGGGCGAGGAATTGCGGGTCGGCGAACATGTCCGCTGCCGAATAGATGCGGCTGGCCGGCACCTCGGCGCGGGTCAGCACGGCCTCCACCTCGGCCAGCGGCAGCGAGGCCGCCCAGCGGTCGATCACCCCGTACAGTTCGTCACGCCGCGCATCGCGGCCGTCGTTGCTGGCCAGGCCAGGGTCTTCCGCCAGGTCGTCACGGCCGATGGCCTGCATGAAGCGCTTGAAGATGGCATCGCCGTTGGCGCCGATCTGGATGTGCTTGCCGTCCGCCGTGGTGTGGATGGAGGAGGGGGTGATGCCGGGCATGATGTTGCCGGTGCGCTCGCGCACGAAGCCGAACACGTCGAACTCCGGCACCATGCTTTCCATCATGGCGAAGATCGCCTCGTACAGCGCCACGTCCACCATCTGGCCCTGGCCGCCGTTGACCTCGCGGTGGCGCAGCGCCATCAGCGCGCCGATCACGCCCCACAGCGCGGCGATCGAGTCGCCGATGGAGATGCCGGTGCGCACTGGCGGACGGTCCTCGAAACCGGTGATGTAGCGCAGCCCGCCCATCGACTCGCCGACCGCGCCGAAGCCCGGCTGGTCCTTCATGGGGCCGGTCTGGCCGAAACCGGACAGGCGCACCATCACCAGTTTCGGGTTCAGCGCATGCAGCACGTCCCAGCCGAGGCCGAGCTTTTCCAGCACGCCGGGGCGGAAGTTCTCGATCAGGATGTCGGCTTCGGCCAGTAGCTTCTTCAGTACCTCGCGGCCCTGCTCGTGCTTGAGGTTGAGGGTGAGCGAGCGCTTGTTGCGCGCTTGCACGAACCACCACAGCGAGGTGCCCTCGTAGAGTTTGCGCCACTTGCGCAGGGGATCGCCGCCGTCGGGCGACTCCACCTTGACCACCTCGGCGCCGAACTCGGCGCAGATGCGCGAGGCGAAGGGGCCGGCGATCAGGGTGCCGAGTTCGACCACTTTCAGGCCGGCGAGAGGTTTGTTGGGCGGGTTCATGGCGGCTCTTGGTCGTGAACGGATCTGCAAGCCTATTGCATTTTGTCCAAGGGTTGCGGAAGGAATCGCATCGAATGCGATGGGATGACGCTTTGTCACGTGCGTTCGAAGGGGATTCTGCGGTTTAATCGAGGATGGCGAACGGATGCGCTTGGTTGAATAGCTTGGATGCTTTATCTCCTTTCCGAACTTTTCCTCGAACTCGTCCCGTTGCCGGCGAAACACGCTGCGGCTGGCTCGTGCCTGCTCGTTCGACGGGTGTTCTGAAAATATCACATGTAATGTGTTGTGATCTTACATGTTGAGTTTTAATCTGCGCCTCATGAACAGCAAATCATCAGCCCATTACCAGCGTCTTTACCGCCAGCGCCTGCGCGAGCAGGGGCTGGTGAAGAAGGAGGTCTGGATACTGCCTGAGCATGCCCCGCTGCTCGTGGCGTACGAACGGAAACTGCGCCAGCCTCGGGCGATGCTGGCTTCTATGGAGAAGGAGAAGGGTATGAGCATGTTGCAGGTTTGGACCGCACAGGCTTTGTTTGACGCGCTGTCGGCTGCTGAGCCGTTCAAGGGTGGGCAGGCCGGTATCGAACTGATCCAGGGGGCCGATGCCGGTCTGCACGTGACCATGAGCGAGTACGGCGACCTTCCCCTGTTCATCGGGGTGTTCGGCGAACAGATCGTGGTCGAGGCGTTGCTCTGGCCGGCCACGGAAGTAAGGGACGCGGCGGCCTTCAATGACGAGGTGCTGCGTAGCCACAAGCTGTTCCCGCTGTCGTCCATCGGCCTGGAGACACTGCCGGACGGACGTGACTGCTACATCATGTTCGGTGCTCTGAGCTCGTCCTCGACCCTGTCCGATGTGCTGTTCGAGATCGAGTTGCTGGCGGACAACGTGATCAAGGCCACCGAAGCCTACGAAGATTTCCTCAAGGGATAAGGAGAGAGGCGATGAACGTCTGGAGCAAATTGCTGACGGCACTGCGTGGCGGTGCCAACGAAGTGGGCGAGGCCCTTGTCGATAGCCAGGCCTTGCGCATCCTCGACCAGGAGATTCGTGACGCCGATACCGAGCTGCGCAAGTCCAAGGAGGCTTTGGCCGAGATCATGGCCAGGCACAAGCTGGCCAGCGAGCGGGTGAACAAGAGCGCGGCGAAGATCACCGAATACGAGGCGTACGCGCTCAAGGCCCTGGAGGGTGGTAACGAGGCCCTGGCCAGGGAGGTGGCGGAAAAGATTGCCAACCTGGAGATCGAACAGGCCAGCGAACGCGAGCAGGCCGAAGGTTTCGCCGCCAGCGTGGCGCAACTGCGCAAGGCGGTGGCTCAGGCCGAAGGCAATATCAAGCGTCTGAAGCAGCAGGTGGACACGGTCAAGGCCACCGAGAGCGTGCAGCGCGCGCAGATGGCCGTGGCCCAGCGCTATGGCGGTTCCCAGGCCAAACTGCACACTGCGGTGGAGTCGCTGGAGCGGATCAAGCAGAAGCAGGCCGAACGTGCCGCGCACATGGAGGCCAGTGCCGAACTAGCTGCCGAGAGCACGCCGGACGACGCCCTGGAGGCCAAGCTGCGCGCCGCCGGAATCGTAGCGGACAGCGCCAGCGCTGACAGCGTGCTGGCGCGCCTCAGGGACAAGACCAAGTCCTGATCTCGGCGGGAGCCGCGGCTCCCGCCACTCCCAGCTACGTACAGCCAGGATGTAAGAAGATGGAGCTTTTTCTACAGACCTCGTTGTCCTTTCCCGTGGTGTTGCTCAGCTTCCTGCTGTGCGTGGCGATCCTCTACTGGTTGGTCGCCGCGCTGGGGCTGGTGGAGGTCGACGTACTGGATATCGAGGCCGACTCGCTGCAACCCGAAGGGCTGGCCGGGGTGCTGCTCAAGCTGGGCCTGAACGGCGTGCCGGTGACCCTGGTACTGACCCTGCTGTTCTTCTTCGCCTGGCTGATCTGCTATTTCGCCGAACTGCTGCTGTTGCGCTTCCTGCCACTGGGTATCCTGCGCTATCCGCTGGGTGTCGCGGTGGCGCTGGCATCCGCGCTGGTGGCGGTGCCGCTCGTCGGCTTCCTGGTCCGTCCCCTGCGTCCCCTGTTCCGCAAGCTGGAAGCCAGTGGCAGCCAGTCGCTGCTGGGGCAAGTCGCTCTGGTGCGTAGCGGCCGGGTGACGCCGGACTTCGGCGAGGCGACCCTGGAGGATGGCGGCGCCGGCCTGATTCTGCGCATCCGCGCCGCCGATGCACTGGGCCTGAAGCGGGGCGACCGTGTGGTGCTGCTGGAATACCTGGAAGCCGAACATGCTTACCGGGTGATAACCGAGGACGAGTTCAGGGGCATCTGACCCCGGGGCGACAGGGCCGGAACGATCGCCGGCCTTGGCCCAATGGCCGGCTGCAAGGCCGGCAGAGACTTTCAGGGCAGGATACCGCCCGCTTTTATCAAAGGAGATTGATTCTAATGAGCCTCGCAATGCTGATGCCCTTCCTGGTCGGAGTGGCTGTGTTCTTCCTGCTGATCTTCGGCTTCTTCGTTCTGTTCAAGGCCTTCTATATCAAGGTTCCGCAAGGCACCGCGCTGATCGTCAACGATATGAGCTCGACGCCCAAGGTGCATTTCACTGGCGCCCTGGTATACCCGGTGATCTACAAGAAGGAGTTCATGAAGATCTCCTTGCTGACTCTGGAGGTGGACCGTCGCGGCAAGGACGGCCTGATCTGCCAGGACAACCTGCGCGCCGACATCACCGTGGCTTTCTACCTGCGGGTCAACGAGACCCAGGAAGACGTGCTCAAGGTGGCCAAGGCCATCGGCGTGGAGCGTGCCTCCGACCGCGCGGCGGTCAACGAGCTGTTCAACGCCAAGTTCTCCGAGGCGCTGAAGACCGTCGGCAAGCGTTTCGACTTCGTCCAGTTGTTCGAGGAGCGGCAGAGTTTCCGCGACCGTATCGTCGAGGTGATCGGCAACGACCTCAACGGTTACGTGCTGGAAGACGTGGCCATCGACTACCTGGAGCAGACGCCGAAGAGCTCCCTCGACCCGAGCAACATCCTCGACGCCGAGGGCATCCGCAAGATCACCGAGCTGACCGCCGCGCAGAACGTCATCACCAACGAGCTGGAGCGCAACGAAGAGCTGGCGATCAAGAAGAAGAACGTCGAGACCCGCGAGGCGACCCTGTCGCTGGAACGCCAGCAGGCCGATGCCGAGGCGCGGCAGAAGCGCGAGATCGAGACCATCCGCGCCCGCGAGGAAGCCGAGACCCTCAAGGTCAAGGAAGAGGAACGGCTGAAGGCCGAGCAGGCGCGCATCCAGACCCAGCAGGAACTGGATATCCGTTCCGAAAACCACCAGCGCGAAGTGGAAGTGGCTCAGCAGAACCGCCAGCGCGCGGTGGTCATCGAAGTGGAGAAGGTCACCCGCGCCAAGGACCTGGAAGTGGTGGCCCGCGAGCGCGAGGTGGAGCTGCAGCGCATCGAGAAGGAGAAGGCGCTGGAGGAAGAGCGTAAGAACATCGCCGCGGTGATCCGTGAGCGGGTGGCGGTGGAGAAGACCGTGGCCCAGGAAGAAGAGCGCATCAAGGAGGTGCGCGAAGTGTCCGAGGCCGAGCGCCTCAAGCAGGTTACGGTGCTCAACGCCCAGGCCGAGGCCGAGCAGGAACTGGTGCGCCAGGTCAAGCAGGCCGAGGCCGACGAGACCCGTTCCAAGCACAAGGCGGTCGAGATCAATACCCTGGCCCAGGCCGAGCTGGAAGCCGCGGCCAAGGAAGCCGAGGCCAAGAAGAAACTGGCCGAAGGCATCGAGGCCGAGCGCGCAGCGCCCGGCCTGGCCGATGCGCGGGTGCGTGAAGTCACCGCCGCGGCCAAGGAGAAGGAAGGTCTTGCCGAGGCCCGCGTACAGGCCGAGCGCCTGATCGCCGAAGCCAAGGGCGAGCAGGAAAAAGGCCTGGCGGTGGCGCGGGTTACCGAAGCCCAGGCGGCGGCGAAGGAGAAGGACGGCCTGGCCGATGCCAAGGTGCTGGAAGAGAAGCTCGGTGCCCAGGCACGCGGCGAAGAGCAGCTCGGCACGGCCAAGGCCAAGGCCACCAAGGATCTCGGCATGGCTGAGGCCGAGGTGCTGTTGGAGCGTCTGAACGCCGAGGCCGAAGGGCTGGGCAAGAAGTTCGGCGCGCTGGACTCGCTCAGCGACAACGCCCGCGCCCACGAAGAGTTCCGCATGCAACTGGAGAAGAGCTTCGAGGAAGCCATGGCCGCCATCGCCGCCAACAAGGACATCGCCAAGGACCAGGCTGAGGTGCTGGCCACCGCGCTGGCCAAGGCGAAGATCGAAATCGTCGGCGGCGAGGGTGACTTCTTCAACTCCTTCGCCAAGTCGCTGTCGGTGGGTAAGGCCATCGAGGGCGTAGTCGGCAAGAGCCCAGTGGTGCAGGACGTACTGTCGCGCCTGTTGTCCGGCAAGCCGGCCGCTTCCCACCCGCCGGCCGGCTCCGGCAATGGCGCGGGTGCGCTCTAGACCGCTGGGCTGGCACCCCTCTCCCTGGAGAGGGACGCCAGCCACCCCGATAGAGATGGCCAGCCCGTTCCGTAGGAGCGAGCTTCGCTCGCGAAGCGTTCACCGTTGTCGGCTTTCGCGAGCGGAGTGCGTTCCTGCGGGGCCACCGCTGGCCTGAAGACGCAGAATCAGGAAGACCACGATGTCGGACGCTCAAGCCGCAACCCAGGAACAGGACGTATTGGACAAGGCCGTCGCCGAGGGCGGCGCCTACGAGGTGCTGCACAAGCGCCTGCAGGACCAGGGGCTGCGTCTGCGCCAGCTCGGCGAAGCGCTCAACCAGCAGCGCCTGGCGGAGTTCGGCAGCAGCCAGATGGAGGCGATCGGGCGGGTGCGCATCCGCACCGAGAATAACTGCATCGCCCGCGACATCGTCCAGGTCGGCGACTGCCTGCTGTTCGGCTACAACGTGTTCCTCGGCCTGAAGAAGGAAACCACGGTCGCCGACGTGTTCTCGCTGTATCGCCTGGCTGAGCATGAGGAAGGCTACGAGGCCGAACCGGTGCCGCTGGACGGCAGCTTCCTGGCCCAGAGCAGCTTCGTCAATGACTTCAACGAGCTGTACACCTACTACAAGAACACCCGCCTGCTGCAACTGGCGATCCGCGACGGCAAGCTGCTGGCCAGCTTCCAGATCGGCGAGCGGATCAGCGATATCCGCGTATTCCGCTGGTCGCTCTCGGCGGACGGCAAGGACGTGCGTTATATCGACAATCGTGGCGAGCGCGATATCGCTCTGCCGTTGCCGTTCGACTTCGAGTGGCAGAAGACCACGCGCGAGATGGTGGTCAACGGCCGCCATCCGCATATCAATATCCTCGACACGGTATTCGTCGAGACCCTGGGCGGCGACCTCACCGTCAAGGTGGAGAACAACACCGAGGACGGCCAGGGCATCTACCGCGAGCCGGTGCTGGACAAGACCCAGTCGCTGGACGACGCACAGATCGAATACGCCCGCCTGGGCAGCCTGACTCTGCTGAAGATCCTGCCCTACCGCGAGGAGCAGTGGCGCTACCTGGTGTTCAACAGCCTGACCCGCCAGGTCGAGCGCATCGACGCCATCGGCCTGGCCTGCGTGCAACTGCCGGAAGACCACGGCATCATCTTCCCCGGCGGCTATTACCTGCAGAACGGCGAGTACAAGACCTTCGAGCAGTCCATGACCGGCATGCGCTTCAAGCGCTCGGTGCGCTCGCCCAACGGCGAGGACGTGCAGTACATCTTCTACCACCCGGAAGAAGGCCGCGCGGCGCTGTTCACCTACAACCTGATCAACCGCCAACTGCACAACCCGATTTTCGGTCACGGCTACGCGCGCCTGGAGGACGGGCGCATGGTGATCTTCGCCGCCGAGGGTGAGGAGCCGACCCGTATCCACCCCATGCAGATCTGGCAGACGCCGTTCTGCAGCGAAGACTACGCTGCCCGCCAGCCGGCGCGCAGCGGCTTCTTCGGCCGCATCGGCAATGCCGAACTAGTGCGAGGGGTGTCCGACCTGCTCAATCTCAGCCGCGAGATCGACAGCCGCGAAGTCTCGGTGGCGCGCTACACCCAGCTGTGCCAGAACACCCGCCGCCTGTTCGACGTCTACCACTGGCTGGGCGATGCCCAGTGCGCCGAACTGGCGCCGCTGCTGCGCGAGATCGCCGCCACCGGCGAGCTGGTGCTGGACGAGTTCGAGAAGGTCGAGAGCATCCGCCAGCAGTCCAGCCGCGCCATGGCCGAGGCCGAGACCCGGCAGAAGGCGCTGCTCGAAAGCCTGCGCCTGGACAACTGGGACGCGGTGCAGCATTTCGTCGATGCCCTCAACGCCATCACTGCCCAACGTGGCCAGTTGCTGACCATCCGCGACTACCGCTATATCGACGTGGCGCGCATCGACGCCATGGAAAGCGAACTGCTCGAAGCCCAGGAGAGGGTGGCGGCGGCGACCTCGGACTTCCTCGCCAGCGAGTCGGCGCTCGAACCCTATGTCAGCGAGCTCAAGCAGCTCGACGAGCAGGCGCAGCAGGCGGCGACCGTCAGCCAGTTGAACGAACCGCTGGCCGCCATGCAGGCCATGGCCGGCAACCTGGACATGCTCTCCGGGCTGATGGCCTCGCTGGCGATCGACGACGCTACCCAGCGCACCCGTATCGTCGAATCCATCTCCGAGGTCTACGCCCGTCTCAACCAGGCCAAGGCCCGCGCCGAGCAGCGTCGCCGCGGCCTCGGCTCGGCCGAGACCGTGGCCCAGTTCGGCGCCCAGTTCAAGTTGTTCAGCCAGGGCATCACCAATGCCCTGGCGCTGGCCCAGGATCCGGAGTGCTGCGACGAACAACTGTCGCGCCTGCTGGTGCAACTGGAGGAACTGGAAAGCCAGTTCGGCGACCACGAGCAGTTCCTCGGTGACATCCTGGCCAAGCGCGAGGAACTGCTGGAAACCTTCGAGGCGCACAAGCAGAGCCTGCTAGATGAACGCCAGCGCCGTGCCCAGGGCTTGCTCGACGCCGCCCTGCGCATCCTCGACAGCCTCGGCCGACGCACCGCGCGTTTCACCCGGATGGAGGAGCTCAACGCCTTCTTCGCCGCTGACCCGCTGATCCTCAAGCTGCGCGAACTGGCCGAGCGCCTGCGCGAGCTGAAGGACAGCGTCAAGGCCGACGATGTCGAGGCGCGCCTGAAGGGCGCCCGCGATCAGGCGGTAAGGGCCCTGCGCGACAAGAGCGAACTGTTCGAGGAGGGCGGCAACGTCATCCGCCTCGGCCCGCGCCACCGCTTCAGCGTCAACACCCAGGAGCTGGACCTGACCCTGCTGCCGCGCGGCGACGGGCTCTACCTGCACCTGACCGGCACGGATTTCCTCGAACCGCTGCGCAACGCCGAACTGGAGGCCCTGCGCGACTACTGGCAGGTGTCCCTGGAATCCGAGTCGGCCATTCTGTACCGCGCCGAATACCTGGCCGGCGAGGTGCTGGCCGCCGCCGAGGCCGGCTCGGACGACCTCGACCTGGACGGCCTCAAGCTGCTGCTGGCCGACCCCGAGGCGCTGATCCGGCGCATCCGCGACTTCGCCGCGCCGCGCTACCGGGAAGGCTACGAGAAGGGCATCCACGATCACGACGCGGCCTTGATCCTGGCCCAGCTGCTGCCCCTGCGCGAAAGCGCTGGGCTGCTCTGCCATGCGCCCCAGGCCCGTGGCATGGCGACCTTCTTCTGGAGCCTGTGGCAGGCCGACGAGGCCGCCGTGCAGTGGCCCGAGCGGGCGCGCACCAGCCGGCATATCCAGCAGCTGTTCGGCCGCCGCGAGGGGCTGGCGCAGTTGCAGGTGGAGGTGGCCGCGGCCATGGCCGCCTTCGCCCAGCAGCAGGCCATGGCGCCGGGCGAAGCGACCCTGGCCGAGGCCGCCGAGTACCTGGTGCAGGAACTGGCCGCCGAGCATGTCGAGTTCACTTTCAGCAAATACGCCCGCGAACTGCTCGCCGCACTGAAGACGCGGCTGCAGGCGGCGCGGGTGTGGGACGGCTACCAGCAGACCCTGGCGCGCCTGCAAGGCCGCCCGGCGGCGCAGTGGGCGCTGGTGGACAACTGGCTGCGCGGCCTGTGCGGCGAAGGCGAGGCGAGGGAGCTGGCCGCCTACGTCCCCGAGGCGGTGGCCCTGGCGCTGCTGCCGGAAGGCTTTGCCAAGCGCATCACCGAGGTGGGCCTGCGCTTCACCGTCGAGCAGCTGATGGGCGATCATCCGCGCATCCACGAACAGTGCCTGGTGCTGGCGGTGGACGATTATTTCGCCCGCCTGCGCGACCACCGCGAGCGCTTCCTGCCGCAGCTACAACGCTACCAGGCGCTGCGCCAGGAGGTGGTCGGCCACGAACGCGAGGCGCTGCGCCTGGCCGAGTTCAAGCCACGGCCGCTGTCCTCGTTCGTGCGCAACAAGCTTATCAACGACGTCTACCTGGGCGTGATCGGCGACAACCTGGCCAAGCAGATGGGCACCGCCGGGGAGAATAAGCGCACCGACCTGATGGGCCTGTTGATGCTGATCTCGCCGCCCGGCTATGGCAAGACCACGCTGATGGAATACGTCGCCCACCGCCTGGGGCTGATCTTCATGAAGATCAACGGTCCGGCCCTGGGCCACGAGGTGCGCTCCATCGACCCGGCCCAGGCGCCCGACGCCACCTCGCGCCAGGAGCTGGAAAAGCTCAACCTGGCGCTGGAGATGGGCAACAACGTGATGCTTTACGTCGACGACATCCAGCACACCCACCCCGAGTTCCTGCAGAAGTTCATCTCTCTATGCGACGGCACACGGCGTATCGAGGGCGTGTGGAAGGGGCGCACCAAGACCTACGACATGCGCGGCAAGAAATTCTGCGTGGTGATGAGCGGCAACCCCTACACCGAGTCCGGAGAGCTGTTCAAGATCCCTGACATGCTGGCCAACCGCGCCGACATCTACAACCTCGGCGATACCCTGGGCGGCATGCAGGAAGCCTTCGCCCTGAGCTACATCGAGAACGCCCTGACCTCCAACCCGGTGCTGGCGCCGCTGGCCACCCGCGATATGGCCGACGTCTACCGCTTCGTCGCCAACGCCGAGGGCAAGCCGTTCTCCGCCAACGAGCTGAGCCACAGCTACAGCAGCGCCGAGATCAACGAGATCACCGGCACCCTGCAACGCCTGATGCAGGTGCGCGACGTGGTCGGCCGGGTCAACCAGCAGTACATCGTCAGCGCCGCCCAGGTCGACCAGTACCGCAGCGAACCGCCGTTCAAGCTGCAGGGCAGCTACCGCAACATGAACAAGATGGCGGAGAAGATCAGCGCAGTGATGAACGACGACGAACTGCTGCAACTGATCGCCGATCACTACCAGGGCGAATCGCAATTGCTCACCAGCGGCGCCGAGGAGAACCTGCTCAAGCTCGCCGAACTGCGCGGCAACATTAGCGAAGAACAGAGTGTCCGCTGGGCGCAGATCAAGCGCGACTTCCTGCGCAACAAGGCGATGGGCGGCAGCGACGCCGATGTCGGCGGGCGCGTGGTGGCCCAGCTCAACGACCTGGTCGAAGGCATTCGCGCCGTGGCCGCCAACCTGCATCGCGAACCGCAGGCGTCCCAGGCGCTGCCCTGGGACGAGCTGCTGGCCAGCCTGGACCGGCTTGGCCAACTGCGTCCGCAGGTCGACGTGGCCGTGCAGGCGCCGCCGCAGCCCGGCGTGCAGGTTTTGCTGGAGCGGCTCGCCGAGACCTTGCAGGACAGCTTCATGCCGCTGATGAAGGCTATGGACAAGAAGATTGACATCGACTTGCGTACCCACAACCGCATGGGTGAGATGGCCCAGCGTCTGCACGAGTTGGGCCGGCTCCTTGGCCAGTCACAGAGTGGCGAGCCGGGAGCCGAGCCGGCGTGATGGCGTGGCTGGCGCCACGCCTGTGCTTGTTGGCCGGCATTGCCGCGCTGATGCTGGCGTTGCAGTCGGTCAACAGCGTGAGCGGGTACGACCTCAACGCCTGGGGCGTGCTGCCGAGGCACGCCGGCGGCCTGCCCGGCATCCTCTTCGCGCCCTGGCTGCATGCCGGCTGGTGGCACCTGCTGAACAACCTGCCGGGCCTGCTGCTGCTCGGCTGGCTGGCGATGCTCGACTCGCCGCGCCGGTTTCTCGGCGCCAGCGCCTTCATCCTCCTCGGTAGCGGCCTGCTGGTCTGGCTGCTGGCCCGTCCCGGCCTGCACTTGGGCTCCAGTGGTTGGGTTTTCGGCCTGTGGGGACTGCTGCTGGGGCGGGCCTGGTTCCAGCGCAGCCTGGATAGCCTGCTGATCGCCGCGCTGGTGTTGATGTACTACGGAAGCTGGTGGCTGGGGCTGCTGCCCAGCCAGGACATCTCGTTCGAATACCACCTCGCCGGTGCCTTCTGCGGTGTGCTCTATGCCGCAGTCACCGGCAATTCAAGGAGCGATTGAATAAATGGACTTTTCCCGCCTGGACCAGCAGTTGCGCGACAGCCTGGTCGACCTGAAGCTGAGCAACGAGGAGCGTGACGAGCTGCGCCAATTGGGCAGCGACCTGAGGTCGGATCAGGTGCGCTACCTGCGCAACCGCGCCTTCGGCCTGGTGCGCGAGCTGATGCTGAGCGATGCAGCCAACGCGATGCCGGCTCTGAAGTGGCTGGAACAGGTGATCAAGACCCTCGACGTCGCCAGCGCACCGCCGCGCCCAGCGGTGGCCAGTGTTCACTTCAGCCCCGGCGAGGACTGCCTGCGCAAGATCCGCGAACTGTGCCGGCAGACGCGCGACTCGCTGGACGTCTGCGTCTACACCATCTCCGACGATCGTCTCAGCGACGAGATCGTCGCCTGCTACCGGCGCGGCGTGGCGGTACGGGTGATCAGCGACGATGAGAAACGGCATGACGAGGGCAGCGACATCCATCGCCGGATCGACCAGGGCGTACCGCTGCGCATCGACGACAGCCCGTTCCACATGCACCACAAGTTCGCCCTGTTCGACCGCCGGGTCCTGCTCAACGGCAGTTTCAACTGGACTCGTAGCGCCACTACCAGCAACGAGGAGAACATACTGGTGATCGACCACCCGCAACTGGTGATCGCCTATGCTCGCGAGTTCGACCGGCTGTGGGAGCGCTACGCGAGACACTGATGGAACACTCCGACGCCCGCCGACTGATCGGCTTCTACCGTGCGTGCTACCTGGCGGACAGCCGCGAGCTGGATCTGGATGACTTCGCCAGGTTGCCGGCCGGGATACGCGAGCAGTGGAGCTATCGCGACAACAGTGTGCTGGATTGGGTCGGGTCGCGATTGACCCGTCAGGTCGAGGTGACCTTTCTAGACGAACACTTCCGCAGCCGTCTGGCGCTGATCCGGCTCAGTAACGAGCAATTCTACGATCGCCGGTTGCGAGTGATGAAGGAGCGTCCTGGCCAGGAGCATTGCGATAGCCTGCAACTGGAGCGCCTGGAGGGCGAGCGGGCGCGCGATGGGGTCAATGCGCGGGAGGTGGAGCGTGTGCTGGAGCTGATCCAGGAACATGTGGCGCGTTACGCGGACAGCCTGGCCAAGCCCAGCATCGGCGTACTCTCGCCGTTTCGCGATCAGGTCGAGCGGATTCGCCAGCGCATCGGCGCCAGCATGGCGCTGGAGCAACTGCGCCAGTTTCGCCTGCTGGTGGCTACGTTCTACGGCTTCCAGGGCGAGGAGCGTGACTTGATGATCCTCAGCTTCGCCATTCATGGTGGCGGTGGCCAAGCCGCGACCTACCTGAACCGCGAGGACATGTTCAACGTCGCCGTCACCCGTGCTCGCGAACGCCAGGTGCTACTGTTCAGCGGCGACGAACGCCAACTGCCTTCCGGCCATCTCCTGCGCCGCTACCTGGAGAGCATGACGTGGCCGCTGTCCGCCAGCCGGGGTGGCGACAGTGAGCTGGACGATTTCCAGCACCGGCTCTGCTCCGCCCTCCAGGCCCACGGCGTGAAAACCTGGATCCGCTATCCGCTCGCGGGCCTGCTACTGGATATCTTCTGTCAACGCGGCGACAAGTGCCTGGCCGTCGACCTGATCGGCTTTCCCGGCGAAGGCGAGGGTTTTCTCGAGTTGGAGCGCTACCAGATGCTGGTCCGCGCCGGACTGGACATCGTACCGCTGAGTTATGGCCTCTGGGCACTGGAGCCGGAGCAGACCTTGCAGGCCTTGCTGCGGCGATTGTAGGGGCGACCGTCTGCTTGGCGAGACTCTAAGTGACAACGTAGAGTGACGGCATATGGGTGGTGTGCTCCACCACCATGCCGACTCGTCCCCCCCATCACCGTTTCCCTGCCAAGGGGCATGTGCCATGCAATTGAACGTCCAGACCCTGGTGGTCGTGGATATCTACGTCCTGATGCTGGTCGGCCTGCTGATGCTGCACGCCTGGCGGCGCGGCCGGCGCGAGGCGACCCTCGGCTACCTGGCGGCGGCCCTGCTGCTCGGTGGCCTGGGCACCCTGCTGGGCAGCTTGCGCAACCTCGGCATCGACTGGCTGCCGATCCTGGTCGGCAACGTCGTCCTCCACGTCAGTGCGGCACTGAGCTGGGTCGCCCTGCGGGTGTTCGCGGGTCGTCGCGTTCACTGGCCGGAGGTGGCCGCCGGAGGGGCGCTCTGGGCGCTTCTCTGCCTGTGGCCGACTTTCTACGAGTCGCAGGCGCTGCGCATACAGGTCTACTCGCTGATCGCGGTCACCTATACCGGGCTCGGCGCCTTCGAGCTTTGGCGCAGCCGCCGGCAACTGGAGGTGGACGTCCGCCCGGCGCTGGTGCTGCTCCTGGGGCACGCCGGCTTCTATTGCGCCCGCGCGGTGCTGGATCACGACATGCCGTTCGACATGGTTTCCACGGGCAGCAGCTTCTTCTCCCTGCTGGTGCTGGAAACCATGCTGTTCTCCATCGGCATCGCCTTCGTCACCCTGGCGATGGTCAAGGAGCGCGCCGAACTGCGCTACAAGAGCGCCGCCATGCGCGACCCGCTGACCGGCATCGGCAACCGCCGGGCCTTCATCGATGCCGCCGAGCGACTGCTCGCCGACTGCGTTCGCCTGCGCCGGCCGGCGGTGCTGCTATTGTGCGATCTCGATCATTTCAAGCGCCTCAACGACCACTTCGGGCATGCCGCCGGCGACCAGGCACTGGCCGACTTCGGCCGGATTCTCGCCAGCCGCACCCGCCAGCAGGACATCTGCGCGCGGATTGGCGGCGAGGAGTTCGTCTGCCTGCTGGCCGAGGCCGACCACGGCGTGGCCCTGGCGCTGGCCGAGCGCATCCGCCAGGAGTTCGCCGAGCTGCCGTTCGCCACGGGCGGCCAGCTCAGCGTGAGCATCGGCATCGCCACCGCCGAGCAGGCCGGCTACGACCTGACCCGCCTGCTGTCGCTGGCCGACCAGGCGCTCTACGCCGCCAAGGCGGCCGGGCGTAATCGGGTCGAGGCGTATCGGCCGGACAGCCGGTAGGCGGAATCGGGTAGACTGGCGCCCCATTCCGAATCACCGAAGAAGCTCGCCCATGGCCCTGCAAGCCACGCCCTACAAAGTCGACCTCAACCTCACCGATCTGGACCGCAACGTCTACGAAAACCTGCGTTTCACGGTTGCCAAGCACCCGTCGGAAACCGAGGAGCGCCTGGCCGTGCGGCTGATCGCCCATGCCCTGTGGTACAGCGAGCAACTGGCCTTCGGTCGCGGCCTGTCGGACGTCGACGAGCCGGCGCTGTGGGAAAAGAGCCTCGACGATCGCGTGCTGCACTGGATCGAGGTCGGCCAGCCGGATGCCGAGCGCATCACCTGGTGCTCGCGGCGCACCGAGCGCTTCAGCCTGCTGGCCTACGGCAGCCTGCGGGTGTGGCAGACCAAGGTGCTCGACAGCGTGCGCAGCCTGAAGAACATCAACGTCGCGGCAGTGGACCAGGAAGCCCTGGAGAACCTGGCCCGCGACCTGCCGCGCTCGCTCAGTTGGAGCGTGATGATCAGCGATGGCCACCTGTACGTGACCGATGAGCGCGGCCAGCACGAAATTCCTCTGGAGTGGCTGCACGGCGAGCGCTGAGCGCCTTTTTATTGGGTCCCCGCGTGCGCGGGGATACGGCTGGCCTCCTGCACACATGCCAGCGCACGCGGGAGTCCAGGCCTGTAAGCGGGTCCTCGCCAGGGGCCCCAGAACGAGAACACCAGATTGACCATGCGTATCGAAACCCGCCCGCTTCCCGCCCAACTGCCCGATCTTGGCGACCTGCCGCCGCTCCTGACCCGTCTCTACGCCGCCCGTGGCGTGCAGTCCGCCGCCGAACTGGACAAGGGCCTGGCGCGGCTGATCCCCTACCAGCGCCTGAAAGGCATCGATGCTGCCGTGGAGCTGCTGGTGCAGGCCCTGGAGCAGCGCCAGCGCATCCTCATCGTCGGCGACTTCGACGCCGATGGCGCCACCGCCAGCTCGGTGGGCGTGCTCGGCCTGCGCATGCTGGGCGCCGCCTCGGTCGACTACCTGGTGCCCAACCGTTTCGAATACGGCTACGGGTTGACCCCGGAGATCGTCGCCGTGGCCCTCGGCCGCCGGCCCGACCTGCTGATCACCGTCGACAACGGCATCTCCAGCGTCGATGGCGTGGCGGCGGCCAAGGAAGCGGGGCTGAAGGTGCTGGTCACCGACCACCACCTGCCCGGTCCGGAGCTGCCGGCGGCGGACGCCATCGTCAACCCCAACCAGCCGGGCTGCGACTTCCCGAGCAAGGCGCTGGCCGGCGTCGGGGTGATCTTCTACGTGCTTCTGGCGCTGCGCGCGCGGTTGCGCGAAGTGGGCTGGTTCGCCGCGCGGCCCGAGCCGAACCTGGCCGAACTGCTCGACCTGGTGGCGCTGGGCAGCGTCGCCGACGTGGTGCCGCTGGACGCCAACAACCGCATCCTCGTCCACCAGGGCCTGGCGCGCATCCGCGCCGGCCGCGCGCGACCCGGCCTGCGGGCGCTGCTCGAAGTGGCCGGCAAGCAGCATGGGCGGATCACCTCCACCGACCTCGGCTTCATCCTCGGTCCACGGCTCAATGCCGCCGGCCGGCTGGACGACATGAGCCTCGGCATCGAATGCCTGCTCTGCGAGGACGAGGCGCTGGCCCGCGACATGGCGGTGCAGCTCGACCAACTCAACCAGGATCGCAAGGCCATCGAACAGGGCATGCAGCGCGAGGCGCTGGCGCAGCTCAAGGAGCTCAAGACCGAGGAGCTGCCGTTCGGCCTCTGCCTGTTCGAGCCGGACTGGCACCAGGGCGTGATCGGCATCCTCGCCTCGCGCCTCAAGGAGCGCTACCACCGCCCGGCGATCGCCTTCGCGGACGCTGGCGACGGCCAGCTCAAGGGCTCGGCGCGCTCGGTGCCGGGCCTGCACATCCGCGATGCGCTGGACGCCGTGGCGGCGAAGCATCCGGGGCTGATCAGCAAGTTCGGCGGGCACGCCATGGCCGCCGGCCTGTCGCTGCCGCAGGAGCATTTCGGCGCCTTCGCCGCGGCTTTCGACGCCGAGGTGCGCCGCCAGCTCAGCGAGGACGACCTGACTGGACGGCTGCTGTCCGACGGCAGCCTGGCCGCCGAGGAATTCCACCTGCCGCTGGCCAAGGCGCTGCGCAACGCCGGCCCCTGGGGCCAGCACTTCCCCGAGCCGCTGTTCCACGGCATGTTCCAGTTGGTGCAGCAGCGCATCGTCGGCGAACGCCACCTCAAGGTGGTGCTGAAGAGCGAGTGTGGCTCCGTGCAACTGGACGGCATCGCCTTCGGCATCGACCGCGAACAGTGGCCGAACCCGACGGTGCGCTGGGTCGAACTGGCCTACAAGCTGGACGTCAACGAGTACCGCGGCCAGGAAAGCGTGCAACTGCTGATCGCCCATATCGCCCCGCGATAAGACCAGGCCACAGCAAGCACCTCCCTCGCTCGTTCTGACGACAACCTTCCCAGCCCGCACATACGACTCCCTCTCTCTCCGGGAGAGGGCCGGGGTGAGGGGCGGAGTTGAGCGATCACCTCAGATTGAGAGCCCTCCGCTGACTCCACCAGCCGCCACCCTCCAGCAATATCTCGAAGCACTCTGCGCCATGCCGACGGGAATTCGCCCCGCTAGAGTGCGCTCCATCGTTCGATTCGTTTCCCAGTGGAGAACAGCATGAACACTCGCGGTCTGCTCGATCAATTGCTCAAGTCCGGCCAGGAGCTGCTGCAGAACGGCGGCGGCCAGGCCAAGTCCGGGCAGGGCGGCCAGCTCGGCAACCTGCTCGGCAGCGTCGGTGGCGGCGCGCTCGGCGGCGGGGCCATCGCCCTGCTGCTGGGTAGCAAGAAGGCCCGCAAGATGAGCGGCAAGGTGCTCACCTATGGCGGCCTGGCGGCGCTCGGCGTGGTGGCCTACAAGGCCTACAACAACTGGCAGCAGCAACAGCAGGCCGGCGCGGCGCGGACCATCGAACCGCAGACCGTGGACCGCCTGCCGGCCCCGCAGGCGGAGCAGCACAGCCACGCCATCCTTCGCGCCCTGGTGGCCGCGGCCAAGTCCGACGGCCATATAGATGCGCGCGAACGCCAGTTGATCGACGACGAAGTGCTCAGGATCACCGGCGATCGCGAACTGCAGGGCTGGCTGGATCGCGAACTGAACAAGCCGCTCGACCCGGCGGAAGTGGCGAGCGCGGCGCAAAGCCCGGAAATGGCCGCGGAGATGTACCTGGCCAGCCTGCTGATGGTCGACCAGGAGCACTTCATGGAGCGCGCCTACCTCGACGAACTGGCCCGCCAGTTGAAGCTCGACCCCGCCCTCAAGAGCGAACTGGAGACCCAGGCCCGCCAGGTGCTGTAGCGGCGAACGGTTCCGCCCTGTCGGAGCAGGGGGGCTAGACTGAAACCGTCACCACCTGCTCCGGGAGGTGCGGCATGGCGATTCGCGAGGGCTTCATCGGCAGCATCGGCAACACGCCCCTGCTGCGCCTCGGCCGGCTCAGCGACGAGACCGGCTGCGAGATCCTGGCCAAGGCCGAATTCCTCAACCCCGGCGGTTCGGTCAAGGACCGCGCGGCCCTCCATATCGTGCTCGACGCCGAGCGTCGGGGGCTTTTGCGGCCGGGCGGCACCGTGGTGGAGGGAACCGCTGGCAATACCGGCATCGGCCTCGCGCATATCTGCGCCGTGCGCGGCTATCGCTGCATCATCGTGATCCCCGACAACCAGTCGCCGGAAAAGATGGAGTTGTTGCGCACCCTGGGCGCCGAAGTGCGCCCGGTGCCGCCCAGGCCCTACAAGGACCCGGACAACTACCAGAAGATCGCCGGGCGACTGGCCGCCGAGTTGCCCGGCGCCGTCTGGGCCAACCAGTTCGACAATCTCGCCAACCGCCAGGCCCACTACGAAACCACCGGCCCGGAAATCTGGGCCGATACCGGCGGCCGCCTGGACGCCTTCGTCTGCGCCACCGGCACCGGCGGCACCCTGGCCGGCGTGGCGCGCTGTCTCAAGGAGCGCGATCCCAAGGTCCGCATCGTCCTCGCCGACCCCATGGGCAGCGCGCTCTACGACTGGGTGAAGCATGGCGAACTGCACGCCGAGGGCAGCTCCATCACCGAAGGCATCGGCACCACCCGGGTCACTGACAATCTCGCCGGCACGCCGATCGACGACGCGGTGCGGATCGACGACCCGGCCTGCGTGGCCATGGTCCATCGCCTGCTGCACGAGGAAGGGCTGTTCGTCGGCGGCTCCTCCGGCATCAACCTGGCCGCCGCCGTCCAGGTGGCCCGCGACCTGGGGCCGGGGCATCGCATCGTGACCCTGCTGTGCGACCGGGGCGGCCTCTATGCGCAACGTCTGTTCAACCCCGAGTGGCTGAAGGAGAAGGGACTCGCGATACCCGGGTAGGGAAGGGGAATGACAGGGAAGACACGTACCCGCCCGTAGGAGCGCGCCATGCGCGCGATCGCGGCCATGGGCCGCTCCTACGGAAGCTGGATGCCCCAGGTAGGGTGCGCCGCGCGCACCGAAAGATCGGTGCCGATGTGCATCGGACTGGACTCCAGCGTTCGCGGGAATGACAGGGAATAAATCGTCCAGCCCCATGCCCGCCCGTAGGAGCGCGCCATGCGCGCGATCGCGGCCATGGGCCGCTCCTACGAAGACTGGATGCTCCCAGGTAGGGTGTGCTGCGCGCACCGAAAGATCGGCGTCGAAGTGCATCGGACTGGACCCCGGCGTTCGCGGGAATGACAGGGAATAAATCGTCCAGCCCCATGCCTGCCCGTAGGAGCGCGCCATGCGCGCGATCACGGCCATGGGCCGCTCCTACGGAGGTTGGATGCCCCAGGTAGGGTGTGCTGCGCGCACCGAAACACAGGCGATGCCGCGCGAGGAGCATGCCCCGGCAAGACCGTCCGGCAGCGGCCATAGCGGATCGCCTCCGGAGAACTATCGTTTCCAGTCTGGACGACCATTTCGATGAGAGGGAGGCATTCATGAATACCAGCGATTTGCTCGACCAACTGCTGCGCGCGGGACTGTCCGGGCGAGGCGGCGCCGCGCCGCAGGGTGGTGGCTCGATGGACCTCGGAGGGCTGCTCGGCGGCCTGCTGGGCGGTGGTTCCGGGGCGGCGGCCGGCGGTGGCGCGGGCGGCCTGGGCGGCCTGGGCGGGCTTGGCGATCTGCTCGGCGGGATGCTGGGCGGCGGCGCGGCGCAGTCCGGGCAGGCGCGCGGTGGCAGCGGCGGCGGGATCGGCTACGGTGGCCTGGCCACCCTCGGCATGCTGGCCTTCCAGGCATACAGCGCCTGGCAGCGCCAGCAACAGCAGCAACAGGCGGCGAGCGCCTTGCGGCAGCCGCAGATGGTCAACCAGTTGGTCGGCGCCGAGGCCGAGGATCACAGCCGTGCCATCCTGCGTGCGCTGATCGCCGCGTCCAAGGCCGACGGCCGTATCGACGAGCAGGAGAAACGGCTGATCTACGCGGAAATCGCCAAGCACACCGCCGACGCCGAATTGCAGGCCTGGCTGGACGACGAGGTGCAGAAGCCGCTGGACGCCTCGGACGTGGCGGGCGCGGCGCAAACGCCGGAGATGGCCGCCGAGATGTACCTGGCCAGCGCGCTGCTGATCGGTTCCCAGGAAGGCGGCGAGCGCGCCTATCTGGATGACCTGGCCTATCAGTTGCGCCTCGATCCGGCCTTGCAGGCAGAGCTGGAGTCCCAACTGCGTTGAGCCCCGGCACCATGCGTCTGTCGGCGCTCGCTGTGCTGATGCTGGCCGGCCGGGCGTTCGCCGCGCAGGAAGGTGAGCTCTACGCATCCAGCCAGGGCCTGCTGCTGGAGAACAGCCGCTTCGTCCACGAGGCGGCGCTGGATCGCTTGCAGCAGATACGTTTCGCCTACCGCGAACCGTCGGCCGAGCCCGGCCGGCAGCCGGCCTGGATGCGTGCCTACGGCAACCGGGGCTCGCTGGATGGCGACGGCGCCGCAGCGCGGGTCGAGCACCGCGGTTCCGGCCTGTTCGTCGGCCTCGACCGCACCTTCGACCCGCGCTGGGCGGCCGGGGTGCTGGCCGGCCATTCACGGTCCGACCTGGACCTCGACGACCGCGACGCCGAAGCCGATATCGACAGCTACCACCTGGCCGGCTATGCCGCGCTGCGTTACTACAACCAGCTCGGCCTCAAGTTCGGCGCCGCCTTCAGCCAGCACGAGTTCGACGGTCGGCGCCAGGGACTGCGTGGCGAAGGCGACGGCCATACCCTGCAAGCCTTCGTCGAAGGCGGCTACTCCATGGACTTCGCGAACTTCACCATCGAGGCCTTCACCAGCCTGGCCTACATCTCGCTGCACCTCGACCGCTTGCGGGAGCGGGGAAGTGGCGATGCGCTCCAGGTCTCCGCCGACAGCCAGCAGGTTGGCCAGGCCACCTTCGGCTGGCGGGCGGCTCGCCGCTTCGAGCCCGCCGCCGGACAGCGCCTGACCGCTCGCGCCAGCCTCGGCTGGCGGCACGTCTTCAGCGATACCGACGTCCATGCCGACGTGCGGCGCGCCGACGGCAGCCGCCTGCGCAGCGATGGCGTGCCGCTCAGCGAAGACAGCCTGCGCCTCGACCTCGGCCTCGACTACGAACTGAAGCCGCAGCTCTATCTCGGTCTGGCATACGCCGGCCACTACGCCGACGCGACGCGCGACAATGCCCTGAGCGGTCGCCTCAGCCTGTGGTTCTAGGACGAACCATGTAGGAGCGGGCACTGCTCGCGAATATCGGCGCCTCGAAATCAGCGACCTAACCCTCTCCCGAAGGGAGAGGGGACTGGTCGGAGTGACGGCCATGCCTCGGAGAACTCGTAGGAGCGGGCCATGCCCGCGATTCGCGGTTGCGCCCGGACGAGGCGTCTGCGTTAGCTTCGCGAACGGAGCCCGCTCCCGTCTTGCGGGTGGGGCATCGCCAGCCGCCCGGCGGCAGGCTGCCAGGGCGCGGCAACTGGGGTATACTCGCCGGCTTTTCACACGATTCGCCTGCGAGTGCCGCCAGCCATGGAAATCAACCCGATCCTCAACAGCATCAAGGACCTGTCCGAGCGCACCCAGACTATTCGGGGGTATCTTTGACTACGATCAGAAGCATGACCGCCTGATCGAAGTCAATCGCGAGCTCGAAGACCCGAACGTCTGGAACAACCCCGAGTACGCCCAGAACCTGGGGCGCGAGCGCGCCCAACTGGCGCAGATCGTCGAAACCCTCGACGAACTGTCCGGCGGCCTGGCCGATTCCCGCGACCTGCTGGACATGGCCGTCGAAGAGAATGACCAAGGCGCGGTGGACGACGTCGCCACCGAGGTCGAGCGCCTGCGCGAAATCCTCGAGAAACTGGAGTTCCGCCGCATGTTCAGCGGCGAGATGGACGCCAACAACGCCTACCTCGACATCCAGGCCGGTTCCGGCGGCACCGAGGCCCAGGACTGGGCCAACATGCTGCTGCGCATGTACCTGCGCTGGGCCGACAAGCACGGTTTCGACGCCGAGATCGTCGAACTCTCCGAAGGCGAGGTCGCCGGCATCAAGGGCGCTACCGTGCACATCAAGGGCGAGTACGCTTTCGGCTGGCTGCGCACCGAGATCGGCGTGCACCGCCTGGTGCGCAAGAGCCCGTTCGACTCCGGCAACCGCCGCCACACCTCGTTTTCCGCGGTGTTCGCCTCGCCGGAGATCGACGACAACATCGAGATCGAGATCAACCCGGCGGACCTGCGCATCGACACCTACCGCTCCTCCGGCGCCGGCGGCCAGCACGTGAACACCACCGATTCGGCGGTGCGGATCACCCACGTGCCGACCAACACCGTGGTGGCGTGCCAGAACGAACGTTCCCAGCACGCCAACAAGGACACCGCCATGAAGATGCTGCGGGCCAAGTTGTACGAGCTGGAGATGATGAAGCGCAACGCCGCCGCCCAGGCCCTGGAAGACACCAAGTCGGACATCGGCTGGGGCCACCAGATCCGTTCCTACGTGCTCGACCAGTCGCGGATCAAGGATCTGCGCACCGGCGTCGAGCGCAGCGACTGCGACAAGGTGCTGGACGGCGATCTCGACGAGTACCTCGAGGCCAGCCTCAAGCAGGGCCTGTAAAGGCGGCCGCAAGCCGCAAGCTTCAAGCTGCAAGAGTCAGCCGAAACCCATTGAAATGACATACCGGGAACACCCGAAATGACCGACCTACCACTCGACCAGCACGCCCCTACTCAAGACGATGGGCAACAGGAAGAAAACAAGCTGATTGCCTTGCGCAAGGAAAAGCTTGCCGCCGTCCGTGAGCAGGGCAACGCCTTCCCCAACGATTTCCGCCGCGACAGCTATTGCGCCGACCTGCAGAAACAGTACGAAGGCAAGAGCAAGGAAGAGCTGGAGGCGCTGGCCATCCCGGTCAAGGTCGCCGGGCGCATCATGCTCAACCGTGGTGCCTTCATGGTCATCCAGGACATGACCGGCCGCCTGCAGGTCTACGTCAACCGCAAGGTGCTGTCTCCCGAGACCCTGGAAGCGGTCAAGCACTTCGATCTGGGCGACATCGTCGCCGCCGAAGGCACCCTGGCGCGTTCCGGCAAGGGCGACCTGTACGTCGACATGACCAACGTGCGCCTGCTGACCAAGTCGCTGCGCCCGCTGCCGGACAAGCACCACGGCCTGACCGACACCGAGCAGCGCTACCGCCAGCGCTACGTCGACCTGATCGTCAACGAGGAAGTGCGCGAGACCTTCCGCGTGCGCTCCCAGGTGATCGCCCACATCCGCCGCTTCCTCAGCGAGCGCGGTTTCCTCGAAGTGGAAACCCCGATGCTGCAGACCATCCCCGGCGGCGCGGCTGCCAAGCCCTTCGAGACCCACCACAACGCGCTGGACATGGCCATGTTCCTGCGCATCGCCCCTGAGCTGTACCTCAAGCGCCTGGTGGTCGGCGGCTTCGAGAAGGTCTTCGAGATCAACCGCAACTTCCGCAACGAAGGCGTCTCGACCCGGCACAACCCCGAGTTCACCATGCTCGAGTTCTACCAGGCCTACGCCGACTACGAAGACAACATGGACCTGACCGAGGAGCTGTTCCGCGAGTTGGCCCAGGCGGTGCTCGGCACCACCGACGTCCCTTACGGCGACAAGGTCTTCCACTTCGGCGAGCCGTTCGCGCGCCTGTCGGTGTTCGACTCGATCCTCAAGTTCAACCCGGAAATCTCCGCCGAGGACCTGCGCGACATCGACAGGGCCCGTGCCATCGCCAAGAAGGCCGGTGCCGACGTCAAGGGCTTCGAGGGCCTGGGCAAGCTGCAGACGATGATTTTCGAGGAGCTGGTCGAGCACAAGCTGGAACAGCCGACCTTCATCACCCGCTACCCGTTCGAAGTGTCGCCCCTGGCCCGTCGCAGCGACGACGATCCGAGCGTCACCGACCGCTTCGAGCTGTTCATCGGCGGCCGAGAGATCGCCAACGCCTATTCCGAGCTCAACGACGCCGAAGACCAGGCCGCGCGCTTCATGCAGCAGGTGGCCGACAAGGACGCCGGCGACGACGAGGCCATGCACTATGACGCCGACTTCGTCCGTGCCCTGGAATACGGCATGCCGCCGACCGCCGGCGAAGGCATCGGCATCGACCGCCTGGTGATGCTGCTCACCAACTCGCCGTCGATCCGCGACGTCATCCTGTTCCCGCACATGCGTCCGCAGGCCTGAGGCGTTCCGCTCTCGTAGGCTGCGCCGCGAGCCCTTTCCCCCGCTGAACGGTGCGCGCGGCGCACCCTGCGGAAGGCGGGCTTCGGCCTGTCGGCACCTGCTTCCCGGACGGCTTTTATGTTTCGTGGCGAATTGCCATTGATTCCGTCCGGGAACGTTCCACAATGAATCTTGAGTCCCCGCTTATTCGAGGTGAGCACGCATCGTGACGCAGCCCTCCAGCCCCGATCGCGCGGCCACAGTGGCCAGTGCCGTCGCCGAAAGTGTCCAGTACCAGGGTCGCAAGGCCAGCCGCCAGGGGAGCGAGCAGCGGCGCCAGGCGATCCTCGATGCCGCCATGCGCATCATCGTCCGCGACGGCGTGCGCGCGGTGCGCCATCGTGCGGTGGCCGCCGAGGCCGAGGTGCCGCTGTCGGCGACCACCTACTACTTCAAGGACATCAACGACCTGATCACCGACACCTTCGCCCAGTTCGTCGAGCGCAGCGCGGCGGCCCTGGCGGAGTTCTGGGCTTCCACCGAGGGGATGCTGCTGGAGAAGGTCGGCCAGCTCGACGGAAGCATGGAGGCGCGCCGCAAGCTGGCCGACGACATCGCCGAACTGGCCGTGGAATACGTCCGCCAGCAACTGATGACCCGCCGCGACCACCTGCTCGCCGAGCGCGCCTTCCAGCAGGAAGCCCTGCTCAATCCGCGCCTGCACGAACTGGTGCGCTCGCACCGGCGGATCCTGTCGCAGGGCGTCACCCACTTCTTCGAGGTGCTCGGTTCCCGGCAGCCGGAACAGGACGCCAAGGTGTTGACGGGTATCATCGAGCGGATGGAATATCAGGGCCTTATCGACGGAGTGGACCATCTGGACAACGTGGACATGCTGGCCATTCTCAAGCGGTACATGTACCTGGTTCTAGGCCTTTAGCCTCACCTTCTGAACCCCGCAGCCGCGGGGTTTGTCATATGTTTATGGAATGAACCGAGCGCCCGCTGCGGGGCGCGTGGACGGAGGGAGTCGCTGTGCATCCTTTGCTAGGGTTAGAACGAAACACACCAGGGTTGACCCGAGTTCTCACAAGGAGTGCGCAATGAAAGCCTGGCGCCTGCTGTTCGCCATGTCCTTCCTGCTGTTGAGCGGCTGTCTGGTCACCCTGAATGACCCGATCCCGGCCAACGAGGCCGCGCCGATCCCGCTGCTCGGCGACTGGACGCGCCGGAACGAGTGGGGCGAGCAGCAATACCTGGAGGTCAGCCGGGCCGGCTCCAATGTCTACAAGGCGGTCACCTACGTGAACAGCCCGGACGATATCGACAGCCTCAGGGAATACGGTTTCACCGTCGCCCACCACGGCGACCGCTGGTACATCTCCGTCGGCCTGCCGAAGAGCCTCGGGGCCAACTTCGCCCTCGCCGGCTTCGAACTGACCAAGGACAACGAGCTGGTGCTCTACAACATCGATGTCGACCGCATCCACCAGGAGATGGAAGAGGGCGCCTTGCAGGGGCGCCGCTTCGAGACCCCGGAAGGCGACGGCGCGCTGCTCACCAGCCCGCTGGAGCGGGTATTCGACTACCTGGACGACCCGGCCAATGCCGATGTGTTCATCGAGGCGGCGCGCTTCCAGCGCAGTGGCCAGTGACTGGCGAGCGAGGCCGAGGGATGAACGACCATATCGTGCTCGATGAATACCAGTTGACCATCCGCTCGCTGTCCGACCGGCTGGTCGAGGCCCAGGCGCCGATCCGTGTGCTGGATGCGGTGAAGTGGGACGAGAACATCCGCCAGGACTTCTTCAAGCACAAGGGCAAGCAGCCCCCGGCGGTGGACCGCGCCTACTATGAAGGACGCCCGCTGGCCTTCGACCCGGAGGCGAAGAAGCAGGAATTCCAGAACATCGAGCGCGACATCACCCGACGGCTCGGCCAGTTCAACCCGGTCGGGCAGATCATGCGGCGCATGTGCAAGGAATACCGGATGGTCATCCGCATGCTCCAGGCGCGCGGCACATCCGACTTCGGGCTGATCTCCCAGGAGCTCTACGGCGCGGCCTCGGATGCCTTCCACGCCGGCGACCCGACCCTCGCCGACCTCGGCCTGATGCTCTCCGACTACCTGAACAACATCGCTGCCCGTGGCGACCTCGAGGACGAGCCCAAGTCGCTCACCGCCAAGGAAGCCGTGGCCATGCTGCAGAGCCGGCTGAGCGCGGTGTTCGGCGACGACACCATCCGCGTGCTCGAATCCGACGGCATCGTCGCCGACGCGGCGGCCGGCGCCGACTACATCAAGGTGCGCGCCGACGCGCTGTTCAATACGCGCGACGTGCGCGCCCTGGAGGTCCACGAGGGGCTGGTCCACGTCGGCACCACGCTGAACGGCCTGAACCAGCCGATCTGCACCTTCCTTTCCAAGGGCCCACCGTCCTCGACCGTGACCCAGGAAGGCCTGGCCATCCTCATGGAAGTGATCGCCTTCGCCTCCTACCCGACCCGCCTGCGCAAGCTGACCAACCGCACCCGCGCCATCCACATGGCCGAGGAGGGCGCGGACTTCATGGAGGTCTACCGCTTCTACCGCGAGCAGGGCTACGGCCTGGAGGAGAGCTACGGCAGCGCCAGCCGGGTGTTCCGCGGCTCGACGCCGAGCGGCCTGCCGTTCACCAAGGACCTGTCCTACCTGAAGGGCTTCATCCTGATCTACAACTACATCCAGCTCGCGGTGCGCAAGGGCAAGCTGGAGCAGATCCCGCTGCTGTTCTGCGGCAAGACCACCCTGGAAGACATGCGCACCCTGCGCCAACTGGTCGACGAGGGCCTGGTGATCCCGCCGATCTACCTGCCCCCGCAGTTCCGCGACCTCAACGCGCTGTCGGCCTGGATGTGCTTCTCCAACTTCCTCAACCACCTGAGCCTTGACCGCATAGAGGCGGATTACGCCAATATTCTGTAGGTTCTGGCCGTAGGGTGTGCCGTGCGCACCGCTTGCCGGGAGGTGGGGAGGTTCGGGGCATAAGGAGACACCGCCCCTCACCCCAGCCCTGGCTGCGTGCCCCGCTCCAGAGGGAGAGGGGCATTCGGAGCATGGATCAAGCATCGAGCTTGCCGGCCACGCCGAACAAGTCCCCTCTCCCTCCGGGAGAGGGTTAGGGTGAGGGGCGGATCATGAGACCGACTCCGTGGCCAGAATCGAGCACACCCACCCACGCCACCCGGCGAGATAGCCACCCGATGACCAGATCGCTTCTCCACACCTTGCCCCTGCTGCTCGTCATCCTGCTGTCCGGTTGCAGCCGCCTGCTGTTCTACCCCGAGCCTGGCCTGCCGTTCACTCCGGAAAGGGTCGGCCTGGCCTACCGCGACGTCGAGCTGACCGCCGCCGACGGCACCCGCCTGCACGCCTGGTGGCTGCCGGCCAAGTCCGGCGTGGCGGTCAGGGGCACCGTGCTGCACCTGCACGGCAACGGCGGCAATATCGCCAGCCACCTCGGCGGAAGCTGGTGGCTGCCCGAGCAGGGCTACCAGGTGCTGCTGCTGGATTACCGGGGCTACGGGCTTTCCGAGGGCACGCCGGAGCTGCCGGAGCTGTACCAGGACATCGAGGCCGCCTTCGCCTGGCTGGAGCGGGCGCCGGACGTGCGAGGCAAGCCGCTGGTCCTGCTCGGGCAGAGCATCGGCGGTGCCCTGGCGGTGCACTACCTCGCCGAAAACCCACGGCGCTACCGCGCGCTCGAGGCGCTGGTGCTCGATGGCGTGCCGGCCAGCTACCGGGATGTCGCCCGCCACGCGCTGTCCGGCGCCTGGCTGACCTGGCCGCTGCAAGTGCCGCTGAGCTGGCTGGTGCCGGACGGCGACAGCGCCATCCGCTCGATCCACCGGCTGGAAGGCGTGCCGCTGCTGGTCTACCACAGTGCCGAGGATCAGGTGGTCCCCCTTTCCAACGGCGTGCGCTTGTATCAAGCTGCGCCCCCGCCCCGGGCATTCCAGCCGACCCGTGGCGGCCATGTGCAGACCTTCGCCGAGCCGGCCTGGCGCGAAGTGATGCTGCACTTCCTCGATGACCCGAAAGGCTTCATCGACCTGCAACGGCTGGCCGAACTTCCCAATCCCGAGAGTCCGCAATGAGTGCAGAACGCAACGCCATCCCCCTGATCCTCACCGCCATCGCCAGCGTCATCGTCACGGTCGGCTCGCTCTGGTACTACGGCTACCTGCATTTCGCCAAGCCGGAGGACGCCCGCCTGCTGGCCGAGTTCACCATGCTCAAGACGGTGCCGGGCGAAGACGTCAAGCTGTCGCTGGAGCCGGCGCGCCAGGTGGCGATGTGCATCGATGGGGTGCTGGTGCTGTTCGATACCCAGCAGAAAGGTCTTTCCGGCGTGCTGGTGGACGATCGCAAGAAGGCAGTGCGCTGCGCCGGCCAGGAAACCCCGCAGGAAATCAAATGACACGCGCCCTCCGGGGGAGGGCGGAGACTCAGTGCTTGGCGCTGTCGTTCTGCAGGCTCAGTTCGTGCAGGTACTTGCGCGACAGGGCCAGGAAGCGCGGCGTCGGGCCGATGTCCTCGTAGAGCGGGTCGCCCATCTCGTCGGTGGCCACCACCTGGCTGCCCTTGACGTAGGGCAGGCTGGTTTCCAGCTCTTCCAGGGCGGAGCTGACCAGTTCGCCGAGCAGTTCCTCGACATTGCGCTTGGGATACATCTCGGCCAGCGCGGCGAGCCGGGCGGCCGACTCGAGGTCGAGATGGAGCTGGTAGGTGCTGCGTGTCAGGCGTCCCTTGGCGTTCTGTTCCCAATGGCGAATCAGTTCGCGGATTTTCATATACACCTCTTCCGGCGTCCCGCGGTCGGCGGGCGACAATGAGCTTTCCCCGTCCCTTCCGAACGGCGGCGAAGTCCTTCTGGAACCCGCCTGTCTTCAGCCTAGTTCGCTCCCGCGCGGCCAGCGGCCATTCTGTCGCGCGCTTGTAAGAACTTGGCGCGCTGGGCCACTCTAGGGGTTGCCGACGTTTCGCCGTGGCTGTGACGGCGCGGCGGCAGGCCCTGGCCCGAGGCATCGAGGAGAGAACGGACATGGCGGAAATCGACGCGCGCCTGCGCGAAGACGTGCACCTGCTCGGCGAACTGCTTGGAGACACCATACGGGCGCAGCATGGCGAGGCTTTCCTCGACAAGATCGAGCGCATCCGCAAGGGCGCCAAGACCGCCCGGCGCGGTTCCGCGGCCGGCGCCGAGCAGCTTGCCAGCACCCTGAACGGCCTCGCCGAGGACGAACTGCTGCCGGTGGCGCGGGCGTTCAACCAGTTCCTCAACCTGGCCAACATCGCCGAGCAGTATCACCGCGTGCGGCGACTGGCTCCCGGCGAGCCCGAACCGTTCGAGGCGCGGGTGCTGCCCGAGTTGCTCGAGCGCCTGCTCGCCGATGGCCACGACGCCGAAGCCCTGGCCCGGCAACTGGGCCGGCTGGACATCGAACTGGTGCTCACCGCCCATCCCACCGAGGTGGCGCGCCGCACGCTGATCCAGAAATACGACGCCATCGCCGCGCAACTGGCGGCCCAGGACCATGCCGACCTCAGTCCGCGCGAGCGTCAGCAGGGGCGTGAGCGCCTGCGCCGGCTGATCGCCGAGGCCTGGCATACCGAGGAAATCCGCCGCAGCCGTCCGACTCCCGTGGACGAGGCGAAATGGGGCTTCGCGGTGATCGAGCATTCGCTGTGGCAGGCGGTCCCGGCCTTCCTGCGCGGCGTGGATGCCGCGTTGCGGGCCGTCACCGGTCTGCGCCTGCCGTTGCAGGCGGCGCCGGTGCGTTTCGCCTCGTGGATGGGCGGCGACCGCGACGGCAACCCCAACGTCACCTCCAAGGTGACCCGCGAAGTGCTGCTGCTGGCGCGCTGGATGGCCGCCGACCTGTACCTGCGCGACGTCGACGAACTGGCCGCCGGGCTGTCCATGCAGCAGGCCAGCGAGGAACTGCGGTTGCAGGTCGGCGTGCATCCCGAGCCGTATCGCTCCGTGCTCAAGCTATTGCGCGAACGCCTGCGCGCCACCCGCGCCTGGGCCCAGGCGGCGCTGGAGGCGGATATCCCGCCTGGCCCCGAGGTGCTGCACGACAACCGCGAACTGCTCGGGCCGCTGGAGCTCTGCTATCAATCGCTGCATGCCTGCGGCATGGGCGTGATCGCCGATGGGGCGCTGCTCGACTGCCTGCGCCGCGCCGCCACCTTCGGGCTGTTCCTGGTGCGCCTGGACATCCGCCAGGACGCCGCCCGCCACGCCGCGGCGCTCGACGAAATCACCGATTACCTGGGACTCGGCCGTTACGCCGAATGGGACGAGGACACCCGTGTCGCTTTCCTGATGCGCGAGCTGGACAACCGCCGCCCGCTGCTCCCGAGCCAGTACCGGCCTTCGGCGGATACCGCCGAAGTGCTCGCCACCTGCCGGGTGGTGGCAGCGGCGCCGGCGGCCTCGCTGGGTTCCTACGTGATCTCCATGGCCGGCGCGCCCTCCGACGTGCTCGCCGTGCAATTGCTGCTCAAGGAGGCCGGCCTGCAACGGCCGATGCGTGTGGCGCCGCTGTTCGAGACCCTCGACGACCTGGACAACGCCGGCCCGGCGATCGACCGCCTGCTCGGCCTGCCGGGCTACCGGGCGCGCCTGCACGGCCCGCAGGAGGTGATGATCGGCTACTCCGACTCGGCCAAGGACGCCGGCACCACGGCGGCGGCCTGGGCGCAGTACCGCGCCCAGGAAGCGCTGGTGGATATCTGCCGGCGCCACGATGTCGAGCTGCTGCTGTTCCACGGCCGTGGCGGCACGGTCGGGCGTGGTGGCGGGCCGGCCCACGCGGCGATTCTCTCGCAGCCACCGGGTTCGGTGGCCGGGCGTTTCCGCACCACCGAGCAGGGCGAGATGATCCGCTTCAAGTTCGGCCTCCCGGACATCGCCGAACAGAACCTCAACCTCTACCTGGCCGCCGTGCTGGAGGCGACCCTGCTACCGCCACCGGTGCCCCGTCCCGAGTGGCGCGACCTGATGGATCGCCTGGCCGCCGACGGCCTGGACGCCTATCGCTCGGTGGTGCGCGAACACCCGCAGTTCGTCGCCTATTTCCGCCAGGCCACACCGGAACAGGAACTGGCCCGCCTGCCGCTCGGCAGCCGGCCGGCCAAGCGCGGGCAGGGTGGGGTGGAGAGCCTGCGGGCGATCCCCTGGATCTTCGCCTGGACCCAGACCCGCCTGATGCTGCCGGCCTGGCTGGGCTGGGAAAGCGCGCTGGGCAATGCCCTGCAGCGTGGTGACCAGGCGCTGCTGGAGCGCATGCGCGACGACTGGCCGTTCTTCCGCACCCGCATCGACATGCTCGAGATGGTGCTGGCCAAGGCCGACGCGGAAATCGCCGCGCTCTACGACCAGCATCTGGTGGAACCCGCCCTGCAACCGCTGGGCGCGCATCTACGCGACCTATTGTCGCAGGCCTGTGCCGCGGTACTGGGTCTGACCGGCCAGTCGCAACTGCTCGGACACAGTCCGTTGACTCTGGAGTCAATCAGCGTTCGAAACACCTACCTGGACCCGCTGCACCTGCTTCAGGTGGAGCTTCTGGCCCGGTCCAGGCAGTCAGGAAATCAGTCCGGCGGCCCCCTGGAGCAGGCCCTTCTGGTGAGTGTCGCGGGGATCGCCGCGGGGTTGCGCAACACCGGCTAGAGGCCATTTCGTTCCGACTTTCGGCGGCTTGTGCAGCCTAGGGGTGCTGTGTATCTTGATCAGCCTTTTGGCACGCCCAGCGCGCCGTGACGGATATCGAAAGACCCTACTGAGATGAGCCCCACGAGGCGAGTCCGACGACCGAATAATTACTCTTGAGGAGCACATCAATGCGCGTGATTCTGCTGGGAGCGCCCGGAGCCGGCAAAGGTACTCAGGCTGGCTTCATCACCAAGAAGTTCGGCATTCCGCAAATCTCCACCGGCGACATGCTGCGCGCTGCGGTCAAGGCCGGCACCGAACTGGGCCTGAAGGCCAAGAGCGTCATGGAAAGCGGTGGCCTGGTGTCCGACGACCTGATCATCAACCTGGTCAAGGAACGCATCGCCCAGCCCGATTGCGCCAATGGCTTCCTGTTCGACGGCTTCCCGCGCACCATCCCGCAGGCCGAAGCGCTCAAGGAAGCCGGCGTGACCATCGACCACGTGGTCGAGATCGCCGTGGACGACGAGGAAATCGTCGGCCGCATCGCCGGTCGTCGCGTGCATCCGGCTTCCGGCCGCGTCTACCACGTCGAGCACAACCCGCCGAAGGTCGCCGGCAAGGACGACGAAACCGGCGAGGACCTGATCCAGCGCGACGACGACAAGGAAGAGACCGTGCGTCACCGCCTGTCGGTCTACCACTCGCAGACCAAGCCGCTGGTCGATTTCTACCAGAAGCTCGCTGCCGCCGAAGGCACCCCGAAGTACAGCGCCGTCGCTGGCGTCGGCTCGGTGGAAGAGATCACCGCCAAGGTGTTTGCCGCGCTGAGCTGAGCCCCCTCGCGTCTTGCCAACGGCCCGCCTTTGCGGGCCGTTGTCGTTTCCGCGCCATTGATTCCCCGTAGGATGGGTGGAGCCTGCGAAACCCATCATGGAGGGCACAGCCCTCCCGCCGGGCGGAGCTTGATGGGTATCGCTTCGCTCAACCCATCCTACGGATCGGGTCTCTCCTGCCTATGCGGATGTCGTTCTCAGGCTGGTCCGCTTCGAATCCGCTCCTAGTATCGATGGTTCGGGGTGTCCGCCGGGTGCCCCGACCATTCAAGTGCAAAGGAGAACGCCATGGAATGCATTCAGCGCTGGATGCTGGGACTTGGGCTGGCCGTCGCGGCTTTCTGCGCCAGCGCCGCCACCGAGCTGCGCCACTGGCCGGACGAGGCGGCCGCCGAACTGGAGAAGCTGATCACCGCCAATGCCAATCAGGGTGCCTATGCGGTGTTCGACATGGATAACACCAGCTACCAGTTCGATATCGAGGAGTCCCTGCTGCCCTATCTGGAGGCGAAGGGCGTCCTCAGCCGCGAAAAGATGGACCCCTCGCTCAAGCTGATCCCGTTCAGGGACCGCGACGGTTTCCGGGAAAGCCTCTTCAGCTACTACTACCGGCTGTGCGAGATCGACGACCAGGTCTGCTATCCCTGGGTGGCGCAGATCTTCTCCGGCCTGACCCTGCGCGAGCTGAAGGGCCATGTCGATGCCTTGATGGCCAGCGGCGAACCGGTGCCCGTCCGCTACTACGATGGCGACAAGGTAGTCGAGGGCAGTGTCACCCCGCCCAGGCCTTTCGCCGGCATGCAGGAGCTGTACAACCGCCTGCGCGAGGAGGGCATCGAAGTCTACGTGGTGACCGCTGCCAGCGAAGAGATCGTGCGCATGATCGCCAGCGATCCGAAGTACGGCTACAACGTCAAGCCGGAGAACGTCATCGGCGTCACCCTGCTGCTCAAGGATCGCGCCAGCGGTGCGCTGACCAGTTCGCGCCTGCAGATCCGGCAGGGTGACTACGATCCGGTGGGCAACCTCGACCTGGAGCTGCCCCCCTACCTGACGGGCCCGATGACCTGGTACGAAGGCAAGCTCGCCACCATCCTCGCCTGGGTCGACCAGTGGCGAAAGCCGGTGCTGGTGGCCGGGGACACGCCATTGTCCGACGGCTACATGCTGTTCAACGGCACCGACGTCGACAAGGGCGGGCTGCGCCTGTGGGTCGACCGCAAGGACAAGTACACGAGCCAGGTCGCGGATTGGCAGGGTTCGGCGGCCCGGCGCCAGGCCGAGCTGGGGCTGGCGGTGACGGCGGACAGGAACTGGCTGATGGTCAAGCCGGAGCAACTGCACCGCTAGGATCTGTTGATGTTTCGTCGCGGCCGCGCCGAAACGTCAACAGACCCTATCCGCCTGATCCGGGATAAAGGGCGCGGCGGGCCGCGCGGCTGGCAAAAAGGGTCGCAAACCGTTTTAATGCCCGCCCCGTTCCGTTTGCCTGTGCGAATCACGATGACCACCCTGCTGGCCCTGGATACCGCCACCGAAGCCTGTTCCGTCGCCCTCCTGCATGAAGGGCGTGTACTCAGTCACTACGAGGTGATTCCGCGCCTGCATGCCCAGCGCCTGCTGCCGATGATCAAGGCGCTGCTCGCCGAGGCCGGGGTCGGCCTGGGTGCCCTGGACGCCATCGCCTTCGGGCGCGGGCCGGGCGCCTTCACCGGGGTACGTATCGCCATTGGCGTGGTCCAGGGCCTGGCCTTCGGGCTGGACCGGCCGGTGCTGCCGGTTTCCACCCTGGCCACCCTGGCCCAGCGCACCATGCGCGAGCGCGGCGTGCGGCAGGTGGCGGCGGCCATCGATGCGCGCATGGACGAGGTCTACTGGGGCTGCTACCGGGCCGAGGAGGGCGAGATGCGCCTGCTCGGCGGCGAGGCGGTATTGCCGCCGGAGCGTGCGGCCTTGCCGCGCGGCGTCGGTGGCGACTGGTTCGGCGCCGGCACTGGCTGGGGCACCTTCGCCGACCGCCTGGCGGTGCCGGTGACCAGCAAGGACGGCAACCTGTTGCCCCATGCCGAGGATGTGCTGAGTCTGGCGACCTTCGCCTGGGCGCGCGGCGAGGCGCTGCCGGCCGACCAGGCGCAACCGGTGTACCTGCGCGACCAGGTGGCTACCCCCAAGGGGGGCTGAGCCCTGTCATTGGGTCCCCGCGTTCGCGAGGACGACGGTGGCACGGCAATGATCCAGCCGAGTCATCCCCGCGAACGCGGGGACCCAGAAACTGCGGGGACCCAGAAAACCAACCACCACCGACCACCACCCAACTCACGACAATTGCCTTGGCTCTGACCGTTGGTTAGATTGTCGGATCAGCAACGCTGAATCGTTCCCCGATTCCCGGATTTCCCGATGCGCATCGACGGCTTTTCCTCTTCTTCCTACTCGCTGGACCGCAGCGCCCGCACGGGCACGGCGGTAACGCCCTATGGCGAGGTGAAGAAGGGAGTCGAGGCGCGTCCCGAGACGCCGAAACCCGCCCAGCCGGCCAGGGTCGAGGCGAGCAGCGAGGATCGTTTGCCGATCACGGCCCAGTCGCTCACCTACCAGCGCCCGCTGAACGCCTACGCCGCCCAGGCCCTGGCCAGCTACGGCAGCACCGCCAGCTACTCCACCGACGTCGATGCCCTCGAGGTGCTCGGCCTCGATCTTTACGCCTGATTTCCCCGTGTTGCCTTACTACCTCGGCTGCCCGTCGTGGAACGAGCCGGCCTGGCGCGGCAGCTTCTATCCCGCCGACCTGCGCCCGGCCGACAGCCTCGAACACTACGCCCGGGTGTTCAACGCGGTGGAGGGCAACACCACTTTCTACGCCCGCCCGTCTTCGGCAACGGTACAGCGCTGGGCCGAGCTGATGCCGGCGGACTTCCGCTTCTGCGCCAAGCTGCCGCGCGACATCAGCCACGGCGGTGACCTGCGCGACCAACTGGACGCCACCCAGGCCTTCCTCGACCTGCTGGCGCCGCTGGGGGAGCGGGTCGCGCCATTGTGGCTGCAATTGCCGGCCGGTTTCGGCCCACCGCGTCTCGCCGAACTGGCGGTGTGGCTGGAAGCCCTCGCCCATCGGCGCATCGCCGTGGAAGTGCGCCACCCGGCGTTCTTCGCCAAGGGCGACGAGGAGCGGGCGCTCAACCGCCTGCTGCACGAGCGCGGGGTGGAGCGCATCTGCCTCGATTCGCGGGCGCTGTTCGCCTGCCGTTCGGACGATCCGGCGGTGCTGCACGCCCAGTCGAAGAAGCCCAGGGTGCCGGTGCGCCCGGCAGCCTTCAGCCAGAGTCCGCAGGTGCGTTTCATCGGTGGCCCCGACCTGGACGCCAACCAGGCCTACCTCGAGCCCTGGCTGGACAAGACCGCCGCCTGGATCGAGGAGGGCCGCACGCCCTACGTGTTCCTGCATACCCCGGACAACCACCTGGCGGCCGCCCAGGCCCTGCGCTTCCATGAATCGCTGATGACCCGCCTGCCCGGGCTGCCGGCGCTGGCGAGTTGCCTCGACGGAGAGGTGGAGCAGCTCGGTCTGCTGTGAGCCTGCTGTTATCCGCTAACCTCGTGGACATCGTCGGAAACGGAGGTGGGTATGCTTTCTCGGAGCGAACGCGGTGAGATTTTCCGGGCCTTGCATCGGCGCGAGGGGCTGCTGGTGCTGCCCAATCCCTGGGACGCCGGGTCGGCGAAGATGCTCGCCGCCCTGGGCTTCGAGGCCCTGGCCACCACCAGCGCCGGGTTGGCGTTTTCCCTGGGCCGGCGCGATGCGGAGGGGGCGGTCAGCCGCGAGGAAGCGCTGGCCAACGCCCGGGCGATAGTCGAGGCGACCGACCTGCCGGTGGCCGCCGACCTCGAGAACGGCTATGGCGATGCCCCGGAACAATGCGCCTCGACGATCCTCCAGGCGGCGCGTGTCGGCCTGGTCGGCGGCTCCATCGAGGACGCCACGGGGCGGTCGGATGCGCCGATCTACCCCTTCGAACTGGCGGTCGAGCGCATCCAGGCGGCGGTGGCCGCCGCGCGCTCCCTGCCATTCGCCTTCACCCTGGCGGCGCGGGCGGAGAACTTCCTGCATGGCCGGCGTGACCTGGACGACACACTGCGACGCCTGGTGGCCTATGCGGAGGCCGGCGCCGACGTGCTCTATGCGCCGGGGCTGACCACCCGCGAGGAAATCCGCGCGGTGGTCGAGGCCGTGGCACCGCGTCCGGTCAACGTGCTCGTGGGATCGCCGCAGTTGCGGCTGTCGCTGGACGAACTGGCCGAGCTGGGCGTCAAGCGGGTCAGTCTTGGCTCCAACCTGGCGCGGGTGGCCTACGGGGCATTCTTCACGGCTGCCGAGGAATTGATCGGGCAGCGCAGCCTGGCAGCCGTCGGACGCGCCATGCCGTTCGACCGTATCAACGACCTGTTCAAGTCCTGATGCGACGCCGCCCATCGTGCTCGTTTCCACCTGGCTATGGGGCTGTTCCGCATGTGTCGGTAGAATCGCCGGCGCATTCCGGACAGGCGATACGACGATGGGCGAAGAGCAGGTGAGGGTAAGGGTCGAGGCGCTGGCGCCGGTATACGAAGCGCAGGCGGCAGCCTGGGCGGCGCGGCTTGGCCTGCCGCTGGACGGCGAGGCGGAGTTCGCCCTGCAACTGGGCGACGACGGCCTGCAACTGGCCGAGCTGGGCCCGCAGGCGCCGGGGCCGGTACGGGTGGACTTCGTCGAGGGAGCGACGGCGCACCGGCGCAAGTTCGGTGGCGGCAGCGGGCAGATGATCGCCAAGGCGGTCGGCGTGCAGTCCGGCATCCGTCCGCGAGTGCTGGATGCCACCGCCGGGCTCGGTCGCGATGCCTTCGTGCTGGCCACACTCGGCTGTGAACTGACCCTGATCGAGCGCCAGCCGCTGGTCGCCGCGTTGCTGGAGGATGGCCTGGCGCGTGCCGCCGGCGATTTCGAGGTGGGGCCGATCGTTGCCCGCATGCGCCTGCTGGGCGGCAATGCCATCGAGCGGATGAAGGGCTGGGAAGGGGAGGCGCCGCAGGTGATCTACCTCGACCCGATGTTCCCGCATCGCGACAAGAGCGCGCTGGTGAAGAAGGAAATGCGCCTGTTCCGCCCGCTGGTGGGCGACGACCTGGACGCCCCGGCGCTGCTCGAGGCGGCGCTGGCGCTGGCGACGCACCGGGTGGTGGTCAAGCGCCCGCGCAAGGCGCCGATCATCGAAGGCCCGAAGCCCGGCTACAGCCTGGACGGCAAGTCCAGCCGCTATGACATCTATCCGTTGAAGAAGCTGCAGGCGTGACCTGTGGGGTGGGCTTCAGCCCACCGAGCGGGGTTCGTCCTTTTCTGGTGGGCTGAAGCCCACCCTACGCACGGGGGAAATTCGGGCCATGGCGCTGGGGTATGGCGCGGCCCCTCACCCCGGCCCTCTCCCGGAGGGAGAGGGCGTTCACGTGCCAACCCTTGGCTCCGTGCTTGAATCCCAACCCCGAACAGTCCCCTCTCCCTCCGGGAGAGGGGCGGTGCTGCTAGCCCACCCGAAGGTTACCCATGGACACCAGGCCATACCCCCTACGGCCTGTACGCCCGAATGAACAACTCCACCACCTCCCGCACGTGGGCTTCGGCGTCTTCCGTTTCCATCGGCTCGGCGCAGCCGCACATCAGCCGGAAGTTGTGGCCGCCCTTGATCAGGCAGAAGAAGTGCTCGGCGGCGTGGACCGGGTTGTCGATGCGCAGCAGGCCGTTGCGCTGCACCTGGCCGAGCAGGTCGGTCATCTCGTCGATGACGCGCTGCGGGCCGGCGGCGAAGAAGATGTGGGCCAGCTTGGCGTCCTGGGCGGCCGAAGCCACCATCAGGCGGTGCAGTTCGATCGACTCTCGGCTGCTGATCAGCACGTGGAAACCGCGCCCGATGTTCAGCAGCACCGTCTCGATCGGCACCCCTTCGGCCAGCTCGAACAGCAGTTCGGGCAACTGCTCCTCGCACTTGGCCTTCACCGCGGCGGAGAACAGCGTCTCCTTGTCGGTGAAATGGCTGTACACCGTGAGCTTGGACACCCCGGCCTCGGCGGCGATGGCGTCCATGCTGCTGCCATCGTAGCCGTGGCGCAGGAACAGGGTTTTCGCCGCCTCAAGGATCGCCTGGCGCTTGGCCGGGTCCTTCGGGCGACCGGGGCCGCTGGGTGGTAATAACTTGTCTGACATTCCGCGATTTTTTCTCTATGAGAATACTGGACTGGGTAGTTCTGTATTTTTACTATACCCGGCAGTATAAATATTCAAGCTCCCCGAGCGGAAGGTCAGCCATCATGTCGCGCCATGCTTTGCCTCGCATCCTGCCGTTAACCCTTGCCCTGCTGCTGGCCGCTTGCGGCAATGGCGAGCAAGTCCAGCAGTCCATCCGGCCCGCCATGGTCGTGCAGCCGCAGCCGGCCGCCGACGCGGTCGAGGCCTATCCCGGCGAGGTGCGCGCGCGCTTCGAGTCGGAGCTGGCGTTCCGTATCGGCGGCAAGGTCAGCAAGCGCCTGGTGGACAGCGGTGCGCGGGTGAAGAAGGACCAGCCGCTGGCCGAACTGGACCCCGAGGACGTGCGCCTGCAACTGGAAGCGAGCCGCGCCCAGGTGGCCGCCGCCGAGGCCAACCTGAAGCTGGTGCGCGCCGAGCGTGACCGCTACCGGACCCTGCTCGACCGCCAACTGATCAGCCATTCGCAGTTCGATACCGTGGAAAACCAGTACCGCGCCGGCGAGGCGCGGCTGAAGCAGATCCGCGCCGAGTTCAACGTCGCCAACAACCAGGCCGGTTATGCGGTGCTGCGTTCCCAGGCCGACGGGGTGATCTCCACCCGCCGGGTCGAGGTCGGCCAGGTGGTCGCCGCCGGACAGACGGTATTCACCCTGGCCGCCGACGGTGAGCGCGAGGTGCTGATCAGCCTGCCGGAGCAGTCCATCGACCGCTTCCGCATCGGCCAGGACGTCTCGGTGGAGCTGTGGTCGCAGCCCGGCCAGCGCTTCCCCGGTCGTATCCGCGAGCTGTCGCCGGCCGCCGATCCGCAGTCGCGTACCTATGCCGCGCGGGTTTCCTTCAAGGACGCCAAGGTGCCGGCCGAGCTCGGCCAGAGCGCGCGGGTGTTCGTCCAGGTCAATGGCGAGGTGCCGCTGTCGGTGCCGCTGTCCGCGCTGACCGCCGAGGCCGGCTCTCCCTATGTCTGGGTGGTCGATCCGGAGAGCTCCAGGGTCAAGCGCACGCCGGTGCGCATCGGTGCCTACGGCGAGGACCGCGTGCCGGTGCTCGAAGGCCTCAAGGCGGAGGACTGGGTGGTTGCAGCCGGTGTCCAGGTGCTGCGTGAGGGACAGGAGGTGCGTCCGGTGGATCGCGCCAACCGTGCGGTGAAAATGCTGGCCAAGGAGTAAGGCACGGTGAATTTCAATCTCTCCGCATGGGCGCTGAAGAACCGTCAGATCGTCCTCTACGTCATGTTGCTGCTCGGCATCGTCGGGGCCATCTCCTACACCAAGCTGGGCCAGAGCGAGGACCCACCGTTCACCTTCAAGGCCATGGTGGTGCAGACCAATTGGCCGGGGGCGAGCGCCGAGGAGGTGTCCCGCCAGGTCACCGAGCGCATCGAGAAGAAGCTGATGGAGACCGGCGAGTACGACCGCATCGTCTCCTTCTCGCGGCCCGGCGTGTCGCAGGTGACCTTCATCTCCCGTGACTCCATGCGTTCGTCGGAGATTCCCGAGCTCTGGTACCAGATACGCAAGAAGGTCAGCGACATCCGCCACACCCTGCCGCAGGGCATCCAGGGGCCGTTCTTCAACGACGAGTTCGGCACCACCTTCGGCAATATCTATGCGCTGACCGGCGAGGGCTTCGACTACGCGGTGCTCAAGGACTACGCCGACCGCATCCAGTTGCAACTGCAACGGGTCAAGGACGTCGGCAAGGTCGAGCTGCTGGGCCTGCAGGACGAGAAAGTGTGGATCGAGCTGTCCAACACCAAGCTGTCCACCCTGGGCCTGCCGTTGGCTTCCGTGCAGCAGGCGCTGGAGGAGCAGAACGCGGTGGCCACCGCCGGCTTCTTCGAGACCGCCAGTGACCGCGTGCAACTGCGGGTCAGCGGCAAGTTCGATTCGGTGAAGGAAATCCGCGACTTCCCGATCCGTGTGGGCGACCGCACCTTCCGCATCGGCGACGTGGCCGAGGTGCATCGCGGTTTCAACGATCCGCCGGCGCCACGCATGCGCTTCATGGGCGAGGACGCCATCGGCCTGGCCGTGTCGATGAAGAGCGGCGGCGACATCCTGGTCCTCGGCCAGGCGCTGGAAAGCGAGTTCGCCCGCCTGCAGGAAACCCTCCCGGCCGGCATGCAACTGCGCAAGGTTTCCGACCAGCCGGCGGCGGTGAAGATGGGCGTCGGCGAGTTCGTCCGCGTGCTCACCGAGGCGCTGGTCATCGTCCTGCTGGTGAGTTTCTTCTCCCTCGGCCTGCGCACCGGCCTGGTGGTGGCGCTGTCCATCCCGCTGGTGCTGGCGATGACCTTCGCCATCATGTATTACCTGGGCATCGGCCTGCACAAGATTTCCCTCGGCGCGCTGGTGCTGGCGCTGGGGCTCCTGGTGGACGACGCGATCATCGCGGTGGAGATGATGGCGATCAAGATGGAGCAGGGCTACGACCGGCTCAAGGCGGCCAGCTTCGCCTGGACCAGCACGGCCTTCCCGATGCTCACCGGTACGCTGATCACCGCCGCCGGCTTCCTGCCGATCGCCACCGCGCAGTCCGGCACCGGCGAATACACCCGCTCGATTTTCCAGGTGGTGACCATCGCCCTGGTGGTGTCGTGGATCGCCGCGGTGATGTTCGTGCCCTACCTGGGCGACCGCCTGCTGCCCGACCTGGCCAAGCGTCATGCGGCGAAGCACGGCGGCAGCGACAAGGGCCACGATCCCTATTCGACGCCGTTCTACCGCCGCGTGCGCGGCACGGTGGAGTGGTGCGTGCGCCGCCGCAAGACGGTGATCCTGCTGACCCTGGTGGCCTTCGTCGCCTCGGTGGCACTGTTCCGCTTCGTGCCGCAGCAGTTCTTCCCATCCTCCGGCCGCCTGGAGCTGATGGTCGACCTCAAGCTGGGAGAAGGCGCCTCGCTGAGCAACACCGAGGTCGAGGTCAAGCGCCTGGAACGACTGCTCAAGGAGCATCCGGGGATCGACAACTACGTGGCCTACGTCGGCACCGGTTCGCCGCGTTTCTACCTGCCGCTCGACCAGCAACTGCCGGCCGCCAGCTTCGCCCAGTTCGTGGTGCTGGCGAAGACCATCGAGGAGCGCGAGGAAATCCGTAGCTGGCTGATCCAGACGATGAACGACGAGTTCCCCAGCCTGCGCTCGCGTATCTCGCGGCTGGAGAACGGCCCGCCGGTCGGCTATCCGGTGCAGTTCCGCGTCTCCGGCGAGCATATCGACGAGGTCCGCGCGCTGGCCCGCCAGGTGGCCGACAAGGTCCGCGAGAATCCCCATGTGGTGAACGTGCACCTGGACTGGGAGGAACCCAGCAAGGTGGTGCGCCTGCACATCGACCAGGAGCGCGCCCGCGCCCTCGGGGTGAGCACCGCCGACCTGTCGCGTTTCCTGCAGAGTTCGCTGACCGGTGCGCCGGTCAGCCAGTACCGTGAGGACAACGAACTGATCGACATCCTCCTGCGTGGCACCGTGCACGAGCGCAAGGAGCTGGGCCTGCTGCCGAGCCTGGCGGTGCCGACCAGCGCCGGCAAGAGCGTACCGCTGTCGCAGATCGCCACCCTCGAGTACGGCTTCGAAGAAGGCGTCATCTGGCACCGCAACCGCCTGCCAACCGTCACTGTGCGTGCCGATATCTACGGCAAGCAGTTGCCGGCCAGCGTGACCGCGCAGATCAACCCGACCCTCGATGAAATCCGCGCCGAGCTGCCGTCCGGCTACCTGCTGGAAATCGGCGGCACGGTGGAAGATTCCGCGCGTGGGCAGAAGTCGGTAAATGCCGGTATCCCGCTGTTCATCGTGGTGGTGCTGACCCTGCTGATGCTGCAATTGAAGAGCTTCTCGCGCTCGGCCATGGTGTTCCTCACCGCGCCGCTCGGGCTGATCGGCGTGACCCTGTTCCTGCTGCTGTTCCGCCAGCCCTTCGGCTTCGTCGCCATGCTCGGCACCATCGCCCTGGCGGGGATGATCATGCGCAACTCGGTGATCCTGGTCGACCAGATCGAGCAGGACATCGCCGCCGGCCTGGACCGCTGGCACGCGATCATCGAGGCTACCGTGCGGCGCTTCCGGCCCATCGTGCTGACCGCCCTGGCGGCGGTGCTGGCGATGATCCCGCTGTCGCGCAGTATCTTCTTCGGGCCGATGGCGGTGGCGATCATGGGCGGCCTGATCGTCGCCACGGCGCTGACCCTGTTGTTCCTGCCGGCGCTGTACGCGGCCTGGTTCCGGGTCAAGCCGGAGCGCTAGTATTGGCGGCGTTGCATGGAAAACCGGCCCCGAGGCCGGTTTTCTTTTTGGGCCTGGAGGCCTGAAAAGCTTGGTCTAGACTGCTGTAGTCCGTACTCCGACAGGGTCGAGGAGTCAGCAGCCATGCCATATCGCGTGATGATGGTCTTCGGCACCCGCCCCGAGGCGATCAAGATGGCGCCTCTGGCGCGTACCTTGCGCGGACGCTCGGAGATCGAGCTATACGTCTGCGTCACCGGCCAGCACCGGGAGATGCTCCAGCAGGTACTGGATGCCTTCGAGTTGCAGGTCGACGAGAATTTGCAGGCGATGACCGAAGGGCAGACCCTCAACGGCCTCAGCCAGCAACTGCTGGGCCGGCTGGACCAGGTGTACGCGGAGCGGCAGCCGGAGATCGTGCTGGTGCATGGCGACACCACCACCAGCTTCATCGCCGCATTGGCTGCCTTTCACCGGCATATCCCGGTCGGTCATGTCGAGGCCGGCTTGCGCACCAACGACATCAACTCGCCCTGGCCGGAAGAGGCCAACCGCCATTTGACGGCGGTGATCGCCAGCCTGCATTTCCCGCCTACCCGGGTGGCCCGCGACAACCTGTTGCGCGAGTGGGTATCGCTGGAGCAGATGGAGGTCACCGGCAATACGGTTATCGATGCGCTGCTGTGGATGCGCCAGCACCTGGAAGATATCGGCTGGCAGCCGCCGACCGGCTCCCCGCTCGCCGCGTTGCCCGGGGAGGGCCGCCTGGTGCTGATCACCGGACACCGCCGGGAGAACTTCGGCAAGGGCTTCGAGCGCATCTGCCAGGCCATCGCCGCGTTGGCCGACAAGTATCCCGATGCGACCTTCGTCTACCCGGTGCATCTCAACCCGCAGGTGCAGCAGCCGGTCCATGCGCTGCTCGGCGGGCGTGGCAATGTCCGCCTGATCCCGCCGCAGGACTATCCGGCGTTCGTCTGGCTGATGGGGCGGGCGCACCTGATCCTCACCGATTCCGGAGGCATCCAGGAGGAGGCGCCGTCGCTGGGCAAGCCGGTGCTGGTGATGCGCAACACCACCGAGCGCCCATCGGCAGTGGCGGCCGGAACGGTGCGGCTGGTTGGCACCAGTGTCGAGCGCATCGTCGGGGAGACCAGCCTGCTGCTCGATGACGAGACGGCCTACCGGCAGATGAGCCAGGCCAGTAACCCCTATGGCGATGGCCACGCCAGCGAGCGCATCGCCGCCCGGCTCGTCATCTGGCTGCAGGAGCGAAGCAAGGATACCGCCGCATGAGTCTGGAGCTGGTCAACATACTGGTCCATGTCCTGTATGTCCTGAAGGTCCTGGCCATCCTGCTGGCCACGCTGATGTTGCTGCTGGGGCTGGACGATCTGTTCATCGACATCGCCTACTGGGTGCGCCTGCTGATCCGCCGCTATCGCGTCTACGGCAAGTTCGAGCGCGCAGACGAGCGGCGTCTGTTCGCCGTGCCGGAGCAGCCGTTGGCGATCATGGTGCCGGCCTGGCACGAGGTTGGCGTGGTCGGCGAGATGGCGAGCCTGGCGGCGTCGACCATGGACTACGAGAACTACCAGATATTCGTCGGCACCTACCCCAACGACCCCGAGACCCAGGCCGACGTCGATGCCGTGTGCCAGCACTTTCCCAACGTACACAAGGTGGTTTGCGCGCGACCGGGGCCGACCAGCAAGGCCGACTGCCTGAACAACGTGATCGACGCCATACTGCGCTTCGAGGCCGAGGCCAGGGTGCAGTTCGCCGGCTTCGTCATGCACGACGCCGAGGACGTCATCTCGCCACTGGAACTGCGCCTGTTCAACTACCTGTTGAACGAAGGCAAGGATATGATCCAGATCCCGGTCTACCCCTATGCCTCGGAGTTAGGGGGGATGACCGCCGGTCACTACGTCGACGAGTTCGCCGAGAACCACGGCAAGGACGTGGTGGTGCGCGAGGCGCTGACCGGCCAGGTGCCGAGCGCCGGGGTGGGTACCTGCTTCAGTCGCAAGGCGATCACCGCGCTGCTGGAGGACGGCAACGGCATCGCCTTCGACGTGCAGAGCCTCACCGAGGACTACGACATCGGCTTCCGCCTCAACCGGAAGGGCATGAAGACCATCTTCGCCCGTTACTCGGTGGAGGATCCCAGGCTGGCCCTGAACCGTCACTGGGCGCTGGGCATGGACCGTCACTTCGCCCGGGTCATCTGCGTGCGCGAGCACTTCCCGCGGACCTGGAGCCATGCGATCCGGCAGAAGTCGCGGTGGATCACCGGCATCGTCTTCCAGGGCACCAGCAACCTGGGCTGGAGCTCCAGCCTGGCGCTCAACTACTTCCTCTGGCGCGACCGCCGCGGGTTGTTCGCCTATGCCCTGGGCTTCCTGGTCAACCTGCTGTTCCTGGTCCTGCTGGCAATGTGGCTGGTGACCCTGCTGCTGCCCGACGCCTGGCACTTTCAGTCGATCCTCGCCGATAACTGGTTCCTGTCGGCACTGTTGCTGATCAATGGCTTCCTGCTGTTCAACCGCTTGTTCCAGCGTTTCTGGTTCGTCAGTCGCTACTACGGCGTGATAGAGGGACTGCGTTCGGCACCGCGGATGATGTGGAGCAACTTCATCAACTTCTTCGCCAACGTGAAGGCCCTGCGCCAGGTGCTGGCGATCGGAGATGCGCGGCGTGTCGCCTGGGACAAGACCACCCATGAGTTCCCCTCCCTGGACAGGCCACAGCGCGTACCGCTGGGGCGGCGGCTGGTCGAACAGGGGGTGATCAGCGAGGAGCAACTGGAGGCGGCGATCACCAGCCCGGTGCGCCGCCGACTCGGCCGCGAGCTGCTGCTGCGCGGACTGGTCGACAGCCAGCAAGTACTGCAGGCCCTGGCCGGGCAACTGGAGATGGAAACCGTGTCGTTCGATCCCTTTGCACTGGACCGTAGGTTGATCGAGGATTTCCCGCGGCGCCTGGCCCTTCGCTACGCCGTGCTGCCGGTGGCGGAGGAGGGTGACGCCCTGGTGCTGGCCTGCGAGCGGGCGATCAGCCAGGTTTCCCTCGGCGCCATCAGTCGTCAACTCCAGCGTCCGGTGCGTTGCCGGCTGGCGCCGCAGGGGCGGGTGACCCTGGGGCTGCGCTACTGGTATCCCGGCCGGCACCAGAGCGAGGAAAGCCGGCTGGTGCTGGAGGTGCTGGAGCGGCATCGGGGCGACGCCGAGCTGATGGAGCGTATCTGTCGCCATCAGGTACAGCTCGGCGATCTGCTGCAAACGCGTGGCATGGTGCCGGTTTCGTTGTTCCGCCAGGCGATGATCGACTTCGATCCGAGTCGTGAGTCGCTCGGTGAGCATCTCGTCCAGCGCGGAATGATCACCCAGGAAGTGCTCGACCAGGCCCTGCGGGACCAGGCCCAGGAGCAACATGTGGCGTACCTGATCGCGAGGGAGACCGCATGAGAACGGCGCGAGGAGTGGTGCTGGGCGCGCTGCTGGCGCTGGGAACGGGCCATCTGCTGGCGGCCGAGCCGCTGAGTGACTTCGAGCGCTTTCGTAGCTTTCCCTATCTCGATCGCGCCTACCGCGAGGCGGATCGGCAGAACTGGGCAGAGGTCGAACGGCTGATGCGCTTTCTGCTCGACAAGGTGCCCGGCAACGCCGAGGCGCGCGCCCTGCTGGTCCGGGCGCTGGTCAAGCAGCGGGACTATGACGGGGCGCTGGAGACCGCCGGTGAATCGGGCTCCCGGGATGCGCTGGATATCCGCCTGGCCTGGATCGAGCAGGAACCGCCGTCCGCGACGGTCATGGACCAATGGCTGGCGCAGGCCGACAGTGTCCAGCGCATGCGTTTGTGGAAAGCCTACAGCCTCGCCCTGGCCAAGCGCGGTGGACCCCAGGAGGCGCTCGCTTGGCTGCGCCAGGTGCCCGATCGCGGCGACGGCCCGGCACTGCGACAGGCGCGAGCCAATTGGGCCGAACAGTTGCACGACAGCCAGGCCACCATCGATGAACTGGCGCCACTGGCGGTCAATCGGGAACTTTCGGCGGAAAGCTGGCGGCGTCTGGCCAATGCCTATGTCCAGCAACTGGACGAGAGCGCCCTGCGCGAACTGCTGCGCCAGGCCCCCTACGAGAGCGACGCCCGGCGCGCTCGCCAGGCCATGGCCGAGCGCGCTATCGCCGTCGGCAAGACAACCCTGGCCAAGCGCTGGCTGGAAGAGTTGCCCCTGGAAGAGCAGCGTGATCCCGAGCGGCGCCGGCAGCTCTGGGAGCTGGCCCGGCAGAGCGGCGACAGCCCGCTGGTGCGTCGCCTCGGCGACGAACTGCAACGGCCTTGCCTGGAAACCGCCGACTGGCTGTCCACCCATGACCGCGCGGCGGCCCTCGAGCAGTTGCGTGGCTGCAACCCGCGGAGCGATCCGCAGACCTGGCTGATCCTCGCCCAGCGCCTGCAGGCCGCCGACCTGCTGGAGCGCCAGCATTTGCCCGAGCCCTGGGATACCGCCCGGCGCGACCGGTTGCTCGATCTCTGGCGGCGCCAGGGGCGTACCGACCAGGCCCTGGCCTGGCTGGCTGCCCAGCCGCAGACCCCGGCGACGCTACGCAAGCGCGCGGAACTGCTTCAGGCCGGTGGGCGCGGCGCCGAGGCGGAGACGTTATGGGAGCGCGAATACCGGCAGACCGGCAGCCTCGCGGCACTGGACCAGGCCAGCTTCCTGCTCCTGCGCGATGGCCATACCGCCCGTGCGCAACGCTTGCTGGAGGATGCCCTGGAGCGACATGGTGGGCGCCTGGCACCGGCCCTGACGCAACGCCTGGCGGGCATTTATGCCCAGACCGACAGCCCGCTGGACGTGGCGCGTGCCGAACGGTTGCTGGACCGGCTCGACCCCGCGTCGCGGGCGCAGTTGCTCGGCCGCCTTGCCGAGGCCGGACACTGCGACGCGGTGCTCCGGCACCTGTCGGCGACACCGCGCGAGGCGGGGGAACTGCGGGTGCTCGGCCGCTGCGCCATGCCGGCCCGTCCTGGAGAGGCGGCGGTCTACTACCAGGCGGCGCTGGCCCAGGGAGATACGGCGAGCCGCCTGCCGCTAGCCTACGCCCTGGAGGCAGCCGGAGATTCGGAAGAGGCTTGGCGTGCCTGGCAAGAGTTCGACGAGCGCGAACTGAACGACAACGCCCTGCTTACCGCCAGCCGCAGTGCCCTGAACGCTGGAGCGCCGCAGGAGGCTGAGCGCTACTGGCAGCGGGCCCGGCATTCCAGCGCCGACGATTGGGCGCTTGGTGCAGCCATCGCCCAAGGCAACGATGACGTTTCCCTGGCCCTGCAACGCCAGCACGATGCGCTGCGTCACCAGCCGCGTGCCGATCACTACTACGCGGCGGCGGCCACCGCCCAGCAGGCCGGCGATAGCGCGCAAAGCACCGCCTGGCTGGCCGAGGCTGTGCGCCTGGCACCCGATGAGCCGCGCTATCGGGCCGACTACGGCATGCGCCTGGCCGGCGCTTCGAGCAAGGACGAGCGCCACCAGGCAATCCCCTATCTGGAGCAGGCCAGCCGTGACTACCCGGAGGACTACCGCATCGCCGAAACTCTCGCCTGGCGCTACGACGAGGCAGAGGACAGCGCCGCCGCGCGCCGCGAGCTGCGCCGGGCGATCGACCTCGAGCAGCAGCCGGTGGCCGGCGACGACGAGTACGGCAGCCTGGAGGCACGTCGTTACCGTCAGCGCCGGGCCCACCAGGTTCTTTCCCAGCGCGACAATCTGACCCTGGCCAGCACCTGGTCGCCAGCCGGGGTTTCGACCAACGACCTGCTCAACGAGCGCGGCGAGCGGCGTGGCGAGGATCGTCGCCCGGCATCGCAGAATGTGCAGATGTTCATCTGGGACCATGCCCTCGGCGAGGAGCCGACCCGCGCCGGCAGCAGCCTGTCCGTCTATGGCCGGGCGCTGATGGGGGGCGATGGGCGTAACCGCTACGGGCGCTCGCTGGCCGCGGGGCTCGGCCTGCGCTACAAGCCGTGGGGCACGCTCAATCTCAACCTCTACGGCGAGCTATACGGTCAGAGCCAACTTGCCGACGAGGATTTCAGCGGCTTCAGCCTCGGCCAATGGCTGAACCCTGGTGCCGTCGACGACGATCTCGACGATCACCGCCGCGATGGTCGTACCAGCACCGATTTCCTCCTGCGCGCCACCGCCTCGTTCTTCGACCAGGGTGCCTACCGAAACGATTGGCGCGTGGACGAAGATCAGTGGAACGAGCGCTTCCTCTACCTGGACGCCGCCTGGTGGACCCGCCACGGCGACCACGCCTGGGTGTCGCGCTACCAGCACGGCCATGTCTGGAAGCTGCCAGTGGATAGCCCGCAGACCCTGATGGCCTATGGCTTCGGCGAGTTCTCCACGCAGGACCCGCACAACGACTGGCGCCAGGATCTGCGCGCCGGCGTCGGCCTGCGCTGGCAATACTGGTATGGCGATGACCGCTACAACGCCTACCGGGCCAACCTGAAAGTGCGTACCGAGTACCAGTGGGGGCTGGCCGGCAACCTGTACGAACGGGCCGATGGCATTCTTCTGGGCATCGAGGTGAATTTCTGATGCGTCCTCTGCTGCTGGCATTCTGCTTCTGTCTGGCCGCGTTCCAGGTTGGGGCTGAAGAGCGGCTGTTCTTCCAGCCGCTGAATTCCGATGCCGCGCTCGGCCAGGAGGACTGGCGGCATCTCTGGCGGGACAGCGCGGGGCAGGGCGTGCGGACCCTGATCGTGCAGTGGAGCGCCTATGGCGACAGCGATTTCGGCGGTCGCGACGGCTGGCTGGCGCAGGCCTTGCGCGAGGCCCGGGAGCAGGGGCTCGAGGTGGTGCTGGGCCTGTACTTCGACCCGGCGTACTTCCAGCGCCTGAAAGAGCTGGATGGCCCTGGCCTGGCGGCTTACTGGCAGTACCAACTGGGTCGCTCGCTGGCCCAGGCGCAGGCCATCCGCGACTGGGAACTGACGGTGGCCGGCTGGTACCTGCCGATGGAGCTGGATGACTTCCACTTCCACGACCCCGAGCGGCGTGCCACGTTGCGCCGGCAACTCGCCGACTTCTCTGCCCGGCTGGATGCGCCACTGCACCTCAGCGCCTTCAGTGGTGGCCACCTGGCGCCACGGGTACTGGCCGCCTGGCTGGACGATCTGGCCGGGCTAGGCATCCATGTCTGGTGGCAGGACGGCGTCGGCACCGCCAGCCTGCCTGCACCGGTGCGCCAGGCCTACGAGACGGCCTTGCCGTGCCGGGTCGGGGTGGTGCGCGAGGCGTTCCGCCAGACCAGTGCACAGGGGCTGCCGTTCAAGGCGGTGCCTGCCGAGCCGCAAGCACTGGACTCTGGCTGCCGACCTGCGGCCGTGTTCGAGTTGCGCTATCGGCCGTGGGGGCAGCGACTGTTGCGGTGACGAGTGCAGCGCCGAGCGCAAGGCGAACCGATCCACGGCGATATCCACTTGCCTTCAATCCGGCCTGCGTTGCTCCTCGACCGGATACAGGCTGTTCAGCAGCTCGGCGAAGTGCTGCTCGATCACCGGCCGCTTTAGCTTCTGGGTCGGGGTCAGCTCGTCCTCGTCCTGGCTGAGCAGGCGCGGCAGCAGGGCCCAGGCCTTGATCCGCTCGACCTGTGCCAGGTCGGCGTTGACCAGGTCGATATGCGCCTGCAATTCGTCCCGTAGCGCCTGCGTCCGCAGCCAGTCGGCATGCTCGCCGCCGAGGCCTTTTCGGCGCGCCCAGGCGGCCAGGCGTTCGGGGTCGAGGGCGAGCAGGGCGACCAGGTACTTGCGGCGGTCGCCGTGCACCAGCGCCTGTTCCACCAGCGGTTGTTGCTTGAGCAGCGCCTCGATCGGCGTCGGCGCGATGTTCTTGCCGCCGGCGGTGATGATCAGTTCCTTCTTGCGGCCGGTCAGCCACAGGTAGCCGTCCTCGTCGATCCGGCCGATGTCGCCGCTGCGCAGCCAGCCGTCTTCGTCGAAGGTTTCGGCGGTCTTGTCCGGCTGGCCGAAGTAGCCCTGGAACACCAGCGGGCCGCGCACCAGCACCTCGCCGTCCTCGGCGATGCGCAGTTCGGTGCTGGGCAGGGCCTTGCCGACCGATCCGGCCTTGGCGATGCTGGCTTCGTTGCTGGTCAGGAAGGCGGTGGACTCGGACATGCCCCAGCCTTCGCAGAGCGGCAGGCCGAGCGCAGCATAGAACTCCACCAAGGCCGGATCGAGCGGCGCGCCGCCGCCGACCAGCGTCGTGATGCGTGGCCCGAACAGCTTGGCGCGCAGCTTGTCGAGCACCAGCCGGCGCGCCAGCCAGCCGCTCAGCGCGTTGCCTTCCCCGCGAGCGCGCTGGATGCCGGTCCGCAGCGCCCAGTCGAGCAGGCCCCGCTTGCCGGGCGGCAGGGCGGCGCGCTGGGCCATGACCGCCGCGTGGAACTTCTCGAACAGGCGCGGCACGCTGCCGAAGAAATCCGGCTGCACCTCGGCCAGCGTTCGCGGTACCTCGTTGATATCCGCCACATAGGTGGCCTGCGCGCCGCACCAGAGCCGCAGGTAATGGCCGATCACCCGTTCGCCGACATGTGCCATGGGCAGGAACGCCAGGCTGCTGAAGCGTGCCGGCGGGAGCGTGTAGCGGCTGACGAAGGCCAGCAGGTTGCCGTGGCCGAGCATCGCGGCCTTGGGGTCGCCGGTGGTGCCGGAGGTGAATACCAGGTTGGCCAGGGATTGCGGGCCGAGTGCCTGCCAGCGCTGCTCCACCTCGTCGGCCGGGATGTTCTCTGCGCCGGCCAGGAACTCGTCGAGGTGCAAATGGCCGCTGCCGTCCAGCGCGTCGTCGATGCACACCACGGCCAGTTCGTCGAAGGTGCCGTGCAGGGGCAGCGCCTGGCTGGAGTGCTCGACGAACAGCAGCTTGCAACCAGCGCGTCTCAACTGCTGGCCGGCCTGGCCGGGGCTAAGGCTGGGATAGAGCCCGACGCTGACCGCGCCGACATTGAGGATGGCGAAATCGAGCAGGCTCCATTCGACCCGGGTGCGGCTCCAGACCACCACCCGGTCGCCAGGTTGCACGCCCTGGGCCAGCAGGGCACGAGCCAGGTGCTCGGCCCGCTGGGCGACCTCGCCCCAGGTCAGGCCCTGCCACTGGCCGGTATCCAGGCGCTGGCGGGCGGCTGGCCAGTCCGGGGTGTTCGCCGCCCGCCAGGCGAGCAGGGCGGGGATGCTGGGCAGGTCCTTGGGCGGCTGGGGCTGGGTCGTCATCGAACACTCCTTGTGTTTCTTGTCGTTCTGGCAGGAACCGCTGTCTTGTTCTTTTCTGGGTTCCCGCGTTCGCGGGAATGACGTGGAGTTCATCCCCGCGAACGCGGGGAACCAGCAAACAAAACAGGTTAGCCGCTACGGTATCGGCTCTCCGGAGTCGCGCTCGCGCACCGCCTGGTTGAAGCCGACCTCCTCGCAGCGCGCCTTGAAACGCACGCCTTCCGGGCTGTGGCGGGTGATGCCGTCGAACAGGGTGGCGAACATCTGCGTCGTTTCCAGGCCCATGTTGTGGTAGGCCTGATTGATCATCAGCTTCTGCATCATCAACTGGTTCCGGGGGATGCCCTGCATGCGCGCGGCCAGCGCGTCGACCGTGGCGTCCAGGTCGGCCAGCGGCACGCTCTGGTAGACCAGGCCGAGGCGCTGGGCCTCGCGGCCGTCGATCAGGTCGCCGGTCAGCAGCATGCGCTTGGCCTTCTCGGCGCCGAGGCGGTAGACCCACATGGCGGTGGTCGGGCAGCCCCAGACCCGCGCCGGCGGATAGCCGATCTTCGCTTCCTCGGCCATCACGATCAGGTCGCAGCACAGCGCGATGTCGCTGCCGCCGGCCACCGCCGGGCCGTTGATCTTGGCGATCACCGGCTTGTAGCTGCGGAACAGGCTCATGAACTGCTCGGTGTTCCGCTTCATCAGCGCGTAGTCGACCATCGGGTCCCAGGGCATTTCCTGGCTGCCGTAGATGCCGCGCGGCTGCTCGGCGAAGAACTTGAGGTCGTAGCCGCTGCAGAAGCCGCGTCCGGCGCCGGTGAGGACGATGACGTGCACGGCGTCGTCGGCGTTGGCGCGCGCCACGGCGGCGGCGATGTCGTCGGGCATGCGGTCGTCGATGGCGTTGAGGCGGTCCGGGCGGTTGAGGGTGAGGGTGGCGACGCGGCCGTCGACACGGTAGAGCACGCTGGATTCGGACATGGCGGAAGGCTCCGGGAGATTATTTTTGTCGGGATGGCTTGGCACCGCTTCCCAGATAAGTAAACTGAGTTCACTTTTATTGTCCAGCAATTTGTTTGGTGTGCGATGCCCGACCTGTCCCCGAAAGCCCAGAGAACCCGCGCCAGCCTGCTGGAGTCCGCCCGCAGCGAATTGCTGGAATACGGCGGCGGGCTGGAGGTCGGCAGGGTGGCCGAGCGGGCCGGGGTGTCGGTGGGGCTGATCTACCGCTACTTCAATTCCCGCGCCGGGCTGCTGGCGGCGGTGGCCGAGGATTTCTACGACCGCTACCAGCGCCAGGTGATGGCCGCCGACCCGCTGCCGGATGCCGACGACTGGTCCAGCCGCGAGGAGCAGCGCGTGAACCGCGCGGTGGAGTTCGTCTACGCCGAGCCGTTGGCGCCGCTGGTGCTGGTCAGCCTGGCGCGCGAGCCGGAAGTGGCCGCGCTGGAGACCCAGCGCATCACCGAGAACGTCCGCCAGGGCGCCGACAACATCCGCCGTGGCCAGGCCGCCGGGCAACTCAACGCCAGCCTCGACCCGGAACTGGTCTCGGCGATGATCCTCGGCGGCATGCACCAGGCGCTGCTCGAAGCCCTGGCGCGCAACCCGCGGCCGCCGGCCGAGCAACTGGCGCGGCAGCTCTGGCACTTCATCCGGGGTGCCCTGGCGCCGTTGTAGCCTGGATGGAGTTGTTCATTGGGTTCCCGCGTGCGCGGGAATGACAGGAAGGCCTCGCGCGTAGTGCGCCATTCACGTGCATGCGGGAATCCAGCAACAAGAACGACAACACGAGGAAACCACCATGCAGCACAGCACCCAGGTCGAACTGCTCAAGCGCACCCTGGCGTTGGTCGAGAAAGGCCGCAGCGATTGTGCGCCGGCGCCATCGGCGCTGCCGGTGGAGGTCTATCTCGACGAGGAACGCTACCGCCGCGAGCGCGACGAGATCCTGCGCCGCGAGCCGGTGCTGGTGGCGCGCTCCAGCGAGATTCCCGCCGGGCACTTCCTGACTCGCGAACTGCTCGCGCCGCTGCTGCTGACCCGTGACGAGCAGGGCCGCCTGCGCGGTTTCCTCAACGTCTGCAAGCATCGCGGCACCCAACTGGTCGGCGACGCCAGCGGGAAGAACCGGGTGTTCGTCTGCCCCTACCACGCCTGGGCCTACAACCCGGACGGCCAGTTGCGCGGCATCCCCCATGGCTACGGTTTCGAGGGCATCGACCGGAACTGCCTGAACCTCACCGAAGTGCCGGTGGCCGAGCGCTTCGGCGCGGTGTGGGCACGCTTGTCGCCGGGGCCGGCGCTGGATCTGGACGCCTTCTTCGGACCGGAGATCATCGCCGACTTCGAGGGCTTCGCCATCGACGACCACGTGATCTTCGATCCCCAGGACATCCGCCGACCGGTGAACTGGAAGCTGACCATCGACACCTTCCTCGAGAACTACCACGTGCAGAAGGCCCATCAGGCCACCATCGACCACCTGTTCTGGCCCAACCTCGGGCTGTTCGAGCGCTTCGGCCGACACATCCGCAACTACTACGTGAAGCGCAACCTGGGCGAGATCGCCGACCAGCCGGAAAGCGCCTGGAACCTGCGCCGCCACGGCAACCTGTTGTACTACCTGTGGCCGAACACCCTGGTGCTGGTGGAACCGGACCATATCGATTTCTCCACCGTATTCCCTGATGGTCCGTTGGCCACCCGGGTGCTCGGCCACACCCTGCTGGCCGAGGAACCGGTGACCGACAAGGCGCGGCGTTATTTCGAGAAGAACAACGCGATTCTCTATTCGGCGCTGGAAGAGGATTTCGCCCTGGCCGCGAGGGTGCAGACCGGCATCCAGGCCGGCGCCAGCGACCTTCTCTGGCACGGCAGCTTCGAGCCGGCGCTGAAGTGGTTCCACCAGAACCTCGACGAGGCGCTGGGGGATCGGCGGGTGATCGCGTAGCCCGGATGCAATCCGGGACTGGTGGCTTCGTTTTCCCCGGGTTGCATCCGGGCTACAGGGGGGATTGGTGTGTGGGGTGAGTCCCGTGGCCCTCTCCCCAGCCCTCTCCCATGAATGGGAGAGGGGGCCGTTCGAGCTTGCCTGATACGCCGGGGCATCATCCGCAGTCACCCCTCTCCCGTTTACGGGAGAGGGGCCGGGGGAGAGGGGCTCTTGATTGAAGCCAGGTAAGGCGCTTGCGACGATACCTTTCCGGGCCCTCCCCATTCCACGAAGCCTGACTCCCGAGACAGAAAGTTGCCCGGCGGCTCTGTTCCTGCCGCCAGCGAACCGCTAGAATGCGCGCCGCCTCCATCCCGGACGGCATGGGTTCCCTCACCCCATCGATCAAAAAGGTCCGTATCCATGACTCTGCTTTCCTCGCGCCGTCAGCGCCTGGCGTTGCCCGCGCTGATCGCCTTCCACATCCTGATCATCATCGCCAGCAACTACCTGGTGCAGTTGCCGATCACCCTGTTCGGCTGGCATACCACCTGGGGGGCGTTCAGCTTCCCGTTCATCTTCCTGGCCACCGACCTGACCGTGCGCCTGCTCGGCAAGGGCCCGGCGCGGCAGGTCATCGCCCGGGTGATGGTGCCGGCGCTGCTGGCCTCCTACGTGGTCTCGGTGCTGTTCCAGGAGGGCGCGTTCCGTGGCCTGGCGTCGCTGACCCAGTTCAACGACTTCGTCCTGCGCATCTCGCTGGCCAGCTTCCTCGCCTACGTGTGCGGGCAACTCCTCGACATCCAGGTGTTCGACCGCCTGCGCAAGCTGCCGCAGTGGTGGATCGCGCCGAGCGCGGCGATCACTGTCGGCAACCTGCTGGACACCTTCGTGTTCTTCTCGGTGGCCTTCTGGCAGAGCAGCAACCCGTTCATGGCCGAGCACTGGGTGGAGATCGCCACGGTGGACTACGGCGTCAAGCTGGCGATCAGCCTGATGCTGTTCGTGCCGCTCTACGGCATGTTGCTCAACGCGCTGCTGCGCCTGCTGGCTGGCCGCGCCATGGCGCCCGCGGCCCCCTGAGCGGGCGCCCGCCGCACACTTTGCCCGGCATTGGTGCATCGCTTCCCAAACATCGATGGGGAGCGATGTCAGATTGGCGGCTTTGGCATATTTCCCGGCCGGGAATCGCCGCATGATCGGTCCACCCACCGTCTGGAGAGGATCGACCGTGAAACCGAGCATACTGCCCCTGCTGCTGACCCTGGCTCTGCCGCTGCACGCGGAAGAGAAGGTGCTCAACATCTACAACTGGAACGAATACGTCGGCAAGCAGGCGCTGAAGGACTTCGAGGCCGAGACCGGCATCAAGGTGCACTACGACATCTTCGACAACGTCGACATGCTGGAAAGCAAGGTGCTGACCGGCCGTAGCGGCTATGACGTGATCTTCCCCACCATCGCCATGGTCGGCCGTTTCATTCCCGCCAAGGCGCTGCAGCCGATCGATCCGCAACGACTGGGGGGCTTCGCCAACCTCGACCCGCAGGTGCTCGGGGAAATGGCCGCCGCCGATCCGGGCAACCGCTACGCCGTGCCCTACACCTGGGGCACCACCGGCCTGGCGATGAACCGCCAGGAGGTGGAAAAGCGCATCCCCGACGCGCCGCTGGACAGCCTCGACCTGTTGTTCAAGCCCGAATACGCCAGCCGGCTGAAGGACTGCGGCATCGCCATCGTGGACGCGCCGCAGGAAGTGATCAGCATCGCCCTGCATTACCTGGGCAGGCCGCCCTATAGCCAGGACTCCGCCGACCTCGAGGCGGCTGGCGACCTGCTCGCCGCGCTCAAGCCCAACCTGCGCTACATCGGCTTCGGCACCCAGACCAGCGATCTGGCCAACGGCAACCTGTGCCTGGCGCTGACCTTCAACGGCGACGCCAGCATGGCGCGGTTCCAGGCCGAGGAGGCTGGCAAGCCCTACGAGATCGTCTACCGCATCCCGCGCGAAGGTACGCTCATGTGGGTCGACACCATGGCCGTCCCGGCGGACGCCCCGCATCCGGAAGCGGCCAGGGCCTTCATCGAGTTCATGCTGCGTCCGGAGTCGATGGCCGAGCTGAGCAACGGCATGTTCTTCGCCAATGCCAACCAGGCCGCCACGCCGCTGCTGGACGAAGCCGTCAGCGGCGACCCGAACATCTACCCGCCCCAGGAAGTGCGCGCCAAGTTGTTCGGCGAGGAACTGATCGCGCCGAAGCTGCTGCGCGAGCGCACCCGGCTGTGGGCGCGCTTCCGGGGGATGTGAACCACCCACATTCGGGCTGTCGGTCGTCCCTGGCGGGTTGGGATCAGGCCGTGAAACCGCCATCCACCAGCAGCTCGGCACCGGTGACGAAGGACGCCTGCGGGCTGGCGAGATAGGCGACGGCGGCGGCGATGTCGGCGCCTTCGCCATAGCGGCCCACGGCGATGTTCGGTCGCACGAAGTCGGCGACCGGGCCGTCCGCCGGGTTCATGTCGCTGTCGGTCGGGCCGGGGTGCACGGTGTTGACGGTGATGCCGCGCGGGCCGAGGTCGCGTACCAGCCCGCGGGCGAAGCCGGCCACCGCGCCTTTGCTCAGGGTGTAGGCCGAGGCGGTGCCGAAGGCGGCGTAGCGCACCATCGAGCTGCCGATGTGGATGATCCTCCCGCCCTGGCCCATGTGCCGCAGGGCTTCCTGGGTGGCGACGAACACGCCGGTGACGTTGACCGCGAGGATGCGCTGGAAGTCCTCCAGGGCGATCTCCTCCGGGGCACCGAGCACGCTGATGCCGGCGTTGTTGACCAGGATGTCGATCCTGCCGAAGGTCGCGGCGACCCGGGCGACAGCGGCGCGCACCGCCTCGGGATCGCCGGAGTCGGCCTGGATCGCGATGGCGTTGCCGCCGGCGGCGGCGATTTCGCCGACCACGGCGTCGGCCTTGTCCGGAGAAGCGTGGTAGGTGATGGCGACGCTGGCGCCATCGGCAGCCAGGCGCTTGGCAATGGCGGCGCCGATGCTGCGCGATGCGCCGGTGACGATGGCAACCTTGCCGTGCAGGAGAAGGGTAGTGTTGTTCATGTTGCGGTCCTCGGATGGATTGGGTTGGTGAGGCCTATGAAACGCCCATCCGTTTTCGCGCAGTAGCCGGTAATGGCTGTAATCAATTTCAAGTGATGCTTGAATATCCTGGTTGATGGCGCGAATTCTGACCCTTTCGCCCAGGAGCAGCCCATGGAAACCCTCGCCAACCTGGAATCCTTCGTGCGCAGTGCCGAATCCGGCAGCTTTTCCGCCGCTGCCCGGCGCCTGGGCCTGACGCCGGCGGCGGTGAGCCGCAACGTTGCCCAACTGGAGTCCAACCTCGGTGTGCGCCTGTTCCAGCGCAGCACCCGGCGGTTGACCCTGACCGAGGCTGGCGAGCGTTTCCTGCACAGCGTCAGCGGTGGGCTCGACAGCATCCAGGCGGCCATCGCCGACCTGACCAGCAACGCCGGGCAGCCGGCTGGCGTGCTCAAGCTTGGCGCCGCGCCGGCCTTCGCTCGCGACTACCTGCTGCCGCTGATGCCGACCTTTCTCGAATGCTTCCCGGCGGTCACTCCGGACTGGCACCTGGACAACCGCCAGGTGGACCTGATCGCCGAGGGCTTCGACGTCGCCATTGGCGGCGGCTTCGAGTTGACGCCCGGAGTGGTGGCGCGCCGACTGGCGCCGGCGCATCTGGTCGTGGTGGCGAGTCCCGGTTATCTGCGGGGCCGGCGCCTGCCGCGTTCCCCTGGGGAACTGACCGCGTTGGATTGCCTGGCGATGCGCTCCTCGAGCAGCGGGCGGGTGCGGTCATGGACCCTGCGTAACGCCGGCGGCGGCGAACACCCGCTGGAGTTGCGCCCCAGGATGACCCTCGACGATGCGGACGCGCTGTGCCGCTGCGTGTTGCTGGACATGGGCGTGGCCCTGCTGGCCGTACCCGACGTGCTGGCGCATCTGGAAAGCGGCGCGTTGCTGCGCCTGCTGCCGGACTGGTATGTAGACGCCGGGCCGATCTCGCTATATTTCGGCAGCCAGAAGCTGCTGCCCGCGAAGACGCGTGCCTTCGTCGACTTCATCGCCGCGGCGTTCAGGGAGCATGATTGGGAGACGCGTTTCGCCGCCGGAGCGGGAAAGCGTGGTTGATGGGAATGGCGGGTGAAAGGATCATTTCGCCTGGAAGTTTGGGAAACAGACACAAGGAAACGCAGGGATGTCCGCAATCAGGATTCTGCTGGGGGCGTTGTTGGTGGGAGTGGTGTGCTCGGCACAGGCGGGCAGGATCGATGACACGCGGGAGAGGGCGAAGGAGATGGAGGCGCGCTGCGAGGCCGAGCGTACCGAGAAGCTGAAGCCCATCCAGGAAGCGAAGGTCCGGGAATGCATCGCGGAAGGGCGAAAGGCCGATTGGTGCCAGCGGTATTTCCGGGACTATGGCTGGGGTCGTGCCCGTGGCGGAACCCGGGCGGAAAACCTGTTCTACGACTTGCCGGTGTGCGAGGAAGCCTTCCGGCTGAGGAAGCAGATCCAGCCTTGATGGGAAGCGGCCGTCCGACCGCTCCCCAGCGGTCCTTCAGGCGACCTTGCGCAGCTCTTGCAGCACCTGTTCCAGCTCGGCTTCTCCGACGAAGCCGCCGGCGCTGACGGCCGGTTGCCGCTGCTCTATGGCGTGGGCGAAGCGCACTGCCGGGTCCGCTTCCAGCTTTTCGTAGAGACGTTGCAGGCCGGGATAGTCGCGGCGATCGACCACCTCGTGATAGCGGGTCCAGCGGGCGATGCCGATGAAGTAGGCATCGGCCAGGCTGCGCTTTTCGCCGAGCAGCCAGGGGCTGTCGCCCAGCATCGCTTCGAGGTCGGCATGGGCCTTGGTCACGCTGGCCTGCCCGTAAGCGCGCAGCGCCTGCTTTTCTTCGCCCTCGCTACCGTGTTCGAAGGCGTACCACAGCGGGGCGAAGGCCGAGAAGAAGCTGGTGTTGAGGTAGGCGAGCCTCTGGTTCAGGCGGTCGAAGCCGGCGCTGCCCTGGGCGAAGCCGAGGCCCTTGGCGATGCCCTGGGCGCCGAGGTGGTTGAGGATCGCCAGGCTTTCGCTGAGCAGGCGGCCGTCCGAAGTCAGCAGCGCAGGGGTTTCCGCCACCGGGTTGATCTGCCGGTAGGCGTCGCTCGATACGACCTCCGGCATCTCGATGCGGCACAGCCGGTAGGGCAGGCCGAGCCATTCCAGGGCGACGATGGAGCCGAAGGAGCAGCCGGAGGGAACGCCGTAGAAAAGGACAGGGGTCATGTTGTTCTCCAGGTGGAATGACCGTCAGGTCGATGGGGAGAACGTTACTTTCGTGGACGATGGTCGAGTAGATGGTAAAAATGGGAAGCATCGTCCACGGATGTGAACCTTGCCGGTCATGCTCAACCTCAACGATCTCGCCCTGTTCGTCGCCGCCATCGAGCATGGCGGCTTTGCTACCGCGTCCCGCCGCCTGGGGATTCCCAAGTCGACGCTCAGCAAGCGCGTCGCCGAGCTGGAGAGCAGCCTGGCCGCGCGACTGATCCAGCGCACCTCGCGCAGCTTCGTGCTGACCGACGCCGGTCGTGATTTCTACGAGCACGCGCGCGCCGCGCTGATCGAGGCGGAGGCCGCCGAGGAAGTGGTGCGCCGGCGTGTCGCCGAACCGAGCGGCCGGGTGCGGATCAGCGCCTCGGTGCCGACCGCCCAGCTCTACCTGGCCGAGCACCTGCCCAGGCTGGCCCAGGCCTATCCACGCCTGCACGTGCAACTGGACGTCAGCGACCGCTTCGTCGACCTGGTGCAGGAAGGCTACGACATTGCCGTGCGCAGTCACTTCGCGCCACTGCCCGATTCCGGCCTGGTGCAGCGTCCGCTCACCGTCGAGCCGATCGTCCTGGTGGCCGCGTCGGCCTATCTGGAGCGCCACGAGCCGCTGCTGGAGCCGCTGCAACTGGCACGGCACGACGGCCTGCTGACCGGAGCTGCGGCCGGCGCCTGGACGCTGGCTGCCGCGGACGGGCGCCAGGTGCGGGTGGAGCCCATCGCGCGAATGACCGCCAACGAGTCGGTCGTCCTGCTCAACGCGGCAGAGGCCGGCCTCGGCGTGGTCTGCCTGCCGGAGCGGATGTGCCGCGACGCCATCGCGGCGGGGCGGCTGGTTCGGGTGCTGCCGGACTGGCAAGCCGGGCAGGTCGCCACCACGCTGGTCATGCCGCACCGGCGCGGCCAGTTGCCTGGCGTGCGGGCGGTGGTGGAGTTCCTGGTAGAGTGTTTGGCTTGATGGAGGGCGATCGGTCAGGCAACGGTTTTGCTTGGTCTATCGACGAACGTTTCGGCAATCACATACCACCCCCGCTCCGGAGGGAGAGGGGGCAGTTCTGTGCCGGCCGGTTGGTATCCAGAACACTCTCGACCTTTCCATCAACAAAAGTGCACTAAAGCTTCATTATTATTAGTTAGTCATCGATCCAACCGGCCTGCACAATTCCGTTCCGCCGACCAGAACCCGCTTCGCAGAGCCCTGCGAGGCACCCGCCAGAGCGGGTGAATGAGAACAACTGGTTCGCGTTTCCTTGCGTGACGGAATTGCCCCCATGTCTGCCAGTACGACCTCCCTCGACAGCAACGCCTCCTATAATTATTCGATCGTCCGCCGCTTCACCCTGATGACCCTGTTCTGGGGGATTCTCGGGATGGGCATGGGCGTGTTCATCGCCGCCCAACTGGTCTGGCCCGAATTGAACCTTGGCCTGCCCTGGACCAGCTTCGGGCGCATCCGGCCGATCCATACCAACCTGGTGATCTTCGCCTTCGGTGGCGGCGCGCTGTTCGCTACCTCGCTGTACGTGGTGCAGCGCACCAGCCGGGTGCGGCTGGTTTCCGACCGGCTGGCGAACTTCGTGTTCTGGGGCTGGCAGGCGGCCGTGGTGGCGATGCTGGCCGGCTATCCGCTGGGCATCACCACCTCCAAGGAATACGCCGAGATGGAGTGGCCCATCGCCCTGTGGGTCACCATCGTGTGGATCGCCTACGCCTACCTGTTCTTCGCCACCATCGCGCGGCGCAAGGTCAAGCACATCTATGTCGGCAACTGGTTCTACGGTGCCTTCATCATCGTCACCGCCATGGTCCACGTGGTGAACCACATCGCCATGCCGGTCAGCCTGCTCAAGTCCTACCCGGTCTACTCCGGCGCCACCGATGCGATGATCCAGTGGTGGTATGGGCACAGCGTGGTGGGCTTCATCCTCTCGGTGGGTTTCCTGGGGATGATGTATTACTTCGTGCCGAAGCAGGCCGGGCGGCCGATCTACTCCTATCGCCTGTCCATCGTCCATTTCTGGACCATCATCGCCCTGTACATCTGGGCCGGCCCGCACCACCTGCACTACACCGCGTTGCCGGACTGGGCGCAGTCGCTGGGCATGGTGATGTCGGTAATCCTCCTGGCGCCCTCCTGGGGCGGCATGATCAACGGCATGATGACCCTCTCGGGCGCCTGGCATAAGCTGCGCACCGACCCGATCCTGCGCTTCCTGGTGGTGTCCCTGGCCTTCTACGGCATGTCCACCTTCGAAGGCCCGATGATGGCCATCAAGACCGTCAACTCGCTGTCCCACTACACCGACTGGACCATCGGCCACGTACATGCCGGCGCCCTCGGCTGGGTGGCGATGATCTCCATCGGCACGCTGTACCACATGATCCCCCGGTTGTACGGACGCGAGCAGATGTACAGCGTCGGCCTGATCAACGCCCACTTCTGGCTCGCCACCATCGGCACCGTGCTCTACATCGCCTCGATGTGGGTCAACGGCATCACCCAGGGCCTGATGTGGCGGGCGATCAACGACGACGGCACGCTGACCTACTCGTTCGTCGAGGCCCTCGTTGCCAGCCATCCGGGCTATATCGTGCGGCTGATCGGCGGGGCGACCTTCGCCAGCGGCATGCTGCTGATGGCCTGGAACGCCTGGCAGACCATGCGTGCCGGCGAGCGCGTCGAACACGCGCCGATTCCGGCGGCGGCCTGAGGAGATGGCGATGTTCCTTCTCGGTCTGCTGGTGTTCTGCGCCGGCCTCTACCTCTGCATCGGTCGCCGCTCGGCGCGCGACCTGGAGCAGGCCGCCCTGCAACCCTTCGCCGACGATCCCCAGGCGGCGCGCAACATGAGTCGCGCCACCGGGCGAGTCTGCGAACGGGTGGTCGACCCCACCCCCGACCCCTGGGCCGGGGACATGGAGGCCTGATCCTCTCCGAGTTTCCATACCCATGGAGGGGACCCGTGCCTGACCCCGGCGCGTTTCAGGGCTCACTCTGCTGAGCCCTGCTTTCTCGATTCCATCCTTGTCCGGACACCATGACCCAACCTCGTTCTGCCTTCCTCGACTGGCTGCACGCCTTCGTGCCCCATGCCATGACCACCCGCCCGCGCGAATGGCTGCGCGCGGGAATCGGCGCGGCCCTGGGCCTGCTATTGACCACCTGGCTGTGCCAGCGGCTGTTCGGCAACGCGGTGGCCGGCCATCTGATCGGACCACTGGCTGCTTCGGCGGTCCTGCTGTTCGCTGTCTCCTCCGGGGCGCTGGCGCAGCCCTGGTCGCTGGTCGGCAGCTACCTGACGGCGACATTGGTGGCGATGCTGGTCGTGCATTTCTGTGGCGCCTCGCTGGCCAGCGCGAGCCTGTCGGTCGGCCTGGCGCTGCTGCTGATGTGCCCGCTGCGCTGCCTGCATCCGCCGGGCGGGGCGGTGGCGTTCTGCGTGGCGACGGGCGGGCCGGACATCTCCGCCCTCGGTGCCTGGGTGTTCGCTCCGGTGCTGCTCAACGCCTTGGGCCTGCTGGCCTGCGCTCTGCTGTACAACAACCTGACCCGCGTCCGCTATCCCAAGCCCCACGGGCCGCCGCCCGCCGATGTGCATCACACCCGCGATGTCGCGCCGCAGGAGCGGGTCGGCATCACCTCGGCGGACCTCGACCAGGCGCTGGACGAGCTCGGCGAGTTCGTCGACGTGACCCGCGAGGATCTGGAGCTGATCGTCCGTGCCACCGAGAAGCACGCCCTGCGCCGCAGCATGGGCGATATCCGCGCCGGGCAGATCATGTCGCGTGACGTGCAGTGCGCGACGCCGGACACCACGCTGGAGCAGGCCCTGCGCATGCTCGAATACCATCATCTGAAGGCGCTGCCGATCCTCGACGAGGAGCGTAGCCTGGTGGGCATCGTCAGCCTGATCGACCTGCTCGGCCACTCGCGCCGGGCACCCCGTTCGGACTTCCTGGGTCGCCTGGGGCTGCGTCGCGACGTGCCGCTGAGCCGGGTGATGAGCAGCCCGGTGACCTGCGTGGACAGCGCCACCCACGTGACCGAGCTGATCCCGCTGCTGTCCGGCCAGGGGTTGCATTGCCTGCCGGTGCTGGAGGCCGGCGAGCTGGTGGGCGTCGTCACCCAGACCGACCTGATCGCCGCGCTGCATCGCGACCTGATCGCGCATCTGGAATAGGTCCGACCTTCAGCCCGCCAATGGAGATCCGCTAGATCGGTGGGCTGAAGCCCACCCTACGTCAAGTGCAGCGTCTGGCTAGATCATCGGGTCCCAACGCTGCGACCAGTCGCTGTCGCGCCTGACCACTTCGCGCAGCAACTGGAAGGCCTGCTGCAACACGTCGGAATCGCGTTCGCGGGAGTACACCAGGTAGGTCGGGTAGCTGAACTCCGGCGCCTTGGGGACGCGTTCCAGGGCGCCGCTGTCTAGGTAGCTCTGCACCACACGGGTCCGGAAATAGCCGGCGCCACCCTGGTCGAGGATGTATTGCAGGGCCAGAGGGCCGAGGTTGAAGCTCAGCGCCGCCTTGGCCTTGTCCGGCAGCGCCGCGTCGTGCTGGCGGCGGAAGCCCTCGCCCCAGTCGATGTACACGTAGGGTTCGGGGTTGGCCGGCGAGCGGATCTGGATCAGCTTTTCCTCCAGCAGCTCCTCGACCTGCAGGCCCGGCCAGTAGGTCGGCTGGTAGACCAGCGCCGCGTCCAGCACGCCGATCTCCAACTGGCGCAGCAACTGCTGGGCGTCGCCGACCTCGGCGCGGATCGCGTGGCTGGGAATCTCCTCGCGCAGCGCGCGCACCCAGTCGAGCATCAGCGGGTTGCACAGGCTGACCTCGCCGCCGACGTGCAGCACGTTGCGGTAACCCTTGAGCAGTGGCAGGTCGCGCTGGGCGGTTTCCCAGGTCTGCACCATCTGGTTGGCGTAGACCACGAACGCCTCGCCGTCGGCGGTCAGCCGGGCGCCGGCGCGGTTGCGCACGAACAGCTTGCAGTCGAGCTGGCTCTCGAGATTCTGCACGCGTGCGGTGATGGCGGTCTGGGTGACGTGCAGGCGTTCGGCGGCGGCGATGAAGCTGCCACAGCGGACGATTTCCAGGAAGGTGCGGGCGAGCTCGATATCCATGGGCTACCCCGGAGTGAAGGGGTAGCCATTGTAGCGGCTGGAGGCGGTCGTCAGCGCACCGGGTCGACCTTCACCCGCAGCGGCCGTGGGTCGTTGCCGCTGCCGTCGAGCTGCACCGCATGCTGCTCGGTGGTGATGAACAGCAGGCGGCCGTCGGCCTCGATCCGGGCACTCACCGCATAGCGATGCCCGGGCTTCACCTCGGCGCTGTCGTATTCGAGCGTGAACGGTAGCGGGACTTGTCCCTGCACGGTGCCGCTCTGTCTGGCCAGCTCGCGGGCCGGCGCATCGGCCAGGGAGACATCCTGCAGGCTGACGCTCAGCGTAGCGTTCGGCGGCAGGGCGCTGCGCTGCAGGTAGAAGACTTCACCGGTCAGGCGGTTCATGTTCGGGGCTCCGGTGCTGGTGCAGGCGGCGAGCAGGGCGCTCGCCAGCAGCAGGGAAAGACGCTTCATGGGGACTCCTTTTCTCGATGATGCCAGTCTGACAGTTATGTACAGGAAAAGTTGGCGGTTCGACGCTCCTTGTAGTGATGACCGTGGCCCTGTGAAAAGTACAGAACGGCTCTTTGGATGATTCTGAAAACCCCCGCCAAGAGATGCAGTAATCGCTTCTGGAAACCAGAATCCCCTGGCCAATAGCCACAACGTCTGTGGGCTGTCTATTGATACGTGGGGAATAAGAGAATGTTGAATCAAATAAGCGTGCGTACCCGTCTGCTGTTGCTGGCGTTGTTGCCATTGCTGGTGCTGGTGGGGGTGATGGGGCTGGCGGCGTCGAATACCGGGCAACTCAACGATGACTTCGAGGAGCTGTTCACCGATCGCATGCAGCCCGTCAACCGGCTCAATGAAATATCCAATGCCTATACGGTGAGCATGGTCGATGCCATGCACAAGCACCGCGCCGGGCTGGTCGAGGCGGAGGAACTGCGACGGATGATCGCCAGCGCGCGCCAGCGTATCGAGCACTCCTGGCGGGCCGTCGTCTCGACCAAGACGTCGGCGGCGGAGAACGAGGTGATAGACCGCATCAAGGTGCGCATGGCGGAGGTCGACTCGCTGGTCGAGGAACTGCTGGCGCTGGCCGGTGAGCCGTTGCGTGCCCAGGACCCGACGAGCTTCAACCGTCGCTTGTACGCCGCCTTCGATCCACTGGGCGAAGAACTGGAGACCCTGGCGGGCATGCAACTGGCCGAGGGCGACAAGCTGAACCAGGAGTCCACCAGCAGCTACCAGGCGATGAAGAGCAGCTTCGTCATCATCGGCATCGTGGTGGTGGTTGCGATGCTGCTGCTCAGCCTGCTGATCAGCCGCTCGATCAGCCGCCCGCTCGGGGACCTGAGCCGGGTGATCGGCACGGTGCAGCGTTCTTCCGACCTCACCCTGCGCGCCATGGCCGTGGGCAAGGACGAACTGGCGCAGACCGCCACGGCGTTCAACGCCATGCTCGAGCATTTCCAGCAACTGATCCGCCATCTCGGCGATTCCTCCACCCAGTTGGCCACTGCTTCCGACCAGATGAGTTCCATCAGCGCCCAGGTCAGCGATGCCGCCACCAACCAGGGCGACCAGACCGCCATGGTCGCCACCGCCGTGCACGAGATGAGCGTGGCGATCCAGCAGGTGGCGCAGAACGCCCTGGACATGTCGCGCATCGCCGGCGACGCACGTGAGGAAGCCCATCAGGGCACGGCCCTGGTCGAGGCCAACCTGCAAGCCATCGAGCTGCTCTCGCAGTCGGTGCAGGAAGGCGCCGAGGTGATCGACCGCCTGCACAGCCAGAGCGACGAGATCGGCAGCGTGCTGGGGGTCATCCAGAGCATCGCCGAACAGACCAACCTGCTGGCGCTCAACGCCGCCATCGAAGCGGCGCGCGCCGGTGAGGCCGGGCGCGGCTTCGCCGTGGTGGCCGACGAGGTGCGCAGCCTGGCGAGCAACACGCAGAGGGCCACCGAGTCGATACGCGGCATGATCGATGCGTTGCAGGATGGCGCCCGCCAGGCGGTGAGCTCCATGCAGCAATCGCGCGAACAGGCCGAGAAGAGCGTCAGCCATGCCCGCGAGTCCGGCGAGGCGCTGATGCACATCGCCAACGCCATCGATGGTATCGCCGACGGCAATGCGCAGATATCCACCGCCACCGAGGAGCAGACCGCGGTGGCCCACGAGATCAGCCAGAACATCACCCGCCTCAACGACAGCATCCAGGAAGTGGTCGGCAGCGCCGAACAGAGCGCCACCGCCAGCCGCGACCTGGCCCGCCTGGCCACTGGCCAACAGCAGCAGGTGGCGTGCTTCAAGGCCGGATAACGGTCATTCGTCCCGTGGCAGGGCAGTGGGTCGCTCGCCGATCTGCTGCCGCCACATCGCGTGGTACAGGCCGTTGCGTTCCAGCAGCACGCCGTGGTTGCCGCTTTCCACGATGCGTCCCCTCTCGAGCACGAAGATGGTATCGGCGTGCATGATGGTGGAGAGGCGGTGCGCGATCAGGATGGTGATCTGGGAACTGCGCGTGGAGAGGCTGCGGACGGTGGCGGTGATCTGTTCCTCGGTCAGCGAGTCGAGCGCCGAGGTCGCCTCGTCGAAGATCAGCAGGCGCGGCTGGCGCATCAGGGCGCGGGCGATCGACAGGCGCTGCTTCTCGCCGCCCGACAGCTTGACGCCCCGTTCACCGATCAGCGTGTCGAGCCCTTCCGGCGACTTGTCGATCAGGTAGGCGCAGGACGCCTGCTCCATCGCCGCCAGCATCTCCGCGTCGCTGGCATCCGGTTTCACCAGCAGCAGGTTCTCGCGGATCGTGCCGGCGAACAGGTAGGCCTCCTGGGTGACGAAGCCGATCTGCCGGCGCATCGGGTTGTAACGCAGGTCCTGGGTCGAGATGTCGTTGTAGAACACCTCGCCGCTGGCCGGGGTGTACAGCCCCACCAGCAGCTTTACCAGCGTCGATTTGCCCGATCCAGAGGGGCCGACGAAGGCGATGGTCTCGCCGAGCCCGGCCGAGAAGGACACGCCGTCCAGCGCGTTGTCCGGCGCACCGCGATGGCGGAAGCGCACGTCCGTGAAACGCAGGTGGCTGATCGGCCCGATATCCACCGACGACTCCGGCCGCCGCTCGATGGGTTTCTGCATCAGCGCATCGAAGTTCTGTAGCGACGCATCGGCTTCCCGGTAGGCGAGGATGATGTTGCCGAGTTCCTGGAGCGGCACGAAGATCGCCACCGAGATGAACTGCATGGCGATCAGCTCTCCCGGGCTCAGCACATGGCGGAAGATCAGCCAGAGCAGGGCGAACAGCACCGCCAGCTTCAGCAGGCTCAGCGTGGTGCCCTGCAGGAACGACAGCAGGCGGATGCGCCGCACCTTGCGCATTTCCAGGGCGAAGATATCGACGGTCTGCGCCTGCAACCGGCGGATTTCCGGGAAGGTCAGGCCCAGGCTGCGGATCAGCTCGATGTTGCGCAGCGACTCGGTGATGAAGCCGGCGCTGCGGTTGGTCTCCCGCACGATCGAGCGCTGCTGGCTCTTGATCTCGCGGCTGAGCAGCCCGGTCAGCCCGCCGAGCACGGCCACGCCGACCAGGAACACCGGCACCAGCAGCCAGTGCTTGGTGACGGCGTACCAGGTCAGGAAGGCGACGCCGACCACCGCAGCGAACACGGTATTGATGAAGGCGTTGATGAAGCGCTCGCTGTCGGAGCGCACCTTCTGCAGCAGCGACAGCACCTCGCCGCTGCGCAGGTCCTCGAATTCCTGGAATTGCAGGCGCAGCACCTGGCGCAATCCGTCGTTGAACAACCGGGTGCCGAATTTCTGCACCACCAGCCGCGTCACGTATTCCTGCAGCGCCTTGGCCAGTCGCGACGCCACCGCCACCAGCACCGCCAGGCCGAGCAGCGCCAGCACGCCGGAGACCAGCTCGTCATCGGTCTTCCCGGTGCGGTCGACCACGTAGTCGTCGATGATCATGCCGAAGATGATCGGATCGATCAGCGCGAGCACCTGGCTGGCCGCCGCCAGCAGCAGGGCGAGCGCGGCGAGCAGGAGGTGGGGGCGCAGGTAGGTCCAGAGGATGTGCATGGGGCTTTCCTTGGCTTCGATCTCGGGTAAGCCTAGTCTTGATGCGGCGGCGACATTGGCGACACTCCATACTCGCTCCTTTGCGGAGGAAGCAGCATGACCACCGATTTCTCCACCTTGAAGCGGCCGAGGTACCCCATGCCGGCGTTCGTCCGGCACGCACTGGACGGGCGTGGCCTGATGGCCGCCTACCGGGAGCGCCCGGCCTATCAGCAGAACGACTACCTCGGCTGGATCGAGCGGGCCAAGCGGCAGGAAACGAAGGAAAAGCGGCTGCGGCAGATGCTCGATGAGCTCGAGACCGGTGGCGTCTACATGAACATGAGGCACGCTTCGTCGGAGAAGCAGTGAATCGTGGCCCCCGGAGCGAATTTCCTTGCCTGGGAAAGTAGCGCTGGCCACGGCAGCGGCTATGGTTTGGTTCGAGATACCCGGAGACGGCAAGCGGGGCGCCCGGTTGCCGGGAACTTGAACGCGGGTCTGGAGGAGATGAACCATGGCTACCGATCCAGCGCAGGTTCTACGGGATGCCTGGCCGTGGTTGAGAGCGGAATACCAGAAGCTCGACGACAACCTGCGCGAGCTGACCGCAGCACTGTCCGACCCGACGGCTTCCGGCGCGGAGCGGGATAACGCGCTTATCGCGTCCGCCGAGTTGCTGTGCCGCACCATCCGCGCCTGTCGCCAGAAGGATCTGTTCAGCGCCGTGGGCGAAGACCTTGCCGCGCAGGGCGTGCACGTCAAGGCGTTGCAGCGGGAGATCCAGGAGCACCTGGAGAACATCCTGAAGCGGGAAGAGGCGGTGCTTGTCGTCGCCGGGCTGGACCATCGTGCCGCGCAGTCGTTGATGCAGGAAGTCAGCCAGGCTCCGCGCCATATCTGGGGTATCGACCCGCTGCACTACACGATGCTCGACAGGAAGGTCATGCTCGCGACCGAGGATATTTGCCATCGCTTTCCCAAGACCAGGCTGGAGCTCCGGGAGCTTGAGTTCAGGAACCTGGTCAAGCGCGTGAAAGCCAAGTACGGGATCGTCGGAGGGCTCGCCATCGCGGCTGCCAACACCACGATCACCGTTCTCGTCCCGGAGCCCGTCAGCATTACCAAGTTCTCGGGGTTGATCGGTGCCGCCTATATCTCCTACTCGGCTGGAGACGACTGACCGACCGGAATCGCTTCGTGAAGGCTACCTGGGCAGGAACAGCCAGGTGTCCTGGCGCTTGATGAAGCGTCCCTGGGCGTGGTCGCCCTGGCGCATGAGGTCACCCATGCCGCGGCCCATGAGCGGGTTGCCGGATGACAGGACGATGAAGTAATCGCAGACATGGCCGGGCTGCCCCTCGGCCTTCGCGCAGGCGATCTTCTCGAAGCGGCCGATCTGCAGTTCGAGCCCCTCGTCGCTGCCGGCGATGCCCGTCACGGACAGGCATTGCACGACCAGCGCGGGATTGTGGTGGTTGCTGTATTCGCGATAGGCGCAGCGCCGTTGCAGTTCCTGCATCTGCGCATTGGCGGCGTCGTAGTGCTGGCGGATGGCGGCCAGCATCTCGGCGTCGGAGGGTTCGCCTTCTTCGGCGCAGGCCAGTCCCCAGAACATGATGGGCAGCAGAGCCCAGATGCTGGACGTTTTCATGGCGTGCGTCCCTCCCGGTTTCCAGGAAGGATGGCAGCTCACGACAGGTGCTGCGGCCCGCCGCGCGGCGGGCCGACGGGTGGTCTAGAGCGCTTCCCCTTCCTCGTTCCGATCCAGCGCCACCTGGCGGATCGACAGGCGGATCTCCGCCGGCAGCATGCGCTTGGCCACGCCTTCGACGACTTCCGCCAGTTGCGGATGGTGGCTGAGCTTGCCGGCTTCGTCGCGGCGCAGCACGCCTTCGTCGAGCAGGGTCTGGATGAAGTGGCGGAACAGCGTCTTGTCGAAGAACTCCGGGGCGTTGAGGCCATGGAGGATCGACAGGCGCTGGGCCATCACGGTGGAGAGGTCTTCCAGCTCCTCGGCGCTGAGCGCGTTCTGCCCGGCATTCAGCAGCAGGGCGATGGCCATGTAGAAGCGCTGCAGGGTCTGGGCGATGGCGCGCGACAGCAGGGTGAGCAGCACGAACTGCCGGGAGCTGGGCGCCGGGCGCACGTAGACGTCAGCCTCGACCTTGAGCAGGCCCTGCTCGACCAGCGCGGCCAGCCACTGGTCGACCACCGCGTCCAGCTCTTCCCGCGACCAGCGGATGAACAACTCGGACTGCAGGTAGGGATAGAGCGCGCGAACGAAGCGCAGGATCTGTTCGCGGCCGATCCGCGCGCTGCTCTGGAAGAAACTGGCGAGCAGCGCCGGCAGGGCGAAGATGTGCAGCACGTTGTTGCGGTAATAGGTCATCAGGATGGCGTTCTGCTCGTCCAGGTAGCAGATATTGCCCAGCGCATCCTTCTGTTCGGCGACCAGTTTCATGCCTTTGACGAACTCGATCAGCGCGTGGCCATCGCCGTCCGGCAGGGTGGTATGGGGCGAGTAGGGCACCTGGCGCAGCAGGGCCAGGTAGAGGTCGAGCACGCGCACCAGGGCCTTCTCGTCGAGCGCCAGCCTGGGGGTGGAAAGCAGGGCCAGGGCCACCAGGTTGACCGGGTTGACCGCCGCCGCCTCGTTGAGGTGCTGCGCCACGCGCCCAGCCAGGCGGTTGGTGGTGTCGTTGAGCCAGGCCGGGCGGTACTGCGGGCCGAGCTCCTGCTCGCGCCAGCCGGGTTGCTGCTGGTCGAGGAATTCGGCCAGCTTGATCGGCTCGCCGAAGTTGACCCACACCTGGCCGAAGCGTTGCTTGAGGGCGCCGATCACCTTGAACAGGTCGAAGATCGACTCCTTCTTCTTCGCCGCGCCGCGCAGCTCGCCCAGGTAGGTGCGGCCTTCCAGCACGCGCTCGTAGCCGATGTAGACCGGCACGAAGACCACCGGCAGGCGGTGCGAACGCAGGAAGCTGCGCAGGGTGATGGCCAGCATGCCGGTCTTCGGTTGCAGCATCCGCCCGGTGCGCGAACGGCCGCCCTCGACGAAGTACTCGACCGGGAAACCCTTGGTGAACAGGGTGTGCAGGTATTCGTTGAACACCGCCGTGTACAGCGGGTTGCCCTTGAAGGTGCGGCGCATGAAGAAGGCGCCGCCACGGCGCAGCAGGCCGCCGATCACCGGCATGTTGAGGTTGATGCCGGCGGCGATGTGCGGCGGGGTCAGGCCGTTGCGGAACAGCAGGTAGGAGAGCAGCAGGTAGTCGATATGGCTGCGGTGGCAGGGCACGTAGATCACCTCGTGGCCCTGGGCGATCTCCTGCACGCTGTCGATGCGGTTGACCTTGATGCCGTCGTAGATCTTGTTCCAGAACCAGGACAGCACCACTTCGAGGAAGCGCACGGCGGTGTAGGCGTAGTCCGAGGCGATCTCGTTGCCGTAGCGCAGCGCGGCGGCCTCGGCCTTCTCCAGGGTGACCTTCTCGCGCTCGGCTTCTTCGATGATCGCCTGGCGCACCAGCGGCGCGTGGATCAGGCCCTTGACCAGGTTGCGGCGGTGCGAGAGGTCCGGGCCGATCACCGCGGTCTTCTGGTTGCGGAAGTGCACGCGGAGGATGCGGTGGACCATGCGCAGGGTGCGCTCCTGGCCCTTGCCCTGTTCGACCAGCTCGCGCAGGTGGATCGGGGCGGAGAACTGCACGCGGGTCTTGCGGCCGAGGATGAGGATATTGATCAGCTTGCGCAGCCGCCCGGTGACCGCCCAGGTGTCGGCGAACAGCAGCTTCCAGGGGCTGGTCTCGCGATCCGGCGATTGCCCCCAGAACACGCTGACCGGGATGATCTGCGCATCCTCCACCGCGTGCTGGCCGATGGCGTTGACCAGCCGTACCAGCGCCGGCGAAGCGCCGCGCTTGTCCTGGCGGCCGAACCAGCCGGGCTCGCGGTTCAGGTAGAAGAAGCCGGCCGGCTCGAGCAGGCCGCCAATCGCCACCGGCAGCACCGGGCGCGGGAGCCCGGCCTTGCTGCATTCATGGTCGACCACCGCCAGGTCGCTCACTGATGGCTGCTGCATCACGTAGAACACCGGTTTGCCGCGGTCGAGCTTCAGGCTGAAGGCGGATTGGTTGATGGTCTCGGAGCGCACCCAGAGATAGAGCAGGCGGCGCAGGATGCCGAAGGCCAGGCGGCGGAACGGGGAGCGGGTCATACGGGTTCTGCTGTGGATAGGTGAAACGAGCGATTGCTCGGGGCGGCTAGTGTGCCGGATTCGCGATTCAGCGGCAAAAGTGGGGGAGAGGGGGGAGGGTGGTCAGCGAGGTTTTCTCAAGGAGTTTCCAAGGGGACTTACCCACGTAGGGTGCGCCGTGCGCACCGCTTGCCTGGGGCTTGGTTGGCGGGAGGTCGTGCCAGATCGATAGGCCGCTCCCTCACCCCAACCCTCTCCCGGAGGGAGAGGGGGCTGTTCGGCGTTGCGGGAGAGCACGGAGCCCGATGGTACGCACGGATACTCCCCTCTCCCTCCGGGAGAGAGGTTGTCCGGTGTTGTGGTGGGCTCATGGGGCAAGACCGGCTCCGTAGACTCCCCTCTCCCTCCGGGAGAGGGT
>NZ_CAJFCI010000038.1:0-1553 GCF_904061905.1 Zestomonas carbonaria
AATGGCCAGAATGAGAGCAATCGAAGCCGCGGTGCTGGTGATGCGTCGCGAGGGCATCGACACCGCGTTCGGCATTCCCGGTGCCGCGATCAACCCGCTGTACGCCGCGCTGAAGAAGATCGGCGGCATCGACCACGTCCTGGCCCGTCACGTCGAAGGCGCCTCGCACATGGCCGAGGGCTACACCCGCACCAACCCGGGCAACATCGGCGTGTGCATCGGCACCTCCGGCCCGGCCGGCACCGACATGGTCACCGGCCTGTATTCCGCCTCCGCCGACTCCATCCCGATCCTCTGCATCACCGGCCAGGCGCCGCGCGCGCGACTGCACAAGGAGGATTTCCAGGCGGTCGACATCACCAGCATCGTCAAGCCGGTGACCAAGTGGGCGACCACCGTGCTGGAGCCCGGCCAGGTGCCCTATGCCTTCCAGAAGGCCTTCTACGAGATGCGCAGCGGCCGCCCCGGCCCGGTGCTGATCGACCTGCCGTTCGACGTGCAGATGGCCGAGATCGAGTTCGACATCGACGCCTACGAGCCGCTGCCGGTGCAGCGCCCGGCCGCCAGCCGAGCCCAGGCCGAGAAGGCCCTGGCCCTGCTGAATGCCGCCGAGCGCCCGCTGATCGTCGCCGGCGGCGGGATCATCAACGCCGATGCCTCGGCCAAGCTGGTTGAGTTCGCCGAGCTGGTCGGCGTACCGGTGATCCCGACCCTGATGGGCTGGGGCAGCATCCCCGACGACCACCCGCTGATGGCCGGCATGTGCGGCCTGCAGACCTCGCACCGCTACGGCAACGCCACCCTGCTCGAGTCCGACCTGGTGTTCGGCATCGGCAACCGCTGGGCCAACCGCCACACCGGTTCGGTGGACGTCTACACCGCCGGGCGCACCTTCATCCACGTCGACATCGAACCGACCCAGATCGGCCGGGTGTTCATCCCGGACCTGGGCATCGTCTCCGACGCCGGCAGCGCGCTGGACGCCTTCCTGGCCGTCGCCCGCGAGTGGCAGGCGGCCGGCAAGCTCAAGGACCGCAGCGCCTGGGTCGAAGCCTGCCGCGAGCGCAAGCGCTCCCTGCAGCGCAAGACTCACTTCGACAACATCCCGGTCAAGCCGCAGCGCGTCTACGAGGAGATGAACGAGTTCTTCGGCAAGGACACCTGCTACGTCAGCACCATCGGCCTGTCGCAGATCGCCGGCGCGCAGTTCCTGCACGTCTACAAGCCGCGCCACTGGATCAACTGCGGCCAGGCCGGCCCGCTCGGCTGGACCGTGCCGGCGGCCCTCGGCGTGGTCAAGGCCGATCCTTCCCGCCAGGTGGTGGCGCTGTCCGGCGACTACGACTTCCAGTTCATGATCGAGGAGCTGGCGGTCGGCGCGCAGTTCAACCTGCCGTACATCCACGTGCTGGTGAACAACGCCTACCTCGGCCTGATCCGCCAGGCGCAGCGCGGCTTCGAGATCGACTACTGCGTGCAGTTGTCGTTCGACAACGTCAACGCGCCGGAGCTCGGCGGCTATGGCGTCGACCACGTCGCGGTGGTCGAGGGCC
>NZ_CAJFCI010000038.1:1648-4303 GCF_904061905.1 Zestomonas carbonaria
CTGCAGAGCGCCTTCGCCCAGGCCCGCGAGCTGATGCAGCAGCACCGCGTGCCGGTGGTGGTCGAGGTGATCCTCGAACGGGTCACCAACATCTCCATGGGCACCGAGATCAACGCCATCAACGAGTTCGAGGAACTGGCGCAGAACCGCGCCGATGCGCCGACGGCGATTGCGTTGCTGGACTAGACCCTCCCCTCTCCCTCCGGGAGAGGGGCCGGGGGTGAGGGGCTTGGGTTTCGGTGTTCGCCGAAGCGCCGCCCCTTACCCCGCTGGTGGAAAACGCTTCGCGGTTTTCCACCCTACTGGACTGCTGGATTAACACCGGACCAGTCCCCTCTCCCATTTATGGGAGAGGGTTAGGGAGAGGGGCTTGGGTTTCGGTATCCGCCGAAGCGCCGCCCCTTACCCCCGCTGGTGGAAAACGCTTCGCGGTTTTCCACCCGACGAACTCATGCACCGCCCCGGACTGCCTCCGGGCTACGAACAAGGAGCACCCCATGCCCCGTTTCTGCGCCAACCTGTCCATGCTGTTCACCGAGGTGGACTTCCTGGAGCGTTTCGCCGCCGCCGCCAACGCCGGTTTCGGCGGTGTCGAATACCTGTTCCCCTACGACTTCCCGGCCGAGACCCTCAAGGCCCGCCTGGACGCCAACGGCCTGACCCAGGTGCTGTTCAACCTGCCCGCCGGCGACTGGGCCCAGGGCGAGCGCGGCATCGCCTGTCACCCGGACCGCGTCGAGGAGTTCCGCGAAGGTGTGGATAAAGCCATCGCCTACGCCCAGGTGCTCGGCAACACCCAGGTCAACTGCCTGGCCGGCATCCGTCCGCAGGGGTATGACTGCGCCACCATCGAGCGGACCTTCGTCGATAACCTGAAATACGCCGCCGACAAGCTGCAGGCCGCCGGGATCACCCTGGTCATGGAGATGATCAACACCCGCGACATCCCCGGCTTCTACCTGACCGGCACCCAGCAGGCCCTGGCGATTCGCGACAAGGTCGGCAGCGCCAACCTGTTCCTGCAGTACGACCTCTACCACATGCAGATCATGGAGGGCGACCTGGCCCGCACCGTGGAGGACAACCTCGCCGCGATCCGCCACGTGCAACTGGCCGACAACCCCGGCCGCCACGAGCCGGGCACCGGTGAGATCAACTACCGCTTCCTGTTCGAGCACCTCGACCGCATCGGCTATGCGGGCTGGGTCGGCTGCGAGTACAAGCCGCTGACCAGCACCGAGGCCGGCCTCGGCTGGCTGAAGACCCATAACGCGATCTGAGGTTTTTCATTGGGTTCCCGCGTGCGCGGGGGCCCGCTACCCCGACATCACGACACCAGGAGACAGCTCTCATGGCAAAAATCGGATTCATCGGCACCGGCATCATGGGCAAACCGATGGCCCAGAACCTGCAGAAGGCCGGCCACACCCTGTTCCTCTCCGAGCACCACGACCCGGCCCCGGCCGAGCTGGTCGAGGCCGGCGCCATCGCCCTGGCCAACCCGAAGGAAGTGGCCCAGGAGGCCGAGTTCATCATCGTCATGGTTCCTGACACCCCGCAGGTCGAGGACGTGCTGTTCCGCGAGAACGGCGTCGCCGAGGGCGTCGGCAGCGGCAAGGTGGTGATCGACATGAGCTCGATCTCGCCGACCGCCACCAAGGTCTTCGCCGAGAAGATCAAGGCCACCGGCGCCGCCTACCTGGACGCCCCGGTGTCCGGCGGCGAAGTGGGCGCCAAGGCGGCGACCCTGTCGATCATGGTCGGCGGCTGCCCGAACGCCTTCGAGCGTGCCCTGCCGCTGTTCCAGGCGATGGGCAAGAACATCACCCGGGTCGGCGGCAACGGCGACGGCCAGACCGCCAAGGTCGCCAACCAGATCATCGTCGCCCTGAACATCCAGGCGGTCGCCGAGGCCCTGCTGTTCGCCGCCCGCAACGGCGCCGACCCGGCCAAGGTGCGCGAGGCGCTGATGGGCGGCTTCGCCGGCTCGAAGATCCTCGAAGTGCACGGCGAGCGCATGATCAAGGGCACCTTCGACCCGGGCTTCCGCATCGCCCTGCACCAGAAGGACCTCAACCTGGCCCTGGCCGGCGCCCGCGAGCTGGGCCTCAACCTGCCCAACACCGCCAACGCCCAGCAGGTGTTCAGCACCTGCGCCGCCCTCGGCGGCAGCGGCTGGGACCACTCCGCGCTGATCAAGGGCCTGGAGCATATGGCCAACTTCTCCATTCGTGGGGAGTGAGGCAGTTGCTGGGCCCCCGCGTGCGCGGGGGTGACGGTGATCGTCATTCCCGCGAACGCGGGAAGCCAATAACCGCCCATGGGGTGAGTTCGTAGGATGGGTTTCGCTTCGCTCCACCCATCCTACGGAATGGCACGGAGCCAGAGAGTTGCACGCTGTAGCCCCCTCTCCCCCTGGGAGAGGGCTGGGGTGAGGGGCGGAGTTCTGGTCTGACCTCCGTTCCCTCCCTCACCCTTTCGACCTCCCGGCCGGCGGTGTCACGGCCTGCCGGCCGGGTGGGTCGATTCCAGTCCACACGGCTTGCCAAGTCGAGCCGTGCGGACTGCAATCGGTCCCCTGCACGCAATAACAACACTGGAGTCCGTCATGCCCCTCGATCCGCAATCCCTGCTCCGCGAGCTGTTCGCCACCGC
>NZ_CAJFCI010000038.1:4400-5673 GCF_904061905.1 Zestomonas carbonaria
GAGCATCACCCTGGCCGACAAGCAGGCGATCAACAAGGCCCTGCTCAAGTCCGGCGCGACCATCGGCGAGATGAACTGCGTGCGCAAGCACCTCTCCGCCATCAAGGGCGGCCGCCTGGCCCGGGCCTGCTGGCCGGCCACCGTGTACACCTACGCGATCTCCGACGTGCCCGGCGACGAGGCCACGGTGATCGCCTCCGGGCCCACCGTGGCCGACCCGACCACCTCCGCCGAGGCCCTGGCGATCCTCGCCCGCTACGCCATCGAGGTGCCGGCCCACGTGCAGGCCTGGCTGCGCGATCCGCGCTCGGAGACCGTCAAGCCCGGCGATCCGTGCCTTTCCCGCAGCCACTTCCAGCTCATCGCCACCCCGCAGCAGGCCCTCGACGCCGCCGCCGCCAGGGTCCGCGCCGCCGGCTACACGCCGCTGATCCTCGGCGACCTGGAGGGCGAGGCCCGCGAGGTGGCCAGGGTGCACGCCGGCATCGCCCGCCAGATCGTGCTGCACGGCCAGCCGGTCCCGGCGCCCTGCGTGATCCTCTCCGGCGGCGAGACCACCGTCACCGTGCGCGGCAACGGCCGCGGCGGGCGCAATGCCGAGTTCCTGCTGGCCCTCACCGAGAGCCTCGCGGGCCTGCCCGGCGTCTGGGCGCTGGCCGGCGACACCGACGGCATCGACGGCTCCGAGGACAACGCCGGCGCGCTGATGACCCCGGACAGTCACGCCCAGGCCACCCGCCAGGGCCTCTCCGCCCGCGACGCGCTGGACGCCAACGACGGCTACGGCTACTTCGCCGCCCTGGACAGCCTGATCGTCACCGGCCCGACCCGCACCAACGTCAACGATTTCCGCGCCATCCTGATCGAGGCACCCGCGTCATGACCCCCAACAAGAAAGTCAAAATCCTCGCCACCCTGGGCCCGGCGATCCACGGCATCGACGACATCCGCCACCTGGTGGAGGCCGGCGTCAACCTGTTCCGCCTCAACTTCAGCCACGGCGAGCACGCCGACCACGCCCAGCGCTACCAGTGGGTGCGCGAGGTGGAGCGTGAGCTGGACTACCCGATCGGCATCCTCATGGACCTGCAGGGGCCCAAGTTGCGCGTCGGCCGCTTCGAAGGCGGCAAGGTGCAGCTCGCCAAGGGCCAGGCCTTCCGCCTCGACCTGGACACCACCCCGGGCGACGAGCGCCGGGTGAACCTGCCACACCCGGAGATCATCGAAGCCCTGCAACCGGGCATGAGCCTGCTGCTCGACGACGGCCGCCTGC
>NZ_CAJFCI010000039.1:0-154915 GCF_904061905.1 Zestomonas carbonaria
CCCCCGAAACGACAACCACCCCAGGCCACCGCTAAACTCCCCCCCGATACAGCCTGACAACGAGAACATCCCCATGTACGACTGGCTCAACGCCCTGCCCAAGGCCGAACTGCACATGCACCTGGAAGGCTCGCTGGAGCCCGAGCTGCTGTTCGCCCTGGCCGAGCGCAACAAGATCGCCCTGCCCTGGGCGGACGTGGAGACCCTGCGCCGCGCCTACGCCTTCAACAACCTCCAGGAATTCCTCGACCTCTACTACCAGGGCGCCGACGTGCTGCGCACCGAGCAGGACTTCTACGACCTGACCTGGGCCTACCTGCAAAAGTGCAAGGAACAGAACGTCGTCCACACCGAACCCTTCTTCGACCCGCAGACCCACACCGACCGGGGCATTCCCTTCGAGGTGGTGCTGAACGGCATCCAGCAGGCGCTCAAGGACGGCCGCGACCGGCTCGGCATCGGCAGCGGCCTGATCCTCAGCTTCCTGCGCCACCTGCCGGAAGAGGCCGCGTTCCAGACCCTGGAACAGGCGCTGCCCTACCGCGACGCCTTCATCGCCGTCGGCCTGGACAGCTCGGAGAAAGGCTTCCCGCCGCGCCTGTTCGAGCGGGTGTTCGCCAAGGCGCGCAGCGAGGGCCTGCCGGCGGTGGCCCACGCCGGCGAGGAAGGCCCGCCCGAGTACATCTGGGAGGCGCTGGACCTGCTCAAGGTCAAGCGCATCGACCACGGCGTGCGCTCCGCCGAGGACCCGAAGCTGATGCAACGGCTGATCGACGAGCAGATCCCGCTGACCGTCTGCCCGCTGTCCAACACCAAGCTTTGCGTGTTCGAGCACATGCGCGAACACAACATCCTCGACATGCTCGAAGCGGGCGTGAAGGTCACGGTGAACTCGGACGACCCGGCCTATTTCGGCGGCTACGTCACCGAGAACTTCGCCGCGCTGCACGAACACCTGGGCATGACCGAAGGCCAGGCCAGACGCCTCGCCCAGAACAGCCTGGACGCCCGCCTGGCGCACTGACACCCATCCCCACGGAACACTCATGGCCAACCTGAACAGCGTCGAACTCAAGACCTTCGTCCCCGCCAGGGACTTCCAGCTCAGCCAGCGCTTCTACCGCGACCTGGGCTTCACCCCCGGCTGGTCCGACGAACAGTTGGCCTACTTCAGCCACGGCGACCACTGCGCCTTCCTGCTGCAAGACCTCTACGTGAAGGACTGGGCGGAGAACTGCATGATGCACCTGCTGGTGGAAGACGTGGATGCCTGGTGGGAACAGGTGCAAAAGGCCGATCTGGCCGAGCGCTACGGCGTGCGCCTGATACCGCCCCAGGACCAGCCCTGGGGCATGCGCGACTTCATCGTCTTCGATCCCAGCGGGGTGCTTTGGCGGATTGCGCAGAATATTTGAGGGGGGTGAGGGGCGGAGTCCAGAACAACCGCACCCCCTCCCCCTCCCGCCTACGGCTTTTTCTTCCTCGGCCCCGTATTGAAACTCGGCACCTTGCGCACCGCCTTGACCTGCGGCCTGGCCGGCGCCTCGCTTTCCACCCATCGCCCCAGGGCGGCCTTGGCGCCGGTGGTCTTGGGCTTCTTGGGTTTCTTCGGCTTTTTCAGGATCTGCCCACTGGCATCGGTCTGCGGCACCCGGTGGTCCGGCTCGAACCCCGGCTCCTCGTCGCGGCGCAGGGTCTGGCGGATCAGCACCTCGATGGCCGCCAGCAGTTGCACCTCGTCGGCACAGACCAGCGACACCGCCTTGCCCTTGGCGCCGGCGCGGCCGGTGCGGCCGATGCGGTGCACGTAGTCCTCGGCGTTGATCGGCAGGTCGAGGTTGACCACCAGCGGCAGGTCGTCGATGTCCAGGCCGCGCGCCGCCACGTCGGTGGCCACCAGCACCTGCACTTCGCGGGCCTTGAAGCGTTCCAGCGCGCGCAGGCGGGTGGCCTGCGGCTTGTCGCCGTGGATGCCGTCGACACTGACGCCTTCGGCCTCCAGCGTCTCGCACAACTGGTCGACGCCCTTGCGGGTCTTGGCGAACACCAGCACCTGGCCCCAGCGCCGCTCGCGCAGCAGGTGCAGGAACAATTCGGACTTGCGCTTCTTGTCCACCGGAATCACCCGCTGCTCGACGCTGCCGGCGGCGACGTTGCGCGGGCTGACCTCGATGCTCAGCGGCTCATCGAGCATCTGCCCGGCGAGCAGGCGGATGGGTTCGGAGAAGGTCGCCGAGAACAGCAGGGTCTGCCGCCGCTTCGGCAGGGCGGCGTAGAGACCGCGCAGCTCCTCGGCGAAGCCCAGGTCGAGCATGCGGTCGGCCTCGTCGAGGACCAGCGCCTGTACCTGGCCGAACTTCACGGCGTTCTGCCGGTGCAGGTCGAGCAAGCGTCCCGGCGTGGCGACCAGCAGGTCGACGCCCTTGCGCAGCTTCATCATCTGCGGATTGATGCTCACCCCGCCGTACACCGCGTAGGTACGCAGCGGCAGGAACTGGCCGTACTGACGGAAACTCTCGTGCACCTGCTCGGCCAGTTCGCGGGTCGGTACCAGCACCAGCGCGCGCACCGAATTGCTGGCCACCTGCGGGCCTTCCAGCGTCAGCCGTTGCAACAGCGGCAGGGCGAAGCCGGCGGTCTTGCCGGTGCCGGTCTGCGCGGCGGCCATCAGGTCGCGGCCGGCCAGCACGGCGGGAATCGCCTGCGTCTGCACGGGGGTCGGGGTCTGGTAGCCGAGGGCGTCGAGCGCGCGCAGGAGCGGGTCGATCAGGCCGAGGGAGGCGAAAGTCATGGTGGGCAACCGAAAGCGGAAAAGTGCGCCAGTTTACTCGATAGGCCCGCAACCCGCCCGGCCACGCCCTCTCTCCCACATCGTGTCGCCCCGTCACTCCCGCGCACGCGGGAGTCCAATCAAGAGTTGCCGGGCAACCCAACCGCCTCAATGCCGCAGCAGCAACGCCCCCTCGATCGGCACATAGCGGCTGGCGGCACGCACCAGCGCCTGGGCGGTCAGGCTCGGCACGCCGTACACCGTGGCCTCGATGCCGTGGCTGGCGCGCACCTTGTCCAGCAGGATGGCGAAGTCGCCGTCGCCGGAAGCCAGCACCACTTCATCGACACGCGGCGCGGCGTCGAGCACGTCGATGGTGATGCCGACGTCCCAGTCGCCCTTGGCCGAACCGTCGCTGCGCTGGATGAAGGGCTTGAGCTTCACGGTGAAGCCGAGGTTGCGGAGAATCTGCTGGAACTGCTGCTGCTTGGCGTCGCCACGCTCGATGGCGTAGGCATGGGCCTCGACGATCTGCCCGCGCAGGGAGATGTCCGCCCACAACGCAGCATAGTCGAGATGACAGCCATGGGCCTGGCGCACGGTGTAGTAGAGGTTCTGCACATCGGCGAATACGGCGATTTTCTTCACCGGCATGTCCTCGTAGGCGGGTGGAGGCGGCAGTATGCCGCAAGCGGGTTATCATCGCGGCCCCTGTCGCCCCGATTGTCACGCTCAATGTCCCTGCACGCCCGCAACCTCGCCCTGCTCGAACGCCACGCCATCCCCTATCGCCAGGTGGAGCACGAAGCGGTGCTCGACTATCCCACCGCCCACGCCGTGCGCGAGCGCTTCGGCCTGCACGGGGTGGAGAGCAAGAGCCTGTTCCTGCGCCTCAAGGGCGGCCGCCACGCCATGCTGGTGACCCTGGAGAACGCCCGCGCCGACTGGGCGCAACTGAAGGCCCTGCTCGGCGCCCGGCCGAGCATCGCCAGCGACGCCGAACTGGTCGAGCTGACCGGCTGCGTGCCGCAATGCGCCTGCCCGTTCGGACATGTCGAAGAGATCGCGCTGATCGTCGACCAGGCGCTGTTCGACCACGACTACCTGATCTACTCGCCCGGCCCGCCGACCTTCACCCTGGAAGTGGCCACCGCCGACCTGCGCCGGCTGATCGACGCCCTGCCCAACCCGGTGCACGCCTACCGCACGGCCTGGTAGGGTGCGCCGCGCGCACCGTTTACCTTGAAGCCGGCAAGGCGTCCCGCCGGAAACGGAAGAGGTCGGGCCCCACTCGGTGCGCGCGGCGCACCCTACGGGGCAGCCCTCATCGCGGGCCGCCCGCCGACACGCCTGGTTTGGAGCCTGGATGCCCATCGGCTAAAGTGGCGCCCCTGTCTCTCTGCCACCGACCGTCAATGAACCCGCTGCCGATCCTTCGCGACTCCTGGTACTTCTTCAGCCGCAACCTGGGCGCCATCGCCCGGCTCTGCCTGCCGCTGGTGGCGCTCGAATGCCTGGCCCGCTACTGGCTGGTGGTCAGCCTCGGCGACACGGCGCCGCCCTACGCCGACCTGCTCGTCGGCCTGGTGTTCTACCCGATGTACACCGCCGCGCTGATCCTCTTCCTCGACAGCCGCACCCGTGGCGTCGAGCAGGGCAATCGCGACCTGCTGGCCATGGCCCTGTACCTCTGGCCGCGCCTCGCCCTGCTCACCGCGCTGAGCAGCCTGCTGATCATGCTCGGCGCCTCGATGTTCCTGCTGCCAGGGCTGTGGGTGATGATCAAGCTGGCCTTCGCCGAGTACCTGCTGGTGCTCGACCGGCAGACTCCGCTGTCGGCACTGCGCGAAAGCTTCCGGCTGACCACCGGGCACTTCTGGCGCATCCTGTTCTGCGTGCTGGCGGTGATGGTGCCGCTGTGGGCGTTCGACTGGCGGGTGTCCCCGCTGTTCGGCGTGCCGGGCGAAAGCCTGCTGCCGCTGCTGATCGACTGCGTGCGCGGCTTCCTGCAACTGTTCGCCAGCGTGGTGGTGTTCCGGCTGTTCATGCTGGCCAGGCCGAACGCCTTCTGAAGACTGGACTAGGGTTATGGGGCTCTTTCCAGGAGGAAGCCCCCATGACCGACATCCCGCCGAGCATCCTTTCCCACGTGTCCATCGGCACCAACCAGTTCGACCGCGCCACCGCCTTCTACGACCAGGTCCTCGCCACCCTCGGCTGCACGCGGATCATGGCCCATCCCGGCGCCGTGGCCTACGGCCGCCAGTTCCCGGAGTTCTGGGTGCAGACGCCCATCGACGGCCAGCCGGCGAGCCTCGGCAACGGCACCCACTTCGGCTTCATCGCCCTCGACAAGGCCGCCGTTGACGCCTTCTACCAGGCCGCCCTGGCGGCCGGCGCCCAGGCCGACGGCGCCCCCGGCCCACGCGAGGAATACGGCGCGCCCTACTACGGCTGCTTCGTCCGCGACCTCGACGGCCACAAGATCGAAGCGGCGTTCTGGGACAGCTCCCTGGAGTGAACTACGGTTTCAGCCCGGAGATGCGCGGCAGCAGCACCCGCTCGAACAGGCGCGGAAAGTAGCGGGCGAGGAGCCGCGCACGCCAGTCGATGTTGGACAGCACCAGCAGGCGCCGGCGGCGCAGCGCGCCCTGGTAGATCGCCTCGGCGACATCCTGCGGCGCCGCCACCTTGCCGATCGCCAGCGGCGGATGGCGGGTCACCGAGCCGTCGGCGACCAGGGCGTTCTTGCGCAGGTCGGTGGCGGTGAAGCCGGGGCAGACCAGCATCACGTTCACCCCCGAGCCCTTGATCTCGTAGCGCAGCGTGTCGAACAAGCCGTGCAGGGCGTGCTTGCTGGCGTTGTAGGCGCTGCGGTAGAGCAGCGGGGTGAAGCCGGACAGCGAACTGAGCACGACGATCTGTCCCTGGCGTTCGAGCAGGCTGGACAGCGCCGCCTTGGTGCAATGCAGGGCGCCGAAGTAGTTGACCGCCATGACTCGCTGGAACACCCGCAGGTCGGTCTCGGCGAAGGTGCTGCGGTGGGTGATGCCGGCGTTGTTGACCAGCATGTCGATGCCGCCGAAACGCTCCAGCACCCGCTCCATGGCGCGGTTCACGTCCTCCGGGTCGGCCACGTCGCAGCGCAGGCCGATGGCCTCGGCGTTGAGGTGGTCGGCCAGGTGGCGCACCAGGCTGTCCAACTCGTGCTGGTCGAGGTCGAGGATCGCCAGCCGCGCACCGGCCTGGGCCATGCGCAGCACCAGGGCGCGACCGATGCCGGAGCAGCCGCCTGTCACCACCACCACCTTGCGTTCGAACACCTTGTTGGCGAACACCTTGCGGTACATGGGCTCCCGGCCTCTACAGTCCGTTGTGGGTGCCGTCGCAGAGCGGCGGCGTATGGGTGTGCTTGCAGCCGCAGAAGAACACCAGGTCATCCTGCTCGGCGTGGTATTTCAGCGGAGTGATCCCGGTGCCTTTGTGCGAGCCGTCGCAGAACGGCTGGCTGGCGCTGCGTCCACAGCGGCACCAGAAATAATCCTTCCCAGCGGTCACCTCCACTCCGTAGGGACCGCGTTGGGCGATCACAGGCTCGGTCATCGGCGCATGCCTCGTGACGGGCTGTCAGGTATGCTCTTCGACTTTCAGCATAGCCCAAGCCCTCAAAGCCCAGCCCATGCCGCGCATCCTTCGCCCGATCCTCCTCAGCCTGCTGATCGTCGCCACCAGCCTCGCCGCCCTGGTCTACAGCCTGACCTGGCACCCGTCGGCGCGCGAGGAACTGGCGGTCGCCTGCACCGCCCAGGCGCCGGAACTGCAACCCGGCCAGGCGCTCAAGCTGATGACCTGGAACGTGCAGTACCTGGCCGGCAAGCGCTACCTGTTCTGGCACGACCTGCCCGACGGCAGCGGCCCCGACCTGCGCCCGACCGCTGCCGACCTGGCCTACACCCTGGACGAGGTGGCCCGGGTTATCCGCGACGAAGCGCCGGACCTGGTACTGCTGCAGGAACTGCACGACGGCGCCCGGGCCAGCGACTACCAGGACCAGCTCGCCCTGCTGAACGAACGCATCAGCGACCTCTACCCCTGCAGCACCCAGGCGTTCTACTGGCAGGCCGCGTTCGTGCCGCATCCGAAGATCCTCGGCAGCGTCGGCATGAAGCTCGCCACCCTCAGCCGCTTCCGCATCGAACGCGCCGAACGCCTGCAACTGCCGCAGCTCCCCGCCGACCCGCTCAGCCGCCAGTTCGGCCTCAAGCGCGCGCTGCAACTCAACTACCTGCCGGTGCGCGGCGGCGGCCGGCTGGCGGTGATCAACACCCACCTGGACAGCTTCGTCCAGGGCGACGACACCCTGCGCCGCCAGGTGGAGATGAGCCGAGACCTGCTCGACCGGCTGGAAGCGGAAAAGACCCCCTGGGTGTTCGGCGGCGACCTCGAGCTGCTGCCGCCCGGCCAATACCAGCGCCTGGACCTGCGGCAGCGCGCCGGCTACTCCGCCGACGGAGAACAGGCCCTGCTCACCGAACGCTACCCGGTGATCCCCAGCCAGTCCGAGAGCGGGGGCAGCGGGCAGGCCGCCTGGTACACCCACTTCCCCAACGACCCGCGCGTCCAGGCGCCGGACCGCACCCTCGACTACCTGTTCCACAGCTCGCAACTGATCCGCCTGGACGCCAACGTGCGGCAGCGCGACACCTTGCAGATATCCGACCACCTGCCGCTGATCGGCCGTTTCCTGCTGCCGGCGCCGAACTGACGAACCACACCTCTGGTGGGCTGGCCAAACGCCAGGCCACTGCACATACTGCGCTGGCGATTCCGACAATAAGACGGCGACACGCCGCAACGGTGCCCATGCTGAAATCCGCCCGCCTGCTGTTGGCCCTGCTCGCCCTGTGCGCGCACCAAGGCTTCGCCGATCCCGCCGCCACACCGGTGATGGTCGGTTTCTACGACTTCCCGCCCTCTATCTACACCGACGCCGACGGGCGCCCGCAGGGGCCGATGGTCGAGGTCGTGCGCAAGGTGTTCCAGCGGGCCGGCTACCCGCTGGAAACCCGCGCGCTGCCCAGCGCGCGCATCTACGCGGGCCTGCAGGACGGCAGCGTGCAGGTCTGGCCAGGACCGGCCAAGGAGCAGCTCGGCGAGCATGTGCTGAGCGGTCGCAGCCGCCTCGCCGAAGTGGTGCTCAACCTCTACTACCGCCCCGACACGCCCCGCCCCAACCTGCCGGACGACCTGAAAGGCCGTTCGCTGGTGATGCTCAGCGGCTACAACTATTTCCCCGGCATCTCCCGCTACCTGGACGACCCCGGCCTGCGGATCGTCCAGCACCGCACCCGCACCCACCGCTCGGCGCTGGAAATGCTGCTGCGCCACCGGGGCGACTACCTGCTCGACTACGCCATCGCCGTCGACAGCGCCGCCGAGGAGCTGGACGTGCCGACGCCGCAGCACGTCGAACTGCTGCGCCTTCCGGTGTACTTCCTGGTATCGCGCCACCAGCCCGGCGCGGAACGCCTGCTGCGCGACCTGGACAACGCCTACGAGGCGCTGCGGGCCGAAGGCGAAGACCTGCGCGCCATCCCGTAAGCCAAGGCCTCTGGATCAGGCACGAGGCCCCGACCGCTACACCGTCCAGTCCCCCTCTCCCACTGGGAGAGGGTTAGGGTGAGGGCCGGACTATCCAACCACCCCCAACTCCCCAGGCAGTTCTCGACAGAACCTAGCGCCGCGGCTTGGCCCGCGACGTCGGTTCGGCGACCAGCGGGTCGTCCGGCCAGTAGTGCTTGGGATAGCGGCCCTTGAGGTCCTTCTTCACCTCGGCGTAGGTGTTCGCCCAGAAGCTCGCCAGGTCCTGGGTCACCTGCACCGGACGGCGCGCCGGGGACAACAGGTGCAGCTTGACGATCTGCCGGCCGCCGGCGATGCGCGGCGTCTCGGCCAGGCCGAACAGCTCCTGCAAGCGCACCGCCAGCACCGGCGGCTCCTCGGCGTAGTCGATGGCGATCCGCGAGCCGGACGGCACCGCCAGGTGGGTCGGCGCCAGCTCGTCGAGGCGCTGCGGCAGCGGCCAGGGCAGCAACCCGGCGAGGATACCGGCCAGGTCCAGGGCGGCGAAATGGCTGATCCGGCTGACCTTGCCCAGCCAGGGCAACAGCCAGTCCTCCAGGCTCGCCAGCAGCGCCGCGTCGGAGACATCCGGCCAGTCGCTGGCGCCCTTCTCCGCCAGGTCGAGGCGGCGCAGCAAGGCGATCCGTGCCTGCCACTGGCGCAGGTACGGCGTCCACGGCAGCAGCTCCAGGCCCTTGCGCCGCACCAGTCCGAGCAGCGCCCGGCTACGCGCCTCCTCGTCCAGCGCCGGCAACGGCTCGCGGGACAGCACCAGCTCGCCGACCCGGCGCTGGCGCTCGGCGCGCAGCACGCCCTCGCGCTCGTCCCAGTCCAGCTCGTCGCGCACCGTCACCTGCTCGGCGAGCACCGAGTCGAACAGCGCCGGGTCGAGATCGACGGCCAGGTAGATGCGTTCCTCGCGCTGGCCCTGGCGGCTGCCGAGGTCAGCGATCACCAGCCATTCGTGCTTCATCAGCGCGTCGGCTTCCGCGAACTGCGCGGCGCGGCCGTTGGCCAGTCGGTAGTCGGCGCCCCCGGCGCGGCGCTGGCGGGCGATACGGTCGGGATAGGCGAAGGCCAGCAAGGCGCCGAGCCAGCGCGGGTGCCCGGGATCGGCGACCGCCTCGTCCACCGCCCTGGGCAGCAGCCCCCGGAACTGGCGGGCCAGTTGCCGCACCCGCTGTACGCTGCCCGAACCCCGCCCGGCATGCAGCAGGTCGATGCGGTTGTGCAGGTCGGCCCCGCCGCCGCGCTGGATGTCGCGTTCGCCGAGCAGCGCGGCGACTTCGCAGGCCAGTTCGCCAAGCCCCAGCGCCTTGCCGCGCAGCAGCAAGTGAGCGATGCGCGGATGGGCCGGCAACAGGCTCATCGCCTGGCCGTGGGCGGTCAGCACGCCGCGCCCGTCGAGCGCGCCGAGCCGAGTCAGCAAGTCGCACGCCTGGGCATGGGCGGCGGCCGGCGGCGGGTCGAGCCACAGCAAGTCGTCCGGCTTCACGCCCCAGCGCGCCAGTTGCAGGGCCAGCCCGGCCAGGTCGGCCTGGAGGATTTCCGCGCTGTCGTGGGCGGCCAGTTGTTCGTGCTGGGCCTGCGACCACAGCCGGTAGCAGACACCGGGCTCCAGGCGACCGGCGCGGCCGGCGCGCTGGGTGGCGCTGGCCCGCGAGATGCGCTGGGTGGCCAGGCGGGTCATGCCGCTGCCCGGGTCGAAGCGCGGCACCCGCGCCAGGCCGGCGTCCACCACCACGCGCACACCGTCGATGGTCAGGCTGGTCTCGGCGATGTTGGTGGCCAGCACCACCTTGCGCTTGCCGGCCGGCGCCGGCTCGATGGCCGCGCGCTGGGCGGCCAGGTCCAGCTCGCCGTGCAGCGGACACAGGAGGACGTCGGCGCGACCGTCCAGTTGCTCGGCCAGGCGCTCCTCGACGCGGCGGATCTCCGCCTGGCCGGGCAGGAACACCAGCAGGCTGCCGGGCTGCTCGGCCAGCGCCTGCGACACGGCCTGCACGGCGCGCGGCTCGATCGCTTCGCCGGGCTGGAAAGGCGCGCCCCAGACGGTATCCACCGGGAACATGCGGCCTTCGCTGCGCACCACCGGGGCATCGCCGAGCAACGCCGCAAGCCGCTCGCCCTCCAGGGTCGCGGACATCAGCAGCACCTTCAGCGGCGTGTCGCGCAGCAGCTCGCGGCCGTTGAGGGTCAGCGCCAGGGCCAGGTCGGCGTCCAGGCTGCGTTCGTGGAATTCGTCGAAGATCACCAGGCCGACGCCTTCCAGCGCCGGGTCGTCCTGCAAGCGGCGGGCGAGGATGCCCTCGGTGACCACCTCGATGCGCGTGCGCGGGCCGACCTTGCTGTCCAGGCGGATGCGGTAGCCCACCGTCTCGCCGACCTTCTCGCCCAGCTCGCTGGCCAGCCGTTCGGCGGCGGCGCGGGCGGCCAGCCGGCGCGGCTCGAGCATCAGGATGGACTGCCCGGCCAGCCAGGGCTCGTCGAGCAGGGCCAGCGGCACGCGGGTGGTCTTGCCGGCGCCGGGCGGCGCTTCGAGCACCACTTCGTCACGGGCGACGAGGGCGCCGCGCAGTTCGGGCAGGACGGCATCTATGGGCAGGGCGATCATGGGGACTCCAGCGACAGAGCCGGCGATTATAGCGGCGAACCGCCAGCCGCTCGCCGTGGTCGAAACTGCGCGCGCCCGGCATCGACGAGGCGCTTTGTCACAAGCCGATTGGTATAGTGGCGCGACACTATCAGGAGGAATCCATGCGCATGCAGTCCCGATTCATCGGCGGCGTACTCACCATCGCCCTGACCACTCAACTCTCCGCCTGCGGCACCCTGTTCTACCCCGACCGCCGGGGCCAGATCGAGGGCCGGATCGACCCGGTGATCGCCGCCCTGAACGCCATCGGCATCCTGTTCTACGTGATCCCCGGGCTGATCGCCTTCGGCATCGACTTCGCCACCGGCGCCATCTACCTGCCCGAAGGACAGACCGCGCAGGTCGACCCGGGCAAGCTGCAACAGACCATCGGCGCAGACGGCCAGGTCGACAGACAGCAACTCAAGGCGCTGATCGAAAGCGAAACCGGCCACAGCCTGCCGTTCGACGACCCGCAACTGCTCGAACAACGCGGCAGCCTGCAACAACTGGCCGCCTACGGCCTGCAGTCCAGGGCATGAGCACGGCCGGGCCGCTGGGCACCCACCTGCAGCGCCTGCTGGCTTACCACGGCTGGGCATACCAGCGCCTGCTGACCCATTGCTCCGAACTGGACGATGCCGACTATCGCCGCCCGTGCGGGCTGTTCTTCGGCAGTCTGCACAGCACGCTGAATCACATGGCGGTGGCCGACCGCCTGTGGCTGGCGCGAGTACTCGGCGAACCGCAGCCCTTCGACCGCCTGGACGCCGAGACGGCACCCGACCTGCCCGCCCTTTCGCACTATCTCGCCGAAGGAGTGGACGGCTGGCAACGCTGGCTGGCGGACCGCAGCGACACTGAACTGGGCCAGACCCTGTACTACCAGAGCGTTACCAACGGCGCGCAACAACGCATGCTCGCCGACATCGTCTCGCACCTGGTCAACCACGGCAGCCACCATCGCGGCCAGGCCAGCGCGGCCCTGACCGCCATGGGCCGCCCCGCACCGGTGCTCGACTACATCTACTTCACTCCGGAGCTGGCATGCCGCTGACCAGCCGCGAACATGCCCGCCTGCTGCGCCAGGCCACCCTCGCCTCGCTGACGGTGGCCTGCGTGCTGGTCCTCGCCAAGGGCGTGGCCTGGTGGCTGAGCGGCGCGGTGAGCCTGCTCGCCGGCCTTACCGACTCGCTGCTCGACGCGGTCGCCTCCTTCCTCAACCTGCTGGCGGTGCGCTACGCCCTGCGCCCCGCGGATGACGACCACCGCTACGGCCACGGCAAGGCCGAGGCGCTGGCGGCCATGGCCCAGTCGCTGTTCATCGCTGGCAGCGCGGTGCTGATCGGCATCCAGGCATTCGAGCGCCTGCGACGACCGCAGCCCCTGGAGGCCACGGAAGTGGGCATCGCGGTGATGCTGCTGGCCCTGGCGCTGACCGTCGTCCTGCTGCTGTTCCAGCGCCGGGTGATCCGCCTGACCGGCTCCACGGCGATCCGCGCCGACTCCCTGCACTACCGCTCCGACCTGCTGCTCAACGGCAGCATCCTGGTCGCCCTGCTGCTCACCGGCTTCGGCGTCGCCCACGCGGACGCCCTGTTCGGCCTGGGCATCGCCGCCTACATCCTGTGGAGCGCGGTGAGCATCGCCCGCGAAGCGGTTTCCGTGCTGATGGACGAAGAGCTGCCGACGGACGTCGGCACCCGGATGCACGAACTGGCCAGCGCGGTGCCCGGCGTGCTCGGCGTGCACGACCTGCGCACCCGGGTGTCCGGCAGCCGCTGGTTCGTGCAGATGCATGTCGAACTGCCCGGCGACATGCCGCTGGTCACCGCGCACGCCCTTGGCCAGCGGGCCGCCGAGGCGATCCACAAGGTTTATCCGCGCGCCGAGGTGCTGGTGCATACCGACCCGGTCGGTGCTCCCGGGCGAGCGGCTCGCGAAAACTAGAGCTTTTACTCTAAACCCTCTAGACTGGCCCGGCTTCTCCTCACGACAACAAGACCAAGGAGCCGTACATGTCCCTTTCCCCGTCCGCGATAGCCCTTCTCGGCCTGGTCGCCTGGGCCCTGCTTCTCGCCCTGCTGATCGTCAACCAGCGCGGCCTGCTGGTCCTGACCGGCAAGATGGCGGTCAACGCCTTCGCCCCCGACGGCAGCAACCTGCCCGGCTTCGGCCAGCGCCTGGCGCGGGCCCACGCCAACTGCCTGGAAAACCTCCCGCTGCAGGCCGCCGTGCTGCTCTACGCGCTGCACGCCGGGCAGACCGCGATCACCGATCCACTGGCCTGCACCCTGCTCGGCGCCCGGCTGTTCCAGTCGCTGGCGCACCTGATCAGCACCTCGCCGCTGTTCGTCTGGCTGCGCTTCGCCGGCTTCTTCGTGCAGGTGGCGATCCTCGCCTGGTGGCTGTTGAGGCTGAGCGGGTTGGTCTAGGAGCGTGTTTTGTGCCGAAGCCTCGGCCCCTCACCCCTAAACCCACGCCAACAAAAAGGGCGGCCTCCTTGGAGAGCCGCCCTTTCAGCGTATTCGTCCTGTACCGGCAATCGTGTCGCCGCTTTCCTCGCCCGCCTGGTTGGGCGGTGCGGACCCGGGGGCCGGAGCGGTCCTGTAGGACCGGCGGCGCCGACCTGCCTGATTGGGCGGGCCGGGTGGACGGGATGTCCGGGCCGTGAAACTGAGGGAAATATTAATCCCCCAGGCGCGACAGGGGATTGCGAAGATTGCTGAGCAGTTTACCGCTTGCGCAATCTTTTACTCGAATAGCAAGATATCGAGCAATTCAAGACAAGGCCGCCCGCCACCATGAACAAACTCGACCGCTACGACCTGAAGATCCTCGCCGAACTGCAGCACGACGCCCGCCTGTCCAACCAGGAGCTGGCCGAACGCATCGGCCTGTCGCCGTCGCCCTGCTCGCGGCGGGTCAAGCAGCTCGAGGACGACGGCTACATCGTCCGCCAGGTGGCGCTGCTCGACCGCAAGAAGCTCGGCCTGTCCCTCACCGCCTTCGTGCTGATCGGCATGGACCGCCACACCCCGGAACGCTTCGAGCACTTCCAGTCGGTGATCCGCCAGTGCCCGGAAGTGCTGGAGTGCAGCCTGGTGACCGGGATGGACGCCGACTACCAGTTGAAGGTGGTGGTGCCGGACATGGATCACTACCAGAAGCTGCTGCTCGGCACCCTCACGCGCATCGAGGGCGTTTCCAGCGTGCGCTCCAGCTTCGTCCTCGACCAGGTGGTCTCCAGCACCGAGCTGCCGCTGCAACACCTGCGCAGTTGAGGTTCGGGCGCGTATAATCGCCGCCCCGTTGTCCGCTGCCGCAAGAGGTCCCCATGGAACCCGAACAGTTCGAAGCCCTGATGATGTATGTCCTGGTCGGGGGACTGATCTGCTTCATGGCCTTCATCATCTGGGACCTGGCGAAGAAGTCCAAGGCCGGCCGCCTGGGCACCGCGATCCTGTTCCTCGGCCTGGGCCTGTGCCTGTTCGCCTTCCTGGCCAAGCCGATCATCGGCTACTTCATCGAACTGGCTCGCGATATCCCCCACTGAAAACGGCCCCAGGGCACACGAGAGGCGTGACCGACGGTGGAAAACGCTTCGCGGTTTTCCACCCTACGAGACTGGATTCCCGCATGCGCGGGCATGACGGAGCCGGCGGAACGCACAGTGTCCCCGCCATCCCCGCGAACGCGGGGACCCAATAGTCGGCAGATGGCGCCGGCTCGGACTCTCACCCACTGTCTCCGCGCAAGACGCGTAGGGTGGATGTCGCTTTTTACATCCACCAGCCGATAGAAAGCCCCTACGGCAACCGCGCCGGCACGTCCTTCCACTCCCCCGGCGCCAGTCCATCCAGCTCCCATGGGCCGATGCGCACCCGCACCAGCCTGAGCGTCGGCAGGCCGACCGCCGCGGTCATCCGCCGCACCTGGCGGTTGCGGCCCTCGCGGATGGTCAGCTCCAGCCAGGCGGTCGGCACACTCTTGCGAAAACGCACCGGCGGGTTGCGCTCCCAGAGTTCGGGCGTGTCGATCAGCCGCGCCTCGGCCGGCAGGGTCGGCCCGTCGTTCAGTTCGACGCCGTCGCGCAGGCGCTGCAACTGCGCCTCGTCCGGCTCACCCTCCACCTGCACCCAGTAGGTCTTGGCCAGCTTGTGCTTCGGGTCGGCGATGCGCGCCTGCAAGCGACCATCGTTGGTCAGCAGCAGCAGGCCCTCGCTGTCGCGGTCCAGGCGCCCGGCCGGGTAGACGCCGGGCACCGGCACGAAATCCTTGAGAGTCGCGCGGCCCTGCTCGTCGTTGAACTGGGTGAGCACGTCGAACGGCTTGTTGAGCAGGATCAGCCGTGGCTCGGCCGGCTGTGCCTTGGGCACGCGGCGAGGCGCTGGACGCGCGGGACGGGAGCTGGAACGCGGAGGACGGGCCATGTTTGCAAAAGGTGTCGAGCGGCTGGCAGCGCGAAGCGGCCATGCTAGGTTGAGCATTGGCCTCCCGCAAGAGCACACCCATGTCCACCAAGCGTCTTCCACTCTGGCTTCTCAGCCTGCGCTCCCTGCTCGGCTTCGACCGGCCCTGGCGCGGCCCGGCCAGCGACAGCTTCGACGGCCAGCGCTTCCGCAACCTGGCGTCAACGCCGCACAAGGGGCTGCGCGATCTTATCAGGTGGCAGCTCGAACGCCCGCGCCAGGCGCCCTGGATCGCTCCGCAACCGGCCCCGGCGACGCCCGTCCGGGAACGGGTGGTGGGCGACGAGTTGTGCGTCACCTACATCAACCACGCCACCATCCTGTTGCAGTTGCACGGCCTGAACATCCTCACCGATCCGTTATGGTCGAAGCGCGCCAGCCCGTTCAGCTTCGTCGGGCCGCGCCGCTACCATCCGCCGGGGCTCGCCCTCGACCAGTTGCCGCCGATCGACCTGGTGCTGGTCAGCCACAACCACTACGACCACCTCGACCTGTGGAGCCTGCGCGAGCTGTCCCGCCGCTTCCCCGCCGCGCGGGCGATCACCGGGCTGGGCAATGGCGAGCTGATCCGCGCCTGCGGTTTCGCCGAGGTGATCGAACTGGACTGGTGGCAAGCACTCCCCCTGGGCCGCGACCTGCGCCTGCATGGGGTTCCGGTTCAGCACTGGTCGGCGCGCAGCCGCCGCGATACCGACCGCACCTTGTGGCTGGGCTTCGTCTTCGAGTCGCCCCAAGGCCCGGTGCTGTTCCCCGGCGACACCGGGCTCGGCCCGGAATTCCGCCTGATCCGCGAGCGCTTCGGGCCGTTCCGCTTCGCCGCCTTGCCGATCGGCGCCTACGAGCCGCGCTGGTTCATGCGCGACCACCACATGAACCCGGACGACGCCGCGCAGGCCCACCAGCAGTTGGAAGCGCAGAACAGCATGGCCATCCACTTCGGCACCTTCCGCCTCACCGACGAGGGCCAGTTCGACCCGCCACGGGACTTGAGCAAGGCGCTGGCCGAACGCGGCGTCGACCCGGGCACCTTCCGCACGCCCGCGCCAGGCGAGCGGTGGAACGTCCCGCCCCTGGCCACGGACCCCATAGGTCGGGCCGGGCAGCGCTCCGCTTCAGCACACCAATGAAAACAGCCCCGGTGGTGGGCTGAAACCCACCCTACCAGGAGGGCGAATGCCCCTTCACACCTCGTCGGGCCGCTGCCACTCCGGCGGCGCCCACAGGTGTTTCAGGCGCAGGCGCCACGGCCCCGGTCGCGCCACGTCGCGGAACATGTCCACCCACTCGTGCAGGTTCAGCCATAGCGGATTGACGCTGTGCACCTGGCGCAGGATGCCGTATTCCACCGGCTCGCGCTCCTCGACGAAGGTGCCGAACAAGCGGTCGAAGACGATCAGGATGCCGCCGTAGTTGCGATCTATGTACTGCGGGTTGCGGCCGTGGTGGGCACGGTGGTGGGAGGGCGTGTTGAAGAGCCACTCGATCACCCGTGGCAGCCGTTCCACCGACCGGGTGTGGATGAAGTACTGGTAGCCCAGGCTCACCGACAGCATGAACAGCACCCACTCGGGCGCGAAGCCCAGCCACACAAGTGGCAGGTAGAACAGCCAATTGCCGGCCACCCCGTAGAACAGGCTCTGTCGCATGGCGGTGGTGAGGTTCATGTGCTCCGAGGAGTGATGCACCACATGGGCCGCCCAGAACCAGCGGATACGATGGCTGGCCCTATGGAATGCGTAATAGGAAAGCTCCAGGCCGAAGAACAGGGCGACGAAGGCCCACGCCCCCATGGAGAACTCGAGCAGACGGAAATGGAACGCCAGGTGGTAGATCGGTAGCACCAGAAACAGCACCAACAGCGCGTCGCCCACCAGGTAGAGGCCTCCCAGCGCCAGGCTCGACAACGAATCCTTCAGGCAGAACACTCCGCGTCGGCGCATCGCCAGCCACTCCGCCGCCAGGGTGGAGATGAACAGTGGGGTCATGATCAGCAGCAGGTCACGGCGGATGTCCACCTCCGCCCACAACCCGGCCAACAGTTCGGACATGCTCGGCACCTCTTGTCGTGGTTTGCACTTCCAAGACATGGTGCGTCGACGGAAATGGGCCGGCTTGACACAGCCCGCTGACTTTTTGACGAATCGCGCCAGGTTGTCCGAAAAATGCGTATCGCCGCCAGCTACGCCCAATTGCTCTACGACTACCTGAACAATCGCGGCCTGGCCCCGCAGAGCCTGTTGGGAGAACTGCCACAGGCGTCCGGCGGGTTGCTGCCGATGGCCGACTGGCAGGCCCTGCTGCAACGCACCGCCGACCGGCTGGCCGAGCCGGCGCTGGGCCTGCGGATTGCCGAAACCATCGGCCCACGGCACTTCGGCGTGGCCGGTTACGCGGCCCTGGCCTGCCCGAACCTGGGCGAGGCGCTGCTGCGCCTGGAGCGCTACCACTCCCTGATCTACGACGCCAACCCGGCGCGGCTCAGCCAGCGCGACGGCAGCCTGCAGATCGAATGGGGCGTGGAACAGGGACGTCCTGGCCAGTTGGTCGACGAAGTCGCCCTCGCCGCCCTGGTGCAGTTGGCGCGCAACCTCACCGGCCAATCGTTGCGGGTACGGGGGCTGGACTTCGTCAACCCGCCGCCGCCCGACATCCGTCCCTACGAGTCATTCTTCGGTGGCCCGGTGCGCTTCGCCCAGAGCGCCACGCGCCTGCGCGTGCCCAGCGAATACCTGGCCCTGCCGATGCGCCAGACCGATCCGGCGCTGCTGGCCCTGCTCGACCAGCAAGCCGAGGGTTACCTGCACCACCGCCAGCGAGGCAGCCTGGTCGAGCAGTGCCAGCAGGCGCTGATTCCCCTGCTGCGCGAAGGACGGGGCCAGCTCGAAGCCCTGGCCGAGCGCCTGCACAGGAGCCCACGTACCTTGCAGCGGCACCTGGCCGAAACCGGCCTGAGCTTCCAGCAGGTACTCGACGATACCCGCCGCCAATTGGCCGAAGGCTACCTGTGCGACACCCACCTGCCGCTGGGCGAGATCGCCGCCCTGCTCGGCTATTCCGAGCAGAGTGCCTTCAGTCGCGCCTTCCGCCACTGGCACGGCATCAGTCCGTTGCAATGGCGAAAGGAGCGGTTCTGAGGCTCAGCGGAACGGTGGCTCGTCGAAGCTGCGCAGCTTGCGCGAGTGCAGCGAGTCGAGCTGGCTGCGCAGGAGATCGAGGGCGGCAATGCCGATGTGCAGGTGCTGGGTCACCGCCCGCTCGTAGAACGCGCCGGCCGCGCCGGGCAGCTTGATCTCGCTGTGCAGCGGCTTGTCCGAGACGCACAGCAGCGTGCCGTAGGGCACCCGCAGGCGATAGCCCTGGGCGGCAATGGTGCCGCTCTCCATGTCCACCGCCACCGCGCGGGAAAGGTTGATCAGCGGCCGCTCCTGGGCCCAGCGCAGTTCCCAGTTGCGGTCGTCGTAGGTCAGCACGGTGCCGGTGCGCAGGCGCCGCTTGAGCGCCTCGCCGCGCTCGCCGGTGACCTGCGCGGCGGCCTCCTGCAACGCCTGCTGAACCTCGGCCAGCGCCGGCAGCGGGATGTGCGGCGGCAACACGCGGTCGAGGATGCCGTCGCGGCGCATGTAGGCGTGGGCCAGCACGTAGTCGCCGATGGTCTGCGACTGCCGCAGGCCGCCGCAGTGGCCGATCATCAGCCAGCAGTGCGGGCGCAGCACGGCCAGGTGGTCGGTGATGTTCTTGGCGTTGGACGGGCCGACGCCGATGTTGATCAGGGTGACGCCATGGCCGTCGGCGGTGATCAGGTGGTAGGCCGGCATCTGGTAGCGGTGCCAGACCACCGCGTCGGCCACCGCCTGGGCGTCCTCCTCGGAGGTGCCGCGCTCGATGATCACGTTGCCGGGCAGCACCATGCGCACGAAGCGCGGGTCGTCGCGCAACTGGGCCAGGCCGTGGCGGATGAACTGGTCGACGTAGCGGTGGTAGTTGGTCAGCAGGATCCACGGCTGCACGTGGCGCCAGTCGCTGCCGGTGTAGTGCTGGAGGCGCTTGAGGGAGAAATCCACCCGCGCTGCGTCGAACAGCGCCAGCGGCATCGGGTCGACGTTCTCCCAGTCGTGCAGGCCGTCGGGCACCGAGTCGGTGGCGGCGGACAGGTCGGTGCTGGGGAACACCCTGGCCAGTTCGGCGGCGGTCACCCCGGAACCGGCCAGTTCGTCGCCCTGCTCGACCACGTAGGGATAAGGGATGTTCTGGTGGCTGAGGCCGACCTCGACAGTGACCGTGAAGTCCTCCATCAGCGGCCGCAACTGGTCGAGCAGGTAGCCACGGAACGCTTCCGGATGGGTGATGGTGACGGCATAGCCGCCCGGCACCTGGACCTTGGCATAGGCGCGGGTACTGCTCGGCACCTCGCCCTGGCAGTGGTAGGTCAGGCGCAGTTCGGGATAGCGGAACATCGCGCGCTCGGCCGCGCTGGGCTGGGTGCGCTCCTTGAGATAGCGCTTGAGCGCACCGCTCAGCGCCTCGGTGGCGCGCTTGTGCAGCAGGGTAAGACGGTCGACCGCCTCCTCGGCGGTGGCGGCGACCATGAATTCGGTGGAAGCGATGACAGTCACGGGCAACGTCCTTGCGGGAAATACGCGCCTATCTTGCGCCCGCTCGACCGCTGCCCGCCAGCCGCACGTCCGTTCACGATCCTGGGGGTCGGGGGTTGTTATCGGCTCCGGCCCTCACCCCCGGCCCCTCTCCCGGAGGGAGAGGGGAGACAAGCGGCATAGCCCGGATGAAATCCGGGAAGAGCTCAGACCAGATGCGGCGTCGAGCGCGCCACCAGGGCCTCGACATCCACGCCGCGCGGCAGGGTGCCGTAGACGCGGCCGTGGCCGCCCAGGCGGCTGGCGATGAAGGCGTCGCTGACGGAGCTGTTGCCGGCCTCCAGCAGCAGCTTGGCCTGCAGCGCCACGGCGACGTCCTCGGTGAGCTGGCGGGCACGGTACTGGATGTCGGCGGTGTCGGCGAAGCCGGCCTTGAGGTTGCCGATGAAAGCGGCCAGGCGCGCGTCGCCGTGACCGTCGCCCAGTTCGGCGAACAGTGCGTCGAGCACGCCGGGCTCCTTGGACAGCGCGCGCAGCACGTCCAGGCACTGCACGTTGCCCGAGCCTTCCCAGGTGGAGTTGACCGGCGCCTCGCGGTACAGGCGCGGGAGGATGGTCTCCTCGACGTAGCCGGCGCCGCCCAGGCACTCGGCGGCCTCGTTGACCATCGCCGGCGCGCGCTTGCAGATCCAGTACTTGCCGATCGCGGTGACCAGGCGGGAGAACTTCTCCTCCTGCTCGTCGTGCGGGTTGTCCAGCGCCTTGCCCATGCGCATGGTCAGCGCCAGAGCCGCTTCGCTTTCCAGCGCCAGGTCGGCCAGCACGTTCTGCATCAGCGGCTGCTCGGCGAGCACCCGGCCGCCGACCTTGCGGTGCGCGCAATGGTGCGCGGCCTGGGTCAGCGCCTGGCGCATCAGCGCGCTGGAGCCGACCATGCAGTCGAAGCGGGTCAGCGCGACCATCTCGATGATGGTCGGCACGCCACGGCCTTCCTCGCCGACCATCCAGGCCAGCGCGCCGCGGAACTCCACCTCGCTGGAGGCGTTCGACCAGTTGCCCAGCTTGTTCTTCAGGCGCTGCACGTAGAACTGGTTGCGCGTGCCGTCCGGGCGGTGCCGCGGCAGCAGGAAGCAGGTCAGGCCCTTGTCGGTATAGGCCAGGGTGAGGAAGGCGTCGCACATCGGCGCCGAGCAGAACCACTTGTGGCCGACCAGCTCGTAGGCCTGGCCCGGTCCCGGAATGCCCACCGGGTGCGCCTTGGTGGTGTTGGCGCGGACGTCGGTGCCGCCCTGCTTCTCGGTCATCGCCATGCCGATGGTGACCCCGGCCTTCTGGTTCATCGGCACGTTGCGCGGGTCGTATTCGGTGGCGAGGATCTTCGGCAGCCAGGCTTCGGCGAGGTCCGGCTGCAGCTTGAGCGCGGGCACGCTGGCGTAGGTCATGGTCAGCGGGCAGCCGGTGCCGGCCTCGGCCTGGCTGTGCAGGTAGCTCATCGCCGCGCGGGCCACCTGGGCGCCGGCGCGCGGATCGGTCCAGGGCATGGACGGGATGCCGTGCTCGATCGCCGTGCGCATCAGCTCGTGGTAGGCCGGGTGGAATTCCACCAGGTCGATGCGATGGCCGTAGCGGTCATGGCTCTTGAACACCGGCTTGTTCTCGTTGGCAAGGAAGCCGGCGGCCATCAGCGGCCCGCCGGCCAGCGCGCCGTAGGCTTCGATGCGCGACTCGGCCCAGCCACCGCCGAAACGGCGGGTCCATTCCTGCAACGGCAGGTCGACGCGATAGAGGTTGGCGCCATCCAGCGGCGGCACCTGGTTGAAGACTTCGTGGGTTTCCGCGTATTCGTGGCTCAGGCTCATTGTTGTTTCTCCTCGGCGGGCAGGCTGGCGCCGACGGCGCGCAGGCAGAAAGTGACCAGGGTACGGCTGACTTCGGGCAGATCCGGGCCGGACCGCCCCTGTTCGCGCGCCGCGCGGGCGGGCGGCGAGAGCGGACCGACCAGGGCTTCGGCAATGGCGCCGACCAGGCAGGCGGCGCCCAGGGCGACCTGTTCGAGCTGGAAGACACCGGCGCGCACGCCCTCCTCCAGCAATTCGACGAACAGTTCGGCATAGGCTTCGCGGTAGAGCAGGCGCTGTTCGTCGACTTCCGGATCGACCGGCTCGGCGATCAGCGCGAAGGCCAGCCGGCGGCTGTGCCAGGCACGCGCGGCGAAACGCTCCAGGCCAGCGGCCAGACGCGCATCGGGCCGGCCGGGGGTGCGCAGCACGGCAGCCAGGGCGTCGACTTCGTGCTGGCTGGCACGGGCGAAGACTTCCGCCGCCAGCTCGCCCTTGCCACGGAAGTGGCGGTACAGGCTGCCGGTGGCGATCCCCGCGTCCTCGGCCAGCGCCTGCATGGTCAGCGCGGCGAAACCACCCTCGGCGACCCGCGCCAGGGCGCAGTCGAGAATGCGCTGGCGCAGTTCCAGGTCACGGTCCTGGCGGGCGGCGGTAGTGCGATAGGCCATGAAATGAATCCCGATTCATTTTTTAACAGTGAATCAGGATTCAGACCTTGCGGAAAGGGGGATTTCGGTCAAAAGCGGGTGCGGATGGGCCGAGCTCGTTGGCCGGCCCGCGCCGGATAGCCCGTGGTCAAGGCTCGGGAATACTGGCGGCCGGATCGCGACGGCCGAAGCACGGCAGCAAGGCCGGCAGCGGCCGCGGCAATCGGCATAGGCGCCGCAGGGGCACGAGGCTCGGGCCCGTCCGGTCATCTCCGCGGGCCCGTGCCTGGTGCTTGCGGGGTTACCGCGCGAGGGCCGGGTTCTGCTCGATCGCACAGGCGCGCAGGCGTTCGGCCGCGTCCTGGTGGCCGGCCTTGGTCCAGGCTTCGGCCACGGCGTACTGCGCGAGCGGATCACCCAGCGAGGCGGCGCGCATGCGCAATGCCAGGGTCAGCGCCTGCGGGTCCATGCTGGCGCCGTCGTACTGGCCAGCGGCAGCCAGCAGGTCGGCCAACTTGTTGTAGCCGGCCGGGACGCGCTTGTGCAGCAGCCAGCCGACGATCACCTGCGCCGACTCCCAGTCCTCGTCGGCCATCATGGTGCCGAACAAGCCGGCACCGGCACGCCAGTTGCCGTCGCGCGCCGCCTGCGCGTAGGTGGCGACGGCATCGGCGTCGCCCTCGTTCAGTTTCGCGTACGGCAGGCTCTGTTGCGACGGCGCCGCCGCCAACTCCGCCGGCAGGCGGACGCACGGGAAAGTGTCCGGCGCCCACGGCCGTTCCGCCGGCCCCGGACCAGCCCGCACATCGGCGATGGCCTGCTCCAGCAGGTTCGCGACCTTGTCGCTGTGGAGCTCGTCGAAGACCCACGCCACGCGAGTGTTCCGGATCTGTCGGCGGGCTTCAGACCGGCTGTGCAATGTCTCCCGCTGTTCGTGCTGGAAGGCACTTTCCTCGCGCGGTCCGACGGTCGCGCAATCCTTGAACGACGCCGCCGGCAACTGCCAGCAGCGCGGCGGCACGTGTACAGGGAAACGGCCCCACAGCAGTTCCAGCACGTACTCGTCATGGCCATCCCGCCGCTCCACGGCGATTCGGGCGGCATCGTCCGCCAGCGCTTTGCGGACGACTTCGCCATCCGGCAGCGTCCATTGATAGGGTTCACTCGCCAGGCGCGCTTCCAGTTGCAGGTAGGGCTCGTCCGCCGCCATCGCCGGCCCGGCCAGCAACAGCCATCCCCATCCCCGCAGGCGCGGCCGGTCTTGTGGCTTCCTTGTCATGTGCCTCTCCTTATGAAAAGACGTCATTCTGCGCGAGATGGCTTTGCTATGGCCAGGGATCGCCCCACTGTCCAACCGCGTACCCCGGCCTACGCCGGGCCTGCCGCGAATAGGCGCGGGTGGCCATACTCGCGTCCGCCATCGATCACCACTCCCACTCCAAGGGGCCAAGAGCGGCCCCGCCCCGTCATCCCCGAGAACGCCGGGAGCCAATGAACAGCGGGGTGTGCCGTGTGCACTGGAACGTACGGCGCCACCTATTTTTGGTGCGCGCGGCGCACCCTACGCTCCACGTGCAGGCGTGGGGGAATATTGGATTCCCGCGTTCGCGGGAATGACAAAGGTCTCGGGCGGCATGATCGTTCCCGCGCCGGAGCGTGGGGCCATCGGGGGCACCGCTACGCCCGCGCTCCATCGACCGTCCGGCACAGCAGCCAGTCGTGCAGCAACTCCCGCAGCGCCTCGAACTTCACCGGCTTGGCCAGGTAGTCGCTCATCCCGGCGGCTAGGCAGCGCTCGCGGTCGCCGCTGTGGCTGTGCGCGGTGATCGCCAGCACCGGCAGTCGCTCGCAACCGGGCAGGGCGCGCAACGCGCGGCAAGTGGCGAAGCCGTCCATCACCGGCATCTGGCAGTCCAGCAGCACCGCGTCCACCGACTCGTGGCGGAGCAGTTCGAGCGCCTCGGCGCCGTTGTCGGCGTAGCGCACCCGGTAGCCGAGCTTGAGCAGCATGCCGCGGGTCACCAACTGATTGATGGCGTTGTCCTCGACCACCAGCACGGTGCAGTCCTCCGGCCGGCGCACGGCCGTCCCGCGCGGGCGCTGCACGCTGACTCGCGGGGCCTGCGGCGGCAGGGCCAGCGGCACGCGCAACTGGAAGCGGCTGCCCTGCCCCGGCCGCGACTCGTGGGACAGGGTGCCGCCGAGCAGGCCGACCAGTTGCCGGCAGATCGCCAGGCCGATGCCCAGCCCGCCGTACTCGCGGGTCATCGAGCCGTCGAGCTGGTGGAAGCGCTGGTAGAGCCGGTCGTCGGCCGGCGCGGAGAAGCCGATGCCGCTGTCGATCACCTCGACGCACAGCGGCAACTGGCCCTGGCGCGCCTCGGCCGGACGCACGCGCAGCCGCACCTGCCCGCGCGCGGTGAACTTGATGGCGTTGTCGAGCAGGTAGCCGAGGCTCTGGCTCAGCTTGGCGCCGTCGCCCTCGAGGGTGTCCGGCAGGCTGTCGGCCAGCTCCAGCTCGAAGGCCAGCCCCTTGGCCTCGGCGCGCGGCGCGAACTGGCCGCGCAAGCCGTCGAACAGCGCGCGCAGGCTGAATATCTCGCGCCGGGGATAGAGCTTGCCGGCTTGCAGTTCGGTGAGCACGAGGATGTCGTTGACCATGCGCATCATGTCGCGCGCCGAACTCGCCGCGGTCTTCTGGTACTGATCCTGCTCGGCGTCCAGCGGCAGGGTCTGCATCAGCTCCAGCGAGCCGATCACCCCGTTCATCGGCGTGCGCAGCTCATGGGTCACGGTGGCCAGGAACTCGTCCTTGAGCCGGTTGCTGTTGGCCAGTTCCTGGTTCAGCGCCTCCAGCTTGCGGCCGGACTCAAGCAGGATGCGCGCGCGCTCCTCCTTCATGGCGTTGATGCGGTCGGCGAGCGCCAGCGACAACAGGCCGACCTCGATGGCCGAGCCGATCTGGCTGGCGTACATGGTGAGGAACACGTTGGGCAGGTAGCCGAGCACCATCAGGGTGTTGACGATGCCACCGAGCAGGAAGGCGCTCCAGGCGATGATGAAGTAGCGCGCCACCCGCATGCCCCTGAGCCAGGCGGAGATCGCGGCGGAGAAGATCACCACCGTGAACAGCAGCGCCACCGAGGTCGTCCAGCGCAGCGACAGGTCGTAGCTGGCGGTCAGCGCCAGCACCATGCCCAGCGCGCCGAGGGCCATCATGATGCGCAGGCCACGGTCGATCCACGGGCTGTGCTCGGCGGTGTGCAGGAAGCTGCGTGCGAACTGGCTGCCGAACAGCGCCGCCGAACCGATCAGGAAAGGCGTCGCGGCATTGGCCCACCAGGGATTGTTCGGCCAGAAGTACTCGATGCCGGCGCCGTTCACCGAGACCTGGTAGAGGCCGAACGAGGCGATATAGAGGATGTAGTAGAGGTAGCTGGTGTCGCGCACGCTGAGGTAGATGAACAGGTTGTAGATCAGCATCACCAGCAGCACGCCATAGATGATGCCGAGCACATAGATACGCGACGGCTGCGCCTCCAGGTAGGCGGTCGGCGACCACAGGCTCAGCGGCGCCTGGACCGAGCCCTGACTCTGCAGGCGCAGATAGACGCGCATCGGCTGGTCGGGCTGCAACTCCAGCTCGAACAGGTAGTTGTTCTGGCGGATCTCCCGGCTGGCGAACGGCAGCGCATCGCCGGTGCGCCGGGCCAGGTGGAAGCCGCCCTGGCCGTCGGGCAGGTAGAGGTCGACATGGTCGAGCGGCGGGTAGGCCAGCTCCAGCAGCCAGGCCTGCTGGCCGCGCGACTGCTGCGGCCGGAACCTGAGGTCTAGGCGCAGCCAGAACACCGAGCGCGAATAGCCGGCATTCAGCACGTCGCGGTCGAGACGGCGAAAGCTGCCCTGCAGGGCCGGGGACAGGATCTCTTCGATGGTCGCCTCGCCACGCACGTCCTCGAAGACGTCCAGGTGCCGGCCAAGCGACAGGTGACGGGTGTGTTCGTCGAATTCGACAGCGCCGGCCAGGCTCGCCAGCAGAGACAGGAGTAGAAACAAGCCGTAGCGCATCGTGCCCCGCAGAGCCCCGTCGGACCACACCAGAGAGCCCCCACTCTCGTTATCGGCAAGGCCGCGCAAGGCGTTTGTTGGAAGACGCGAACTCTAGCATAGCAACCGCCCGGCGGAGAGCTGACCCGGCAGTCGAAATCGTCGCGCGAAAGCGGAAAAATGCTAAGCTCGCGCACCATGACTACCTATAGCTCCCGCCCCGTTGTTCTCTGCCTGTCCGGCCACGACCCGAGTGGTGGCGCCGGCCTCCAGGCGGATATCGAAGCCCTGCTCGCCCAGGGCTGCCACGCCGCCCCGACCGTCACCGCGCTGACCGTGCAGGACACCGTCAACGTCACCGACTTCCGCGTGCTCGACCGCGACTGGGTGCTCGCCCAGGCCCGCGCGGTGATCGCCGACCTGCCGGTCGCCGCGGTCAAGCTGGGCATGCTCGGTTCGGTGGAAATGGTCGATACCGTGCTCGAACTCATGCAGTCGCTGCCCGGCGTGCCGCTGGTCTGCGACCCGGTGCTGCGCGCCGGCGGCGGCGGCGCGCTGGGCAAGGACGAGGTCGGCTACGCGATCCGCGAACGCTTGTTCCCGGTCGCCGCCATCGCCACGCCGAACCTGCCGGAAGCGCGCATCCTCGCCGAACTGCCGGAAGGCAGCGCCGACGAATGCGCCGAAAAGCTGCTCCCGCACATCCAGCACCTGCTGATCACCGACGGCCACGGCGACGAGACCGAGGTCCACAACCGCCTGTATTCCCGCGACGGCAGCCGGCACACCTTCACCTGCGCGCGCCTGCCGGGCAGCTACCACGGTTCCGGCTGCACCCTGGCCAGCACCCTGGCCGGCCGCCTGGCGCTGGGCGAGGACCTGCCCAGCGCGGTGGAATCGGCGCTCGCCTACACCTGGCGCACCCTGCGCGACGCCGAGCAGCCCGGCCACGGCCAGTTCGTGCCGCGCCGCCTGCCGCTGGACTTCTGTTCGTGATGAACACGCTGCGCGGCCTGTACGCCATCACCGACAGCCAGTTGCTGGAAGGCGGCAAGCTGCTGCCCTACGTCGAAGCCGCCCTGCAAGGCGGCGCGCGCCTGCTCCAGTACCGCGACAAATCCACCGACGCCGCCCGCCGCTTCGACGAAGCCTCGGCGCTGGCCGAGCTGTGCGCCCGCCACGGCGCCACGCTGATCATCAACGACGACCTGGAACTGGCCGCGCGCCTCGGCGTCGGCCTGCACCTCGGCCAGGGCGACGGCTCGCTGAGCGCGGCGCGCCAGCGCCTGGGCGATGACCCGGTGATCGGCGCCACCTGCCACGCGCAGTTGGAACTGGCCGAACGGGCGGTCGCGGAAGGCGCCAGCTATATCGCCTTCGGGCGCTTCTTCAATTCCAACACCAAGCCCGGCGCTCCGGCCGCCACGCCGGAATTGCTGGACCAGGCCGCCATGCGCTTCGCCCTGCCGGTGGTCGCCATCGGCGGCGTGACCCTGGACAACGCGCCCGGCCTGATCGCCCGTGGCGCCAGCCTGGTCGCGGTGATCCACGCCCTGTTCGGCGCCGACTCCGCCGCCGAGGTCGAACGCCGCGCCCGCGCCTTCAGCGCCCTGTTCACCTGAATGTTTCCGGGCGACGGCGCCGTCGCCCCCTGAGTTCGAGAGGCCCTCCATGTCCCGTTCCGAAACCCTGTTCGCCAACGCCCAGAAGCACATCCCCGGCGGCGTCAACTCGCCGGTCCGCGCCTTCAAGAGCGTCGGCGGCACGCCGCTGTTCTTCAAGCACGCCGAAGGCGCCTACGTCACCGACGAAGACGACAAGCGCTACGTCGACTATGTCGGCTCCTGGGGCCCGATGATCCTCGGCCACAGCCACCCGGAAGTGCTCGACGCGGTGCGCCGGCAACTGGACCACGGCCTCTCCTACGGCGCGCCGACCGCCCTGGAAGTGGAAATGGCCGACCTGGTCTGCTCGCTGGTGCCGTCGATGGACATGGTGCGCATGGTCAGCTCGGGCACCGAGGCGACCATGAGCGCGATCCGCCTGGCCCGTGGCTACACCGGCCGCGACAGCATCATCAAGTTCGAAGGCTGCTACCACGGCCACTCCGACAGCCTGCTGGTCAAGGCCGGCTCCGGCGCCCTGACCTTCGGCGTGCCGAACTCGCCCGGCGTGCCGGCGGCGTTCGCCAAGCACACCCTGACCCTGCCGTTCAACGACCTCGCCGCCGTGGAGAAGACCCTGGCGGAAGTCGGTGGCGAAGTGGCGTGCATCATCGTCGAGCCGGTGGCCGGCAACATGAACTGCGTGCCGCCGGCGCCGGGCTTCCTGGAAGGTCTGCGCGCCGCCTGCGACAAGCACGGCGTGGTGCTGATCTTCGACGAAGTGATGACCGGCTTCCGGGTCGCCCTCGGCGGCGCCCAGGCGTTCTACGGGGTGACCCCGGACCTGTCGACCTTCGGCAAGATCATCGGCGGCGGCATGCCGGTCGGCGCCTTCGGCGGCAAGCGCGAGATCATGGAGCAGATCTCGCCGCTCGGCCCGGTCTACCAGGCCGGCACCCTGTCCGGCAATCCGCTGGCGATGGCCGCCGGCCTCACCACCCTGCGCCTGATCGGCCGTCAGGGCTTCCACGAAGAACTGACCCACTACACCAGCCGCATGCTGCAAGGCCTGCAGGAGCGAGCCGATGCCGCCGGCATCCCCTTCGTCACCACCCAGGCCGGCGGCATGTTCGGCCTGTACTTCAGCGGCGCCGACGACATCGTCACCTTCGCCGACGTGATGGCCAGCGACGCGGAACGCTTCAAGCGCTTCTTCCACCTGATGCTGGATGGCGGCGTGTACCTGGCGCCGAGCGCCTATGAAGCCGGCTTCACCTCCATCGCCCACGGCGACGCGGAACTGAAGATCACCCTCGACGCCGCCGAACGCGCCTTCGCCGCGCTGAAGTGAAACCGCGCGGCAGCCCCCCCGGGTGCTGCCGCCCTCCCGGAATCCGCCCGCTGCCTGGACGAGAAAGCCTCGCAAAGGCTTTGTAAGAAAGCCCCGGCTTATCTCATAATGTGAACGCCGACGCGTTTCGTCGGTGGGCATACCGCCCGCACGGTTGTTTGAGGCGCCTGGATTTCCATGAACCGCACCGGCCGCAGCCTGCTTCTGGGCTGCCTGATGCTCACTTCCCCCCTGCTGGCGAATGCGGGCGGCAATTCCCTGCTGATCCCCGCCACCGGCCGTTGCTCGCTGAACACCGCCCCCGAAGACCTTCCCGAAGCCCTGGCCAAGTGCCAGAAAGCCGCCCAGGAAGGCGACCTCCAGGCCGAATACGAGCTCGGCGAGTTCTACTACGACGGCCAGCGCACCCCACGCGACCTGAGCAAGGCCCTCAGTTGGTTCGAGCAGGCCTCGCTACGCGGCCACGCCCTGGCCCAGGAACGCCTGGGCATGATGTTCTTCCGTGGCGAAGGGGTGAAGGCCAACAACGTGCAGGCCTACATCGTGCTGAAGATGGCCGCGGTGAACGGCGCCGACGACGCCATGGACAGCGCCGACCTGGTGGCCGCACAGATGCGCAGTGACGAGCTGGAAATCGCTACCCGGGTACTCGGCCAGATCTTCCGCAGCTACCTCCAGGAACTGCAGACCGCCGACGGCGCCACGCCGTTCGATCCGCTGCCCTGATAAAGCAGCTACAAGCCAAAGCCAATGGGTTGCACCCATCCTACAGCCGCATCGACGGACACCACCTGTAGGAGCGCGCCATGCGCGCGATTTGCGGCCAGAGGCCACAACTGGAAGCAAATCAGCATGAAGACTGTCCCACCAAACCTTTACTTCCAGCTTAAGGCTTGCCGCTTCTAGCTGCCCTTATCCGGCATAGGCATCGGGAACGGCATCACGTTGCCGCCGCCCTTGGCCTCGCTGATCTTCGGCACGCCGAGCCGTTCGACCTCGTCGATGCGGATGATCGAATGCATCGGCAGGAAGCTGCGTATCACGCCTTCGAACTGGGCCTTGAGCTTCTCTTCGCTGGGGTCGACGACCACCTGGGTGCGTTCGCCGAAGACGAACTCCTCCACTTCCAGGAACCCCCACAGTTCGCTCTGGAAGATCTGCTTGGCGTACATCTCGTACACCTGGCCCTGGTTGAGGAAAATGACCTTGTAGATGGGATCGCTCTTGCTCATGGATGACGGGAACGGCACTGCAAAAAAGGGGGCGCGAATCATAGCACAGGCTTCCGACGCGCAACGCTAGGAAGCACGCCGCCTGGCCACTATAATGCGCGGTCCTGCGAATCAGTTGATAACCCCGCATGACCAAGAAGCTTTACATCGAAACCCACGGTTGCCAGATGAACGAGTACGACAGCTCGCGCATGGTCGACCTGCTGGGCGAGCACCAGGCCCTGGAAGTCACGGAGAACCCGGCGGAAGCCGACGTGATCCTGCTCAATACCTGCTCGATCCGCGAAAAAGCCCAGGAGAAGGTGTTCTCCCAACTGGGCCGCTGGCGTGAGCTGAAGCAGTCCAACCCGGACCTGGTGATCGGTGTCGGCGGCTGCGTGGCCAGCCAGGAAGGCGCGGCGATCCGCGAGCGCGCACCCTACGTCGACGTGGTGTTCGGCCCGCAGACCCTGCACCGCCTGCCGGAGATGATCGACGCCGCGCGCACCACCCGCGCGCCACAGGTGGACATCTCCTTCCCCGAGATCGAGAAATTCGACCGCCTGCCCGAACCGCGCGTCGACGGCCCCAGCGCCTTCGTCTCGGTGATGGAAGGCTGCAGCAAGTACTGCACCTTCTGCGTGGTGCCCTACACCCGTGGCGAGGAAGTCAGCCGCCCGCTCGACGACGTGCTCGCCGAGATCATCCACCTCGCCGAGAACGGCGTGCGCGAAGTGACCCTGCTCGGCCAGAACGTCAACGGCTACCGGGGCGCCACCCACGACGGACGCATCTGCGACTTCGCCGAACTGCTCCGCGTGGTCGCGGCGATCGACGGCATCGACCGCATCCGCTACACCACCAGCCACCCGCTGGAGTTCTCCGACGCGCTGATCGCCGCCCATGCCGAGGTGCCGGAGCTGGTGAAGTTCGTCCACCTGCCGGTGCAGGCCGGTTCCGACCGCATCCTCGCGGCGATGAAGCGCAACCACACCGCGCTGGAATACAAGTCGCGCATCCGCAAGCTGAAGGCGGCGGTGCCGGACATGTGCATCAGCTCGGACTTCATCGTCGGCTTCCCCGGCGAGACCGACAAGGACTTCGAGCAGACCATGAAGCTGATCGAGGACGTCGGCTTCGACTTCTCCTACTCCTTCATCTACAGCTCGCGCCCCGGCACGCCGGCCGCCGACCTGGTCGACGACACCCCGGAAGAGGTCAAGAAGCAGCGCCTGCAAATCCTCCAGGCGCGCATCAACCAGCAGGGCTTCGAGATCAGCCGACGGATGGTCGGCAGCGTCCAGCGCATCCTGGTCAGCGACTACTCCAAGCGCGACCCCGGCATGCTCACCGGGCGCACCGAGAACAACCGAATCGTCAACTTCCGCTGCGACAATCCACATCTGATCGGTCAGTTCGTCGACGTGCACATCGACGAGGCGCTGCCGCACTCGCTGCGCGGCACCTTGCTGGACAGATTGCACTAAAGGCTCATGCGCCCCTGCTTTCCCGCAGGGGCGCACGGGTTTATTCTTCGATTCACCACCCTGCCGACTGGCGGCCTCACACGACCTTGAACGCACCCATAGAACCGCTTCGCTTCCTCCTCGAACCTTTCGAGTCCCGCCGCTTCGCCAATCTCTGCGGACAATTCGACGAGCACCTGCGCCTGATCGAGCAGCGCCTGGGCATCGAGATCCGCAACCGTGGCAACCAGTTCGAACTGATCGGTGCCAGCGACAAGACCAAGGCCGCCGAACAACTGCTGCTGCGCCTGTACCGCGAAACCGAAGCCACCGAGCTGTCGCCCGATCTGGTGCACCTGTTCCTGCAGGAGTCGGGCATCGAGGAACTGGTCAATCCCAGCGTCGAAACCAGCGTCACGCTGCGCACCCGCAAGGGCAGCATCCGCCCGCGCGGCGCCAACCAGCAGCGCTACGTCAAGGCGATCCTCGAGCACGACATCAACTTCGGCATCGGCCCGGCCGGCACCGGCAAGACCTACCTGGCGGTGGCCTGCGCGGTCGACGCCCTGGAGCGCGAGCAGATCCGCCGCATCCTTCTGGTGCGCCCGGCGGTCGAGGCAGGCGAAAAACTCGGCTTCCTGCCCGGCGATCTTTCGCAGAAGATCGACCCCTACCTGCGCCCGCTCTACGACGCGCTGTACGAGATGCTCGGCTTCGACCAGGTGGCCAAGCTGATCGAGAAGCAGGTGATCGAGGTGGCGCCGCTCGCCTACATGCGCGGCCGCACGCTGAACAACAGCTTCATCATCCTCGACGAAAGCCAGAACACCACCATGGAACAGATGAAGATGTTCCTGACCCGTATCGGCTTCGGCTCGACGGCGGTGATCACCGGCGACATCACCCAGGTCGACCTGCCACGCGGCACGCGCTCCGGCCTGACCCACGTGATCGACGTGCTGCACAAGGTGCCGGGCATCTCCTTCACCCACTTCAAGCCCAAGGACGTGGTGCGCCACCCGCTGGTCCAGCGCATCGTCGAAGCCTACGAGCGCCACGACAACCGCCAGCACGGCAAGGTCGACGACGAGGCGGAACGCCAGGATGGTTGAGCTGGACCTGCAGCTCGCCACCACGGCGAGCGTTCCCGAGGCCGCCCTGTTCCAGCGCTGGTGCGAACTCGCCCTGCGCCAGCGCGAGGGCGACTCGGAGCTGACCATCCGCCTGGCCGACGAGCCGGAAGCCCGCGAGCTGAACCGCACCTACCGGGACAAGGACTACGCCACCAACGTGCTGTCCTTCCCCGCCGACATCCCCGACGAAATGCTCGACATCCCGCTGCTCGGCGATCTGGTGATCTGCCCGGCGGTGGTCGAGCGCGAGGCCGCCGAGCAGGGCAAGGCGCCGGAAGCGCACTGGGCGCACCTGGTGATCCACGGCTGCCTGCACCTGCTCGGCTACGACCACCTCGAGGACGAGGAGGCCGAGGAAATGGAAGCCCTGGAACGAGAATTGCTGGCTGAACTTGGCCACCCCGACCCCTATCGCGATGACGAATAAGAAGCCACTGAGCACGGATATATGAGCGAAGATCGATCGAGCAACGGGCACAGGTCCTGGTTGGAAAAAATCACCCAGGCCTTTGCCCACGAGCCGAAAAGCCGCCAGGAGCTCCTCGAGCTGCTGCGCGAAGCCCACCAGAACAAACTGCTCGACAGCGAAGCGCTGTCGATCGTCGAAGGCGCCATCCAGGTCGCCGATCTGCAAGTTCGCGACATCATGGTGCCGCGCTCGCAGATGGTGATCATCAAGGCCAACCAGACGCCGCGCGAATTCCTCCCGGCGATCATCGACTCCGCCCACTCGCGCTTCCCGGTGATCGGCGAAGGCCCCGACGACGTGATCGGCATCCTTCTCGCCAAGGACCTGCTGCCGCTGATCCTGCAAGGCGACAACGACGGCTTCAACGTCAAGGACCTGCTGCGCCCGGCCACCTTCGTGCCGGAGTCCAAGCGCCTCAACGTGCTGCTGCGCGAGTTCCGCGCCAACCACAACCACATGGCGGTGGTGATCGACGAGTACGGCGGCGTCGCCGGCCTGGTGACCATCGAGGATGTGCTCGAGCAGATCGTCGGCGACATCGAGGACGAGCACGACGTCGAGGAAGACAGCTACATCAAGCCGCTGCCCAGCGGCGACTTCCTGATCAAGGCGCTGACGCCGATCGACAGCTTCAACGAAGCTTTCGACAGCAGCTTCAGCGACGACGAGTTCGACACCGTCGGAGGCCTGGTGATGAACGCCTTCGGCCACCTGCCCAAGCGCAACGAGATCACCGAGGTCGGCGACTTCCGCTTCCGCGTGCTCAGCGCCGACAGCCGCCGCATCCACCTGCTGCGCCTGACGCCGCTGGAGCGCTGAGGCTCTTCGGAAGGGAGGGCGGATGTCGCTTTCGCATCCACCCGCACGGAGGCTCCCTCTCCCCCTGGGAGAGGGCTGGGGTGAGGGAGCGGAGTCGGGGCGCCCCCCCCAACAGCCGACAGGTATCGCTTCGCTCACCCCACCCTGCCCAGGAAACCTTCACTGGATTCCCGCGTTCGCGGGAATGACAAGGTGTCCACCGTCGTCCTCGCGAACGCAGGGCCCCAATAAACACCTCGGCACTCCCCTCCCCACGCCGCATCCATTACCCTTGCCCGCCTGACCCTCCATCCAAGGACTTACGATGCGCTGGATCACCCACCCCGGCTGGCCGGGCAATCTGCTGGCGCTGGCCGCCGGCGCCCTGACCACCCTGGCGCTCGCTCCCTTCGACTACTGGCCGCTGGCCCTGCTGTCCCTAGCCCTGTTCTACCTCGGCCTGCGCGACCTGGCACCGAAGCAGGCGCTGTGGCGCGGCTGGTGCTACGGCTTCGGCCTGTTCCTCGCCGGCACGAGCTGGATCTACGTCAGCATCCACGACTACGGCTCCGCCTCCGCGCCGCTGGCGACCTTCCTCACCGTCGGCTTCTGCGCCGGCGTGGCGTTCTTCTTCGCCCTGCCCGCCTGGCTGTGGTCGCGCTGGCTGCGCCGCAACGAAGCGCCCTTGGCCGACGCATTGGCCTTCGCCGCCCTGTGGCTGGCCCAGGAAGCCTTCCGTGGCTGGTTCCTCACCGGCTTCCCCTGGCTGTACGCCGGCTACAGCCAGCTCGACGGCCCGCTCGCCGGCCTGGCACCGGTCGGCGGCATGTGGCTGATCTCCTTCGTGCTGGCGCTGACCGCCGCGTTGCTGGTCAACCTGGCGCGGCTGCGTGCCCGGCCGCTGTTCCTCGGCGTCGGCATGGCGCTGCTCGCCGGTCCCTGGCTGACTGGCCTGCTGCTCAAGGGCCACGCCTGGACCGTTCCCGCCGGTGCCCCGCTGAGCGTCGCGGCGATCCAGGGCAACGTCGCCCAGCAACTCAAATGGGACCCGGCACAGCTCGAATCGCAACTGGCGCTGTACCGCGACATGAGCTTCCGCGCACGCCCGACCGACCTGATCGTCTGGCCGGAAACCGCCGTACCGGTGCTCAAGGAATTCGCCGAAGGCTACCTCGGCGTGATGGACCGCTTCGCCCATGACCGCAAGGCCGCGCTGATCACCGGCGTACCGATCCGCCAGCCCAACGAACGGGGCGAGAAGCGCTACTACAACGGCATCACCGTGATCGGTGAAGGCGAAGGCACCTACCTCAAGCAGAAGCTGGTGCCGTTCGGCGAATACGTGCCGTTGCAGGAGGTGCTGCGCGGCCTGATCGCCTTCTTCGACCTGCCGATGTCCGACTTCGCCCGGGGCTCGTCCGACCAGCCGCTGCTACAGGCCAAGGGCTACGCCGTCGCCGCCTACATCTGCTACGAAGTGGTCTACCCGGAATTCGCCGCCGGCCTGGCGGCACAGAGCCAACTGCTGCTGACGGTGAGCAACGACACCTGGTTCGGCACCTCGATCGGCCCGCTGCAGCACCTGCAGATGGCGCAGATGCGCGCCCTCGAAGCCGGACGCTGGATGATCCGCGCCACCAACAACGGCGTCACCGCGCTGATCGACCCTTTCGGGCAGATCACCGAACGCATTCCCCAGTTCGAGCAAGGCGTGCTGTACGGCGAAGTGGTGCCGATGCAGCAACTGACGCCCTACCTGCAATGGCGCGGCTGGCCGCTGGCGATCCTCTGCGCACTGCTGTTCGCCTGGGCGCTGCTGGCCAGCAGGATGGCGAAGACGCTTTGAGCTGCAAGCTGCAAGCAAGTCACTGTGCGGGCGACTTCAAGCGCCCCGTACCGCTCTTTCTTGCCGCTTGTGGCTTGAAGCTTACGGCTGGCCGTAGGCCAACGGATAGACCAACCTCCCCACCGCCTCGTTGAGCAACACCCCGCTCTGCCAGACCGCCCGGCTCTCCGGCAGCCAGCCGCCACCGGGGCGTTCGTTGGGGGTGCCCATGAAGCCCATCGGCGCGGCGATCACCTCCAGGCCGGCCTGCTCGAAGCACCAGCGCGCTCGCGGCATGTGGCTCGCCTGGGTGACCAGCACCACCCGGCGGACACCGGCCGGTCGCAGGATGGCCGCGCTGTCGCGGGCGTTCTCCCAGGTGGTGCGGCTGCCCTCCTCCCGCCAGCGCACCTCGACACCGAAGTCGCGCGCCAGGCTGTCGGCCATCAGTGCCGCCTCGCTGGGCGGACGCACGCCGAAATGCAGGCCACCGCTGGTCAGCACGGGCAAGTCGCTGGCCTTGGCCAGCCGTGCCGCGTAGCGCATCCGCTCGATCGCCATGAATCCCGGCTGGTCGCCGCCCCAGCCCGGATCATCCACGTCGCGGCCGGCGCCGAGCACCACGATGGCATCGGCCTGCCGCGCCAGTTCCGGCCAGCGGCTTTCCGGCAGCGGCGCTTCGGTCTCCAATGCACGCGCCGACCACTCGACCACCACCGGCAGGCTCATTACCCACAGCCCACCGAAGCCGAGCACGAAACAGGCAGCGGCCAGGCGCGGGAAACGCCGGCGCAGCCACCAGCCGGCCAGCAGCAGGAGCAGCAGGCCGCCCGGCGGCAGGATCAGTTGTTTGACGATATAGCGAATGAACATCGGGCACCTCCAGGGTGCCCGAGTTTAGGGCTTTGTCTCGACCGCGAGCTACCGGGGCTTCTGGGTCCGGAAAAGCTGCGAGCCGCAGGTCTCGCATCCCTGCACGCCCAGCCCCGGCTGCCAGTTGGCCGGCGTACCACACAGGGCACAACACAGTTGGCGTCGTCGCTTGAGCGACGACTTCACGCCCGGCGTCCTGGCGGCGCCGGCGCGCACGCCATTGCGCTGCGGCCGCAACGGACGCAGCGCGCGCCGTTCGATCAGAGCCAGTTCCTCGGCGGCGGCGTGCCAGCCGCTCAACCAGCTCAGGTCATGATCCAGGTAGGCATTGATCAGGGCCACCTCGGCCGAGCTCAAGCCCCGCAACTCCAGCTCTCCAGGCCGTTCGTCACGCCACCGCTGGGCCGTTTCGGCCTCCTCCAGCGCCAGGGCGAGACGCTGTAACAACCGTTCGTACAGGCCGCCTTCCACTTCCACTCGCCGCAACTCGCCCATCCACGCACCTCGTCGGGGCCGAACCCTGCCACCCCTGTGGAAAAGCTTAGCGTTCGCCTCGCAACCGACCACGCGCCGCGACCAACGGCGGGCGCGGCGCGGACTTCGGCCGAGTGCCGGCCTACGGGCCAGAGCAGTTCAAGGCGTGCGTTCCGGCGTTTTTATCCACATCCAAGAGAAACTGCCTGACCTCGCGGCGCGAACGCAGGCGGATAATGCGCCGCCCCTGCCCGTGTGCCTCCAGCAGCTCCAGCACCTTGGGGCGGCTGCGCTTCGGGTAATTCCAGATCCAGCCCAGGAACTCCAGGCTGGGCAGTTGTTCGGGACAACCTTCGGCCATGTCCGGTCGCGTCCGGCCGCGATAGCGGAAACCGCGCCATAGTGCGCCCCACAGGCAAAGCAGGCGCGGCAGGTCCAGGAAGATCACGGTGTCGCAGGCGGCAAGGCGCTGCGCCAGCGTGCCGGAATAATTCCCGTCCATCACCCACTGCTCGCGCTGGCAAAGCGCTTCCACACAAGCCTGCCAGTCCGGTCTTTCCGGCTCCACCCAGCCGGGCCGCCAGTACAGGGCGTCCATATGGATGACAGGTATCGCAAGCCGCCTGCCCAGCATCGCGGACAACGTGCTCTTGCCGCTGCCGCCGGGACCGATGATCAGAATTCTTTTCACGAGACGCTCCCTGTCGGCCTGCCGCGGCCGCAGCAGGCCGCGTATTGTGCCGCAGCCCGGGCGCGTCCGCCGCAACCGGCTTCCGATCCCCGTTTCACGCCGTCACGCCGACGCACGGCAGATCGCGAACGGTTTCCCTCCGCCAAGGCCGGTCATGTATGCTACGGCGTTTCCCGCAGTCCCTTGCGCGGCGCGGCGCGGCCCGAAACGGCGTGTCGTCCCCCGCTCTGGAACGAACCCTCTTTTCCTAGCGCCAGTAGCCATGCACGAACAGTATCAGCCCCGCGAAATCGAAGCCGCCGCCCAGGCTCACTGGGAACAGCAGCAATCCTTTGTCGTCAGCGAACAGCCCGGCAAGGACACCTTCTACTGCCTGTCGATGTTCCCCTACCCGAGCGGCAAGCTACACATGGGGCACGTGCGCAACTACACCATCGGCGACGTGATCGCCCGCTACCAGCGCATGCTGGGCAAGAACGTGCTGCAACCGATGGGCTGGGACGCCTTCGGCATGCCGGCCGAGAACGCCGCGATGAAGAATCAGGTGGCGCCGGCCAAGTGGACCTACGAGAACATCGACTACATGAAGGCCCAGCTCAAGAGCCTGGGCCTGGCCATCGACTGGTCGCGCGAAGTCACCACCTGCAAGCCCGACTACTACCGCTGGGAGCAGTGGCTGTTCACCAAGCTGTTCGAGAAGGGCGTGATCTACCGCAAGAACGGCACCGTGAACTGGGACCCGGTCGACCAGACCGTGCTGGCCAACGAGCAGGTCATCGACGGCCGCGGCTGGCGTTCCGGCGCGCTGATCGAGAAGCGCGAGATCCCCATGTACTACTTCAAGATCACCGCCTACGCGGATGAACTCTTGAGCAGCCTGGACGAGCTGGACGGCTGGCCGGAACAGGTCAAGACCATGCAGCGCAACTGGATCGGCAAGTCGCGCGGCATGGAAGTCAGCTTCCCCTACGACGTCGCCAGCATCGGCCAGGAAGGCACGCTGAAGGTCTTCACCACCCGTCCCGACACCCTGCTCGGCGCCACCTACGTCGCCGTGGCCGCCGAACACCCGCTGGCCACCATCGCGCTCGCCAAGCTGCCGGCGGGCAAGGCTGCCGAGTTGCAGGCGTTCATCGACGAATGCAAGCGCGGCGGCGTGGCCGAGGCGGACATCGCCACCCAGGAAAAGAAAGGCCTGCCCACCCCGCTGTTCGTCGAGCACCCGCTGACCGGCGAGAAGCTGCCGGTGTGGGTCGCCAACTACGTGCTGATGCACTACGGCGAAGGCGCGGTGATGGCCGTGCCCGCCCATGACGAGCGCGACTTCGCCTTCGCCCACAAGTACGACCTGCCGATCAAGCCGGTGATCCGCACCAGCGCCGGCGACCAGACCCCGGCGCCCTGGCAGGACGCCTACGCCGAGCACGGCACCCTGATCAACTCCGGCGAGTTCGACGGCCTGGACTACCCCGGCGCTTTCGACGCCATCGAAGTGGCCCTGCGCCGGAAGGGCCTCGGCCAGTCGCGCACCCAGTTCCGCCTGCGCGACTGGGGCATCAGCCGCCAGCGCTACTGGGGCTGCCCGATCCCGATCATCCACTGCGACACCTGCGGCGACGTGCCGGTCCCGGAAGACCAGTTGCCGGTGGTGCTGCCCGAGGACGTGGTGCCGGACGGCGCCGGCTCGCCGCTGGCCAGGATGCCCGAGTTCTACGCGTGCACCTGCCCGAAATGCGGCAGCGCGGCCAAGCGCGAAACCGACACCATGGACACCTTCGTGGAGTCCTCCTGGTACTTCGCCCGCTATGCCTCGCCGAACTACGACCAGGGCATGGTCGACCCGGCCGCGGCCAACCACTGGCTGCCGGTCGACCAGTACATCGGCGGCATCGAGCACGCCATCCTGCACCTGCTCTACGCGCGCTTCTTCCACAAGCTGATGCGTGACGAGGGCCTGGTCAGCTCCAACGAGCCGTTCAAGAACCTGCTGACCCAGGGCATGGTGGTGGCCGAGACCTACTACCGCGTGCTGGAGAACGGCGGCAAGGACTGGTTCAACCCGGCCGACGTGGAAGTCGAGCGCGACGCCAAGGGCAAGATCGTCAGTGCCAGGCTGAAGAGCGACGGCCTGCCGGTCGAGATCGGCGGCACCGAGAAGATGTCCAAGTCGAAGAACAACGGCGTCGACCCGCAGGCGATGATCGATGCCTACGGCGCCGACACCTGCCGCCTGTTCATGATGTTCGCCTCGCCGCCGGACATGAGCCTGGAATGGTCGGACTCCGGCGTCGAAGGCGCCAGCCGCTTCCTGCGCCGCGTCTGGCGCCTGGCCCACAGCCATGTCGGCGCCGGCCTGCCCGGCGCGCTGGACAAGGCCGCGCTCGACGATGAGCAGAAAGCCGTTCGCCGCGCCATCCATTCGGCCATCAAGCAGGCCAGCATCGATGTCGGCCAGTTCCACAAGTTCAACACCGCCATCGCCCAGGTGATGACCCTGATGAACGTGCTGGAGAAGGCCCCGACCGCCAGCGAACAGGACCGCGCCCTGCTGCAGGAAGGCCTGGAGACCGTGGCCCTGCTGCTCGCGCCGATCACCCCGCACATCAGCCACGAGCTGTGGCAGCGCCTCGGCAAGGACGGCGCGATCATCGACGCGACCTGGCCGCAGGTGGACGAATCCGCCCTCGTGCAGGACAGCCTGCAACTGGTGGTGCAGGTCAACGGCAAGCTGCGCGGGCATATCGAAGTGCCGGCCAGCGCCAGTCGCGAAGAGATCGAGGCGGCGGCGCGGCAGAACGAGAACGTGCTGCGCTTCACCGAAGGCCTGACGATCCGCAAGGTCATCGTGGTGCCCGGTAAACTGGTCAACATCGTCGCCAACTGAAGGCGGCCGCGCCCGCCCGAGCGGGCGCCCGGCAAATGGTTCTAAGGGGATAACAACGATGCTCAAACGGAATCTGATGGTAATCGGCCTGGCCGCTCTGCTCTCGGCCTGCGGCTTCCACCTGCGCGGCACCGGCGACACCCAGTTCGCCCTCAAGGAGCTGAACCTGACCGCGCGCAACACCTACGGCGACACCGTCAGGGAAGTCCGCGAGGTGCTGGAGAACAACGACGTCAAGGTCTACCCGGGCGCGCCCTACACCCTGGTGCTGGCGCGCGAGAGCCAGTCCAGGCGCACCGCCAGCTACACCACCAACGCGCGCAGCGCCGAACTCGAACTGACCCTCGGGCTCGACTACGAACTGCGCGGCGCCAACAACCTGCTGCTGAGTACCGACAAGCTGGAAGTCCGCAAGGTCTACGTGCAGGACGACAACAACCTGATCGGTTCCGGCCAGGAAGCCGACCAACTGCGTGGCGAGATGCGCCGCGACCTGGTCCAGCAACTGGCCCTGCGCCTGCGCCTGATCACCCCGGCCCAGCTCGACCAGTTGCAGCAGGACGCCGAAGCCAAGGCCAAGGCGGATGCCGAGGCGGCGGAAGCGGCGCAGCGCGCCCGCGCCGCCCAGCCGCAGCAATCGCCGCTGCAACTGCCGATCCAGTAACGGCCCCCGGGAGCCCGCCAACGGGCTCCCCGCCTTCCCGCCATGAAACTCAGCCCCGCACAACTCGGCAAGCACCTGCAAGGCAGCCTGGCACCGGTCTACGCGATCAGCGGCGACGAGCCGCTGCTCTGCCAGGAAGCCACCGACGCCATCCGCGCCGCCTGCCGCGAACACGGCTACGGCGAGCGCCAGGTGTTCAACGCCGAAGCCAACTTCGACTGGGGCCTGCTCTACGAAGCCGGCGCCAGCCTGTCGCTGTTCGCCGAGAAGCGCCTGCTGGAACTGCGCATCCCCAACGGCAAGCCCGGCGACAAGGGCACCGCGGCGCTGCTGGAGTATCTCAGCCGGCCGCCGGAAGACACCGTGCTGCTGATCAGCCTGCCCAAGCTGGATGGCAGCACGCAGAAGACCAAGTGGGCCAAGGCCCTGATCGACGGCCCACAGGCGCAGTTCGTGCAGATCTGGCCGGTCGAGGTCGCCCAGTTGCCGCAATGGATTCGCCAGCGCCTGGCCCAGGCCGGCCTGGCCGCCACCCCGGAAGCGGTCGACCTGATCGCCGCGCGGGTGGAAGGCAACCTGCTGGCCGCCGCCCAGGAGATCGAGAAGCTCAAGCTGCTCGCCGAGGGCAACCAGGTGGATGCCGCCACGGTACAGGCGGCGGTGGCCGACAGCGCCCGCTTCGACGTGTTCGGGCTGATCGACGCCGCCCTCAACGGCGAACCCGCCCACGCCCTGCGCACCCTGGAGGGTCTGCGCGGCGAAGGGGTGGAAAGCGCGGTGGTGCTCTGGGCCCTGGCCCGCGAGTTGCGCCTGCTGGCCGGCATCGCCCACCAGCACGCCCAGGGCGTACCGCTGGACAAGGCCTTCTCCTCCGCCCGCCCGCCAGTCTGGGACAAGCGCCGCCCGCTGCTCGGCAAGGCCCTGCAACGCCACCCGGCGGCACGCTGGGGCCAACTGCTGCGGGACGCCCAGAACATCGACGCGCAGATCAAGGGCCAGGCCGCCGGCGATCCCTGGACCAGCCTCAGTCGCCTGACCCTGTCGCTGGCCGGCAAGCGCTTGGCGCTATAAGACATCGTAGGAGCGCGCCATGCGCGCGATTCGCGGGCATGGCCCGCTCCTACACATTCTGCCTCTAGTGCGAATCAACCCGGCTGGACATTTTTTCACCAACGGCGCATGCTCCGCGCGCCTGCACCGTGCAGGCCCAATCACGGAGATCGTCATGGCCAAGAAATCCGCAAACGGCCCGAACAAGGCCAAGTCCCTGGTCGCCCAGCCGCTGTTCCGCTGTCGCAGGGAAACACCGAAGAAAGGCAAGGGCAGTTACCGCCGCGAAGCCTCCCACCGTTGGGAGGCTTCTTCGTTTCTGGCGGCCTGAAATCCCGTTCGGGCATGGTAAGGTGGCGGCTGGCAACACCGCGACGAGATTTCCCATGCCGAAACACCCCCTGCGCACCCTGGCCTGCGCAACCCTGACGCTTCACCTGGGCCTGCTCAGCGCCTGCGCCAGCGACACCGCAGAAGCCCCGACTCCCGCGCCCAGCACGCCTCCCGCGCCGACCAAGCAAGCGACGGTAACGCCGGCTTCGCAGTCCATCGTCCAGCAACCGAGCAGCCTCAGCTTCGCCGACTGGCGCGACCAACTGCGCCGCGAAGCACTGGCCGCCGGTATCGACGCCAAGCTGTTCGACCGCGCCTTCGCCGGAGTCACCCCCGACCCGAAAGTGATCGCCGCCGACCGCAGCCAGCCGGAGTTCACCCGGCCGGTCTGGGAATACCTGGACAGCGCCGTCTCGCCGGCCCGCCTCGAACGCGGCCGCCGGCTGCTCGGCGAACATCGCGCCACCCTCGACAGCATCCAGCAGCGCTATGGCGTGTCCAAGGAAGTGCTGGTGGCGGTATGGGGCATGGAAAGCGCCTTCGGCAGCCACATCGGCGACTACAACGTGATCCGCTCGCTCGCCACCCTGGCCTACGAAGGCCGCCGCCAGGCGTTCTGGCGCGAGCAATTGCTGGCCGCCCTGCAGATCCTCCAGCACGGCGACATCGCTCCCGAGCGGCTGGTCGGCTCCTGGGCCGGCGCCATGGGCCAGACCCAGTTCATCCCCACCACCTACAACCAGCATGCCGTGGACTTCGACGGCGACGGCCGTCGCGACCTGTGGAACTCCTCGGCCGACGCCCTGGCCTCGGCCGCCCACTACCTGGGCAACTCCGGCTGGCAACCCGGCCAGCCCTGGGGCTTCGAGGTGCGCCTGCCGGAAGGTTTCGACTACGGCCTGGCCGACCCGGACGAGCGTCGCAGCCTGGCGCAGTGGGCGGCGCTGGGCGTGAAGCCGGTCAAGGCCAACGCGAACGCGCCGGCCGATGCCAGCGCCGCCCTGCTGCTGCCAGCCGGCCATCGCGGCCCGGCCTTCCTGGTGCTGAACAACTTCCGCAGCATCCTGCGCTACAACAACTCCACCTCCTACGCCCTGGCCATCGGCCTGCTCGCCGACGGCCTGGCCACTGGCAGCAGCCAGTTGCAGGGCAGTTGGCCACGCAGCGACCGCCAGTTGGGACGCAGCGAACGGGTCGAGCTGCAGGAACTCCTGGCCCAGCGCGGCTTCTCCCCGGGCGCCGCCGACGGCATCATCGGCGCCAACACCCGCAAGGCGATCCGTGGCTTCCAGCAACAACTGGGCTGGCCGGCGGACGGCTATCCGAATGCCGCGCTGCTGGAAGCATTGCGCCGGTAGAACGGAGGCTGGAGGCTGGAGGCTGGAGGCTGGAGGCTGGAGGCTGGAGGCTGGAGGCTGGACAGGGTTCTGGCCATGCACCTTCTGCGTCAAACCTTTTTTCGCGGCCATGGAACTGGGCGTCCCCGCCGATCCTACAGGTCAACCTCAATGCCGGCCTGTAGGAGCGCGCCATGCGCGCGATCACCGGCAACGCCAAAGCATCGCCAGCAAGCTGGCTCCTACAAAAGCAGACGAGTAGCCCGGATCCAATCCGGGCTACGTGGCTGTTTATTGGGTCCCCGCATTAGTGGCGGGGATCCAATGAGGGCGGCTTCATAAACACGCAGGAGTGAGGGGGGACGCTTAGTTCTCTACTCGCGAAGTTTTTTGCGTTGCCGGGGATCGCGCGCATGGCGCACTCCTACAAGAAGACCACCACAGCCCCGGAGCGCTTTTTCGTCCAGCCTCCAGCGCTCTTATCGGCTTTCCGCCCTCAACCGATCTTCTGCCCGTGGGCCTGCTGGTCGGCGTGGTAGGAGGAGCGCACCAGCGGCCCCGAGGCCACGTTCTTGAAGCCCATCTTGGCGCCTTCCTCGGCGAACCAGGCGAAGGTATCCGGGTGCACGAAGCGCTGCACCGGCAGGTGGCTGCGCGACGGTTGCAGGTACTGGCCGAGGGTCAGCATGTCGATGTCGTGCTCGCGCATGCGCTGCATCACTTCGATCACTTCCTCGTCGGTCTCGCCCAGGCCGAGCATCAGGCCCGACTTGGTCGGCACGTGCGGGACCATCTGCTTGAACTTCTGCAACAGGTCCAGCGACCACTCGAAGTCCGAGCCCGGCCGCGAAGCCTTGTACAGGCGCGGCACGGTTTCCAGGTTGTGGTTGAACACATCCGGCGGCTCCTGGGCGGTGATTTCCAGGGCCACGTCCATGCGCCCGCGATAGTCGGGAACCAGGGTTTCCAACTGGATGCCGGGCGACAGCTTGCGGATCTCGCGCAGGCAGTCGGCGAAGTGCTGGGCGCCGCCGTCGCGCAGGTCGTCGCGGTCCACCGAGGTGATCACCACGTACTTGAGGCGCAGGTCGGCGATGGCGATCGCCAGGTTCTTCGGCTCGTCCACGTCCAGCGGCTTCGGCCGGCCGTGGCCGACGTCGCAGAACGGGCAGCGACGGGTGCAGATGTCGCCCATGATCATGAAGGTCGCCGTGCCGCCGCTGAAGCATTCGCCGAGGTTCGGGCAGGAGGCTTCCTCGCAGACGCTGTGCAGCTTGTGCTTGCGCAGCAGTTGCTTGATGCGGTCGACTTCCGGGGAAACCGGGATGCGCACGCGAATCCAGTCCGGCTTCTTCGGCAGTTCCTCGGTGGGGATGATCTTCACCGGGATGCGCGCCACCTTCTCGGCGCCACGCAGCTTGACGCCGGCCTCCACTTTCGCCGGGCTCTTCTTGCCCGCCACTTCTACTGTGCTCATAGCGATTCGATTCCGCCCTTCAGGGTCGTCTGTTCAGCGTAGCCAAGGTGATGGACGAGCTGCGCGCGCAGCCGGGCACATACTTCGGCGAATTCAAGCGGCCCCACCAGGTCGCGCAACTGGGTCATGGCCATGCCGGCATAACCGCAGGGGTTGATACGTTGGAACGGCTCCAGGTCCATGTCGACGTTCAGCGCCAGGCCATGGAACGAACGGCCGTTACGGATGCGCAGGCCGAGCGAGGCGATCTTCGCCCCATCGACGTAGACCCCCGGCGCGCCGTCGCGCAGCTCGGCCTGCACGTCGTATTCGGCGAGCAGGCCGACCAGGCTGCGCTCGATGCGCTGGACCAGCTCGCGCACGCCCACGCCGGAGCGACGCACATCGAGCATCAGGTAGCCGACCAACTGGCCCGGCCCGTGGTAGGTCACCTGCCCGCCACGGTCTACCTTGACCACCGGGATGTCGCCGGGAAACAGCAGGTGCTCGTCCTTGCCGGCCTGGCCCAGGGTGAACACCGGCGGGTGCTGGAGCAGCCAGACCTCGTCGCCGGTCTCCGCGCCACGCTCGGCGGTGAAACGCTGCATGGCGTGCCAGGTCGGTTCGTAAGGCAGCACGCCCAGCTCGCGAAAGCCGAGGACGCTCGGAGCCGCCATCACAGCACCATGTGCACGCGCCCGGTGGCGCGCAACTCGATGTGCAGGGCCTGGAGCTGTTCGAGGCTGGTGGCGGTGATCAGCAGTTGCACTGTCTGGAAACGACCGTTGCGGCTGTCGCGCAGCACCAGGGTGCCTCGGTCGAGTCCCGGCGCGTGGCGCTCGAGGATGTCGACGACCAGCTCGACGAAGCCCTCGCCAGCGTCACCGATCACCTTGATCGGGTAGTTCTCGCAGGGGAACTCGATTTTCACATTCGGGGTATCGGTGTCGGTCATGGCGGCGAACTCGTGGTCCACAGGGCGCCTTGCCAGGCTGGCGCCGCGTCACGGGCGGCGCCAATGCCTGAACCCGCCAGTCTCTCGTGGAGAGCGGCGGGCAGCGGGCGAATCAGTTGAACAGACTGTAGAAGAACAGACGGATGCTATCCCACAGACGACGGAACAGGCCACCTTCGTCGACCGCTTCCAGGGCTACCAGGTCGGCGCTCTTGACCACCTGGTCGCCCAGCTTGACCTCGACCTTGCCGATCACGTCGCCTTGCTTGATCGGCGCGATCAGTTGCGGCTCGAGGCTCATGCTGGCCTGCAGGTTCTTCAGTTGCCCCTTGGCCATGCTCAGGGTCAGGTCCTCGGCCAGGCCGGCCTTGACCTGGCGGTCGACGCCCTTCCAGACCTGGGCCTTGGCCAGCTCGGCGCCCTTCTGGTAGAAGGTGCGGGTTTCGAAGAAGCGGAAGCCATAGGTCAGCAGCTTCTGGGTTTCGGCGGCGCGGGTCTGCTCGCTGTTGGTGCCGAACACCACGGCGATCAGGCGCATGTCGTCACGCACGGCGGAGGCCACCAGGCAGTAGCCGGCTTCCTCGGTGTGGCCTGTCTTCAGGCCGTCGACGGTCTTGTCGCGCCACAGCAGCAGGTTGCGGTTGGGCTGCTTGATGTTGTTCCAGAGGAATTCCTTCTGCGCGTAGATCGAGTAGTGGGCCGGGTCCTCGTAGATGATCGCGCGGGCCAGCAGGGCCATGTCGTGGGCCGAGGAGTAGTGCTCCGGGTGCGGCAGGCCGGTGGCGTTCATGAAGTGGCTGTTCTTCATGCCGAGCCGGGCGGCGGTGGCGTTCATCATGTCGGCGAAGGCGTCTTCGCTGCCGGCGATGTGCTCGGCGATGGCGACGCTGGCGTCGTTGCCGGACTGGATGATGATGCCGTGCAGCAGGTCGTCGACGCTGACCTGGGTGCCGACCTGGATGAACATCCGCGAACCGCCGGTGCGCCAGGCATTCTCGCTGACGGTGACCAGGTCGCTTTCCTTGATCTGCCCGCGGTTGATCTCCAGGGTGGCCAGGTAGGCGGTCATCAGCTTGGTCAGGCTGGCCGGCGGCAGGCGCTCGTCGCCATTGCTCTCAACCAGCACGTTGCCGCTGGCGGCATCCATCAGCAGATAGGACTTGGCCGCCAGTTGCGGCGGCGCCGGGACTACCTGTTCGGCGGCCCCTACCACGGGGGTGAGAAGCAACAGGGCTGGCAGCAGCAGGCGTTTGGCAAAGGTGGTGATGTTCATCCGTCTCTCTGAAGATTTCTCAAATGAAGAAGCGCGCCCTGGTGGGCGAAATGCGCCAGGCCATCACTCCGGCCTGACCAAGGTCGGCTGGCCGAGATTGGCCAGTCGCACACTGTCCTGAAGTTGCTGGGCTTCACCCTGAGTGCCGATGGGCCCCAGGCGTACCCGATGGAGAATCTGCTGGTTGCGCACCACCGAGCTGATAAACACGGGGGCACTCACCGTCTCGCTCAGCTTGGCCTTGAGTAGCTCGGCAGCGTCCGGATTGGCGAAGGCTGCCACTTGGAGATACAGGCCAGAGGCTCCGACTGAAGCGTTTTTTTTTGCGTCGATCTGCACCGGCACCACGGCCGCGGCGTGCTGCTGCGGGGGCGGGGTGTACTGCTCGAGCGGGGCGCTGGCGACCTGCGCCGCCGGCTGCGGCTTGGCCTGGGCCATCTGCGGCTGGGCCAGCACCATGGGTACCGGGCGGCCCTGCTGGGCCCACCACTGGTGGGGGTCGATGCCCTCGACCTTGACCCGCGCGGTGCCGCTCTCGGCGTAGTCGAGCTTCTTCGCCGCGGCGAAGGACAGGTCGATGATGCGGTCGGAATAGAACGGCCCGCGGTCGTTGACCCGCAAGACCACGCTCTTGCCGTTGTCCAGGTTGGTGACCCGCACGTAGCTGGGCAGCGGCAGGGTCTTGTGCGCCGCGCTCATGCCGTAGAGGTCGTACTTCTCGCCGTTGGCGGTGGGCTGGCCGTGGAACTTGGTGCCGTACCAGGAAGCGGTGCCGACGGCCTTGTAGCTGCGGGCGTCGCTGATCGGGTAGTAGGTCTGCCCGAACACGGTGTAGGGATTGGCCTTGTAGGCGCCGTAGTGGGGCATCGGCACGGCGTCGGGAATCCGCGACACGTCGACGTCCCACCAGGGAGCGCCGTCCTTGTGCGGGCGGGCATAGTCGCTCGGCCCGGAGATGGTGCCGGAAGGCTGTTGCGGAGCCGGTGGCTTGCTGGTCGAGCAACTGGCCACCAGCAGGGCCAGGGCGGCAGAGGTCAACAGTCTCGTCGGCTGTACTCGCATCAGTTGGCGCTCCGTGCTTTCACCAGTGCCTCGGACAGTTGATAGACTGCCATGGCGTACATGGCGCTGCGATTATAGCGAGTGATCACGTAAAAGTTCGGCAGGCCCATCCAGTACTCCATTCCCTGCTCGCCTTCCAGACGGATGGCGGTAACCGGGATGTCGTCGCGCAGGGCTTCCTGGCTGGTCCAGCCGAGGGCGCGCAACTGGCCGACCGTGGTCGAGGCGTCGAGCCCCGGGCTCAGGCCCTCGTCGGCCTGCGCGCCGCTGACCTTGGCCGCGCTGACCACCTGCTCGCCGGGCACCCAGCCGTGGCGCTTGAAGTAGCTGGCGACGCTGCCGATGGCATCTTCCGGGTCGCTCCAGATGTTGATGTGGCCATCGCCGTCGAAGTCCACCGCGTAGGCGCGGAAACTGCTCGGCATGAACTGCGGCAGGCCCATGGCGCCGGCGTAGGAGCCTTTCAGCGAGAGCGGGTCGACCTGTTGCTCGCGGGCCAGGAGCAGGAACTGCTTGAGTTCCTTGCGGAAGAAATCGGCGCGCGGCGGGTAGTCGAAGCCCAGGGTGGACAGCGCATCCATCACCCGGAAGCTGCCGGTGTTGCCGCCGTAGAAGGTCTCCACGCCGATGATCGCGACGATCATCTGTGCCGGCACGCCGTATTCCCGCTCGGCGCGGGCCAGGGCGGCCTCGTGCTTGCGCCAGAACTCGACGCCGCCGGCGATGCGCCTGTCGGTGATGAAGATCGGCCGGTAGTCCTTCCAGGGCTTGACCTTCTCTGCCGGCCGCGAGATGGCATCGAGGATGCTCTGCTTGCGTTCGACCTCATTGAACAGGGAGATCAGTTGCTCGCCGGCGAAACCGTAGTCGCGGGTCATCTCCGCGACGAATTCGGCGACTTGCGGCGACCCCTCATAGTCGGCCGCCCAGGCCTGAGGGGCCAGACCGATGAGGCCAGCGAGGCTGACCCAACATGCACTTCGAGCCGCCCAGCGACGCACTACTCGCATTAGATTCCCCATCAAACCTGCGCGATCCACTTACGGTGTGTGTGGATCGCCATCAACAGCCCAAACCCTGACAGCAGCGTAACCAGGTGAGTTCCGCCATAGCTGATAAAGGGAAGGGGCACCCCCACCACCGGCAACAGGCCACTGACCATGCCGATGTTCACGAATACATAGACGAAGAAGGTCATCGTCAACGCACCGGCCAGCAGTTTGCCGAACAATGTCTGCGCCTGCACGGTGATCACCAGTCCACGGCCGATCAGCAGCAGGTACATCAGCAGCAGCAGACAGATGCCGACCAGGCCGAACTCCTCGCCAAGCACGGCAATGATAAAGTCCGTATGACTTTCCGGCAAAAAATCCAGGTGCGACTGGGTGCCGAGCAGCCAGCCCTTGCCGAACACCCCGCCGGAGCCGATCGCCGCCTTGGACTGGATGATGTTCCAGCCGGTGCCCAGCGGGTCGCTTTCCGGGTCGAGGAAGGTCAGCACGCGCTGCTTCTGGTAGTCGTGCATGATGAAGAACCACATGCCGACGGCGATCGGCACCACCGCCGCCGCCGCGCTGAGGATCCAGCGCCATTGCAGGCCGGCGATGAACAGCACGAACACCCCGGAGGCGAGGATCAGCAGCGAGGTGCCGAGGTCCGGCTGGCGGATGATCAGCGCGAAGGGCACGAAGACCAGCGCCAGGCTCACCACCACGTGCTTGAGCTTGGGCGGCAGGCTGCGCTTGGCCAGGTACCAGGCGATGGTCGCCGGCATGATGATCTTCATGAATTCGGCGGGCTGGAAGCGGATCACCCCGGGGATGTTGATCCAGCGCGTGGCGCCCATGGCGTTGTGGCCCATCACGTCGACCACCACCAGCAGGCCGACGCCGACCACATAACCGAGCGGCACCCAGCGCGCCAGGAAGCGCGGCTCGAACTGGGCGATGACGATCATGCCGACCAGCCCGATGGCGAAGGAGGTGGCCTGCTTGATCAGCAGGTCCCAGTTCTTGCCGCTGGCCGAATAGAGCACGAACAGGCTGCCGGCGGCGAGCATCAGCAACAACAGCAGCAGGACGCCGTCGATGTGCAGGCGCTGGAGCAGGCTGGAGCGCCGGCGCAGCACGTCCTCGTTGGACAGGGTACGGTCGAAGTTGCTGTTCATCGGCTGACGCTCGTGTTGTCGCTGAGCGGTTGCTGCGGGCGGAATTCGGCCTTCAACTGGCCTTCCTCGTCGAGCAACCAGGCATCCATCACCTGCTTGACCACCGGCGCCGCCACCCCGGAGCCGGACTCGCCGTTCTCCACCATCACCGACACGGCGATCCGTGGGTTCTCCGCCGGGGCGAAGCCGACGAACAGGGCGTGGTCGCGGTGGCGCTCCTGGATCTTGTTGCGGTCGTACTTCTCGCCCTGCTTGATGGCCACCACCTGCGCCGTGCCGCTCTTGCCGGCGATGCGGTAGACCGACGCATCGCCGACCTTGCGCGCGGTGCCGCGGGCGCCGTGGACCACCTGCTCCATGCCGACCCGCGCGTAATCCCAGAAACGCTCGTCGCGCAGTTCGATGTCCGGCAGCGGGTCAGGGTCGACCGGCGGCTGGCCGCCGATGGTCTTGGCCAGGTGCGGGCGAATCCACTTGCCGCGATTGGCCACCAGCGCGGTGGCCTGCGCCAGTTGCAGCGGGGTGGACTGCATGTAGCCCTGGCCGATGCCGAGGATCAGCGTCTCGCCCGGGTACCAGGCCTGGCGGTAGCGGGCGCGCTTCCAGTCGCGCGACGGCATCAGCCCGGCGGATTCCTCGAACATGTCCAGCGACACCCGCTGGCCGAAGCCGAAACGGCTCATGTAGCTGTGCAGCCGGTCGATGCCCATCTTGTGGGCGAGATCGTAGAAGTAGGTGTCGTTGGAGCGGGCGATGGCCAGCTCCAGGCTGACCCAGCCGTCACCGTTGCGGTTCCAGTTGCGGTACTTGTGGTCATAGTTGGGCAGTTGGTAGAAGCCCGGGTCGAACACCCGGCTGACCGGCGTCACCACGCCCGCGTCCAGGCCGGCGACCGCGACCATCGGCTTGATCGTCGAGCCCGGCGGATAGAGGCCGCGCAGCACGCGGTTGAACAGCGGCCGGTCGATGGAGTCGCGCAACTCGCCATAGTCCTTGAAGCTGATGCCGGTGACGAACAGGTTGGGGTTGAAGCTCGGCTGGCTGACCATCGCCAGCACTTCGCCGGTGTTCGGGTCGATCGCCACCACCGCGCCGCGTCGCCCGCCCAGGGCCTGCTCGGCGGCCTCTTGCAGATTCACGTCGAGGCTCAGCACCAGGTCGTCGCCGGGAATCGGGTCGGTGCGCTTGAGCACGCGCAGCACACGGCCACGAGCGTTGGTCTCCACTTCCTCGTAGCCGACCTTGCCGTGCAACTGGTCCTCGTAGAAGCGTTCCACACCGGTCTTGCCGATGTGGTGGGTGCCGCTGTAGTTGACCGGGTCGAGCTTCTTCAGCTCCTGCTCGTTGATCCGCCCGACATAGCCGACCGAGTGGGCGAAATGCTCCTTCAGCGGATAGTGGCGCACCAGGCGGGCCACCACCTCGACGCCGGGCAGGCGGAACTGGTTGACCGCGATGCGGGCGATCTGCTCCTCGGACAGCTCGAACAGGATCGGCACCGGCTCGAACGGCCGGCGTCCCTGGCGCATACGCTTCTCGAACAGCGCGCGGTCTTCCTGGGTGAGTTGCAGCACCTCGACGATCACGTCCAGCGTCTGCTGCCAGTCGTCGGCGCGCTCGCGGGTCACGGTCAGGCTGAAGCTCGGCCGGTTGTCGGCGATCACCACCCCGTTGCGGTCGAAGATCAAGCCACGGGTCGGCGGGATCGGCTGCACGTGGATGCGGTTGTTTTCCGCCAGGGTCGAGTGGTAGTCGTACTGGATCACCTGCAGGTAGTACTGGCGGGCTACCAGCACGCCGGTCAACAGCAGGATGCCGATCGCGCCGACGATCACCCGCGAACGCACCAGGCGGGCGTCTTTCTCGTGATCTTTGAGGCGAATCGGCTGCGGCATCGAGGACTACTGGACTACTTGTGATAAGGGTGCCCGGACAACACGGTCCAGGCGCGATAGATCTGTTCGCCCACCAGAATGCGCACCAGCGGATGCGGCAGGGTCAGCGGCGACAGCGACCAGCGCTGCTCGCTGCGCGCGCAGACCTCCGGCGCCAACCCTTCCGGACCACCGACCATCAGGTTGACGGTGCGCGCATCCAGGCGCCAGCGCTCCAGCTCCTTGGCCAGTTGCTCGGTGCTCCACGGCTTGCCTGTCACTTCCAGGGTCACCACCTTCTCGCCGGGCTGCACCTTGGCCAGCATGGCCTCGCCCTCCTGGCGGATCAGCCGCGCCACGTCGGCATTCTTGCCACGGGTGTTCAGCGGAATCTCCACCAGGTCCAGGGGCAGCTCGGCGGGCAGGCGCTTGACGTACTCCTGCCAGCCCTCCTCGACCCAGCGCGGCATGCGCGAGCCGACGGCGATCAGTCGCAGGCGCAAGGCTTACTCCTGGTGATGGGCGCGGCTCTGCTCGGCGCCTTGCCAGAGGCGCTCGAGGTCGTAGAACTGGCGGGTGGCGACCTGCATCACGTGGACCACCACGTCGCCCAGGTCGAGCAGCGCCCATTCGCCGCCGTCCAGCCCTTCGCTGCCGAGCGGACGCACGCCCTGCTCCTTGACCTTCTCCAGCACGTTCTCGGCGAGCGCCTTGACGTGGCGGCTGGAGGTGCCGCTGGCGATCACCATGAAATCGGTGACGCTGGTTTTCTCGCGGACATCGATGGTGGTGATGTCCTGGCCTTTCAGGTCTTCCAGGGCCGCGATGGCGACCTTGGCCAGTTCTTCGTTCTGCATGTCTACCTCTGATTCAGTTCGGCGCGCGGTACAGGCCGTGCGCATGGATATAGGTGAGGACGCTGTCCGGCACCAGGTAGCGCACCGAGCGCCCCTCTGCCAACAACTGGCGAATCTGTGTGGCGGACACCGCCAGCGGCGTCTGCCAGACGAAACCGATCTGCCCGGCCGCTCCCTCGATGGCCTGCGGATCGTTGACACTGCGCGCGGCAAGCAGGTTGCGCAGGGCCTCCGGCGCCTCGCTGTCGGCATCCGGCCGCTGCAGCACCAGCATGTGGCAATGCAGCAGGAGTTCCTCCCAACGGTGCCAGGTCGGCAGGCCGCAAAAGGCGTCCCAGCCGAGCAGCAGGAAAAGCTGGTCGTCGACCTCCAGCTCGCCACGCAGCGACTCCAGCGTGTCGATGGTGTAGGACGGCTTCTCGCGCTTGAGCTCGCGATCGTCCACCCGCAGCGGCTCCACCCCGGCCACCGCCAGCTCGACCATCGCCAGGCGCTGCTCCGCCGAGACCTGCGGCGCCTCGCGGTGCGGCGGCCGCGCGCTGGGGACCAGGCGCAGCTCGTCGAGGCGGAACTGCTCGGCGACTTCCAGTGCGCCACGCAGGTGGCCGATATGCACGGGATCGAAAGTACCGCCGAGGATGCCGATGCGTCGGGCGCCGTTGCGTTTAGGCATTCTGGCCGCGCAACTGACCGTCGCCGATCACCACGTACTTCTCGCAGGTCAGGCCTTCCAGGCCGACCGGGCCGCGAGCGTGCAGCTTGTCGGTAGAGATACCGATCTCGGCCCCCAGGCCATACTCGAATCCGTCGGCGAAGCAGGTCGGCGTGTTGAGCATCACCGAGGCGGAGTCCACCTCGGCGAGGAAACGCCGGGCATTGCCCTGGTGCTCGGTCACGATGGCGTCGGTGTGGTGCGAGCCGTAGCGGTTGATGTGCTCTATGGCCTGCTCCAGATCATCGACCACGCGGATCGACAGGATCGCCGCCAGGTACTCGGTGCTCCAGTCCTCCTCCGTCGCCGGCAACGCCTCGATGACCGCCCGGGTACGTTCGCAACCGCGCAGCTCCACGCCCTTGTCACGGAACCGCGCCGCCATGCCGGGCAGGAACCGCTCGGCGACGGCCACGTCCACCAGCAGGGTCTCCATCGCCCCGCAGATGCCGTAGCGGTAGGTCTTGGCGTTGAACGCAATATCCAGGGCCTTGGCCAGGTCGGCATGGGCGTCGACGTAAACGTGGCAGATGCCGTCCAGATGCTTGATCACCGGCACCCGCGCATCGCGGCTTATGCGCTCGATCAGCCCCTTGCCTCCGCGCGGGACGATCACGTCGACGAACTCCGGCATCGCGATCAGCGCGCCGACGGCGGCGCGGTCGGTGGTTTCCACCACCTGCACGGCGGCCGCGGGCAGATCGGCTGTCGCCAGCCCTTTCTGGATGCAGGCGGCGATGGCGCGGTTGGAGTGGATGGCCTCGGAGCCGCCACGCAGGATGGTGGCGTTGCCGGACTTCAGGCACAGGCTGGCGGCATCGATGGTCACGTTCGGGCGCGACTCGTAGATGATGCCTATCACCCCCAGCGGCACGCGCATCTTGCCGACCTGGATACCCGACGGCCGATAGCTCATGTCGCGAATGGCGCCGACCGGGTCGGACAGCGTGGCGACCTGGCGCAGGCCCTCGATCATCCCGTCGATGCGCGCGGGAGTCAGCGCCAGGCGATCCAGCAGCGCCGGCTCCAGACCGCTTTCGCGACCTGCGGCCAGGTCTTTCTCGTTGGCGGCGGTCAGCTCGACGCGGGCGGCGTCGAGGGCATCGGCGGCGGCGTGCAGGGCGCGGTTCTTCTGCGCGGTGCTGGCACGCGCGAGCACCCGCGAGGCCTCGCGCGCGGCGCGGCCCAGGCGGGTCATGTAGTCGAGCACGGACTCGGTCATGGTCTCGGTGGTCTGGCAGTTGGGAAAAGTTGCTGATTATAGCGACCCCGCCGCCCCGCGCCCAGCAGCGTCGGGCGGATGGTAGACGGCGCGTTCCAGGCCGCACGCCGGTAACGGTCGAGGCGCCCGCCCGGCCCCCGCCCCGGCGAGACGGTGACACCCGGCCGGCCGTGCCGCCCGAAGGTTGGGTAAACAAAAACCGGCCCGCTGTTTACCTTCCATACAGCCCCACCGCCGGCGCAGTTTGCCGAACGACAAGAACAACAGCCGGAGCACCGCCATGCGTTACCGTACCGACTACTGCGCCAGCCTGCTGGTGGACGACCCCGCCACGCTCGACCTCGGCCCCTGGCAACTGCGTTACCTGGCGTTCTCCAGCCGCGCCGACGACCGCCGCTCGCCGGTATTGCTGCTCGGCGGCGCGTTCCAGTGCTTTCGTTCGTTCGCCGGCGAAGTGCAGGAACTGCTCGCCGACCACCCGGTGATCCTCCTCGACCTGCCCAGCCAGGGCTGCAACCTGCAACTGGCGCCGGAGCTGTGCCTGGAAGACCTCGCCGACCTGATCGCCGCCTTCGCCGAGGAACTGGGCCTGCCGCCGCTGCTACCCATCGGCCTGTCCTACGGCTCGGCGCTGGCCGCGCTGTTCGCCTCCCGCCACCCCCGCCACTGCGCGCGCCTGCTGCTGGCCGGGATCACCGCCTTCGGTCGTCCCGGCGCGCGGCGCCTGCTGGAGGAAAGCCTGGTGCTGCTGGACGAAGGCCGGCTGGGCGAGTTCGCCCAGGGCGCGCTGACCGGCCTGATCAACCCGCTGCGCCTGGACGAGACCGGCGTATCCCCGGTGTTCCGCAAGGCCCTGCTGCGCCAGTTGCAGCGCCTCGGCGCGGACGAGATCGAACGCTACCGGCAGAACAGCCGGCGCCTGCTGGCCTTCTCCGGCTTCGCCCGGCATCCGGATTGCCCGACCCTGGTGCTGGCCGGCGAACACGACCACTTCACCCAGCCCTGGGAGCACGCGCAGTTCGCCGCCGCCTGCGCCTCGGCCGATTGCGTGCTGATCCATGGCGCCGACCACCTCGCCCAGTTCGAACGCCGCGCCGCCTGTGCCGCGCAGTACCTGCCGTTCCTGCGCGGCGCCGAGCCGCCGCTCGCCAGCCCGGGCAGCACGCGCCTGGCGCGCAGCCAACTGGCCCACCTGGAACGCCGCCAGGAACCGCGCCACCCGCCCCGCAACCGCCGCGCCCGCCTGCGTCATATCGAGGGTGGCGAGTGGCCGGTTGAGATTGCCGAACTGGGCTTCTTCGGCTGCCTGCTGAATGGCGAACTGCCTGTGGGCCTGCCGTCGCGCAACTGGCTGCTGGTCCCCGACGACCTGCCGCCGCAGCCCCTGCTGCCGCTACGCCAGGATGCCAGCGGCCTGGCCTGCGTGTTCACGCACATCGACGCCCAGGCCAGCGCGGCGCTGGCCGAACTGGTCGGCGCCACGGAGCTACCGGCCGCGGCCTGTGCGTAGCGCGTAGGATGGGTGAAACCCATCGCTCCCTGCCATGGGGATTGGGTCCGCCCCTCACCCCAGCCCTCTCCCGAAGGGAGAGGGAGTCAGCCCGAGTTGTCGGTAAGCACGGTGCATGATTCCGACACCGAACGGCCCCCTCTCCCCTTGGGAGAGGGCTGGGGTGAGGGAACGCGCTTTCCCTCTACGCCACCACCGACCAGCAAAGCCATATCTACGCAGCCCGCGCCTCGATCACCCGCAACATGCTGGGCATGTTCAGCCTGGGCAGTTCGATATCGATGCGGTCGGGATCGTGCACCTCGACCTGGGCGAAACCGCATTTACGAAAGGCCGCGACGATCTCGAGCTCGTCGCGGTAGTGCAGCCAGTAGCCGCCACGGGTCAGCCGGCCGACCACGTCGATCCCCCAGCGCAACTGGCGGTAGCGCGGATGTTCGCGCAGGTCGGGATAGAGCTCGGTGAGGTAGATGCCCTGTGGAAAACCCGCCAGTTGCGCGGCCAGGCGCGTCCAGAAGCCCTCCAGCGCGGCCAGCGGGAAGTAGTTGACCAGCCCCTCGGTGATCACCAGTACCGGCTCGCTGCGATCCAGCTCCGCGAACAACGATGCCAGGCTCAGTTCGCCCTGCTCGGCGAGGATATCCACGTCGCGCACCCGGTGGCGGCTGTCCAGCCAGCCCTCGCCGTGCAGCAACAGGCGCTTGCGCGCGGCCATCGCCGGCAGGTCGGCCTCCAGGTAGCGCAACCGCGGGTAGCGCTGGCAGAAACGCCGGCCGCGCGGCGACAGGCCGCAGGCGATCTCCACCACCTGGCGCACGCCGCCCTGCTCGATGGCCTCGCCCAGCCGCGCATCGAGCAGCAGGTGACGCTGTAACAGGATGTTTTCCAGATCCAGCCCGGACAGCTCGCGCACGCCCCAGGTCAGCGGCGTCAGCAGGGTGTGGGCAAAGCGCCCGAAGCCTGTGGCGAAGGCCGGTTCGGAGAGTTCGTGGCGATACCAGACATAGCCGGTGTAGTGCGCGCTGGGGCTGATGTGGACGCTGTCGGTACGGGCACGTGGAGACATGGTCACAGCTCTTGTTGTTATCATCGCACCCAGCCTAAGCCCTACCGAATCCCCCTGACAGCCCATGCTCGCCGATCCCAACCTTGGTTTGTCCACCACCGCCTCCCCGTCCTGGCCCAATGGCCGCGCCCTGCCCGACGGCTTCTTCGACCGCGATGCGCAGACCGTCGCCCGCGCGCTGCTCGGCAAGGTGATCCGCCACCGTATCGAGGGCCTGTGGCTGGCAGCGCGGATCATCGAGACCGAGGCCTATTACCTGGAGGACAAGGGCAGCCACGCCTCGCTCGGCTACACCGAGAAGCGCCGCGCGCTGTTCGCGGACGGCGGCCACATCTATATGTACTACGCGCGCGGCGGCGACTCGCTGAACTTCAGCGCCCACGGCCCCGGCAACGCGGTGCTGATCAAGTCCGGGCATCCCTTCGTCGACGCGCATTCCGATGCCGACAGCCTCGCGCTGATGCAGCGCCTCAACCCCGATGCGCGCGGCAACCCGCGCCCGCCCGAGAAGCTGTGCGCCGGGCAGACCCTGCTGTGCCGCAGCCTCGGCCTGAAGGTGCCGGACTGGGACGCACAACGTTTCGACCCGGAGCGGCTGTTCGTCGAGGACGTCGGCGAACGCCCCGCGCAGGTGATCCAGACCACCCGCCTGGGTATCCCCCATGGCCGCGACGAGCACCTGCTGTACCGCTTCGTCGACGCCGCCTATGCCCGTCACTGCACCCGCAACCCGCTGCGCCGTGGCCAGATCGAAGGTCGCGACTACCATCTGCTGAACGACTCGAAAGGAAGCTGATCGATGAGCGAATGGCTCGACGGCCTGACCGGCTGGCTCGCCGCGCAGCCGCAGTGGCTGGGCCTGGTGCTGTTCCTGGTGGCCTGCATCGAGTGCCTGGCGATCGCCGGCATCATCGTGCCCGGCACCGTGCTACTGTTCGCCATCGGCGTACTCGCCGGCAGCGGCGCCCTGGAACTGTGGGAGACACTGCTGCTCGCCTACCTCGGCGGCCTGCTCGGCGATGCGATCTCCTACGCCCTGGGCCGGCGCTTCCACCAGAACATCCGCCGGCTGCCGGGCCTGCGCCAGCACCCGGAATGGCTGTCCGGCGCCGAACTGTATTTCCACCGCTACGGGGTGATCAGCCTGCTGGTCGGGCGTTTCATCGGCCCGCTGCGGCCGATGCTGCCGATGGTCGCCGGCATGCTCGACATGCCGCTCGGGCGCTTCATCGGGGTCAGCCTGATCGCCGCCGCCGGCTGGTCGGTGGCCTACCTGCTGCCCGGCTGGACCACCGGCGCGGCCATGCGCCTGCCGCTGCCGCCCGGCTTCTGGAGCGACGCGGCGCTGGTGGTCGGCGGCCTGGCCCTGGTCGTCGGCCTGATCGCCCACGCCAGCATGAGCGAACACCGCTGGGTAACACCGATGAGCGCCGGGCTCTGCCTGCTGGCGCTAATCGCCCTGCTGGTCGGCTGGCCGTACTTGCAGGAGCTGGACCAGGGCCTGCTGACGCTGGTCCAGGAACAGCGCAACCCCATCCTCGACCACTACATGGTGCTGCTCACCCGCCTCGGCGACATGAGCACCCAGGTGGTGGCCGGCGCCCTGCTCTGCGGCCTGCTGCTGTTCACCCGGCAATGGCGCGCCGCCCTGTTCGCCATCGGCGCGCTGCTCGGCACCGCGCTGGCCAACGGCCTGCTCAAGGCGCTGTTCGCCCGCAGCCGCCCGGACGTGCTGCTGCAACCGCTGGACAGCTTCAGCCTGCCCAGCGGCCACAGCTCGGCGGCCTTTGCCTTCTTCCTGGTGCTGGGGATTCTCGCCAGCCGCGAGCAGCCGGTGCGCTGGCGGCTGACCTGGCTGCTGCTGGCCTGCCTGCCGGCGCTGGCGATCGCCCTGTCGCGGGTCTACCTCGGCGTGCACTGGCCCACCGACATCATCGCCGGCTCCCTGCTGGCCGCCGGCATGTGCGCCGCCAGCCTGAGCATCGCGCAGTGGCGCACGCCGCTGGCGGCCCTGGCGCCGCGCATCTGGTGGCTGGTGCTGCCGGCCTGCCTGGCGCTGCTCGGCGGTTTCTCGCTGTGGGCGCTGCCCGAGGCGTTCCAGCGCTATGCGTATTGAGGTGGGGTGGTTTATTGGATCCCCGCGAACGCGGGGACCCAGCCCCCCTGGGCCCCAGAAAAAGAACAGGAAGTCCTTCCTACAAGGAACAGTCCGAGTCGACGGTTCTCGACGCCTCGGCCTTGCCACGCCGCCGGAACTCCACCGGCGTCTCGCCGACCCAGCGCTTGAAGGCCCTGTAGAACGTGCTCGGCTCGGAGAAACCGGTGCGCTCGACGATCACCTCGATACGCTCGTCGGTCTTCAGCAACAGTTCCTTGGCCAGCCGGCAGCGGTAATCGGTGATCAGGTCGTTGAAACGCACCCCGGCCATCGCCAGCCGCTCGCGCAGGCGGCGCGGCGGCATGTCGAGGCGGCTGGCGACCTGCTCCAGGGTCGCGCCACCGTTCACCAGCAGTTCGGCGATCAGTTCGCGGACCTGGCGCACCAGGTCCAGGCGCTCCACCTCGGCCAACTGGCGACGGGCCAGCGACTCGTGGATACGCAGCAGCTCCGGCGCCGCGTGGCGCGAAGGCTTGGCTAGCACGGCGGCATCGAACGACAGGGCATAGCGATCGGCGCCCAGCTCGGCGGGGCAGCCGTAGACCGCCCGGTAGCGCTCCGGCGGTGCGCCCTCGGTGTGCATGAGCTGCACCAGGCGCGGCCTGAATTCCTGGTCGGTGAGCGCACCGAACAGGCGGATCACCGCGCCGGCCAGCATCTCCGGGAAATGCCGGCTGCTGCCGAGCTGCATGCCGAGGGAAAGCACCGCCTCCTCGCCGTTCACCTCCAGGCGCGCGCTGAGGGTGTCGGACAGCAGGCGCACGTAGCGCAGCGAGTGCTGGAGGCCGGCGCCGAAGGTTTCGCTGGAGAGGAACAGGTATTCCAGCAACAGGCCGTGGAAGGCCGGCAGATGACCGGCCAGGTGCAGGCCGACATGCTCTTCGCCGCACTCCTCGGCAGCCGCCTTCCAGAACTGGGTCTGGGCGGCATGGGGGAAACGCCCGGCCGGCAGGCCGCCCGGCGCCAGGCCGACACGTCCCAGAACCCGGTCCGGGTCGGTGCCGCTCGCGCGCAAGGCGTCGATCACCGGGCGCATCAGCGCCACATCGTCGGTCAGATCACGCATCATCGTCGGTGAGGTTCTTGTTGTTCGTGAGGCGGCGTCATCTTAGGCAGTTTTGAGCCCGCGACTCAACCGATTGACCGGGTCGCCAGCGGCGGCCGCCAGACTGCCAATGCACACGCGGGCCAGCCGGCTAAGCTGCTGCCATTCGCATCGAGGAGATATCCGCATGGCCATCGACTGGCAAGACCTGCCCGCCCCTCCCGCCCTGCCCGGCCTGTTCCTGAAGGCCGCGCTGCGCCGCAAGGTGACCGGCAGGAGCCTGCCGGACCTCGGCCTGCGCAGCCAGCTCACGGTCGATCCCGGCCACCTCGCGCGCTACCGGCAACTCTGCGCGGCCAGCGACGACGGCTGCCTGCCGCCGGCCTATCCGCACCTGCTGGCCTTCCCGCTGCAAATGCGCCTGCTCACCGACAAGCGCTTCCCCTTCCCGCTGCTCGGCCTGGTCCACCTGGAGAACCGCGTCCGCGTGCTGCGCCCGCTCGGCGGGCTGGGGCCGTTCCAGGTCGGCGTGCGCCTGGCGGACCTGCAACCGCACGCGAAGGGTGCGGTGTTCAGCCTGATCACCAGCCTGGAGGACCAGCTTGGCCCGCTCTGGGAAGGCGACAGCCGCCTGCTCTGCCGCGCCGTGCGCCTGGACGGCACGCCGGCCGAACCCGAGACGCCCGCGCCGCTGGAGCTGGCGCCGCTGGCCGACTGGTCGGCACCGGCGGACATCGGCCGGCGCTACGCGCGGGTCTCCGGCGACTACAACCCGATCCACCTCAGCGCCCTCTCCGCCCGCCTGTTCGGTTTCCCGCGCGCCATCGCCCACGGCCTGTGGAGCAAGGGCCGCGCCCTGGGCGCCCTCGCCGGGCGCCTGCCGCAGGCCGGCTACGAAGTCGAAGTGCGCTTCCAGAAGCCGGTGCTGCTTCCCAGCCACGTCGGCCTGCTCGCCAGCGCGCCGGGCGAAAGCGGGCAGTTCCAGCTCGAAGGCGCGGAAAACCTGCTGCACATGAGCGGAAGCTGGCGGCCGCTGTCAGATGGGTGACAACCCATCGTCCTCGATGTGATGGGTTGTCACCCATCCTACGGACTGGATCCCCGTGTTCGCGGGGAACCCAAAACCCGCCAACGCTTGCCTGCCGAACGCGACAGGCCGAAGCTATGCGGCTGAAGGAGAGCCGCATGAACCTCGACGAACTGACCCAACGCCTGCACGCGATCCGCGACCGCAACGACTGGCGCCGCTTCCACAGCCCGAAGAACCTGGCCATGGCCGCCAGCGTGGAAATGGCCGAACTGGTGGAAATCTTCCAGTGGCTGGGCGAGGACGAATCGCGCCGGCTGTCCGCCGAACAGCTCGAGCACGCCGGCCAGGAAGTCGGCGATATCGTCCTCTACCTGCTGCTGATGTGCGCCGAGCTGGGCATCGACATGGAACAGGCGGTGCGCGCCAAGCTGGCCGACAACGAACGGCGGTTCGCGACATGACCGACCGCCATTTCGACGAACTGGCGACACGCTTCGCCGAGAAGATCTACGGCGGCGCCAAGGGCGCGATCCGCCTCGCCGTGTTGCAGGCCGACCTCTCCGAAGCGCTGCCGGACCGGCCGCTGCGCGTGCTGGACGTCGGCGCCGGGCTCGGCCACATGGCGCTGTGGCTGGCCCAGCGCGGCCACCAGGTGACCCTCGCCGAACCGGCCGAGCCGATGATCGAAGGCGCCCGAGAACGCTTCGCCGCCGCCGGCCAGGCCGCCACGTTCATCCAGGCGCCCTGGCAGGACCTGCTCGGCCAGCTCACCGAACCCTACGACCTGGTGCTCTGCCATGCGGTGCTGGAATGGCTGGCCGATCCGCACGCCATCCTGCCGGTGCTGCACCAGCTCACCGCGCCCGAAGGCCGGCTGTCGCTGGCCTTCTACAACAAGGACGCCCTGGTCTACCGCAACCTGCTCAAGGGCCACTTCCGCAAGCTGCGCAAACAGCAGTTCGCCGGCGAGAAACAGAGCCTGACCCCGCAGCGGCCGCTCGATCCGCGCGAGCTGGCGACGCAACTCGATGGGCACTGGGAGGTCGAAAGCAGTAGCGGTGTCCGCGTGTTCCACGACTACATGCCCGTCGAGTTCCAGGCCAAGGCCGAACTCGTCGACCTGCTGGAAATGGAACTGGCCTATCGTCGCCACCCGGCCTTCGCCGGTCTCGGTCGCTACCTGCACTGGGTCTGCCGACCGCTGTAGGAGGGTCGTCATGAAACGTTCGCTCGTCCTCTTGCCGCTCTGCTTGGGGCTTCTGGCCTGCCAGAGCCCCAACCCCTACAGTGCCGACTCCGCGCCGATGCCCCCGGCGCCCGCGCACGCGGCCGATGCCATCGACCTCAGCGCCTACCCCGCTGCACCGCTGGACTTCGCCCGCTACCGCACCTGGAGCTGGCTGGCGCCGCCGAACGCGACCGGCTCGCTGAGCGCCGAGCAGATGCAGCAGATCCTCGGCAGCGGCTTCGAACAACGCGGCCTGCGCCAAGCCCAGCCAGGCAAGCCCGCCGACCTGCAAGCCCGTGCCAACGTGCGCATCGAACAGCGCATGTACCAGGCCTACGACGACGTCGGCGTCTCGTACGGGTATGGCCACTACCCCTACTGGCGCGACCACTATGGCCTGTACGGCCGGGTTCCCATCGTGCGCACCTACCAGCGCGAGGTACTGGTGCTGCGCATCGACCTGTTCGACGCCGGCAGCGGCCAGCCGGTGTGGAGCGGCAGCGGCGAAGCCTATGCCGACGGCAGGGAAGCGTTGCGCCAGGCGACCCGAAACGCGCTCGACCAGTTCCCGCCCAACTGAGCCACGGCGCCGCCGGAACTTGCCGGCGGCTGCCGCTTGGGCTTCGCTAAAAGCTCTAGCACCGGAGATTCCACCATGTCACTACGTTTCCTTTTACTGCCTGCCCTGCTCCTCCTGACGGCCTGCGAAAGCATCGAACTGAGCCGCGACTACGACCGCAGCAGGGACTTCGCCAGCTACCGTAGCTGGAGCTGGAAACAACCCATCCTGCTCTACACCCCGAACGATCCGCGCATCAAGAGCGACCTCACCGAACAGCGCATCCGCGAAGCCACCGACCAGCAACTCGAACAACGCGGCCTGCGTCCCGCGCCGGCCGGCAGCCAGGGCGACCTGCAAGTGCAGGCCGCGCTGATCGTCGAACAGCAGCAGGACCTGGTCAGCACCAGCTACGGCAACTACTGGGGCGGCTATTGGGGAAGGGGCGGCTACTGGGGCGGCCCGATGGTCACCGAGACCCGCAACGTTACCTACAAGATCGCCACCCTGCAGATCGACCTCTACGACAGCAAGGACGGCAAGCTGGTCTGGCGCGGCAGCGGCGAACAGGTCATGCGCAGCGCCCCGCCGAGCCCGCAGGAGCGCGAAACGGCGATCCGTGAAACAGTAAGCAAAGTGCTATCACAGTATCCGCCACACTGAAGCGTCTCTTCAGGAAGCCATCGCCATGCCGTCGCAGTACCTCAGCCATCGTCCAGCCAACGCCGCCGACCTCGGCGAAGTCGTCACCTTCGTGCAAGACCCGGACGAACTGTTCTTCGCCTACCCCAAGGCGGCCTGGCCGCTGACCGTCGGCCAGCTCGCCGCCGTCATGGCCGAACGCCGCGACAGCATGGTGGCGCTGCTCGACGGGCGGGTCGCCGGCTTCGCCAACTTCTACCAGTGGCAGCACGGCGAAAGCTGCGCCCTCGGTAACATGATGGTGGCGCCCTGGGCGCGCGGACACGGCGTGGCGCAGTACCTGGTCGGGGTGATGGAACAACTCGCCCGCCAGCACTTCAAGGCGCAGTCGATGCGCATCTCCTGCTTCAACGCCAACGCCGCCGGGCTGCTGCTCTACACTGCGCTGGGCTACCGGCCGCAGGCCATCGTCGAGCGCCGCGATCCGCGGGGCGGCCGGGTCGCCCTGGTGCAACTGGAGAAGTACCTTGAGTGAACCGCAACGCGTGCTGATCCTCGTCAACAGCGGGCCGAGCACCCCGGCACGCTGCGCCGCCCCCTTCCACACTGCCACCCTGCTGGCCTGCATGGACGCCGAGGTGACCCTGTTCCTCAGCGGCGAAGGCGCCCAACTGGCCCGCCGCGAAGTGGCGGAAAACCTGCGCGCCGCCGAGGGCGGAGAACCGCTGCTGCACTTCATCCGGCAAGCCAAGCTGGCCGGCGCACGCCTGCTGATGTGCCGCGCGCCGGGGCTGGAGATCGACGAGCAGGCGCTGATCGACGAACTCGACGACATCAGCAGCGGCGGCGAACTGGCGCAAATGATCCTCGAATACGACCGGGTACTGAGCCTATGAAACTGCACGGCCTGGAGTTCCCCGACCACCTGCTCTACGCGCCGGACTACAACCTATGGCTGCGCGAAGACGGCGACACCGTGGTGATCGGCCTGAGTGCCTACGGCTGCGCGATCTACGGGCAGATCTTCGCCTTCACCCCCAAGCGCGACGGCTGGCACATCGACAAGGACCGCGGCTTCGGCGTGGTCGAATTCGCCAAGGCCGCCGCCTCGGCGCGCAGCCCGCTATCCGGCACGCTGCTGGCCAGCAACGAAGCCGTGGTGCGCCGCCCGGCGCTGATCAACCAGGACTGCTACGGCGAAGGCTGGATGGTCCGCCTGCAACCGGACGACTGGCCGTCGGCACGCCACGAACTCCTCAGCGGCGAGGCCGCGCTGGCCGCTTTCGCCGAACGCATGCGCCTGGACGGCTTCGACCCGGAAAACCAAGGAGTGCAGGCGCTCTCGTAGGGTGCGCCGCGTGCACCGAATCGCTCCCTCACTCACAGAAGCGAACCGGGAGGGCAGGATGAAGATGAAAAAGCCCCAGACCTTCGCACTCCTCCTCGCCCTGCTCCTCCTGCTGGCCGCCTGTGCGACGCAACGCCCGGACGGCTTCGTCCACCTCGACCAGATGCTGCGCTCGGCTACCTACGACGTGCGCTACTACAACGGCGACAACTTCGTCGGCACCCGCATCGACGGCTACGAAGCCGGCCGGGTACTGCTCAGCCGCGAAGCCGCGAGCGCCCTGGCGGCGGCCGAACAGGAACTGGAGACAGAAAGCCTGCGCCTGAAGATCTTCGACGGCTACCGCCCGCAACTCGCGGTGGAACACTTCAAACGCTGGGCCGCCGACCCGCACGACACCCGGATGAAAGACCGCTTCTACCCCGACCTGGAGAAACAGGACTTGTTCCGCCTCGGCTACATCGCGGAACGCTCCGGCCACTCACGCGGCAGCACCGTCGACCTCACCCTGGCCGACGCCGGGACAGGCCAGGAACTGGACATGGGCAGCCCCTTCGACTTCTTCGGCCCCATCTCCCACCACGACACCCCGCTGATCACCCCGCAACAGGCCCGCAACCGCGAACGCCTGAGAAACTTGATGATCCGGCACGGCTTCAGGCCCTATGCGGAAGAGTGGTGGCACTACACGCTGGAGAACGAGCCTTATCCCGACAGCTATTTCGACTTTCCGGTGCGGTAAGACGATGAGGTTGTAGGAGCCAGCTTGCTGGCGATCATTGGCAACGCAACGGCATCGCCAGCAAGCTGGCTCCTACAGGGATTGGCGGAAGGCAGTGAGAGTCGAACTCACCCAGGAACGGCTGCCGTCCCCCACCGGGTTTGAAGCCCGGCCACGCCACCGGGCGTGATTGCCTTCCGTGTTCGTTGTCCGGTCAGGGATCGCCGGGGTTCATCATCGCCAGCGCCGAGTCGGTCCTGACCTTGCGTTCGTTGCCGTGTCGGCGAGTAAAGCCGATGCGGTCGAAATATTCGAGTATCTGGATGCCGCGCTTGCGGCCGATGGCGATGCGGTCGCGGAAAGCGGCGGTGCGGATGACGCCTTCCTCATCCTGCAATCGCAGGACCTGCGCGGCCAATTGGCGGATGGTCGCATCCGGGTAGAACAGGTCCTTGACCACCTGGTGCAGCAGGCCGAGGCGCGCCAGTTTGCGTAGCAGCAGTCGCACGGCGGCTTCGTCGGCCTTCAACTCGCGGGCCAGGTCGCGGACCCAGGGTGGGTCGAAGGCGCCGGCTTCCAGTAGCGGCCAGAGGCGCGTCCTCAATGCTTCGTCGGCGGCGTTGAGTTGTACCTGGTGGTCGGGCAGGTGCAGCCAGGGGCCGCTGGCCTGGATGTCGCCGGCGGCCAGCGCCTGTTCCAGCAGGGCGATGAACACCGGCCGCTCCAGTTGCGGCAGGGCGTAGCGGCGCAGGCGGTCGCGGTCGGGGCCGAGTTCGTCGGGCTGTTCGGTGTGGAAACGCGCCAGTGCCGCCAGCAACTCGGTTCCCAGGGCTTCCCAGCGTTCCGTGGCGAATAGCCGTGCCCCCAGGCGGGTGGTGATTTCGAGGACGCCTTCCGGCAGTCGCCAGGTGCTCGGCGCACGGTTGAACTGGCGCTCCAGCACGTTCGGATCGAGACCGTTGGTGGCGGTTTCCAGCAGCACCGGCAGCGCCGCTTCCAGGCTGGACTCGCGCAGGGCCGCCAGTTGCGTCAGGCGCGTCGGGCTGCGCCGATCCCTGGCCGGGGCGAAGGGGTCGAGCACCCGGCCGCCGCCCAGGGTGCGTTGCGCCGACTGGTCGCGCAGCACCAGTCGATCGCCGTGCACCGCGTGGGCCGGGGCGTTGAGCAGCAGTTGGGCGAAGCCGCGCTCGCCCGGCGCCAGGCGCTCGCCTTCGAGCAAGGCGACGCGGGCGGTGACGTCCTGGGCGCCGAGGTGGACGTGCACGGGCGTCCAGTGCGCCAGTTCGCGCGCTTCGCCCGGCAGCAGGTGCAGGTCGATGTCGAGGCGCGTGGTCGGTGCGTGCAGTACCGGCGCCAGCAGCCAGTCGCCGCGCCGGATGCGCTCCACCGACAGGCGTTCGCCGGCGATGTTCAGCGCCACCCGCTGGCCGGCCCGGGCGGTCTCGGCGACGCGGTTCTGCGCGTGCAGGCCACGCACCCGCACCCGTTGGCCGGAGGGGCTGAGCAGCAGTTCGTCGCCGATCCGCACCTCGCCGGCGAAAGCGGTCCCGGTGGCCACCACGCCGGCGCCGGAAACGCTGAAGGCGCGATCCACCGCCAGGCGAAAATGCCCTTCGGCACTCCGGGCCTCCAGTACCCACGCTTCTTCCAGCAACGCCGCGCGCAGGGCATCGACCCCCTCGCCCGTCAGGCTCGACAGCGGGTGGATCGGCGCCCCGGCCAGCGGTCCGTTGGCCAGCAGCGCGGCGATCTGTTCGCGCACTTCGTCCACCCGCTGCGGCGTGGCGCGGTCGCATTTGCTCAGCGCCACCAGCGCGCGCGGGATGCCGAGCAGTTCGACGATCGCCAGGTGCTCGCGGGTCTGCGGCATCACACCGTCGTCGGCGGCCACCACCAGCAGCACCAGGTCGATGCCGCAGGCGCCGGCCAGCATGTTGTGGACGAAGCGCTCGTGGCCGGGTACGTCGATGAAGCCGGTGAGCTGGCCATCGCCGAGGTCGGCGTAGAGGTAGCCGAGGTCGATGGTGATGCCACGCGCCCGCTCGGCCGGGCGGCGGTCGCCCTCGATGCCGGTGAATGCGCGCAGCAGCGCGGTCTTGCCGTGGTCGATGTGCCCAGCGGTGCCGACGATCAAATCCCGGCCTCCGTCAGCAGCGGCAACTGGGCAAGGAACGCCGGCTCGTCGTCGAGCTGGCGCAGGTCGAGCCACAAGGCGTCGTCGTCGAGGCGACCGAGCACCGGGATCGGCAGGGTGCGCAGGCATTCTTCCAGTTGTCGCAGCGCCCTGCCCCGCAACCGCCTGGGTTGCAACGGACGAATGCAGAGCGCGGCGCTGGGCAGGCGTGCCACCGGCTGGGCGCCGCTGCCGATCATGCCCAGGGCGTTCTCGGCGCCGACCTGCCAGCCCTCGCCGAGTTGTGCGGCCAGCAGTGGAGCAAGGCGCTCGGCCTGGGCGCGGATGTCCGCCTGCGGACGGCTGAGCAGGCGCAGGGTGGTCAGCCGCTCGGCCAGCCGGTCGGGGTCGCGGTAGAGGTTGAGCACCGCTTCCAGCGCCGCCAGGGTCAGCTTGTCGACACGCAGGGCGCGCTTGAGCGGGTTCTTCTTGATCCTGGCGATCAGCTCCTTGCTACCGAGGATCAGCCCTGCCTGCGGACCGCCGAGCAGCTTGTCGCCGCTGAAGGTGACGATGTCGGCGCCGTCGGCCAGGGCTTCCTGCACGGTCGGTTCCTTGGGCAGGCCCCAGCGGGTGAGGTCGACCAGGGTGCCGCTGCCGAGGTCTTCCAGCAGCGGCAGGCCGTGGGCATGGGCGATGCCGGCCAGGTCGCGGGTCGCCACGCTGGCGGTGAAGCCCTGCACGCTGTAGTTGCTGGTGTGCACGCGCATCAGCAGGCCGGTGCGCGGGCCGATGGCGGCTTCGTAATCCTTGGCGTGGGTGCGGTTGGTGGTGCCCACCTCGACCAGTTTCACGCCGGCGCGGGCCATGATGTCGGGAATGCGGAAGGCGCCGCCGATCTCGATCAGTTCGCCGCGCGAGATGACGCCTTCCTTGCGCGCGCCCAGGCTGTTGAGCGCCAGCAGCACGGCGGCAGCGTTGTTGTTGACCACGGTGACCGCCTCGGCGCCGGTCAGCTCGCGGATCAGGCCGGTGATCAGGTCGTCGCGGTCGCCGCGCTTGCCGCTGGCCAGGTCGAACTCCAGGTTCAACGGATAGCGCGCGGCCAGGGTGATCGCCTCGATGGCTTCGTCCGGCAGCAGCGCGCGGCCGAGGTTGGTGTGCAGCACCGTGCCGGTGAGGTTGAAGACCCGCCGCACCCGGCTGGCGTGGTGGGCGGCCAGGCGTTCGCCGGCGCGACCGGCGAGCACCGCGTCGCTCAGCTCGACCTCGGCGAGCTGGCCGTGACGCACCGGCTCGCGCAGTTCGTCGAGCAGGTCGCGCAGGGTTTTCAGCAGGGCCTCGCGGCCGTAGCGCTGTTGCAAGGGCTGGCAGGCCGGGCTGCGCAGCAGGCGGTCGATGGAGGGCAAGCGAATGGCGGTCAAGGCACGAACCTCGCGACGATGGACCGTTTGTCAGTGTAGGCAATGGCGCTTCAGTCTTCTCCACCGGGCGCCAGCAGCAGGTTCGGCGCGCGGCGCAGGTAGCCCTCTTCGGCCAGCAGCAGGTCGAGCGCCAGACTGGCCAGGTCGTCGGCCTGTGCTTCGGCTTCTGGCGCGTGCTCGCGGTAGAACTGCTTGAGATAGCCCTGGCAGTTGGGGCAGGCCTCGGCGCGCAGCGGCGCCTGCTCGGCGGCGCGGTCGTCGCGCTCCAGCGACAGGTAGGCGAGTTGCTTGCTCTCCTGGCAATAGCTGCATTTGACCCGCACGTAGTGCCATTGGCAGGAGCACAGCGAGCAGGCCAGGTAGCGCAGGCCGTTGTGCTTGCCGCGATGGTGGATGACCCCGGCCACCGGCGGCGAACCGCAGGCCGGGCACAGGGTCTGCGACTCGCTCTCCACCAGCAGCCCTTGCGGCAGGGCCAGGAGCAGGTGGCTGAAGGCGACTTGCAGGGCCGCGCCGAGGAAAGGCACCAGCGCCGCCGGCAGCAGGTCGAACTGGCCGCTGAGCAGGGCGATGGCCCAGGCCTTGCGCTGGCCGGGATCGGCTTGCCGCAGTCGGGCCAGGGCGTCCGCCACCGCCGGGCTGGCGCCGGGTTCGAGCTCATCCAGCAGTTGGTCGAGCAGCCCCAGCCAGGCGTCTTCGCGCACGGGTCCGTCGTAGGCCAGCGGCGGCATGCCGTGCTCGAGGCTGCGCGCCAGCGCGTCAGGGTCCGGGGACGGCAGTCGCGGCGGTGTGTCGAGCAGCCGTTGCTGGGCATCGCAGAGCCTGGCGATCAGGCGCAGGTAGTCTCCCAGCGGATGCCCTTCGGCCAGTTGCCGCAGGCGCTCGGCGCGGCGGGCGAACAGGTCGGCCGGCGGCAGCAGGATGAAGGGCGGGATGTTGGCGGCGGCTTCGATCTGCCCGGGTTCGAGAATGGTGGTGCCTGACACGCAGGACTCCTTGCGTTGTGTATTGGGGAAACCAAAAACCTACGGTTCGCGTCCCTTGCTCACGTCCTTCAGCCAGCCGCCATGGTGCTTGCGCGCCCAGCCACGGCTGACCCAGCCGGAGAGCATCGCGCCCATCGAGCCTTTGACCCAGAAGCCGGCGTAGATGTGGACGATGATGCTGCAGATCAGCACCCAGGCGGCGAAGGCATGCAGCAGCGCGGCAAGGCGGATGATGTCGATGCCGAACAGGTGGCTGAAGTACTGGCGCCAGATGATGAAGCCGGTCACCAGCAGCACCAGCATGCTCAGCAGCAGGACCCAGAACAGCAGTTTCTGGCCGGCGTTGTAGCGGCCGACTTCCGGCAGCTTTTCCTCGCGGTTGTTGACCACGTCGCGCCACTGCTTGAGCCATTGCAGGTCGCGGCGCTCGATCCAGTTGTGATGGGCGAAGCGCATGGCCAGCCAGAGGAAGAACAGGAACATGCCCAGGCCGAGGAACGGGTGCAGGATGCGCGTCCACGGTCCGCCGCCGAACAGGTGGCTGAGCCAGAACAGCGCCGGGTGGAACAGCGCCAGGCCGGACAGCGCGGCGAGCACGAAGAGGATGGCCACCGCCCAGTGGTTGCTCCGCTCGGAGGCGGTGTAGCGCTGGATGTCTTTGTTCATCGTGGACTCCTGATGCTGTGGGGTTCACGAGAGGTCGGCCCCTCACCCCAGCCCTCTCCCGAGGGGAGAGGGTGTTTGCGCGTGCCCTGGCGATACACCATGCCGGCTCCCGGTAAATGGTGCGCACGGCGCACCCTACGGTTTCGCTGCATGCGACCTCCGCTACGGCCGTGGCTCACGCGGGTCATAGTCATGCACCGACGGATCGACCTGGCGCACCGCCGGGTCGGGGCCGTGCTCGTCTTCCTCGACCACGTTGCGGCCGACCCGCACGTAGTGGAAGAAGCCGAACAGAGCGACCAGGCCCATGCCGAGCAGGCCGAGCGGCTTGGTGACGCCCTTCCACAGGCTGACCATCGGGCTGATCGCCGGCTCGTCCGGCAGGCCGGAATACAGCGACGGCTTGTCGGCATGGTGCAGCACGTACATCACGTGGGTGCCGCCGACGCCTTGCGGGTCGTACAGGCCGGCCTGGTCGAAGCCGCGCGACTTCAGGTCCTCGATGCGCTCCTCGGCGTGGTGCTTCATCGCATCCTTGGTGCCGAACACGATGGCGCCGGTCGGGCAGGTCTTCACGCAGGCCGGCTCCAGGCCCACCGAGACGCGGTCGGAACACAGCGTGCACTTGTAGGCCTTGTGGTCCTTCTGCGAGATGCGCGGGATGTCGAACGGGCAACCGGCAATGCAGTAGCCGCAGCCGATGCACTTGTCCTGGTTGAAGTCGACGATGCCGTTGGCATACTTGACGATCGCCCCGGGGCTCGGACAGGCCGCCAGGCAGCCGGGCTCCTCGCAGTGCATGCAGCCGTCCTTGCGGATCAGCCACTCCAGGGTGCCGGCCTCGGTCTCGTGCTCGCTGAAGCGCATCAGCGTCCACGACTCCGCGGAGAGGTCCGCCGGGCTGTCGTAGGTGCCGTGGTTCTGGCCGACTTCGTCGCGCAGCTCGTTCCATTCCGAGCAGGCGACCTGGCAGGCCTTGCAGCCGATGCACTTGGACACATCGATGAGCTTGGCCACCTCGTCGACCCGGCGCACCGAGGGCATCGGCGTGGTGGTCGCGGAGCGGGCAGTGATGTCTTGGCTACTCATGGTTCACCTCATGCCTTTTCCACGTTGACCAGGAACGACTTGAACTCCGGTGTCTGCGTGTTGCCGTCGCCGACGAAGGGAGTCAGGGTGTTGCTGATGTAGCCGTTGCGCGCCACGCCGGAGAAGCCCCAGTGGATGGGGATGCCGACCTGGTGCACGGTCTTGCCGTCCACCGTCAGCGGCATGATGCGCTTGGTCACCACCGCCACCGCCTTGATGTAGCCACGGTTGGAAGCGACCTTGACCCGCTCGCCGGCGACGATGCCCAGCTCCTTGGCCAGCGCCTCGCCGATCTCGACGAACTGTTCCGGCTGGGTGATCGCGTTGAGGCGGCAGTGCTTGGTCCAGTAGTGGAAGTGCTCGGTGAGCCGGTAGGTGGTGGCCACGTAGGGGAACTCGTCGGCCTTGCCGAACACGTCCATGTCGCCCTTGAACACCCGCGCCGCCGGGTTGCAGGTGGCCTGCGGGTTGTCCGGGTGCAGCGGGTTGCGGCCGATCGGCGTCTCGAACGGTTCGTAGTGCTCGGGGAACGGCCCCTCGGCCATCTTGTCGACGGCGAAGAAGCGCGCCACCCCTTCCGGGTTCATGATGAACGGGCTCATGCCGTCTTCCGGCGGCGAGTCGGCCTTGAAGTCGGGAACGTCGGTCCCCGCCCAGGCCTTGCCGTTCCACCACACCAGGCGTTTCTTCTCGGGGTCCCAGGGCTTGCCGCTGGGGTCGGCCGAAGCGCGGTTGTAGAGAATCCGCCGGTTGGCCGGCCACGCCCAGGCCCAGCCGAGGGTCTGGCCCATGCCGTAGGGGTCGGCGTTGTCGCGCCGCGCCATCTGGTTGCCCTGCGCCGTCCACGAGCCGCAGAAGATCCAGCAGCCACTGGCGGTGCTGCCGTCGGCGCGCAACTGGGCGAAACCGGCCAGTTGTTCGCCAGCCTTGGCCAGCAGCGCGCCGGTGGCCGGGTCGGTGAGGTCGGCCAGGGCCTTGCCGGAGAACTCGCGGGCCAGCTCTTCCGGCGTCGGGTCTTCCGGTTGCAGGTAGGGCCAGTCGAGGTTGAGGATCGGCTCCGCATAGGCACCGCCGTCCTTGCGGTACATCTCGCGCATGCGCTGGAACAGACCGGCCATGATGGCGATGTCGGTACGCGCCTCGGCCGGCGGCTCGGCGCCTTTCCAGTGCCATTGCAGCCAGCGGCCGCTGTTGACCAGCGAACCGTTCTCCTCGGCGAAGCAGGAGGTGGGCAGGCGGAACACCGTGGTCTGGATGTTCGCCGGGTCGACATCGTTGAAGTCGCCGGCGTTGTGCCAGAACTCCGAGGTGTCGGTGGCCAGCGGGTCCATGATCACCAGGTACTTGAGCCGGGCCAGGGCGGCACCGACCTTGGCCTTGTTGGGGAAGGCGGCGATGGGGTTGAAGCCCTGGCAGAAGTAACCGTTGATCTTGCCCTCGTACATCATGTCGAAGACCTTGAGCACGTCGTAGCCGGGGATGTCCAGCTTGGGCAGCCAGTCGTAGCCCCAGTTGTTCTCCGCCGTGGCGTTCTTGCCGTACCAGGTCTTCATCAGGCTGACGTGGAACTTCTCGTAGTTCTGCCAGTAGGACAGTTGCCCCGGACGCAGCGGCTTGGTGGTGCGCTTGGCGATGTACGCGGCGTAGTCCTGCTCGCCGTCCGCCGGCAGGGTCAGGTAGCCGGGCAGCAGGTTGGAGAGCAGGCCGAGGTCGGTCAGGCCCTGGATGTTGGAGTGACCGCGCAGGGCGTTCATGCCGCCACCGGGCATGCCGATGTTGCCGAGCAGCAGTTGCACCATGGCCCCGGTGCGGATCATCTGCGAACCCACCGAGTGCTGGGTCCAGCCGAGGGCGTACATGATGGTCATGGTCTTGCCCGGCGCCGAGGTCTCGGCGATGGCTTCCCAGACCTTGAGCATGGCGTCCTTCGGCGTGCCGCAGATGCTGCTCACCATATCCGCGGTGTAGCGGCTGTAGTGCCGCTTCATCAGGTTGAACACGCAGCGCGGGTGGGTGAGCGTCGGGTCGGTCAGCGCGTAGCCGTCCTCATCCAGCTCGTAGCCCCAGTCCGACTTGTCCGGATAGCTGCGCCGGCCCTGGTCGTAGCCGTTGAACAGGCCGTTCTCGAAGTCGTAGCCGGCCTTCACGATGAAGCTGACGTCGGTGTAGTTGCGCACGTACTCGTGCTGGATCTTGTCGTTCTCGAGCAGGTAGTTGATCAAGCCGCCGAGGAAGGCGATGTCGGCCCCGGCGCGGATCGGCGCATAGAAGTCCGCCACCGAGGCGGAACGGGTGAAGCGCGGATCGACCACGATCAGCCGCGCCTTGTTGTGCGCCTTGGCTTCGGTGACCCACTTGAACCCGCACGGGTGCGCTTCGGCGGCGTTGCCGCCCATGATCAGGATCAGATCGGCGTTCTTGATGTCGACCCAGTGGTTGGTCATGGCTCCTCGGCCAAACGTCGGGGCAAGACTTGCCACCGTCGGGCCGTGTCAGACACGCGCTTGGTTGTCGAATCCCAGGATCCCGAAGGAACGCACCACCTTGTGGGTGATGTAACCCGCTTCGTTGGACGAGGCCGAGGCCGCCAGGAAGCCGGTGCTCAGCCAGCGGTTCACCGTCTGGCCGGCGTCGTTCTTCTCGATGAAGTTGGCGTCGCGGTCTTCCTTCATCAGCTTGGCGATGCGGTCCAGCGCCTCGTCCCAGCCGATGCGTTTCCACTCGTTCGAGCCGGCCTCGCGCACCTCGGGGTACTTCAGGCGGTTCGGGCTGTGGATGAAGTCGAGCAGGCCGGCGCCCTTCGGGCACAGGGTGCCACGGTTCACCGGGTGGTCGGCGTCGCCTTCGATGTGGATGATGTTCTGCGCGACGTTCTTCGCCCCGTCACCCTGGCTGTACATGATCAGGCCGCAGCCGACCGAGCAGTAGGGGCAGGTGTTGCGCGTCTCGATGGTCCGCGCGAGCTTGAAGTGGCGGACCTGGTCGGCGAAGGCAGTGGGCGGTGCCACTCCCAGTGCCGCCAGGCTCGATCCTCCAAGGCCCACAGCGCAGACCTTGAAGAATTGCCGACGGTTCATATCCATCGTGCGTCTCCTGAATCAGGCGGTGATCCCGGTACGTTGCCGGGGTCTTAACCTTTCTAAAGATAGTCCAGCGAGGGCACAGCGCCAGCCGGACCCCGCCAGGCCCCGTGCCAGACGGGTGCGAGTGGGCTATAGTGCGGACCGGCGTTCGCCACGCCACCCGTCCGCGGAAAGGGCTGCGCCCAGGCTGCACATCGCCGATTCCGTCATACGACTCCCGGCCTCCCAGCGGACCAGGCCACGCACGAGGGGCTCGTATGTCCGATCACACCCGCTTTGCCTCGGCCTGCACCGATGGCCGCATCAACCTCGAACAGCAACGCAAGCGCGCCAAGGAATTGCTGCGTAGGCTCAAGGCCGACGCCCCGGATGCCTGGCAGGCCATGCGCGCCCATGGCGTCGCCGCCAGGCCGGACGACGTGCGCCTGGCCGACGCGCAATGCCTGATCGCCCGGCAACTGGGCTTCGCCAGTTGGCCCAGGCTCAAGACCCACATCGACGCCATCGACTTCGCCGCGCGCCATCCCGGCTTCGTCGCCGACGACGAGGCCGGCACCCTGCACCTGCGCTGCGGCAACGACATTTCCCACAGCCTGCGCCTGGCCGGTTTCCAGGGCGAGTTCCAGACCTTCATCGACCCGCTGGCGATGGGCCCGGTGCCGGACCTGCCGCTGGACGACTTCCTCGCCGTGCGCGCCGACTTCATCGCCCGCAGCTTCGACCTGGAGCGCGCCCGGGTACTGGCCGACGAACGACGCGAGTACGCCCTGATCGAGCGCCTGCACGAGTATCCGCGAGTGGTGCTGTGGTGCGAGGCGGACGCCTACGACCAGTTGTTCCTGGTCCGCATACTGGCCGGCCTGCGGCGCCCGCCGGCGCGCCTGGAGCTGATCGGGATCGACCGGGTGCCGGGTGTCGAGCGGTTCATCGGCATCGGCCAGTTGGCGCCCGACCTGCTCGCCTGGTTGTGGCCGCAACGCCGGGCGCTGGGCGAAGACGCTCTGGACCTGGCCCGCTGCGCCTGGGCCGCCTACAGCAGCGCCGACCCGCGCGCCTGGGCGGCATTGGCCCATGCACCGACACCCGCCCTGCCGCTGCTCGGCCCGGCGCTACGCCGCCAGTTGCGGGAGCTGCCGGGGCTGCGCGACGGCCTGTCGCTGACCGAGCGGCTGAGCCTGCGAATCGTCGCCGAACTGGGCGAACCGACCTTCGGGCTGGTCTTCGCCCACCTGATGCAGCACCACGAGCCACTGCCCTGGCTGGGCGACCTGATGCTCCACGCCCTGCTGCGCCCGCTGATCGACGCGCCGACGCCGCTGCTGATCGAGCAGCAGCCCCAGCTACCCTGGGCGAAACGCCCGCTGTCCCTGACCGACCTGGGCCGCCAGGTGCTGGCCGGCGAACGCCACTGGCTCGACTGCCAGGCGCCGGAACGCTGGGTCGGCGGCGTATGCCTGCGCGCCGGGCAACCGAGCTGGTGCGTGGACGACGCGCTGCAACCAACCCTACGGTGAAATGCTCCGCATTTCGTATACGGAAAAGCCTGCTTCTGGCGGCATAATTGCCGCCCCTTTTTCTGCCTGGAGACCGTCCATGCCCGCCCCCGCCTGGTGGTTGCTCGCCCTTCCCCTCGTCGCCGGCGCCTGCCTGCCGCTGCAGGCCGGGATCAACGGCCAGTTGGCCAAGCACCTGACCAGCGTGTTGGCCGCCGGCTTGATCTCCTTCACCGTCGGCACCCTGGCCCTGTTGCTGGTGGTGCTGGCGCAACGCGAGATGCCAGGTTTCGGCGTGCTGCGCGGGGTGAGCTGGTGGCAGTGGTGCGGCGGCTTCCTCGGCGTGTTCTTCATCGTCACCGCCGCCTTCGCCGGGCCACGGATCGGCGCCCTGCTGTTCATGGTGCTGGTGATCGCCGGCCAACTGGGCATGGCCGTGCTGCTCGACCACTTCGGCTGGGCCGGCTTCCGCGAGGCGCCGATCAGCCTCGGCAAGATCGCCGGACTGCTCCTGATCGTCGGCGGCATCTGGCTGATCCGCCGGGGCTGAATGACGCCCCCCGCAAACGCGGCCTGGCACAGCCCCGCGCCCGCAACTCGACGTCGCCCCCGCAAGCCTAGAGCCGGAAGCTCCCCATCTGCCGCGCCAGGTCGTCGGCCAGCGCGCGCAGGGCCCGGCAGTCGGCCTGGCAGCGCTCGGTGTCGGCGGACGTGGCGTGGGCCAGGTCAGCGATGCCCTGCACATTGCGGTTGATCTCCTCGGTGACCGACGACTGCTCTTCGGTGGCCGCCGCCACCTGGGTGTTCATGTCGCTGATCCGCTCGACCTGCTCGGTGATCGCCCCCAGCGAGGTGCCGGTGCGCTGGCTGGCTTCGACGCCGGTGCCGGTGGCCGCCTGTCCCGCCTGCATCGAGCCGACCGCGCTGTCGGCTCCGCTCTTCAGCCGTTCGATCATCCGCTGGATCTCTCCGGTGGACGCCTGGGTGCGGCTGGCCAGGGTGCGCACCTCGTCGGCGACCACCGCGAAGCCGCGACCCAGCTCGCCGGCACGCGCCGCCTCGATGGCGGCGTTCAGCGCCAGCAGGTTGGTCTGTTCGGAAATGCCATGGATCACCGCCAGCACCTGGTCGATGGAGGCCACTTCCCGGGCCAGCTCGCCGACCGCCGTCGAGGCATCGCCGATCTCGCCGGACATCCGCTCGATATGGGCGATCGAGTCGCCGACCACCTGGCGCGCCTGCAACGCCTCGTGGCGCGCGCTCTGCGAGGCTTGCGCGGCCTGGCTGGCGTTGCGCGCGATCTCCTGCACGGTCAGGCCCATCTCGTGCACGGCGGTGGCCACCATGTCGGTCATCTCGCGCTGGCGACCGGCGCGGCCGGCGGTGTTCTCCACCACCTGGGCGACCTGCTCGACCGAGCCGCGCAGGCGCTGACTGGTGGCCAGCACCTCGCCGATCAGGCTGCGCTGGCTTTCCAGGAAGCGGTTGAAACCACGCGCCAGGTCGCCCAGCTCGTCGGCGCGCGACTCGTCGAGGCGGCGGGTCAGGTCGCCACCGCCTCCGCCGATCTCCACCAACGCGGCGGTGACCTGCCGCAGCGGACGTACCAGCCCGCGCGCCAGCCAGGCCACCAGGCCGAGGAACAGCAGGGCCACGCCGCCGCCGACCAGGCTGGTGAGCAGCAGCGCGCGGCGCGCCTCGGCGTAGATTTCCGCTTCCGGCACCTCGCTGACCAGCAGCCAATCGATGCTCGCGAACTTCTGCGCCACCGCCAGGAAGTCCTCGCCATCGCGCTGGAAGCGCACCGCCCGGCCATCACCGACCAACAGTTGGCGGGTGGCATCGGCACCGATCAGTCCGTCCAGGCTGGCGCTGCCGCTCAGCGCGGAATCCGGGTGCACCTTGACCCCGCCCCGGCCGTCGACCAGGAACACCTGGCCACGCTCGCCGAAACGGAACTCGCCGATCATCCGCGACATGTCCGCCAGGTCGTAGCCCAGCCCGGACACCCCCAGGGTCTTGCCGTCCCGCTCGATGCGCTGGTTGATGAACAGAGTCGGCAGGCGGGTGGTCTTGTCGATGTCGATTTCCAGCACCCGGTCGCGATCGCTGTCGACCAGCCGGTAGAACCACTGGTTCTCCGCCTGGCTGCGGTCGATGGTGCGCGCCAGCCCCGCGCCGGTGGTGTAGTTGCCGCTGGCCAGGGCGGCGATGGAGGTGGTCCTGGCGTTCTGCTGGGCGCGCACGCCCTCCAGGTAACGGGCGAACTCGTCGCGCCGCGCCGGGTCCTCGCCGGCCGCCAGCCAGTCCTGCACCAGGCTGTTCCCGGCGATGGAGGCATTGGCGGTGATCGGCGCGGTAAGCACCCGCTCCAGATCGTTGCGGATCGCCTGCACCCGCGCCGGCAGGGCCTCCTCCACCAGGTAGCGATCGGCCAGGCGATCGACCACCCAGGCGTAGATGCCGATGACGAGGAGGATGCTGATCAGCAGGGCGGCGCCCATGCCGAGGGTCAGTTGCCATTGGATGCTGCGTTGCCAGATGCGCATGGTCGGTCCCGTATGGAAATGATTGCCTGCGCTCGGGTTATCGGCCGCCGGGAACGGCGGCTTTATAGTTGTATACAAAAATAAATACAAACACGCACAAAAGTACCAGCTACAGGGTCGACACCGATGGGGACATTCGACGCTGGCAGCCCTCGAAATATATAAACGACGGAATACCGGCACATTGCTTCCATTGCACCAAGAGCGACGTTATGCTGTCACACGGCCGAATTTGTGATCACAGCACATGGCACCCGACCCTCGTCTCCCTCCATCCGATTACTTCGCTCTCTGGCGGGAGTCCCAGGACACCCTGACCCGCACGCGCCTGGGCGGTATCTACTATCTGCTGGCCTGGCTGCTGACCTGGGGCTTCTCCACCGAACCCTCCGCGCTGCTGCCCCTCGGTATCGCCGGCAGCCTGTTCTTCACCCTGCTGCTGACATTGCGCTGGCTGCACTGCCTGCCCGTGCAGGAGAACGAAGCCAACCTGCGGCACTGGATAGACCGCCACTGGACCCTGATCTTCATCACCGCCCTGGGCTGGGGACTGGTGCACGCCTGGGTCCTGTACAGCCCCGAATTCGAAGCCTCGCGGCTGATCGCCACCCTCAGCACCCTGGCCTTCAGCACCGCCATGGCGTTCACCTTCTCCATGCGCAAGCGGCGCTGCGTGACCGCCCTCCTGCTGCTCTACCTGCCGGGCCTGGCGGTGCTCGCCCTGCAAGCGCGCGAGCAGATGGCCGTCCTGGTGACCCTGGCGCTCTACCTCAGCTACCTGCTGCTGGTGCTCAATCGCAGCCATCGCGAGTACCACGCCAGCCTCGCCCTGAAGCAGCAACTGATCGAGCAGCGCGAACGCTTCGAGCAGCTCAGCCGCACCGACACCCTGACCCAGTTGGGCAACCGACTGCAGTTCAACGGCCTGTTCCCGTCCATGGTCGCCAGCGCGCGACGCCAGCGGACGCCCCTGTCGCTGGTGCTGCTGGACATCGACCTGTTCAAGCGCATCAACGACGAGTTCGGCCACGCCAGCGGCGACGCCTGCCTGTACGCCTTCGCCGAGCACATGCGCCGGGTGTTCCGCCGCGACAGCGACATCCTGCTGCGCCTGGGCGGCGAGGAGTTCGGCGTGCTGATGCCGGGAACCCATCTGGAACAGGCCCACGAGTTGGCGGAACGCTTCCGTGGAGAACTGGCCAGCGAAGGCTTCGAACTGCACGGCCAGCACCGGACACTGACCGCCAGCCTGGGCGTCGGCAGCTTCGACCCTGAACGCGACGACAGCGCCGAAGCCTTCTTCAAGCGCGTCGACGACGCCCTCTATCGCGCCAAGGCCGACGGCCGCAACCGCCTGACCCTCGCCATCCCCGGCTGATCCGGCTCAGTCGGAAACCCGGAACTCCACCCGCGCGGTCTGCCCGCTTTCATCGAGCACGCTCAACTGGTAGCGGCCCGGGCGCGGCAATGCCTGGCTGACCGGCGCATCCGCCATGCTCTCGGCTACCGGCGCGCCGTCGAGGAACCACCAGCGCCGCCCGCCGCCACCCAGGGCGGACAGTTGCAGACGCAACGGCTCGGCGCTGGAAGCCGGGCGGCGCAACTGGTCGCCGGGGCGCACGCCGACGATGGATAGAGGCGCCGGCAGCGGCTCGGCCAGCGCCGGGCAATCCGGGTCGATGGCGGGCAGCCGCGCCGCGCGGCGCTCACGACGCGGCAGCCAGGGCTCCAGGGCGGCCGGCCAGAACGCCAGCTCATGGGCGCTGGCATCGGGGCAGCCGGGCGCGACGCGCAGGCCCGCCGGGTTCAGCCAGACGGTCTGCCGCAGCCCCAGGCCGAGCGGCTGGTCGGCCGCCGGCAGGGTCGGCGGCACGGTGCCGTCGAGGGTCCAGGCGAAACGCTGGCGACGGCAGTTGGGATCGTTCCTGGGCATCGCCTGGCCGAGCGGCCAGCAGATCGCCGCCACGCCGATGCCGGCCGGTACCGCGTCCACCGGCTGGGCGATGCCGCGCTGGCCGTCGCGGTTGACCAGCAGGTCGTGTACCTGCAACAGCAGCGGCGCCGCCGAAGCAAGGCCGAACTGGCCGGGCACCGGGGTGCCGTCCGGGCGGCCGAGCCAGACGCCGATCAGGTAGCGCGGACCGACGCCAATCGCCCAGGCGTCGCGGAAGCCGTAGCTGGTGCCGGTCTTCCAGGCCAGGCTGGGGCGCTGCGCCAGTTGCGCGCGCGGGTCGCGATCCGGCCGCGACTGGCCGCTGAGGATGCGCCGCACGATCCACGCCGCGCCGGGCGAGAGCAGGCGCCGCTCGTGCAATTCGTCCTGCGCTTGCAGGCGCGGCCGCGCGGTCTTGCCGGCGCGGGCGAAGGCGCTGTAGCCGGTGACCAGGTCCTCCAGCCGCGCGCCGCCGCCGCCGAGGATCAGCGCCAGGTTCGGCTCGGCCAGGGGCGGCAGGGCGAGCGGCAAACCAGCGCCGCGCAGTTCGCCGGCGAAGCGCTTCGGCCCGTAGGCTTCCAGCAACTGTACCGCCGGCAGGTTGAGCGAGGTGGCCAGCGCCTCGCTGGCCGACACCGGGCCGGTGAAGCCGCTGGAGAAATTGCCTGGCCGGTAGTCGCCGTAGCGGCGCGGCACGTCCTGCAACAGCGACGCGGAATGAATCAGCCCGGCGTCCATCGCCATCCCGTAGAGGAAGGGTTTCAGGGTCGAGCCGGGCGAACGCAGGGCCTGGACCATGTCGACATGGCCGAAGCGCCGCGCGTCGTTGATGTCGACCGAACCGAGGTAGGCGCGCACCGCCATGTTCTGCGCCTCGACCACCAGGATGCCGGCCGAAGTGGCTTCCGGCAGACGCGCGCGCCAGCCAAGCAGCAGGTCCTCCAGGCGACGTTGCAGCGGTGCATCGATCAGCGTGCGGATCAGCGGCGGGCTGCCGGGGCGGTTCAGGCGCCGCGCCAGCAGCGGGGCGAGGCGTGGCTCCTGGCGCGGGGCGAGCAGCACCGGCTCCTCCAGCGCCTCGTCCACCGCCGCCCGCGACCATACCTCGAAGGCGGCGAGGCGCTGGAGCACCTTGTCGCGCGCTGCCTGGGCGCGTCCGGGATGGCGATCCGGACGCAGCCGGCTGGGCGCCTGGGGCAGCACCGCGAGCAACGCCGCCTCGCTGCGGGTCAACTGCCCCGGCGGCTTGCCGAGGTAGGCCCAACTGGCCGCCGCCACGCCCTGCAGGGTGCCGCCGAACGGCGCGCGGTTCAGGTACAGGGCGAGGATTTCGTCCTTGGAGAGGTGCCATTCCAGTTGCGCGGTGCGCCACAACTGCTTGAGCTTGCCCGGCAGCGAGCGCGAATGCGGATCGAGCAGCCGCGCCACCTGCATCGACAGGGTGCTGCCGCCGGACAGCACGCGCCCGCCACTGAGGTTCTGCCAGGTGGCGCGCGCCAGGGCCAGCGGGTTGACGCCGGGATGCCGGTAGAACCAGCGATCCTCGTAGGTCAGCAGCGCCTCCAGGTAGTACGGCGACACCTCGTCGGCCGTCACCGGGTAGCGCCACACGCCGTCGGCATCGGCGAAACGCCACAGCGGCGTGCCGTCCTCGGCGAGCACCACGCGGGCCAGGTCGTCGCCCGGCAGGGGCAGCGGAAACAGGCGATCGGCCGCCCACAGCAGGAGCAACGCCAGCAGCGGCCAGCGGCCCCAGCGCCAGACGCAGCGCCTCCCTGCGCGCCAGTTCATCGGCTCAGTCCGTCAGCCGCCGGCCGACGATGACCAGGTCGCGTTCGACGCCATCCAGCACGGCGACGCGCGGCAGCTCGCCCCAGCGCTGGAAGCCATAGCGCTCGAACAGTCCCAGGCTCGGCAGGTTGTGGCCGAAGATGAAGCCGAGCAAGGTATCCAGTTCCAGCTCCGGCGCGATGGCGATGGCCTGCTCCAGCAGGTAGCGGCCGAGGCCCTGGCCCCGGAAGGCTTCGTCCAGGTAGATGCTCAGCTCGGCGGTGCGCGCGTAGGCCGGGCGGCCGTAGAAGTCGGAGAAGCTCAGCCAGCCGGCGATCTCGCCATCCCGCTCCACCACCCACATCGGCCGCCGCCCGGTGTGCTCGGCGAACCAGCGCTCGCGGCTCTCGACGCTGACCGGCTCGAGGTCGGCGGTGACCAGTCGCGAGGCGACGGTCGAGTTGTAGATCGCGACGATGCGCGGCAGGTCGGCACGGTTGGCCGGACGGTGTTGCCAGGACATGGAATACTCCAGCGAAACGACGAGGGAACTCGCGGCGGGCGCGAGCGGCCCAAGATGGAACAGGACAGGCCCTGAGTTCAAGGACACCGACGATGCGCGTAGAAAGCTTTTTCGAATGGCTCGGCGAAACGCTGGGCGCGATCATCCGTTTCATCGTCGAGGGAATTGGCGGTTTCTTCGCCCAGATCGGCCGCGCCGGCGCCGACTTCCTCGACGGCCTGGCCCGCGCGCTGGGCATGGACCCCACCTGGCTGAGCATCCTCGCGCTGATCATCGGCCTGTTGCTGCTGGTCCACGCGGTGCGCGCGTTTCTGCGTGGCTCGGTGGTGTACGGGTTGGTGGTGCTGTTGGTGGGGTTGTGGATGTTGAGTTTGTTGATTGGCTAGAACAGCGGCCCTCTCCCCCGACCCCTCTCCCGTAAACGGGAGAGGGGTGACTGGGCTGGCCGCATCCGGGTGAAGATCACTTCCCATTGTGCTGGAACACTTTATGGGAGAGGGCTGACAGCCAGGCGAATCGCCTCCAGAACAGCCTCCGTTTCTCCCAGCACCTCATGGTTCCAGAACCGCAGCACCCGGAAGCCGCGCGCCTGTAGATAGCGGTCGCGCGTTCGATCCCGCTCTGCTTGCTCCTGATGCTGCCCGCCATCCAGTTCGATGACCAGAAAGCGTTCCAGGCAAACGAAGTCGACGATGTAGGGGCCGACAGGCTTCTGCCGCCTGAACTTGAGCCCCATGAAGCGGTGGCCGCGCAGGTAGTACCAGATCCGTGCCTCGGCATCGGTCATGTTGCTGCGCAGCCGCTTGGCGTTTTCGCGCAAGCGCATGAAAGCCTCCTTGCTTTCGTTCCTTGCCCTCTCCCCAGCCCTCTCCCATAAATGGGAGAGGGAGCCGTCCGAGCCGGAGGATACGACAACGTTCATTGAAACTCCGAGCTGTCGTCCTCGTCACCCCTCTCCCGTTTACGGGAGAGGGGCCGGGGGAGAGGGTATTCCAGCTATCGCTCCCTAACCACCAACTCCCCCACACTCTCCCCAACCGCCTGCCAATTAGGCCGATACATCGACTCCACCTGCGGCGGCGGCACACGATAACTGCCGGGGGTGACGGCGCGGGCCAGGTAGAGCAGGTGGGTGGTGGCATAGCCGCTCAGGTCCAGGGCGGCGACGTAGCGGTCGTCGCGGTATTCCTGGTGCTTGATCGAGGCGTTCTGCATCGAGCGCAGCCACTCCTTCACCGCGCCGCTGGCGTCCTCCAGGCTGGCGGCGCTGCCGGCAAGGTTCTGGTTTTCCAGTTCCAGGCCGGCCGGCAGCAGGTCGACCACCAGGGCGTCCGGCACGCGTTCGCGGGCTTCCAGGGCGATATGCACCAGCACCAGTTCGCCGCTGGCGAGGTCGTCGAGCTGCAGCGGTTCGCCGTCCAGGCCCAGGTATTCGCGGCGGATGGCCAGGTTCTCGCCGCCGGCCCTGGGCGGTTCGACCGGGTAGCCGGAGATGTCCAGGCGCTGGTACAGCGTCTCCTCGCCGGGGTTGCGCAAGGTCAACGGCTCGGCCAGGGACTCGCCGGCCAGCTTGACGCCCGGCGCGGCGTTGCTGAGTTCGCGCGACTCGCCAGCCACGCCGAGCTCCGCGCGCCAGTCGCGTTCGGGCCTGGTCAGCAGATCGCGGCCGGCGAGGAACAGCGCATTGCGTTCCTGGGTGGACAGGTAGGGGCGTCCGGCCAATTCGTCGGCGAGGCTGAACAGGCGTTCCTCGCGGTGGGTCGCGGCGAGGTCGTGTTCCTCCAGCAGGGCGAGGATCAGCGCCTGGTCGCGCAGCGGGCTGCCGTAGTCGCCCAGCCAGCGCTCGCCCTCGCGGGTACGGGCCAGGCCGGCGGCCAGGACGTCGTCGGCGCGCGGTTGGTCGCCCATCTTGCGCAGGGCGACGGAAAGCTGCACCAGCGGCAGGCCGGATCTGGCATCGGCGCGGCGCTCGTAGAGGCTGCGCAGGGCGCCGAGCGGCGCCTGCTCGCTGCGCGCCAGGACGTAGCCGGCGTAGGCCTGCACGGCGAAGCGGCTGTGGTTGGCGTCGTCGCTGTAGCCGACTTCGATCAGGTTGCGCTCCTGCAGGTAGCGCAGCAGCCGCTCGCTGGCCTTCTTCAGCGCCTCGGCCGGCACGCCGAAGCCCTGTTCGCGGGCGCGCAGCAGGAAGTCGGTGACGTAGGCGGTCAGCCAGTATTCCTCGTCGCCGTCGGCGCTCCACAGGGCGAAGCTGCCGTTGTGGCGCTGCATGCCGAGCAGGCGTTCGATGCCGACCTCGATCTTGCGCCGGCGCTTGTCGTCCGCCTCGCCTTCGATGCCCAGGCGCTTGAGGCTGGCGGCGTCGGCGTAGAGGCTCGGATACAGGCCGCTGGTGGTCTGCTCCAGACAGCCGTAGGGATAGGCCTGGAGCGCACGAATCTGCTCGGCAAGGTTCAGCGGCGGGCGGCTGGAAACGCTCAGCAGCGCCTCGCGGCCGGCCGGCTCGAAGGCTGCCAGGGTGCCGCTGGGCAGGCTCCAGGGCTCGCCCTTGAGCACCGCGCGGAAACTCCTGACCTGCGCCGGATAGGCGGGGCGCACGCCGATCCGCCAGTCGCGCGAATAGGCCGGCAGGTTCTCGCCGGGCAGCTCCAGGCCATTGACGCTGACCGTCACCCGGCCGGTCCCGTGGCCGCCCTCGGCGCGCACCGGGATCTTCAGGGTAGTGCGCTGGCCAGGTTCGAGGCTGATCGGCACCTGGCGCTCGCCGCTGCCTTCGGCGAGCGCCAGTTGGCCTTCCGCGCGCAGAGTGACGTCGAGTTGCTGCGCCTGCTCCGTGAGGTTGCTGAGGTCCAGCGCCAGGCTGGTGCGGTCGCCACCGGCCAGGAAGCGCGGCGCCGACAGCTCGGCGATCAGCGGCGCGGCGACCACGGTCTTGGCCTCGGCCACGCCGAAACGGTCGTCCGTCCAGACCTGGGCCATCAGCCGCAGTTCGCCGTTGAAGTCGGGGATGTCCAGGCTGACCTCGCCCTCCCCCTGCGCATCCAGCGTCAGCGGCTGGCTTTGCAGGGCGACGATGGTGACGCTGGTGTCCGGGCGCTTGCCGCCGGCCGCCAGCGCCGCGTCGCCGCCGAACGCCAGGCTGGCCAACCGGCCCTGCCCGGCCTCGATCAACTGGCCGTAGACGTCGAGTTGGTCGGCGCCATAGGCCTTGCGGCCGAACAGGCTGGCGAACGGATCGGGCGTCTTGTACTCGGTGATGTTGAGGATGCCGACGTCCACCGCCGCTACCAGCACCCGCGCCTCGCGGGCCGGCGCACCGCTGGCGTCGCGGGCCTGCACGCGGATCTTGAGCGGCTGCCTGGGACGCATCTTCTCCGGCGCCAGCAGGCTCAGTGCCAGCTTGCGCTCGGCGCGTTCGAGCGGCAGGTGCAGCAGGCCGACCGCGCGCTTGGGCGTGACGTTGGCCTTGCGCTCGCCAGGACGGACCACCAGGGCGCTGACGTACAGGTCGTGGCGCGCCCAGTCCTTGGCGATGGGGATGTCGAAGCTCTTGCCCTCGGCCGGCACCTCGATTTCCTGCCACCACAGAGGCCCTCCGCTGGACTCCACCAGCAGGTAGCCGTTGCCGGCGGTCGGCGGGGTTACGGTGACCCTGGCGGTCTCGCCGTCCCTGTAGGCCGGCTTGTCCAGCGCCAGCTTGACCTGGTCGGGACGCACCGCGCCGCCCTCGGCGTTGTCCTGCCAGCGGTAGCCGGCCCAGAAGCGCAGGCTGCTGACCAGCCTGGTCCGCGGGTCTTCGACCTCGACGCGGTACGGGCCCCACTCGACCGGGAAGCTCACCTTGGCGGTGCCGCCCTCGGCGACCTTGACCGTCTCTTCGCTGAGCTGCAGGTACTTCTCGTTGTAGTGGTAGCTCCAGCCGTCGCTTTCCGAATAGTTCCAGTAGTAGTCGCGGCGCTCGCGCACCAGGCGCACCTTGAGATCGTCGGCGGCCAGCTTGCGGCCTGTGGAATCGGCAACCAGCAGTTCGAACTCGGCGAGGCCGTCGGCGTCCACCGAGTCGCCGTCGAACAGCCCGCGCACGCCGGGCAGGCGTTCGGCCGGCCATACCGGCTGGACGATGCGCCGGGTGATCGGCCGGCCGCCGGACTCCTGCAGGCTGGCCTGGAGGATCAGCTTGAGCGGCGACCTGGCCTCGGCCCATTTGCTCTCGATGTCGAGGGTGGCCTTGCCGTCGGCGTCCAGGCTGGTTTCGTCGATGTCGAGGTTCTGGCTCAGCTCTTCTTCGACCACCGAGCCGAACTGGTAGCCGGGCAGGCTGGCCACCGCGTCGCGCAGCGGGCGCACGTAGAGCTGGCCGGAGAGGCGGTTGCCGGCGGCCGGCGCGCCGTACAGATAGCGGCCTTCCACCCGGAACTGCGGGTTGTCGGCGGGCCGCAACGGCGTGTCGCTGCCCTTCAGTTCCAGGGCCAGGCGTTCGGGCAGGAAGTCCTCGACGAGAAATTCGTAGAGCTGCGGCTTGCCGTCGCCGAGGTCGAAGAGCAGTTGCCACTTGCCGGTCGGCGCCTCGCCGGCCAGTTCCAGGCGGTATTGGTAGAGGCCGCTGTCGTCGGCGCTCCAGACGAACTTGCGGCTGACCTGTTCGTCCGGGCGGCGCACTTCGACGTTGACCGGCTGGGCTTTCACCGGCTTGCCGTCGGCATCGCGCAGCAGGCCATTGAGCAGCACGGTCTCGCCGGGACGATAGAGGTCGCGCGGGCCGAACACGAAGAACTGCAACGGATGTGCCCGAGGCCCGGCGATGTCGAATTCGGCCAGGTCCAGCGCGGCGGTGTTCAGGCGCAGCAGGCTGGTCTGCCCGTCCTTGCGGGCCAGCAGCACCTCGGCCTTGTCCGGCAGCGCCAGTTCGGCGTGGCCGGCCTTGTCGGTCTTGCCGGAGCCGAGGCTGCGGCCGTTGCTGTCGAGCAGTTCCAGCTCGATGTCGGCCAGCGCCTTGCCACCTTCCAGGGCCTGGGCGAACACGTCGAGGCGGTCGCGGTAGCGGTGCACGGACAGGCCGATGTCGCTCAGGGTGAACAGCGTCGCCGGCTGCGTGTAGGCGTAGCTGCCGGCCTCGCGCATCACCGCCAGGTAGACGCCCGGCTGCTTCAGCGGGTCGATGCCGCCGATCGGCAGCAGCAGGGTCTCGCGGGTGTTGCGTGCCGGGTTCAGGTCGAAGCGGCCGCCGTAGACCAGCTCGGCCATCGGCAGCAGATCGCGGGCTTCCCAGGTGTCCAGGCTGCTGGCACGCCCCCAGCGGCTGAGGAAGGCCGGCAGCGCCTGCGGCTTGATGCGGAAGAACTCGACGTTGACCTTGTCGACGTTCAGGGCGATCACCGGCAGCCCTTCGGCCAGCCGGGTCGGCAGCAGCGAACCACGGCTGGCGAAGCCGACCGTGGCCTGCAAGTCGCGGGTGGTGAGACGGGCGACATGCTCCTTGGCCAGGGTCGCGCCGTTCACCGCGCGCAGCCCGGCGTCGGCGGTGAACACCAGCTTGCGGCGCGGCTCCAGGTGGCGCAGGCGCACTTCCATCAGGCTGTCGGACAGCTCCCAGGCGCCATCCACCTTGCCGTCCTTGCTGTCCACCAGGTGCAGCCGGTCGGCCAGGGACTGGTCCGGGTCGAGCGGCACCGAGAAGCTCACCGACAGCGCGCTGGCGCCGTCGACCTGGATTTCCGAGACGTCCACCACCTCCAGCTCGCGGCCGGCGTAGCGCTGCGCCAGGGCCTTGGCATCGGCCGCGGGACGCTTCTGCTGTTCGGCGGCAGGTGCCGGGGTGGCGGTTTTCGGTGCTTCGGGGGTGGAAGAATCGCAGGCGCTCAGGAAGGCGAGCGCAAGGGCCAGAAACAATCCCTTGTACGGCATGACAGGCTCCCGGAATGGGGGTTGCGGAGGCTGGCAACTATAGCCGAGGGGGCCGGGTCGCGCCGGTCGGCCGTGGGTTTGGGCTCCTACGGCTCGACGGTGGGCTGAAGCCCACCCTACCATTCCCCCTTCGCGTATGAGCCTGCCCACGATCTGCTGCGCGTCGGCAGAACGGCGTTGAGAACGACTTCGGACTGCTCATTTACAGTCGTAAACTCCGCTTCCTCAGCCGGTCTCGCCACCGTTCCGCTCTAGCTCGCGAGATCGTGAACAGGCTCCAAGGAACCACGCAATGCCCTCCCTGATCGACGCCTGGCGACACCGGCCGACCCACCACAAGGTGTGGGCGCTGGCGCTACCGATGATCCTTTCCAACCTGTCCGTGCCACTGGTGGCGCTGGTCGACAGCGCGGTGGTCGGCCACCTGCCGCATGCCCACCAGCTCGGCGCGGTGGCGGTCGGCGGCATGCTCTACACGCTGATCGTCGGCATCCTCGGCTTCCTGCGCATGGGCACCACCGGCTTCGCCGCGCAGGCGGCCGGGCGCGGCGACGGCGGCGCGCTGCGCCAGGTGCTGTTGCAGGGACTGCTGCTGGCGTTCGGCCTGGCCCTGCTGCTCGGCCTGCTGGCGGTGCCGTTCAGCGGGCTGGCGCTGGGGATGATGACCCCCTCCGCCGCGCTGGACGACCTGACCCGCGAATTCTTCCACATCCGCCTGTTCGGCCTGCCGGCGGCGCTGGCCAACTTCGCGCTGGTCGGCTGGTTCCTCGGCAACCAGAACGCCCGCGCGCCGCTGGCCATCCTGCTCACCACCAACCTGCTCAACGCGGCGCTGTCGGTGCTGTTCGTGCTCGGCCTGGAATGGGGCGTGGCCGGCGCGGCGCGGGCGGCGGTGCTCGCCGAATGGAGCGGCGCGCTGCTCGGCCTGGCGCTCAGCCGGGGCGCGCTGCGCCGTCATCCGGGGCGGATCGACTGGCCGGCGCTGCGCCGCTGGGCGAACTGGCGGCCGCTGCTGGCGGTGAACCGCGACATCTTCATCCGCTCCCTGGCCTTGCAGGGCGTGTTCTTCCTGCTCACCGTGCAGGGCGCCCGCCTGGGCGACGCCACGGTGGCGGCCAACGCGCTGCTGCTCAACGGCCTGCTGGTCACCGCCTACGCGCTGGACGGCCTGGCGCATGCCATGGAAGCGCTGTGCGGCCACGCCATCGGCGCCCGCGACCGCCTGGCGCTGCGCCGCGCGCTGGTGGTCACCGGTCTCTGGGCGGTGCTCGGCAGCCTGGCCTTCAGCGCGCTGTTCCTGTTCGGCGGGCGGCTGTTCATCGGCATGCAGAGCGATATCGCCGAGGTACGCGCGGTGGCCTACGTCTACCTGCCGTACCTGGCCGCGCTGCCGCCGCTGGCGGTGGTCAGCTACCTGCTCGACGGCCTGTTCATCGGCGCGACGCGCGCTCGGGAAATGCGCGATGCGATGCTGATCGCCGTAGTGCTGGCGCTGCCCATCGGCTGGTGGTTGCAGGCATTGGGCAATCACGGCCTGTGGCTGGCGTTTCTATGCTTTATGCTGATCCGGGGCTTGAGCCTGGGTGCGTTCGCCTGGCAGTTGCAGCGGCGTGACGGCTGGTTCGGCCAATAACGATAAAAGCCTGATGACCAGAAGGAGAGCCTGAGCATGGCCCAAGCCATCGTCGCGTACCTGCATTTCCTGTCGATCTTCGTACTGTTCGCCCTGCTGACCATGGAGCACGTGCTGTTCAAGAGCGCGCTGGAGGACGTGGAGCGCGCGCGCAGCCTGATCCGCATCGACATGGCCTACGGCGTCAGCGCCGTGCTGGTGCTGCTCACCGGTTTCGCGCGGGTGCTGTGGTACGCCAAGGGCGTCGACTACTACCTGAAGAACTACCTGTTCCACGCCAAGCTCAGCCTGTTCATCCTGGTCGGGCTGATCTCCATCCTGCCGACCCTCACCTTCCTCAACTGGCGCAACACGCTGAAGGCCGGGCAACTGCCGCAGGTCGCCCCCGGCCGCTCCAGGCTGGTGATCATGGCCATCCGCCTGGAACTGCTCCTGCTGGTGATCATCCCGCTGCTGGCGGTGCTGATGGCACGCGGCTACGGGATCATCGGCGGCTGAGGCGCGTGGCCCGGGGAACCATGTAGACGCGATGCCACCCATCGCGCGCATGGCGCGCTCCTACAAGTCAGCATCGTAGGAGCGGCCCATGGCCGCGAATCGCAGGCGTCCACGGAGCCGGGCTTCGCAGGGTGGAAAACCGCGAAGCGTTTTCCACGGGAAAGCCGGTGGATGTGAAAAGCGACATCCACCCTACATCTCTGGATTCCCGCGTTAGCGGCGGCCCGCGTAGGGGAATGACAGCCCGTAGGATGGGTGCAACCCATCGATCATGACCCCATCGCCCTACAAGATTCGACGAACGGGTCAGGCCGAGCTACAGGCGCATCCCCACCGCCGTGCGGTTGAGGGCGTTCATCAGGGCGATGGCCAGGGTCAGGTCGGAGATCTCCTTGTCGCTGAAGTGCGCCTTGAGCGGTTCGTAGTCGGCGTCCGCGGCGTTGCTGCGCGCCACGTCGGTCAGCGACTCGGCCCAGGCCAGCGCCGCCCGTTCGCGCGCATCGAAATGCCCGCTGACCTTCCAGCCGGCCAGGCTGTCCAGCTTGACCTGCGACACGCCGTCTTCGCGCAGCGACTTGCTGTGCTGTTCGAGGCAGAAAGCGCAGCCGTTGATCTGCGAGATACGCAGGTAGATCAGCTCGACCAGCGGCTTGCCCAGGGGGCTGTCCTCTAAGGCCTTCTTCGTCGCCAGCAGACCGTTCACGGCCTCAGTGGACAGTTCGTAATAGGGCAGACGCAAAGCACTCATGGGAGTTCTCCTAAGGGACTCAAGGATGGGAAATGGGGGCTGAAGCGCAGTTGCCGGCGCGCCTCGGCGAGGGCGGCGCCCACCTGTTCGGGGCCCTGGGTCAGGCCCTGTAGATGGACGAACTCGACCTCGTGGATGCCGATGGTGGCCAGCACGTGCCGCAGGTAGGGGCTGAGGAAATCCGGCTGGCGCGCCCGCTCCCCCCGGTAGAAGCCACCGGCGCTGACCACCACGAAGGTCGGCCGATCGGCCAGCAGGCCGACCTTGCCCTCGGGCGTGGCGGCGAAGCTGCGGTGGATGCGCAGCACATGGTCGATCCACAGCTTGAGCGTGGCCGGCACGGTGAAGTTGTGCATCGGCGCGGCGATCAGCAGGCAGTCGCTGCGCTCCAGTTCGTCGATCAGCCGTTCGGAAAGGGCGAATGCCGGGTCATCCATGGCACTCGTCGAGGTGATCGCCCGGGCGTAGGCGGCGTCCAGCGGCGGTAGCGACTCGCGTCCCAGATCGCGCTCGATCAGACGGGCCTGCGGATGGCGCTGGCGCAGGCAGTCGGCCATCTGGCGCACCAGGCGGCTGCCATGGGCCCGCTGGCCGTGCGGGCTGCATTCGAGCAGGAGGATGTGGCGCATCGCCGATGCCCTGCTCACAGCGATTGTCCGAAGTGCAGGCCGGTCGCGAGCAGCCCCTGGCGGAAGTAGAAACGCTGGGCCAGCGCATTGCCCAGCCCGGTATCCAGCACCAGGCGGGCGCAACCGAGGCGTCGCGCTTCCTCGCGCGCGGTCTCCAGCAGGCGCTCGCCGATCCCGCCGCCACGCCGGTCGGCGCGGGTCACTAGGTCATCGACGTAGAGAAAGCGGCCGTAGATCAGGTTCTCCTGCAAACGGCAGCCGGCCAGGCCGAGCACTTCGCCATCCTGCCGGCCGGCGAGTAGGCGGTAGCCCTGCCCGGCCTGGCGCGCCAACTGGCGGACGAAGGACTGCGGGTCGTCGAGGTGCGGACGCAGCTCGCGCATCAGCGGGAAGCAGGCCAGCAGCTCCTGATCGTTGTCGAGCCAGTCCAGGCGCAGTTCGGGGTCGTTCATGGTCACGCTCCTGATCGTCGGAGCTGTCACTCTAGGTTTCGCATGGCATAGTCGGTAGAGCCAAGAATCGACTTAATGACTGGGACATCGACCATGCGCGACATCCCCCTCGCCCCGGACCGAGACCAGCCCACGCCGGTCTACTTGCAGCTCTACCAGCGCTTCCGCGACGCCATCGCCGAGGGCCGTTTGCGCCCAGGCGAGCGCGTGCCGGCGGTGCGCAGCCTGGCCAGCGAGCTGAACCTGGCGCGCGGCACGGTGGAGGCGGCCTACCAGTTGCTGATCGGCGAAGGCTACCTGCTCGCCCGGGGCCCGGCCGGCACCGTGGTGTCGCCGCAACTCGAACATCCGCCCGCCGCCAGCCTCCCGCTCCCGGCGGCGGGCGAACGGCGCACTCCGGACAGCCATGCCCGGCAGGTGCCGCTGCCTTTCCAGCTCGGCCTGCCGGCGCTGGACGCCTTCCCCCGCAAGCTCTGGAGCCGCCTGGCCGCACGGCGGCTGCGCCGACTCGACCCGGCCGGCCTGGCCTATCCGGAACCCTGCGGCCATCTGCCGTTGCGTCACAGCATCGCCCGCTACCTGGGTATCTCGCGGGGTATCGCCTGCGATGCCGAACAGGTGTTCATCACCGCCGGCTATCCCGGCGCGCTGGAGCTGATCTGCCGCAGCCTGCTCCGGGAGGGGGACGCCTGCTGGTTCGAGGACCCCGGCTATTTCCGCGCCCGGCATCTGCTGGAGGGAGCCGGCGCGCGGCTGGTGCCGGTCCCGGTGGACGCCGCCGGGCTGCGCGTGGAGCATGGCCTGGCGCAGGCCCCGGATGCCCGTTTCGCGGTGGTCACGCCATCGCACCAGAGTCCGCTCGGCGTGTCGCTGGCGCTGCCTCGTCGCCTCGCCCTGCTCGACTGGGCCAACGCCCGCGACGCCTGGATCATCGAGGACGACTACGACAGCGAATACCGCTATGTCGGCCGTCCGCTGCCGGCGCTGAAAAGCCTCGATCGCGCCGGGCGGGTGCTCTACTGCGGGACCTTCAGCAAGGTGCTGTTCCCCGGCCTGCGCCTCGCCTACCTGGTGGTGCCGCCGTCCGAGGTGGAGCGCTTCGCCGCGACCGCCCGGGTGTTCGATCCCGGCTGCTCCGAGCTGTTGCAGGCGACTCTCGCCGACTTCCTCGACCAGGGCCATTTCGCCCGCCACCTGAAGAAGATGCGCAGCCTCTATGCGAAACGCCGCGGCTATCTGTCGGCGGCCCTCGAAGAGGTGTTCGGCACGCGCCTGCGGGTGGAATTGCAGGCCGGCGGCATCCACCTGCTCGTTCGCCTGGACGAAAGCGAGGACGACCGCGCCCTGGCCGAACGCGCCCGCGCCGCCGGGCTGGCGGTATCGGCGCTGTCGAACTGGGGATTGCAGGCATCCTGCGGGGCGGGGTTGCTGCTCGGCTTCACCAATGTCGCCAGCGCCGAGCAGGCATTGCACCTGGCCCGGCGGCTGCGCGAGGCGTTGGAGGAGTGATGGACCTGGGTCGATTGGATTCCCGCGTTCGCGGGAATGACAATGACGTGGCTGGAACGCCGGCGTCCACCTGTCATCACACTAACGCGGGGAACCACACCCATCGCGCGCATGGCGCGCTCCTACAGGTCGGCATCGAGGTTGTGTGCGTAGGAGCGGCGGGGACGCCCAGCTCCATGGCCGCGACCCGCAGATGTCCACGGAGCCGGGCTTCGTAGGGTGGAAAACCGCGAAGCGTTTTCCACGGGAGAGCTGGTGGATGTGAAAAGCGACATCCACCCTACGGGGATTCCCGCGTTAGCGGCAGCCCGCGTGGGGGAATGACAGTCCGTAGGATGGGTGCAACCCATCGGTCATGACTCGTAGCCCTACGTAACACCTGTAGGAGCCAGCTTGCTGGCGATGTGGGATCGCCAGCAAGCCGGCTCCTACACGATCACGAGGAGAGGTAGGAGGAGCGGGTCAGGCCGAGGCGCAGGGCGTCGAGGAACTGGGTGCGTTCGCGGGCGCTGATCTTGGCGCTGGCCACCTTGTCGCGGTAGTGGGTCATCAGCTCCTCGGGCGACAGGTGCACGTAGCGCAGCATGTCCTCGATGGTGTCGTGGGTCTCGATGCCGGCGTGGTACACGCTGCCGTCCGGGTGCTGGTAGATGTTCACCGAGTCGGTGTCGCCGAACAGGTTGTGCATGTCGCCGAGGATTTCCTGGTAGGCGCCGACCAGGAACACGCCGAGCACGTAGTCCTCGCCCTCGCGCACTTCGTGCACCGGCAGGCTGGTCTCGATGCTCTGCTCGTCGACATACTGGCGGATCTTGCCGTCCGAGTCGCAGGTCAGGTCCTGCAGCACGGCGCGGCGCATCGGCTCCTCGTCCAGGCGGGTGAGCGGCAGGATCGGCAGGATCTGGCCGATGGCCCAGGTGTCCGGCAGGCTCTGGAACACCGAGAAGTTGCAGATGTACTTGTCGGCCAGCTTGTCGTTGAGCTCGTCGAGCACCTGGCGGTGCGAGCGCTGGCGTGCCTTGAGCTGGTTGTACAGGCGGCGGCAGATGGCGAAGTAGCACTGCTCGGCCAGGGCCTTCTGCGGCAGGTCGAGCTTGCCGGCCGAGTACTGGGCGGCCACTTCGTCGATGTAGTGGGTGGCGCGCCAGTAGGTCTCGGCGACCATCTCCGGATCGCTGTCGCCGAGCAGTTCGATGAGCACCTGCAGCACTTCCGGCTGCTCGGCGGCCGGGTCGATCTGCGGCATCGCGTCGTTGTGCCGTTCCACGTCGGTGACCTGCACCAGCAGCACGGCATGGTGCGCGGTCATCGCCCGGCCGCTCTCGGAGAAGATGTGCGGATGCGGGATGCCCTGGCGGTCGCAGAACTCCTTGAGCATGTCGACCACCGCGTCGGCGTAGTCCTGCATGTCGTAGTTGATCGAGCTGGCGTTGCGCGAGTGGGTGCCGTCGTAGTCGACGCCCAGGCCGCCGCCGACGTCCACGTGGTCCACCGGCAGGCCCAGCCCGCGCAGCTCGCCGTAGTAGCGGATGGCCTCGCGGAAGCCCTTGCGGTAGTCGGCGATGTTGGCGATCTGCGAGCCCATGTGGAAGTGCAGCAGGCGGATGCCCTGGTCCAGCCCGGCCTGCTTGAAGCGCTCGACCACCGACAGCACCTGGGCGGCGGACAGGCCGAACTTGGACTTCTCGCCACCGGTGTCGGCCCACTTGGACGACGCCAGCGAGGACAGCCGCACGCGCAGGCCGATCTGCGGCGCGACCTTGAGCTCGGCCGCCTCCTCGATCACCAGGCGCACCTCGGATTCCTTCTCGATCACGATAAACACGTTGTGGCCGAGCTTCTGGCCCATCAGCGCCAGGCGGATGAACTCGCGGTCCTTGTAGCCGTTGCAGACGATGGTGCCGCCCTTCGGCGCCAGCGCCAGCACCGCCAGCAGCTCGGGCTTGGAGCCGGCTTCCAGGCCGATGGAGACGTTCTGGGTGGCGATGATGTTCTCTACCACCGCTTCCTGCTGGTTGACCTTGATCGGGTACAGCGCGGTGTAGCGGTTCTGGTATTCCAGGCGCTCGATGCTCGCGTCGAAGGAGCCGGTCAGGCGCCGCACGCGGTCCTGCAGGATGTCCGGGAAGCGCACCAGCAGCGGCAGCGAAAGGCCGCTCTGGCGCAGTTCGTCGACCTGGGCGAACAGGTCTATCGGCGCGCTCTCCGGGCCGTTCGGGCGGACTTCGACACGCCCGGCGTCATTGATGGAGAAATAACCGGCGCCCCAGTGGCGGATACCGTAGACACTGCGGCTGTCCGCGACTGTCCATTGGCTGCCGTCATCTTTGCGTGTGCGTCGTGCGGACATCAGGGTCCCCCTTGAGGAAATAGAAATGAGCGCTCCCGGCGTCCAGTTTGCCGGGGGCAGATGACGATTGCTGGAGAGTCGACCCCAGCGCTTCAGCGAAGTTTAGAGAGAGGCTGGTCAGCCGCCGGATTTCTTGGCCTTGAAGCCACGCTTGACCAGTTCGGCGAGCAGCAGGTCGACGTGGTCGCCCTGGATCTCGATCACCCCGTCCTTGAGCGCGCCGCCGGTGCCGCAACGCTTCTTCAGGGCGCTGGCCAGTTCCTTCAGCGGCTCTTCGGCGAGCGGTACGCCGCTCACGGTGGTCACCGTCTTGCCGCCACGGCCCTTGGTCTCGCGGCGCACGCGGGCGATGCCGTCGCCCTCGGGGATCGCCGCTTGCTTGCAGATACAGGCGCCCACCGGCTGGCCGCAGTCCGGGCAGTGCCGGCCGCTGTCGGTGGAATAGACGAGACCGCCCAGGGCGGAAAACGAAGAGGCTTTCTTGACCACCGGCTTGTCCTCGTGGGCTGGTCAGGATAGCGACTGGCCGGCGGGTGCCGACCGCGAAGCCCCACTCTGGCAGGGGCAGCGCAGACCGGACTGGCGTCCGGCTTGAAAAGCGGCGCAGTTTAACGGCAAAGATCGCGCTTGCTAAGTACGGATTTGCGCCATTAATCGGCGGATTGGCGACGCCGTTCGGCATCGTGCACGGCAACGCTCGGAATCCCGCACGAAAGGCACCTCGCAGGATGGGTGAAACCCATCGTTGCCGGCTGATGGGTTTCACCCATCCTACGAGCGCGGCCTTCCGTAGGGTGCGCGGCGCACCCTACGGTCAGGCGATGAGGGGTCATCCCATCGCTGCCAGGTAGCGCTCCAGCGCTGCCAGGGAGTCCGGGCAATAGGGTTTGCGGCGGGTGTCCGCCAGGGCTTCGTCGAGGCTGATGAAGCGCGCCTCCAGCACTTCCTCCGGTTGCAGCACCAGCGGCGCGTCGGAGACCGCCGAGTAGGCGGTGCACCAGAGCCGGCTTTCCGGGGCGTCATAGAGGAAGTGGGCGTGTTCGACCAGCTCCACCCCGGCGATGCCCAGCTCCTCGGCCAGCTCGCGCTCGGCGGACTCGGTGTAGCTCTCGCCCTCCAGCACCATGCCGCCGGCGGCCACGTCCCAGTAGCCGGGATACAGCGCCTTGCTCAGGGTGCGGCGGTGCACGCACAGCTCGCCAGCGGAGTTGAATAGCAGGATGTAGGTCCCCCGGCCGATCAGCCGCCGCGCGCGCAGTTCGGCACGGCTCACGCCACCGAGCGGGCGATCCTGCTCGTCGACCCAGGCGACCCGTTCGGCATCCGAGGCGGCGCGGTGGGCCGCCTCATCCACGGAGCGCGTCATCGATCAGCCCTGGCTCAGCAACTGGCGCAGATCGATCACCGCCGCATTGGCGCGGGAGATGTAGTTGGCCATCACCAGCGAGTGGTTGGCGAGGATGCCGTAGCCGCTGCCGTTCAGCACCATCGGGCTCCACAGCGGCTCCTGCGCGGCCTCCAGCTCGCGGATGATCTGCCGCACGCTGACCGTGGCGTTCTTCTTGGCCAGCACGTCGGCGAAGTCCACCTCGATGGCACGCAGCAGGTGCGACAGCGCCCAGGCCTGGCCACGCGCCTCGTAGAACACGTTGTCGATCTGCAGCCAGGGGGTTTCCACGCGACGCTCGCTGAGGTCCGGCGCCTCGCCCGCGACCACCTCGCCGCTCGGCGCCGAGTCGGTGTCCAGGCGGACCCGGCCGACACTGGCGGACAGCCGCTGGGACAGCGAGCCGAGACGGGTGGCGACGTCGCCCAGCCAGTTGTTGAGGTTGTCGGCTCGCGAATAGAACTGCGCATTCGGCTGGCCCGGGTCGGCCAGGCGGCCCAGGAAGCGGTCCAGCGACTTGAGGCCTTCCCGGTATTCCGACTCGGCGGACGGCAGCGCCCAGCTCTTGTTGTCGAAGTTGAAGCGCGGCTCGGCGCGGGCCAGATCGGAATCCTCGGTGGATTGCGACTGCGAACGGGCGAAGTCCTTGCGCAGCGCCCGCGACAGGTCGCGCACCTGCACCAGCACACCGTATTCCCAGCTCGGCATGTTGTCCAGCCACAGGCCCGGCGGGAACAGGTCGTTGGACAGGTAGCCGCCCGGCTTGTCGAGCAGCGTGCCGGCCACCTGCTTGAGGGTCTCCACCGTGGTGTAGCCGGTCACCGGCTGGCGCCCCGCCTGCTCGGCGGCCGCCTGCACATGCTGCTGCACGGAGAACAGCTCCGGCTCCTGGCTCCAGTACCAGCCGACCACCAGGGTCACCAGCAGGTACAACCCGACCAGCCCTCCCAGGGTCCGGCTCCACAACCCGGAGAAATAACTGCGCGCGCCATCCAGCGAATCCGCGGTGCGGGCACGCGCGCTACCGGCGCGCTTCTTCCAATCCAGCATGAGATTGTCCTTTACGTGAACCAATGCAGAAATTACCGACCACGGTACCCCGCCAGGGTTGCCCGCAGCCACCGCCACTATAAGTTAAGCAGTCGAAAGGACGCAGCCGCGGACGGGCAAACTTTGAGTGGGAGAAAGCGCGGCGGGAATGATCGACGGTACTAGCGTACCTGTAGCGATACAGTGATAGCATTGAGCCATCAAACTCCTGATCCCTCGCCAGAGCGAGAAGTCGAGCAATGAGCGAACACGAAGACCTCAGCCACGACCGCCTCAAGAACCACTTCGCCCAGCGGGTGATCCACCAGGCGCGGCAGGTTCTGGAGGTCTGGCAGCGCCTGCAGCAGCACGAGTGGAGCGGTGCGGACATGGCCGAGATGAGCGAGGCCAACATCCGCCTGCTGCGCTATGCCGAACGCTTCGGGCAGGCCGAGCACGCCGACCTGGCGCGCGCCATCGATCATAGCCTGAACGCCGTGCTGGCCAACAAGGGACGCCTGAGCAGCGGCCTGATCAGCGAACTCAACCTGGCGATGCAGCGCTTGTCGCGCACCGGCCTGCGGCATGGCGACCAGTTCGAGCAGACCTTCCTGCCGCCGCTGCGCAAACCGGTGTACCTGGCCCTGGAAGACGGCGAGCGCGCCGAACGCCTGGCCCAGCAGATGGAATCCTTCGGCCTGATCGCCCAGCCACTCGGCAGTGCCGATGCCTTCCACGCCGCCATGGCCGAGCGCCATCCGGCGGCCATCGTCATGGACGTCGACTTCTCCGGTCCCGGCCGTGGCCTGGCGCTGGCCGAGGCGGTGCAGCAGAAACTCGAACAGAAGCTGCCGCTGCTGTTCTACAGCCACGCCGACACCGACACCCCGACCCGCCTGGCCGCGGTGCGCACCGGCGCCCAGGAGTTCTTCACCGGCACCCTGGACGCCTCGACCCTGATCGAGCGCATCGAGATCCTCACCCGGGTCGCCCAGTACGAGCCCTACCGGGTGCTGGTGGTCGACGACTCGCGCGCCCAGGCCACCCACACCGAGCGGGTGCTGAACAGTGCCGGGATCGTCACCCGCACCCTCACCGAGCCGATCCAGGCGCTCGACGAACTGGCCGAGTTCCAGCCGGACCTGATCATCCTCGACATGTACATGCCCGAATGCAGCGGCACCGAGCTGGCCAAGGTGATCCGCCAGCACGAGCGCTACGTCAGCGTGCCGATCATCTACCTGTCCGCCGAGGACGACCTGGACAAGCAGCTCGATGCCATGAGCGAAGGCGGCGACGACTTCCTCACCAAGCCGATCAAGCCGCGCCACCTGATCGCCACCGTGCGCACCCGCGCCACCCGCGCGCGCAACCTCAAGGCGCGCATGGTGCGCGACAGCCTGACCGGCCTGTACAACCACACCTACACCCTGCAACTGCTGGAAGACGCCGCCTCGCGGGCGCGCCGCGACGGCAAGCCGCTGGCCTTCGCCATGCTCGACATCGACCACTTCAAGAAGGTCAACGACAGCTACGGCCACCCCATGGGCGACCGGGTGATCAAGAGCCTGGCGCTGTTCCTCAAGCAGCGCCTGCGCAAGACCGACTACATCGGCCGCTACGGCGGCGAGGAATTCGCCGTGGTGCTGCCGGACACCGACGCCGCCACCGCGACCCGGGTGCTCGACGACATCCGCCGCCGCTTCGCCGAAATCCACTACCCGGCGCAACCGCTGGACCTGACCTGCACCTTCAGTTGCGGCATCGCCGAGCTGGAAGATGGCCTCGACGCCGCCGCACTGTCCAAGCGCGCCGACCAGGCGCTGTACGCCGCCAAGCACGGCGGACGCAACCGGGTGGAGATCTACCAGGGCTGATCTCTCAGGCGCACCCTACGAAGATCAGCCCACCAACGACGCCGGCATGAGCCCGATGGGTTGTCACCCATCCTACGGCGCCTACGAAAACCGACCCCGCTGCTTCGTCCAGCCTCGAGCCTCCAGCGCCTTCATCGGCCCCTCCCCGTCATCTGCCTGAAACAAAAACGCAATACGCTCAAGGACCTACCGTTCCGTTGTCGGTATGTCCCATGCGCCTGAAGTCCCTCGCCAACCTCAACACCCTGCTGCTGGTGGTCGTCTGCCTGGCCCTCGGCGCCACGCTCTGGTGGTCGCAGCGCGCCCTCGAACGCCCGTACCTGCTGATGAGCCAGTACCTCGGCCTGTCCCAGCAGTTCGAGCAAGCGGTGGCGGGCAATATCCGCGACTACCTGGCCAGCGGCGACGCCCTGCGCCACCAGGCCGTCAGCCAGGCGCTGGAAGAGCTGGCCGGGCAACTGGATACGCTGCCCGAACCACTTGCCGAGCCACTGCGACCCAGCCTCGACGAGCTGCGCCAGTTCTCCGCCGGGGACCTGCTCGCCGCCGGCAAGCTGGCCGGCGATCCCCAGGGGCTGCTGATACAGGCCGAGCGCGAGCTGGCCGGTCTGCTCGATCAACTGGAACAGTACGCCGATGCCAGCGACAGCCCGGCTGCCGCCGGCTACCGCGCGCCGCTGCTGCGCGCCAGCCAGCACCTGCTGCGCCTCAGCCATGCACGCGACAAACTGGTCGCCAGCGGCCGCGACGAACTGCTCGCCGAACTCGAACGCGAACTCGCCGCCCTGCGCCAGCAGGCCGAACGCCTGGAAGCCCTGCCGCTGCTCGACGTGCGCGAAGAAGGCCGCTCCGGCGCCGACGACTTCGCCGCCCTGCTCGGCCTGGCCGGCGACGATCGACAGGCACAGGGCGAAGACCGGGGCGTCGGCCTCAAGCGCGAACTGGCCAGCCTGCTGGGACGCTACCCGGGCGAACTCGCCCGCACCCGCGAACTGATCCGCCAGCGCGGCGAACTGGCCGCCGCCACCGGCGCCAAGGTCGCCGCGCTGCAACAGGCGCTGCTCGCCGGCGAACCGCTGCTGCGCGCCGAACACGCACGCATCCAGGGCGAGGTGCGCCTGCTGCAGGGCCTGATGATCGGCCTGATCCTGCTCATCGCCCTGGCCGTCGACCGTATCCAGCGCCGCCTGGCGCAGTTGCTCGGACAACTGGCGCCGGCCCTGTCGACCTGGGCGCGCGGCGACTTCACCGCGCCCGTCACAGTGCCCACGCGCATCCGCGAACTGGGCGACATCGAGGAATCGCTCAACCGCCTGCGCCAGTACCTGGTCGAACTGGTCGCCGGCCTGCGCAGCCACGCCGAGCAGGTCGCCGGCAGCAGCCGCACCCTGGCCGAACTGAGTGGCGGCCTGCACCAGGGCGCCGAGCGCCAGGCCGGCGACACCGCGCAGATCCGCGATGCCCTCGGCGAACTGGAAGCCACCATCCAACAGGTGGCCGGCAACGCCAGCCAGGCGGCCGCCGCCAGCCGCGTCGCCGACCAGGCCCTGGAGCAGGGCCAGCGGGTGATCGGCGAAAGCCTCGGCAACCTGCACACCCTGGTCGACGAAGTACGCGACAACGCCCAGTCGATCGAAAGCCTGGCCGAGGAAACGGCGACCATCGACAAGGTGCTGACGGTGATCCGCGGCATCGCCGAACAGACCAACCTGCTGGCGCTGAACGCCGCCATCGAGGCCGCGCGCGCCGGCGAACAGGGACGCGGCTTCGCGGTGGTCGCCGAGGAAGTGCGCTCGCTGGCCCAGCGCACCAGCGGCGCCACCGGCGAGATCCAGCAACTGATCGGCCGCCTGCAACAGGCCGCGCTGCATTCGGTGGCGGCCATGCGCAGCCAGGTCGAGCACGCCGAAAGCAGCGCCCGCCAGGCTCGCGCCGCCGACGGTGCGCTCGACGAGATCGTCGCGGCGATCCACACCATCGCCAGCATGGCCGAGCTGATCGCCGCCGCCAGCACCCAGCAGAGCGGCGCGGTCAGCGACATCCGCGACCACAGCGAACGCATCCACCGCCTCGGCGACGACAACCTGCAACGCATCGGCGAGAACCGCCGCCAGGGCGAGCAACTGCTGCAACTGGGCGACCGCCTGTACACCGCGGTGCAGGCCTTCCGCGTGTAGAAGCGAATTCATTCGCGAACTGCAAACGACTCATATCGCGAGTGGATTCGCTCCCGATCACCAGCCCAGCGAGCCCCGGCTGCGCAGGCTTGCCCACAGCCGCTCGCGGCGGCGCAGCTCCAGCGGCTCCTGGGCCTGCTCGACGAAGCCTCGGCGCAGCGACTCCTCCGTCAGTGCCAATGCCGTCGCTCCGCGCGGCTCGCGTCCGGCGCCGTCCAGCCGCCATTGCTCACCGAGCACGGCCATGACCTCCGGACGCAGCAGGTAGTCGATCAGCGCATGGGCCTCGCGTGGGTGGCGGGCATCGCGGGGGATCGCCAGCACCTGGAAGTCGATCAGCGAGCCTTCGCGCGGCAGCGCATAGCCCAGCCGCCCGCCAGCGCGACGCAACGCCTCGCCCGCCTGATCGCTCGGCAACAGGGCCAGGCACAATTCACCGCTAGCCAGCGCCCCGCCGATATCCGCCGCCTTCGGCCGCCGCAGGTGCTGCTGCACCTCGCGCAGCAGCAGGCGCGCTTCCTCCAGGGCGGTGAACTCGCTGGTGTGCGGGGCATGGCCGAGGTAGTGCAAGGTGACCTGCAACACCTCCTGCGGCGTGCCGCCGAGGGCAGCGCCGCAATCGGCCAGGCGCGCCAGTTGGCCGGGATGGAACAGCAGGTCGAGGCTGTCCGCCGGCTGGCGCGGCAGCCGTTCGGCCAGCGCCGCACGGTCATGGACCAGGCCCAGGGTGCTCCAGGCATAGGGCACGCCATACTGGTTGCCGAGATCGACATCCGCCAGCTTGCCGAGCAACGCCGGGTCGAGATGGCCGTAGTGCGGCAGGTCGAAACGCCGCACCGGCTGCAAGCGCCCCTGCCCGATACCGTCGGCCAGCTCGGCGGCGCTGAGCAACGCCAGATCCGCCTCCGTCTCGCTGTATGCGACGCGGATACCGCTTTCCGCCTCGAACCCCGCCAGCAACGCCGCCGGCAAGCGCTGCGCGCCGCCCGGCAGCCATACCCGCCTTTCCTCCGCCTGCGCCGCCATGCCCAGCGCCAGCAGCATCACCAGAAACGAACGCATCGCCTTGCCTCCCTATGGATTGGAGGAGGCATCCTCCGACGACGCGCAGTCGCAAAAAATACCCGGTGTTCTAACTTGGCATAGGCGTTTCCATATGTGTGGAGCGGGCCATGCTCACCCAACTGCGCGACCTCGACCTGCAACTGCTGCGCCTGTTCGTCACCGTTGCCGAGTCGGGAGGGTTCAGCGCGGCGCAGGGCGAACTGGGCATCAGCCAGCCGACCATCAGCATGCAGATGGCCAAGCTCGAGACGCGGCTCGGCTTCCGCCTGTGCGAGCGCGGCAAGAGCGGCTTCCGCCTGACGCCCAAGGGCGAGCAGGTGCTGGAGGAGACCCAGCGCCTGTTCGAGGCCATCCGGGTATTTCGCGAACGCGCCCAAGGGGTGGCCGACAAGCTGCTCGGCGAACTGCGCATCGGCCTCAGCGAATCCCTCGACGCCGACGTGCGCCTCCGCCTGGCCGACAGCATCCGGCGCTTCCGCCAGCGCAACCAGGAAGTCGACATAGAACTGCTCACCGCTATGCCCGCCGATCTCGAACGGCAACTGGTGCAGGACCAGTTGCACCTGGCGATCGGCTACTTCTCCGGGCAGCAGTCGGCGCTCGACTACCGCTTCCTGTTCGACGAGGAACAGGCCCTGTACTGCGGTGCCGGCCACCCGCTGTTCGACTGCCGGGAGCCGACCCACGGCGATCTGCGCGATCTCGACCAGGTCCACCACCCCTACTACTTCAACGGCAACAGCGAGCCGTTCCGCTCGACGCGCAGCAGCGCCTTCGCCGAACAGGTGGAGGACACCCTGACCTTCGTGCTTTCCGGCCTCCACATCGGCTACCTGCCGCGACATATCGCCGCGGAATGGGAGTCCCGGGGGCTGCTTCGCCCGCTGCTGGCCGCCGAACTGGGCTTCACCGTGGAGTTCCAGTTGGCCAGCCATCGCGGCCGCCAGCCCAGTGAGGCCCAGTTGGCATTCACCGAAGACCTGCTGGCGGCGTTCGGCGCCTGACTCGCCACTTTCCGTTATCATGCCGGCACCTGTCGTCGAGATGTCGCGAGATGCCGTTGCGTCGCCTGTTGCTTCCCCTGCTGCTCCTGTTCCTCGCCCTGCCGGCCGCCGCCAGCCTGTTCGACAAGCGCCCCAACCCCGAGCTGGGCGCGCCACTGAACAACAGCGCCGACTTCCTGCCGGTGCGCGAGGCGTTCCGCCTGAGCCTGGTCGACAGCACGCCGCAGTCGGTCAAGCTGCGCTTCGTCGCCGCCGACGGCTACTACCTGTACCGCCACCGCTTCCAGTTCCGCGTCGAGCCGGCCGACCTGGCCGCCGGCGACGCGCAACTGCCGCCCGGCGAAGAGAAGACCGACCAGTATTTCGGCGACGTCGAGGTCTACTACGGCGTGCTCGACGTCGAGCTGCCGCTGGACAACCCCTACGAGCTGCCCTACAGCCTGCACGTGACCTACCAGGGCTGCGCCGACAAGGGCCTGTGCTACCCGCCGGAAACCGAACGCCTGGATATCGGCGACGTCGCCGGCACCCCGCCCGCCGGGGAAACCGGCTGGAGCTGGCACGCCCTGGCACTGTTCTTCCTCGCCGGCCTCGGCCTGACCTTCACCCCCTGCGTGCTGCCGATGCTGCCGATCCTTTCCGGCGTGGTGCTGCGCGGCAAGATCGGCGGGCTGCGCGGGCTCAGCCTGTCGCTCGCCTACGTGCTGCCGATGGCCGCCTGCTTCGCCGCGCTCGGCGCGCTGATGGGCGTGTTCGGCGCCGAGCTGAACCTCCAGGCGCGCCTGCAATCGCCCTGGGTGCTGGTGCCCTTCGCCGCCTTCTTCGTGCTGTTCGCCCTGGCCATGTTCGGCCTCTACGAACTGCGCCTGCCGCGCCTGATCAGCGAACCCCTCGACCGCCTGGCCGGCAAGGCCGAGGGCGGCTCGCTATGGGGCGCGGCGCTGCTCGGCGTGCTGTCGTCGCTGCTGGTCTCGCCCTGCGTATCGGCGCCGCTGGCCGGCGCGCTGCTCTACATCAGCGCCAGCGGCGACGCCCTGGGCGGCGGCCTCAAGCTGTTCGCCCTCGGCCTCGGCATGGGCGCGCCGTTGGTGCTGTTCGCCACCGGCGGCGGCGCGCTGCTGCCGAAGTCCGGCACCTGGCTGGTCACCGTGCGCAACACCTTCGGCGTGCTGCTGCTGGCGGTCTCCGTGTGGCTGCTCGAACGCGTCCTGCCCGGCCCCGTGGCCCTGGCCCTGTGGGCCCTGCTGGCCGCCGGCGCGGGCTGGTTCCTGGCCCGGCGCGGCCGCCTGCGCCTGGGGCTGGGCCGTCACCTGAGCCTGCTCGGCGGCGTGCTGCTGATCGGCTACGCGCTGGTCGCCAGCGTCGGCGTCGCCCGTGGCGGCTCCGATCCGCTGCGCCCCTGGGCCGGCGCCCTGGCCATGGGCGAATGGCAGACCCTCGCCGATCCCGCCGCCCTGGATCGCGCCCTGGAGTCCGCCAAGGGTGCCGGCGAGCCGGTGCTGCTCGACTGGTACGCCGACTGGTGCATCAGTTGCAAGGTGATCGAGCGCGAAGTGTTCGGCGCCGCGTCGGTCCGCGAACGCCTCGGCGACTACCGCCTGCTGCGCTTCGACATCACCGCCAGCACCCCGGAACAGCGCACCCTGCTCGACCGCTACAAGCTGTTCGGCCCGCCGGCGATCCTGTTCTTCGCCGCCGACGGCAAGGAGCGGGCCGACCTGCGGGTGGTCGGCGAGGTCACCCTCAAGGAGTTCGCCGAACGCCTGGACAAGGCTGACCGGCGCTGACCTTCCGGTCACAAGCGGACGAAACAGCCATTTCGTCGTTCTGCAACGAAAAAACGCCATCCTGCAGGCTACGTCGGGAAACTGGACAGCCTGCTCGGCCGTCCGGCATAGTCCCGCCATTCCCACCTCCAGGAACCCTTCCATGGCCAACCTGCTGGTCCTCCACGGACCCAACCTGAACCTGCTCGGCACCCGCGAGCCGGGCGTCTACGGCGCAGTGACCCTCGATGCGATCAACCAGGACCTGCAACGCCGCGCCGAGGCCGCCGGCCATCGCCTGGGCTACCTGCAGAGCAACGCCGAGCACGTGCTGATCGAGCGAATTCACGCCGCCAGGGGCGAAGGTGTCGACTTTATCCTGATCAATCCCGCCGCTTTCACGCATACCAGCGTCGCATTACGTGACGCATTGCTGGCAGTGAGCATCCCATTCATCGAAGTGCATTTGTCCAACGTGCACAAACGCGAACCTTTCCGCCATCACTCCTACTTCTCCGACGTCGCGGTGGGAGTGATCTGCGGCCTTGGCGCCAGCGGCTACCGGCTGGCTCTGGAGGCTGCCCTGGAACAACTGGCCGCCGCGTGACCCGCGGACGCGTCCGAACGCCCGTGAACAGACCTTGGGAGTTGATGCTTAATGGATATTCGTAAAGTCAAGAAACTGATCGAGCTGCTGGAAGAGTCCGGTATCGACGAACTGGAGATCCGCGAGGGCGAAGAGTCCGTGCGCATCAGCCGCCACAGCAAGGCCGTCGCCGCCGCCCAACCCATCTATGCCGCCGCCCCGGCACCGGTCGCCGCCCCGGCACCCGCTCCCGCCCCGGCCGCCGAAGCCGCCGCTCCATCCGCGCCCAAGCTGAACGGCACCGTGGCCCGCTCGCCGATGGTCGGCACCTTCTATCGCGCCGCCTCGCCGACTTCCGCCAACTTCGTCGAGATCGGCCAGACCGTGAAGAAAGGCGACATCCTGTGCATCGTCGAAGCCATGAAGATGATGAACCACATCGAGGCCGAAGCCAGCGGCGTGATCGAATCCATCCTGGTGGAAAACGGCCAGCCGGTTGAGTACGACCAGCCCCTGTTCACCATCGTCTGATGCACGGGGAGCCTGCGATGCAGCTGGAAAAAGTCCTGATCGCCAACCGTGGCGAAATCGCCCTGCGCATCCTGCGCGCCTGCAAGGAACTGGGTATCAAGACGGTGGCCGTGCACTCCACCGCCGACCGTGAACTGATGCACCTGGGCCTGGCCGACGAATCCGTCTGCATCGGCCCCGCCCCAGGCAACCTCTCGTACCTGAACATCCCGGCGATCATCAGCGCCGCGGAAGTCACCGGTGCCACCGCGATCCACCCCGGCTACGGCTTCCTCGCAGAGAACGCCGATTTCGCCGAGCAGGTGGAGAAATCCGGCTTCGCCTTCATTGGCCCGAAAGCCGAGACCATCCGCCTGATGGGCGACAAGGTCTCCGCCAAGGACGCCATGAAGCGCGCCGGCGTGCCCACCGTGCCGGGCTCCGACGGCCCGCTGCCGGAAGACGAGGAGACCGCCCTGGCGATCGCCCGTGAGGTCGGCTACCCGGTGATCATCAAGGCCGCTGGCGGCGGCGGTGGTCGCGGCATGCGCGTGGTGCACAAGGAAGAAGACCTGATCAAGTCGGCCAAGCTGACCCGCACCGAGGCCGGCGCCGCGTTCGGCAACGAGATGGTCTACCTGGAGAAGTTCCTCGGCAACCCGCGCCACGTCGAAGTCCAGGTGCTGTCCGACGGCCAGGGCAACGCCATCCACCTGGGCGACCGCGACTGCTCCCTGCAGCGCCGTCACCAGAAGGTGCTGGAAGAAGCCCCCGCCCCGTACATCGACGAGCAGGCCCGCGCCGAAGTGCTGGAGCGCTGCGTGCGCGCCTGCATCGAGATCGGCTATCGCGGCGCCGGCACCTTCGAGTTCCTCTATGAAGACGGCCGTTTCTACTTCATCGAGATGAACACCCGGGTGCAGGTCGAGCACCCGGTGACCGAAATGGTCACCGGCATCGACATCGTCAAGGAGATGCTCAGCATCGCCGCCGGCAACAAGCTGTCGTACACCCAGGATGACGTGGTGATCCGCGGCCATGCCCTGGAATGCCGGATCAACGCCGAGGACCCGGACAACTTCATGCCCAGCCCCGGCAAGGTCAAGCACTTCCACGCCCCCGGCGGCTTCGGCGTACGGGTCGACTCGCACCTGTACAGCGGCTACAGCGTACCGCCGAACTACGATTCGCTGATCGGCAAGCTGATCACCTACGGCAAGGATCGCGACGAGGCCCTGGCGCGCATGCGCAACGCCCTCGACGAAATCGTCGTCGATGGGATCAAGACCAACGTGCCGCTGCACCGCGACCTGGTGGTCGACAAGGGCTTCCGCAAGGGTGGCGTGAACATCCACTACCTGGAAAAGAAACTCGGCATGGACAAGCACTGAAGCTGCAAGCTGCAAGCTGCAAGCTGCAAGCTGCAAGCTGCAAGCTGCAAGCTGCAAGCTGCAAGCTGCAAGCTGCAAGCAGTATCATGCGAAGCCCAAGGGGGAGCGGCAATGCCGCTCCCTTGTTTTTTCTTGCAGCTTGAGGCTTGAAGCTTGAGGCTGCTTACCGAAGGAAAGCGTATGCCCTGGCTGCAAGTCCGTCTCGCCATCACCCCGGAACAGGCGGAGACTTACGAGGACGCCCTGCTCGGCGTCGGCGCCGTATCGGTGACGTTCATGGACGCCGAGGACCAGCCAATCTTCGAGCCGGACCTGGGCACCACCCCGCTGTGGACGCACACCCACCTGCTCGCCCTGTTCGAGGCCGACACCGATCCCGACGACCTGGTCGCGCACCTGCAATTGCTGACCGGCGCGCCGCTGCCCGAACACCAGATCGAGCGCATCGAGGACCAGGACTGGGAACGTAGCTGGATGGACAACTTCCAGCCGATGCGCTTCGGCCGCCGCCTGTGGATCGTGCCGAGCTGGCACGCCGCACCGGAGCCGGAAGCGGTCAACCTGCTGCTCGACCCCGGCCTGGCCTTCGGCACCGGCACCCACCCGACCACCGCGCTGTGCCTGGAATGGCTGGACGGCCAGGAACTCGCCGGCTGCGACGTGCTCGACTTCGGCTGCGGCTCCGGCATCCTCGCCATCGCCGCCCTGCTCCTGGGCGCCGACAAGGCCGTGGGCACCGATATCGACCCACAGGCCCTGGAGGCCTCGCGCGACAATGCCAACCGCAACGGCATCGACCCGGCGCGCTTCCCCGTCCACCTGCCGGCCGACCTGCCGCAGCAACAGGCCGACGTGGTGGTCGCCAACATCCTCGCCGGCCCGCTGGTGCAACTGGCGCCGCAGATCAGCGCCCTGGTCAAGCCGGGCGGCCGCCTGGCGCTGTCCGGCATCCTCGCCGAACAGGCCGAGGAAGTCCGCGCCGCCTACCAGGCCGAATTCGACCTCGACCCCACCGCCGACAAGGATGGCTGGGTGCGGATCAGCGGGGTCAGGCGCTAAAGGCTGGAGGCTGGAGGCTGGAGGCTGGAGGCTGGAGGCTGGAGGCTGGAGGCTGGAGGCTGGAGGCTGGAGGCTGGAGGCTGGAGGCTGGAGGCTGGACAGGGTTCTGGCCATGCCTCTTCGCTGTCAAACCTTTTTTCGCGGCCATGGAACTGGGCGTCCCCGCCGATCCTACAGGTCAACCTCAATGCCGGCCTGTAGGAGCGCGCCATGCGCGCGATCCCCGGCAACGCCAGAGCATCGCCAGCAAGCTGGCTCCTACAACAGCGAACGAGTAGCCCGGATGAAATCCGGGGAAACCCTCCCGGATTGCATCCGGGCTACATGGCTGGCCATGCACCTTCTGCGTCAAGCCTTTTATCGCGGCCATGGACCGCTCCTACGAACACGGCCTCGATGCCGACCTGTAGGAGCGCGCCATGCGCGCGATCACCGGCAACGCAAAAGCATCGCCAGCAAGCTGGCTCCTACAACAGCGGACGAGTAGCCCGGATGAAATCCGGGGAAGCCCTCCCGGATTGCATCCGGGCTACGTGGCTGGCCATGCACCTTCTGCGTCAAGCCTTTTTTCGCGGCCATGGACCGCTCCTACCATGCTTGCCATTGCATCGGCCTGGCCGGTGAGCGAATGGGTCAATCGAGGCTGAGCGGCTGGGTCATTGAGGGGGAGGGGAGGGCTGCCTAACCTGCGGGACAAACAAAAACCGCAGAGGCCCATCCATGCAACGCATCCACTTCGAGACCGAGCACGACATGTTCCGCGACGCCTTCCGCAGCTTCCTGCAGAAGGAAGTGGTGCCTCACCAGGAAGCCTGGGAAGAGGCCGGGGTGGTCGATCGCGCGGTGTGGGAGAAGGCCGGCGAGATGGGCTTCCTGCTGCCCTGGGCGGACGAGGAATACGGTGGCGCCGGGCTCAAGGACTTCCGCTATGAGCAGATCATGTGCGAGGAGCTGGCCCACATCAACGAGCCGGGCTTCATGATCCCGCTGCACTCGGCGCTCTGCGGCCCCTACATCGCCGAGTACGGCAGCGCCGAGCAGAAGGCGCGCCTGCTGCCGGGGATCATCCGTGGCGAAACCATCCTCGCCGTGGCGATGACCGAGCCGTCCGCCGGTTCCGACCTGGCCGGCATGCGCACCACCGCGGTGGACAAGGGCGACCACTGGCTGCTCAACGGCTCCAAGGTGTTCATCTCCAACGGCTACCTGGCCGACGTGGTGATCGTCGCGGCGAAGACCGACCCGGCCAACAAGCACGCCATGGGTCTGTTCCTGGTCGAGCGCGGCATGGAAGGCTTCGAGCGCGGCAAGAACCTCAAGAAGCTGGGCATGAAGAGCCAGGACACCGCCGAACTGTTCTTCAACAACGTCAAGGTGCCCAAGGAAAACCTGCTGGGCGATGCCAAGGCCGGGTTCTTCTACCTGATGAACATGCTCGCCCAGGAACGCCTGACCAACGCCTGCGGCGCGGTGGCCGGCGCCGAGGCGGCGCTGAACACCACCGTCGACTACGTCAAGGAGCGCAAGGCCTTCGACCGCCCGATCGCGCACTTCCAGAACACCCGCTTCAAGCTGGCCGAGATGCGTACCCAGATCGACGTCGCCCAGGTGTTCGTCGACCGCTGCGTGATGGACCACAACCAAAGGAAACTCACCCCGGAAGTCGCCGCCGAGGCCAAGCTGTTCACCACCGAACTGCTCTGCAAGGTGGTCGACGAGGGCGTGCAACTGCACGGTGGTTGGGGTTACATGTGGGAATATCCGATCTGCAAGATGTACGCGAACGCGCGCATCCAGCGGATCTTCGCCGGCACGTCGGAAATCATGAAGGAGATCATCAGTCGCGGCATGAAGCTCTGAAGCCGCCCGGCGCGACCGCCAGTCACTCACACCAGCGAGGGACTCACCATGACGCTCGGTGCCATCGACGCCTGGGCCCAGCCGGCCAACGGCCGGACCCGCGAACTGATGCCGGAGGTCGTGCGGCTGTTCGAGAAATCGGGCACCGCCCACCTGCTGGATCGGCGCCTGACGCCCGAACAGACCGTCGCCGAGATGGACAAGGCCGGCGTGGACAAACTGATGCTCGCCGCCTGGTGCCGGCCGGAAGGCTGGGTGTACGGCAACGACGAGATCGCCGAATTCACCCGTGCCTTCCCGGAACGCTTCGTCGGCGTCGCCACGGTCGACCTGGGCAAGCCGGTGGCGGCGGTGCGCGAACTGGAGCGGGCGGTAACCGAGCTGGGCTGCAAGGCGCTGCGCATCGTGCCCTGGTTGTGGAAACTGCCACCCAACCACCGCCTGTACTACCCGCTGTACGTGAAGTGCATCGAGCTGGACATCCCGTTCTGCACCCAGGTCGGCCATACCGGGCCGCTGATGCCGTCGGAGACCGGCCGGCCGGTGCCTTATCTGGACGAAGTGGCGCTGGATTTCCCCGAGCTGCGCATCGTCGCCGGGCACATCGGCCACCCCTGGACCGACGAGATGATCGGCGTGGCCTGGAAACACGACAACATCTACATCGACACCTCCGCCTACCTGCCGCGCTACTACCCGGCGCAACTGCTGCAGTTCATGCGGACCTATGGCCAGGACAAGGTCATGTTCGGTAGCAATTTCCCGCAGCTCCCGCTGGACCGCTGCATGGCCCAGGTGGCGGAGCTCGACCTGGCCCCGGCGGTGCGCGAGAAGTTCCTGCGCGGCAACGCGGCGAGGGTGTTCAAGCTATAAACACAAGGTTGCCGGTTCCCGGACCGGCGGTCGCGAAGGCATCCCACTGCCAAGAACAACAAGAAGGGGATCGATCGATGACGGAACAACTGCCGCTACAGCGTTTCGCCCACTGGCTGGACGAGCAGCCCGACCGGGTATGGCTGCGCCAGCCACGCAAGCGCGTCTGGCACGAACTGACCTGGCGCCAGGTCGACGACCAGGCCCGGCGCATCGCCAGCGCGCTGCGGGCGTTGGGCTGCGAGCGGGGCGACCGGGTGGCGCTGTTTTCGAAGAACTGCGCGGAATGGTTCATCGCCGACCTGGCGATGATGTTCGCCGGCCTGGTCAGCGTGCCGCTGTACCCGACGCAGTCGTCCGAGAGCATCGACTACGTGCTGCGGCATTCGGCGTGCAAGGTGATCTTCCTCGGCAAGCTGGACGACCAGGACAAGCTCTCCGACGCCATTCCCGGAACAGTCCGGCGCATCGCCCTGCCGTACCCCACACTGCCGGCGGACTATCAATGGCGCGACCTGCTGGCGCAGCATGAGCCGCTGGCCGACGTTCACCAACAGCGCCCCGAGGAAATCCTCAGCATCCTCTACACCTCCGGCACCACCGGCCAGCCCAAGGGGGTAATGCTGAGCGCTGGCGCCATGGCCTTCGCCGCGCGGAGCGCGGTCGAGGAGATGAAGATCGACTCGACCGACCAGTGTTTCTCCTACCTGCCGCTGTCCCACGCCGCCGAGCGCTTCCTGGTGGAACTGGAAAGCCTGTATTCCGGGGCGACGGTGAGTTTCGTCGAGTCCCTGGAAACCTTCGCCGAGGACCTGCGCCACGTGCGGCCGACCATGTTCTTCGCCGTGCCCCGGCTGTGGACGCGCTTCCAGTTGGGCGTGCTGGAGAAGGTGCCGGGGCCGAAGCTGGAGCGCCTGCTGCGTATCCCGCTGCTCGGCGCCCTGGTGGCACGCAAGATCCGTCGCCAACTGGGCCTGGACCGTGCGCGGGTGCTGGTGTCCGGCGCGGCGCCGATCCCGCGCGCGCTGCTGGACTGGTACCAGCGCATCGGCCTGACCATCTGCGAGGGCTACGGGATGACCGAGAACTTCGCCTACGGCACCTTCAACCGGCCGGGCCAGGTGCGCTTCGGCTCGGTCGGCCGTCCGATGCCCGGCTGCGAGGTGCGCATCGACGACAATGGCGAGGTGCTGTTCCGCAGCCGCTCGCTGATGAGCGGCTACTACCTGGACCCGGAAAAGACCGCCGAGACCCTGCGCGACGGCTGGCTGCACACCGGCGACAAGGGCGAGATCGACGCCGATGGCTACCTGACCATCACCGGGCGCATCAAGGACATCTTCAAGACCAGCAAGGGCAAGTACATCGCCCCGGCGCCGATCGAGGGCGAGATCGCCAAGAGCACCTGGGTCGAGCAGGTCTGCCTGATGGGCAGCGGCCTGGACCAGCCGCTGGCGCTGGTCGAACTGGCGCCGGCCGCCCGCCAGGCGGTGCGCGAGCAGGTGGAGCGCGACCTGCTGGAGACCTTGCGGAGCCTGAACGAACGGCTGCTACCCTACGAGCGGGTCAGCCACCTGCTGGTGGTGCGCGACGCCTGGACCATCGACAACGGCTGCATGACGCCGACCATGAAGATCCGCCGCAACGTGCTGGAGGCGCGTTTCGCTCCAAGGGTCGCAGCCCTCGACGCCAGTCGAAAACTGCATTGGGAGTAACCGGCGGGACGTCCCGCCCCATATCGCCAGGAGTGACCATGTCAGGCCCGTTGTCTTCGCTGAAAATCCTCGATTTCTCCACCTTGCTGCCGGGGCCGTTCGCCTCGCTGCTGCTGGCGGACATGGGCGCCGAGGTGCTGCGCATCGAATCGCCGACCCGCCCCGACCTGGTGCGGGTGCTGCCGCCGCACGACGGCGAGGTCTCCGCCGCCCACGCCTATCTCAACCGCAACAAGCGCAGCATCGCCCTGGACCTCAAGCGCCCGGAGGCGATCGAAGTGGTCAGGCAGTTGCTCATCGATCACGACATCGTCCTCGAACAGTTCCGGCCCGGCGTGATGGAACGCCTGGGGCTCGGCTACGAGGCGCTCAGGGCGATCAACCCGCGGCTGATCTACGTGTCGATCACCGGCTACGGGCAGACCGGCCCCTACAAGGACCGTGCAGGCCATGACATCAATTACCTGGCGCTGTCCGGCCTGGCCGCGCAGACCGGCCGCAAGGACAGCGGCCCGCTGCCGCTGGGCGTGCAGGTGGCGGACGTGGCCGGCGGCTCCTTCCATGCCGTGATGGGACTGCTGGCGGCGGTGATCCAGCGCCAGCAGACCGGGGAAGGGCAGTACATCGACATCAGCATGACCGACTGCTCCTTCACCCTGCATGCCATGGGCGGCTCGGCCTACCTGGCCTGCGGCGAGGAGCCGTCGATGGAAAGCCAGGCGCTCAACGGCGGCAGTTTCTACGACTACTACCGCACCCGCGACGGCCGCTGGCTGTCGGTGGGCAGCCTGGAGCCGCAGTTCATGCAGCAACTGTGCGCCGCGCTCGGCCGGCCGGAACTGGCGGCGCGCGGCCTGTCACCCAGGCCCGAGGACCAGCGGGCGCTCAAGCGCGAGTTGCAGGTGGCCTTCGAGCTGCGCGACTTCGACGAGTGGTGCGAACTGTTCGCCGGCCTGGATGCCTGCGTCGAGCCGATGCTGAGCCTTTCCGAAGCGGTCGAGCACCCTCAGCTCAAGGCCCGCGAGCTGGTGGTGGAAGTGCCGCGCGAGGGCGGGGACGGGCAGCGGCAGATCGCTTGCCCGATCAAGTTCTCCGACGGCATCCCGGCGCCCCGCCATATCGGCGCGAAGGTGGGGGCGCATACCGTGGATGTGCTGCGCGAGCTTGGCTACGACGACGAACGGATCGCCGGGTTGAAGGCCGGGAAGGTCATTGGGTAAGGGCGCTCGAAAAGCCGATAAGAGCGCTGGAGGCTGGAAGGCTGGACGAAAAAGCAGTCGGAGCAGCGTTCGTAGGGTGGGCTGAGTCGCGCTATTCCACCCTACGTGACGAAGACCTCGATCGCTCCCCGTCATCCCCGCGAACGCGGGGAACCAATGAAACCGTCATTCCACCCGATGTTCGCCGCTGAACACCAGTGTCGTCCGGCAGCGCCGGCAGTAGTAGCGCCGTCCCTTGGCCACCATGGCGTGGCGTTGGGCGGAGAAGGGGAATTCGCCGTCCGGGCAACCGCACAGGTAGATGAAGCGACTGACCCGGCGGCGCTTGACCTCGTAGCTGTGGCAGCGATGCGGCGGCAGTTCGTAGACGCCGCGCATGATCAGTTGCCATTCCTCGCCGTGGGGCTGGATCGTCGGGCCGAACAACTGGTGGGCGATCAGGTGCGCCACCTCGTGGGCCACCGTCTGCCTGAGAAAATCTTCCTGATTTTCGCGGTAAAGCTGCGGGTTGAAGCGCAGCTTGTTCTCGTCCAGGTGCGCCACGCCGGCCTTCTGCCCGCGCAGCTTGAAACTCACCTCGGGGCGGGGGAAACGGCGTTTGAAGAAGGCTTCCGCCTGCTGGTAGCAGGCTTCGACGCGGGCGTTGAGCAATTCGGGCATGGCGCGATTATGCCGTAATCCGCCAGCGGGCCGCATCGCCATCCGCCGGACAGCAAAAGGCCGCCCGCAGGCGGCCCGGGTTCGACGAATGTGCTCAGTACCTGTAGACCGGGCCGACGCCCGAGCCCCAGAGCACCACCGACAGGGCGATCATCGCCACCAGCACCACCAGGCCCACCGCCAGCACCGAGCTGGAGAACAGGAAGCCTTCGTCCTTGGGAATGTTCATGAAGGTCGGTATGCCAACGTAGAGCAGGTACACCGTGTAGCAGATCGCCGCGGTGCCGACGATCATCGCCAGCCACAGGTTGGGATAGAGCGCGGCGAGCCCGCCGATGAACAGCGGAGTGGCGGTGTAGGCGGCGAACACCACGCACTGGGTCATGCTCGGGTTGGCGTCGTAGGTGCGCGCCATCCAGTGGATGAAGGCGCCCATCACCGCGACGCCGGCCAGCATCGCCAGGTAGGACATGATGGTCATGACCAGGGCGCTGCTCTCGGTGAGCATGACCGGCGCGCCGCCGCCGATGCTCCAGCCGACCTGGGTCGTGCCGATATAGGCGGAAACCGCGGGGATCGCGGCCAGGATCAGCACATGGGTCAGGTACATGTGACTGATGGATTCTTCCTCGCCACGGATTTCTTGCCACTCTTGGTCGGGATGGGTGAAAAGCCCCAGAACGTGATGGATCATGCCAAACACTCCTCTTGTTATGGCGATCGCCCCCCAGCGATGCGCCCGGCGCGCGTGACAGCGCTACCGGGTGCACAGGCCGAATCTCTGCGACCGTATGTCGCAGTATAGGTGGGGCTGGAGGCCGCGCTGTCCGTGGCTTTAGAGCGAATAGCCCTATAAAGCTCAGGAGTAATAGCGTTCCAGAATTTCCATGGCGAGGTTGAGGGATTGCAGCCGCGTGGTGCTGCCGCCCCGGTCCGGGTGATGCTCGCTGACCAGTTGCCGGTAGCGGCGCTTGATCACGGCCAGGTCGAGCCGCTGGGTGCCGCCGTCCAGGCCGAGCAGTTCCAGCGCCGCGCGCTTCTCCTCGCCACCCTGCATGCGTGTCCAGAAACTGGTCAGCAGTTTCTCCACGTCTTCCTCGCTGGTGTCGCGCAGGTTGCTCATGTCCAGGTAGTAGTCGCGCAGCGGGTCATGCTCGCTGAGCGCGGCCACGCCGGCCTGGTAGGGCAGGAGCTGGATATGCAGGGCGCCGATCTGCAGGTGCCCGGACCGCTCGCCCCAGAGCCGGTCGCGCAGTCGGTAGAGGGCGTTGAACACCAGGAAGTGGGTGCGGAACAGCACCAGCCTGTCGGTCAGCGGCAGGTTGGGGACATGGGTGGAATGGTGCGTCTTGAGCCGCTGGATCAGTTGGTACTCGCTGCAGCCGCCGGCCTCCTCGCGCAGCAGGATCAGCAGTTGGTCGGCCAGGTCGAGGTCGCAGGCGAGATCGTTGTTCATCGCCCGAGCCTAGCACGGGGGTGGGGCGGCAATCGGTTTACGCGTAAAATGCCCGGCTTTCAGCTTTCGTTTCGTGGACTCCGACACACCATGGGCACCCTTTCGGTCAACCAGAACAAACTGCAGAAGCGCCTGCGCCGCCTGGCCGGCGAAGCCGTCACCGACTTCAACATGATCGAGGACGGCGACAAGGTGATGGTCTGCCTGTCCGGCGGCAAGGACAGCTACACCATGCTCGACATCCTGCTCTATCTGCAGAAGGTGGCGCCGATCCGCTTCGAGATCGTCGCGGTGAACATGGACCAGAAGCAGCCGGGCTTCCCCGAGCACGTGCTGCCGCAGTACCTGGAGTCCATCGGCGTGCCGTACCACATCATCGAGAAGGACACCTACTCGGTGGTCAAGGAGAAGATTCCCGAGGGCAAGACCACCTGCTCGCTGTGCTCGCGCCTGCGGCGTGGCACCCTGTACACCTACGCGGACGAGATCGGCGCGACCAAGATGGCCCTGGGGCACCACCGCGACGACATCCTCGAGACCTTCTTCCTCAACATGTTCTACGGCGGCACCCTCAAGGCCATGCCGCCCAAGCTGCTCTCCGACGACGGCCGCAACGTGGTGATCCGCCCGCTGGCCTATTGCGGCGAGAAGGACATCGAGGCCTATTCGCGCCTCAAGGAATTCCCGATCATCCCCTGCAACCTCTGCGGCTCGCAGGAGAACCTGCAGCGCCAGGTGGTCAAGGAGATGCTGCTGGAGTGGGAGCGCAAGTCTCCGGGCCGCACCGAGATCATGTTCCGCGCCCTGCAGAACGTGCAGCCCTCGCAACTGGCCGACCGCAACCTGTTCGACTTCGCCAGCCTGCGCGTCGACGACGCCGCCACGCCGCGTTTCCTCGACGTGATGAATCTTTGAACGGCTGCGGCAAGCTGTAAGTAGAAATCGGCAAGGGAAAAGCGAAAGCGATGCGCGACTACCAATGGCTTCACGAATACTGCCTGAACCGCTTCGGCTCGGCCGAGGCACTGGAAGCACTGCTGCCGCAGCCGAAGTCGGCCGATGAGCTGCGCGCCCTGGGCGACGACCGCTACCTGTCGACCATCGCCCTGCGGGTGTTCCGCGCCGGCCTCAAGCACAGCCTGGTGGACGCCAAGTGGCCGGCCTTCGAGGAAGTGTTCTTCGGCTTCGACCCGCACAAGGTGGTGCTGATGGGCGCCGAGCATCTGGAGCGGCTGATGCACGACGAGCGCCTGATCCGCCACCTGGCCAAGCTCAGGAGCGTGCCGCGCAATGCCCAGTTCATCCTCGACGTGGCGCGGGAGAAGGGCAGTTTCGGGGCGCTGATCGCCGACTGGCCGGTGACCGAGATCGTCGGCCTGTGGAAATACCTGGCCAGGCACGGCAACCAGCTCGGCGGGCTGTCCGCGCCGCGCTTCCTGCGCATGGTCGGCAAGGATACCTTCATCCCCACCGACGACATGGTCGCCGCCCTCAAGGCCCAGGAGGTCATCGACAAGGCGCCGACCAGCCAGAAGGACCTCGCCGCCGTGCAGGCCGCCTTCAATGAATGGCACGCCCAGAGCGGCCGTCCGCTGTGCCAGCTATCGGTGATGCTGGCGTACACGGTCAACCACTGAATGCCCGCCTGTAGGAGCCAGCTTGCTGGCGATCCGATCGATACCGTGACACCGTGATCGCCAGCAAGGACTAGGCGTCCCCCAGGCTCCTGCAGAAGAGGTGCGAGATGGATGAAGCGATCGCCCGTACCGCCCGGACGCTACGCCAGGCCGAGCGCATCCTGATCATCACCGGCGCCGGGCTGTCCGCCGATTCCGGCCTGCCGACCTATCGCGGCCTCGGCGGGCTGTACAACGGGCGTACCGCCGAGGGATTGCCGATCGAGGAGGCGTTGTCCGGACCGATGCTGCGCCGCGACCCGGCGCTGTGCTGGAAATACCTCGCCGAACTGGGCAAGGCCTGCCTGGGCGCGCAGCCCAACGCCGGTCACCTGGCCATCGCCGAACTGCAGCGGCGCAAGCCGGAATGCTGGGTGCTGACCCAGAACATCGATGGCTACCACCGCGCCGCCGGCAGCCCGCCGGAGCGGCTGATCGAGATCCATGGCGAACTGGCGCCGCTCTACTGCCAGTCCTGCGGCGCGGAAAGCGTCGAGCTGGCCGAGCACCTGCACCGGCCGTTGCCGCCATTGTGCGTGGAATGCGGTGGTGTCCTGCGGCCGCCGGTGGTGCTATTCGGGGAAATGCTTCCCGAGGAGGCCATCGACCGGCTCTACGCGGAAATGCGCAAGGGCTTCGAGGCGGTGCTCAGCGTCGGCACCACGGCGAGCTTCCCCTACATCATCGAGCCGGTGCTGCATGCTCGCGCTGCCGGCGGCTTCACTGTCGAGATCAATCCGTCGCACACCGAGCTCAGCTCGTACGTGGACGTTCATCTGCAGGGGCGGGCCTTAGACATTTTGTCGCGGCTACTGAGTCACAATGGCGGCGATTAAAATTTGCAATCGAAATTCCATGAAGGCATAGTCGCGTCTTCCATAAGAATTCCAGACACGGTCGTGCCCATGCTCAGACGCTTCGCACCCCTCGTGCCACTCGCATTGACATTCATCCTGGGGGCCTGCGCCGGCCATTCGCCGAGCGCACTGAACACCGCTGCCAATGACCGCCCGACTCCCGCACCGATCGCGGTGGAAGAAGAGTCCGTGGAAGAGCGGCTGCCGGATTTCTCCAAGGACAAGCCCTACGAACTGCCGAGCTTCGCCGACAGCATCCTGGCCCACGGCCTGTCGCTGGTCGGCACCCGCTACCGCTACGGCGGCAGCTCGGTGGCCACCGGTTTCGATTGCAGCGGCTTCATCGGTTACCTGTTCAAGGAAGAGGCTGGCGTGAAGCTGCCGCGCTCCACCCGCGAGATGATCGACCTCGACGCCCCGCAGGTCGCACGCAGCGACCTGCAACCGGGCGACCTGCTGTTCTTCAACAACAACGGTCGCGGCCGTGTCAGCCATGCGGGCATCTACCTGGGCGACGACCAGTTCATCCATTCCTCCAGCACCCGCAGCGGCGGGGTGCGGGTCGACAGCCTCGGCGATAAATACTGGAGTCGCAGCTTCATCAAGGCCAAGCGCGCCCTGGTCATGGCTTCCAACAGCCAGGACGGCGCCACCAGCCAGCGCTGATAGTACCTCCGCGCGCATACCCTCGGGGTTGCGCGCGGCCATCCATCCGGGCAGAGTAGGGCGCATCTCAGGAACAGGACTGTCCGCCCATGCCCTTGCCGGCTCGTCTCGCCCTGTTGCTCCTCGCCGCGTTGCTGACCGCCTGCGCCAGCAGCCCTCCCCCGAAATCCCCCGTCTATCTCGTGTCACCAGGCGCCGTCGGCAGCGCCGAGGACGTGCTGTTCCGCGCCCTCGGCCTGGTCGGCACGCCCTATCGCTACGGCGGCAACACGCCGGAAGGCGGTTTCGATTGCAGTGGCCTGATCGGCTACGTCTACCGCGACGCGGCCGGCGTGGCGCTGCCGCGCTCGACCCGCGAACTGCTCGCCATGCACGCGCCGAAGGTGTCGCGCGACGCATTGCGTTCGGGCGACCTGGTGTTCTTCGCCACCAATGGCGGCAGCCAGGTCAGCCACGCCGGCATCTACGTCGGTGAGGGTCGCTTCGTCCATGCGCCGTCCAGTGGTGGCACCGTGCGGCTCGACAGCCTGGGGGCTACCTACTGGCTGAACAGCTACCTGGGCGCCAAACGCGTGCTGGCGGCGCCCAGCCTGGCCGGTCATCCCTGATCGCGGGAGCTGCCCATGACCGGCCGAACCCTGAGCCTGGACGACGACCTCTACCGCTACCTGCTCGACGTCTCCCTGCGCGAGACGCCGCTGCTCACCCGCCTGCGCGCGGAAACCCAGGCCATGCCCATGGCGCGCTGGCAGATCGCCCCGGAGCAGGGGCAGTTCATGGGGCTGCTGGTCAGGCTGACCGGCGCCAGGCGCATCCTCGAAGTGGGCACCTTCACCGGCTACAGTGCGCTGGTCATGGCCGAGGCGATGGGCGAGGGCGGTTCGCTGCTGTGCTGCGACCTGCCCGGCGACTACAACGCCGTCGCCCGCCGCTACTGGCGCGAGGCGGGCGTCGAGGAACGCATCGAACTGCGCCTGGCGCCGGCGCTGGACACCCTCGCCGCCTTGCTGGGCGAAGGGCAGGGCGAGCGCTTCGACCTGATCTTCATCGACGCCGACAAGGCCAACTACCCGCGCTACCTGGAACTCGCCCTGGCGCTGACCCGGCCCGGTGGCTTGGTGCTGTTCGACAACACTTTGTGGAGCGGCCGGGTGCTCGAAGCGGAGCCGGCCGACGACGACACCCGGGCGATCCAGCGGCTCAACCGCCAGCTCAAGGACGACCCGCGCGTCGAATTGTCGCTGTTGCCGCTGGGAGACGGGCTGACGCTCTGCCGCAAGCGCTGAGCCGTCAGCGCATGAGGCAATAGTCGATCAGTTGCTTTTCGATGCTTTGTCGCTGGCGCAGGACCAACGCGACCATCACCAGGCTTGCGGCTTCGTCGTACTGGTAGAGGATGCGGAACTCTTCCAGATTCAGTTCCCGGTAGTGCAAGACCCCCAGCAGGGCGGCCTGCTCGCAGACCGGTGCGGCGAGGGGATGCGCCTTGAGGCGTTCTTCGAGGGTATGGATCAGTGCCGCCAGCCTGGCCTGGGCCAGTTCGACGCCGTGGTAAGGGACCAGATGATGGAGCTGCGAAACCAGGCTTTCTTCAGCGGTTGTGGCGTAGGCGATCTTGATCGTCTTGCTCATCGGTGGAATTTCCTCCCAATCCCTGGGCTGCCGGGCTGCGTTGCTTCAGGCGTTCGAGCAGGGTCTCTCCGGAGATCAGGCGGTCTTCGGCCTTGTCACGCTCGGCGAAGGACAACAGCTTGATCAGCGCCAGTGCCTCGTCCCGGCGCTTGCGCTCGGCGTAGGACTCGACCACGTAGGCCGGTACGCCATTCTGGGTGATGACCATGGGTTCGCTGAGATCCAGCGACGCGGCATGCTGCTTCAGGTAGCTGATGGTCTGGACTTTCATGGCTGTCTCCTAGTGGTGGCAGAGAGTCAGCAGCTTGGTGTGCTGTGCCGGACTCTTTATAGACTGAATTCGGACTGGCGACAATTGGCCTGCATGAAATGACTGTCTGCACGGGGTGTTTCCGTCTCTGTCCGGGCTTGCCCGGAGCCGCCTCGTCGAGTTACCTTCTGCACCGCCTCGGGCCGATAGCTCAGCTGGGAGAGCGCCGCGTTCGCAATGCGGAGGTCGGGAGTTCGATCCTCCTTCGGTCCACCAGTCCCCCAAGGCCAGCACTCTTCGATGCTGGCCTTTTTCTTTCCGTCTTCATGAATCCCCTTCATGTGGCCTCTGCCGCGCGTTGACGCGCGCGGCGCCTGGCTCTACCCTGCGCGCCTTGCTTCAGGTGCCCCGGCCATTGGCCAGGGGTGAAACAGGGAAGCCGGTCCATTCAGCCATGAAGATTCCGGCGCTGCCCCCGCAACGGTAGACGAGTAGACGACCGCATTCCGCCACTGTGCTTCGGCATGGGAAGGCGCGGCCGGGAATCCCCGCAGGGATTCGCTCGTGAGCCCGGAGACCGGCCTGTCGCAGTCCACGGCATCGCGGAGGGCGTTGTCTGGCGCGCGGGCGGTCGGCGGCGGCCCGTGCGTGTGTGCTCTCCAGGTGTCATTGATTGGCCTGAGTCGTGCGGGTGAGCACGATGGAGCACATAACTCGAATGAGCAAGTCCCTTTTCGCGTCGACAGCGGCCCTGCTGTGCGGCGTTTCCAGCTTTTCTCCCCTGGCCCTGGCAGCCTCCGGCTCCCTGGAGCTCGACCAGCAGGTGGTGACCGCCACCCGTCTCGAGCAGGCGGTGCCGAATCTCGCCGCCACCACGGTGATCGGGCGCGACGAGATCGAGCGCAGCCAGGCGCAGTCGGTGCCGGAACTGCTGCGCAAGGTGCCGGGCGTGTCGATCGCCAACAACGGCGGGCCGGGCAAGTCCACCTCGCTGTTCATGCGCGGCACCAACTCCAACCACGTGCTGGTGCTGATCGACGGCGTCAAGGCCGGCTCGGTGACCAGCGGCGGCAGCGCCTTGCAGGACCTGCCGGTGGAGCTGATCGAGCGCATCGAGGTGGTTCGCGGCCCGCGCTCCAGCCTGTACGGCTCGGAAGCCATCGGCGGGGTGATCCAGATCTTCACCCGCAAGGGCGGCGGCGAGGGCGCCAAGCCGTTCTTCTCCGCCGGCTACGGCACCCATGACACCTACGAAGGCAGCGTCGGGGTGTCCGGTGGCGACGGCAAGGGCTGGTACAGCCTGGGCATCAGCGGCTCGGATACCGACGGCATCAACGTCAAGCCGGCCGGCGCCAGCGGCTACGAGGACGACAGCGACGGCTACCGCAACCTGTCCGGCTCGCTGAACGCCGGCTACCGCTTCGACAACGGCCTGGAGCTGGACGGCAACCTCCTGCAGACCAAGTCGCACAACGACTACGACTCGGTGAGCAGCCGCCGCACCTCCGGCTTCAACGCCTATGCCGATGGCCAGACCAGGGTGGTCGGCGGCCGCGCGCGCTTCAATCCGCTGGCCCCCTGGCGCGTGACCGTGCAGGCCGGGCGCAGCGAGGACAAGTCCGACGCCTATCAGGACGGCGCCTTCTATTCGCGCTTCGATAGCCGCCGCGACTCGATCTCCTGGCAGAACGACCTGACCCTGGCCGAGGGCCACATCCTGACCCTGGGCGCCGACTACCAGCGCGACGAGGTCAACGGCAACACCGCCTACGCCGAGGATTCGCGCGACAACAAGGGCGCCTTCGTCCAGTACCTCGGCCAGGCCGGCCGCCACGACTGGCAACTGAGCCTGCGCCACGACGACGATGAACAGTTCGGCAACCATGACACCGGCAACATCGGCTGGGGTTACCTGCTGACCGAGGAGCTGCGCTTCACCGCCAACTACGGCACCGCGTTCAAGGCGCCGACCTTCAACCAGCTCTACTACCCGGGCTTCGGCAACCCCGACCTGGATGCCGAGAAGTCCCACAGCGTCGAAGTCGGCCTGAACGGCGAGCATGCCTGGGGCCACTGGGCGGCCAACGCCTACCGCACCAAGATCGAGGACCTGATCAGCACCATCACCGTCAACGGCATGAGCCAGGCCGAAGGCGTCGACTCGGCGCGCATCCGTGGCCTCGAACTGGTGCTCGGTAGCGATCTGCTGGGCTGGCAGTGGAACGCCAACTACAGCCTGATGGACGCGGAAAACCGCTCCAAGCGCTCCAGCCGCACCGGCATCGCCTACTACGGCAAGGACCTCAACCGCCGTCCCGGCCAGACCTTCAACCTCGATGTCGACCGCGCCTTCGGCGCCTTCAGCGTCGGCGCCACGCTGAGCGCCCAGGACTCGGCCTACGACGACCTGGAGAACCAGAAGGAGCTGTCCGGCTTTGCCACCCTCGATCTGCGCGGCGAATACCGGATCACCCCGGAATGGCGCCTGCAGACCCGCGTCGCCAACCTGCTGGATGCGGACTACGAGACCGCCGACGGCTTCAACCAGCCGGGGCAGGCGGTGTATTTCACCGTGCGCTACCAGGCGCTCTAAGAGAGGAGTCCCACCATGCCCATCCTGTCCACCCGCAGCCAACTGGCCATCGGCCTAGTCCTCGCCTTGCTGATGGCGGTGACCCGCGGCCAGCACTTCGCCACGGTCAACCTGCCCAGCGCGTCCTGGGCGGTGTTCTTCCTCGCCGGCGTGTTCCTCCGGTCGCGCTGGGTGTTCCCGGCACTGTTCGTCGAAGCCACGGTGCTGGACTTCAGCATGGTGGCGCTGGGTACGGTGGGCGACTGGTGCACCTCGCCGGCCTACTGGATTCTGGTGCCGGCCTATGGCGCGCTATGGCTGGCCGGCCGCCTGTACGCCGGCTGGCACCGTGACCAGGCACTCAGCCTTGTCGTGCTGGCGCTGACCGTGGTGGTCGGCGCCTTCGCCTGCCACTTGCTGTCCAGCGGCGGTTTCTACTTCCTTTCCGGCCGCTATCCGGAGCCGACCCTGGCCGGCTTCCTGCCGCGCATCGCCCACTACTATCCGCGCTTCCTCGCCAACCTGGCACTCTACGTCGGGGTGGCGGCGGCGCTGTACGTCGGCCTGCGCGCCTATTTCAATGCCCGGACGATGGAGGTCGGACGATGAGCGAATCCCCCGAGCGGGATGCCCGCCACAAGGCGCGCATGCAACGCAAGAAAGCCGTGGTCGACGACAAGATCGCCCTGGCCACGGACGAGTACGGCCTGCTGCTGGTGCACAGCGGCAACGGCAAGGGCAAGAGCAGCTCGGCCTTCGGCATGGTGGCGCGGGCGCTGGGCCATGGCATGAAGGTCGGCGTGGTGCAGTTCATCAAGGGCGCGGCGACCACCGGCGAAGAGGCGTTCTTCCGCCGCTTTCCGGAGGAAGTCAGCTTCCACGTGATGGGCGAGGGCTTCACCTGGGAGACCCAGGACCGCCAGCGCGACATCGCCAAGGCCCGCGAGGCCTGGGCCGTCGCCCGGCGCCTGCTCGATGACGACGAGATCGGCCTGGTGGTGCTCGACGAACTGAACATCGCCCTGAAATACGGCTACCTGGAGCTGGACGAAGTGCTCGCCGACATCGAGGCGCGCCCGGTGTTGCAGCACGTGGTGGTCACCGGTCGCGGCGCCTTGCCGGGCATGATCGGGGCGGCGGACACCGTCACCGAGATGAACCTGGTCAAGCACGCCTTCAAGGCCGGGGTGAAGGCGCAAAAGGGGATCGAGTTCTGATGGGCCGGGCCCCGCGCCAGTGTCCCGCCCTGCTGGTGGCCGCGCCGGCCTCCGGTCAGGGGAAGACCACGGTCACCGCCGCGCTGGCCCGCCTGCATGCGCGGCAGGGGCGGCGGGTGCGGGTGTTCAAGTGCGGACCGGATTTCCTCGACCCGATGGTCCTCGCCCGAGCCAGTGGCCAGCCGGTGTACCAGCTCGACCTGTGGATGGTCGGCGAGGCCGCCTGCCGGCGCCTGCTCTGGGAGGCGGCGGGGGAGGCCGAACTGATCGTCATCGAAGGGGTGATGGGCCTGTTCGACGGCTCGCCCTCGGCCGCCGACCTGGCGCAGCGCTTCGGCGTGCCGGTGCTCGGCGTGATCGACGGCTCCGGCATGGCGCAGACTTTCGGCGCCATGGCCCACGGCCTGGCCAGCTACCGGGCGGGCCTGCCGTTCGCCGGCGTGCTCGGCAACAAGGTCGGCAGCGTGCGGCACGGCGAGATCCTCAGCGACAGCCTGCCGGCGTCGATGCGCTGGTTCGGTGCCTTGCCGCGCAGCGTCTCCGTCGAGCTGCCGAGCCGTCACCTGGGCCTGGTGCAGGCCGGGGAGCTGGCCGATCTCGACGCCCGCCTGGATGCCGCCGCCGATGCCCTGGCGGCCAGCGCCGATACCGCCTTGCCGGCGCCGGTCGCCTTCGCCGCGCCCGAGGAGGACAGGCCGGAGTCGTTGCTGGCCGGCGTGCGCATCGGCGTGGCCCGCGACGCGGCCTTCGCCTTCCTCTACCAGGCCAACCTCGACCTGCTGCGCGCGCTGGGCGCCGAGCTGGCGTTCTTCTCGCCGCTGGCGGATGAGCGGTTGCCGGAAGTGGACAGCCTCTACCTGCCCGGCGGCTACCCCGAACTGCACCTGCAACGCCTGGCCGGGAACCACGCGCTGGGCGAGGCGATCCGCGCCCACCACGCGGCCGGCAAGCCGATCCTCGCCGAATGCGGCGGCATGCTCTATCTGCTGGAAAGGCTCACCGACAAGGATGGCCAGGGCGCCGACCTGCTCGGCCTGCTGCCGGGCCGCGCGACCTTGCAACCGCGCCTGGCCGCGCTGGCCCTGCAAGCCGTCGAGCTGCCGGAAGGCCGCCTGCGCGGCCATACCTACCACCACTCGACCCTGGACTGCGCCCTCGAGCCCATCGCCCGTGGCGAGTGCCCGAACTACCGGCGCACCGCCGAGGCGGTCTATCGAGTGGGCCGGCTGACCGCCTCCTATATCCACTTCTACCTGCCGTCCAACCCCGAGGCGGCGGCACGGTTGCTGCGGCCATGAGCGAGCAGGCCTTCAGCCCGGCCGAGCGCGCGGCGGTCTACCGGGCCATCGCCGAGCGCCGCGACATGCGCCATTTCAGCGGTGGTTCGGTGGCGCCGGAACTGCTCGCCCGCCTGCTGGAAGCCGCGCACCAGGCGCCGAGCGTCGGCCTGATGCAGCCCTGGCGCTTCGTCCGCATCACGTCGGCCGAACTGCGCGCGGCGATCCACAGCCTGGTGGAAGAGGAGCGGGTGCGGACCGCCGAAGCGCTGGGCGAACGCGGCGACGAATTCATGCGGCTCAAGGTGGAAGGCATCCGCGATTGCGCCGAACTGCTGGTCGTGGCGCTGATGGACGATCGCGAGCGGCATGTGTTCGGCCGTCGCACCTTGCCTGAAATGGACCTGGCTTCGCTGGCCTGCGCCATCCAGAATCTCTGGCTGGCCGCGCGCGCCGAAGGGCTGGGCCTGGGCTGGGTGTCGCTGTTCGATCCCCGGGCGCTCGGCGAACTGCTCGGCCTGCCGGCCGGCGCCAAGGCCCAGGCGGTGCTGTGCCTCGGTCCGGTGAGCGCGTTCTATGCCGAGCCGATGTTGCAGCGGGACGGCTGGGCGACGCCGCGTCCGCTGCGCGAGCTGCTGTTCGAGAATCGCTGGGGAGAAACGCAATGAGTGTGGCGCTGCTGAGCCTGGCCGGCGTGGCGCTGGATGCCCTGCTGGGTGAACCGCGCCGCTGGCACCCGCTGGTGGCCTTCGGCGTGCTGGCCGAGCGCCTGGAGCGGCGCTTCAACCGGCCTTATGGCGACGGCGCCCTGGGTTGGCGCAGTCACGGTGTCACCGCCTGGTTGCTGGCGGTGCTGCCGCTGACCCTGCTGGCCTGGGCGCTCAGCCTGCTGCCGCAGATCGGCTGGCTGGTCGAGGTGCTGGCGCTGTATGCCGCGCTAGGCCTGCGCAGCCTCGGCGAGCATGCGCTGCCGGTGGCCCGGGCCCTGCGCGATGGCGACCTGGGCGAAGCGCGGCGACGTGTCGGCATGATGGTCAGCCGGCAGACCGCCGAGCTGGACGAGGCCGGCGTCGCCCGCGCCGCCACCGAATCGGTGCTGGAGAACGGCAGCGATGCGGTGTTCGCCGCGCTGTTCTGGTTCGCCGTGCTCGGCGCGCCGGGCGTGGTGCTGTACCGGCTGAGCAACACCCTGGATGCCATGTGGGGCTACCGCAACGCGCGCTTCGAGCGTTTCGGCTGGGCCGCCGCGCGTATCGACGACCTGCTCAACTATCTGCCGGCGCGGCTGGTGGCGCTCACCTATGCGCTGCTCGGCCAGACCCGCCGCGCCCTGCGTTGCTGGCGCAGCCAGGCGCCGCAGTGGGACAGCCCCAACGCCGGCCCGGTGATGGCCGCCGGCGCCGGTGCGCTGGGCGTGCGCCTGGGCGGGCCGGCCGTCTATCACGGCAATTTGCACGCGCGGCCGGCGCTGGGCGAGGGTGACGAGGCTGGCGCCGGGTATATCGAGCGGGCCCTGGAGCTGGTGCGGCGCGGCGTCTGGCTATGGCTGCTGGTACTGGCGGTGGGGAGCTATCTGCATGCTTGAGCATGGCGGACGGTTGAAGGCGGCGGCGCGCCGCTATGGCATCGCCGAGGCGGACTGGCTGGACCTCTCCACTGGCATCGCGCCCTGGCCATTCCCGTTGCCGGCGCTCGACATCCGCGACTGGACGCGCCTGCCCGAGACCGATGACGGCCTGGAAGCCGCCGCCCGCGCCTACTACGGCACCGAACACCTGCTGCCGGTGCCCGGCTCGCAGGCCGCCATCCAGTCGTTGCCGCACCTGCGGCCGGCCGGCCGGGTCGGTGTGTTGTCGCCCTGCTACGCCGAACATGCCGAGGCCTGGTGCCGGGCCGGTCACACGCTGGTCGAACTGGACGAAGAGCAGGTCGAGCGTGCCCTGGAACGGCTCGACGTGCTGGTGCTGGTCAATCCCAACAACCCCACTGGCCGGCTCCTCGAACCGGGGCTGCTGCTCGACTGGCGGGAGCGCCTGGCCCGGCGTGGCGGCTGGCTGGTGGTGGACGAGGCTTTTATCGACTGCACGCCGGAACACAGCCTGGCCGCCAGTGCGGGGGAGGGGCTGATCGTGTTGCGTTCGTTCGGCAAGTTCTTCGGTCTGGCCGGCGCGCGGCTGGGCTTCGTGCTGGCCGATGCCGGGTTGCTGGCGACGCTGGCCGAGCGGCTCGGTCCCTGGGCGATCAGCGGGCCGGCCCGTGCGGTCGGCCGTCACTGCCTGCGCCAGCACGGCGAACAGCTTCGCCAGCGCGAATGCGCCATGGCCGCCAGCCGGCGCCTGGCCGAACTGCTCGACGGCCATGGCTGGACGCCCCACGGCGGCTGCGCATTGTTCCGGTGGCGCGCCGATCCACGGGCGGGCGAGCTGCATGAGTTCCTTGCCCGGCGCGGTATTCTCGTCCGCCTGTTCGAGCGGCCGGCCAGCCTGCGCTTCGGCCTGCCGGGGCGAGAGGCGGACTGGCAACGCCTGGAACAGGCCCTGGAGGCATTCGAGACATGACCACCCTGATGGTGCAGGGCACTACCTCCGACGCCGGCAAGAGCACCCTGGTGACCGCATTGTGCCGCTGGCTGCGGCGCCAGGGCGTGAGCGTCGCGCCGTTCAAGCCGCAGAACATGGCGCTGAACAGCGCGGTGACCGCCGACGGCGGCGAGATCGGCCGCGCCCAGGCGGTGCAGGCCCAGGCCGCCGGGCTGGCGCCGCACACCGACATGAATCCTGTGCTGCTCAAGCCGAACAGCGACACCGGCGCCCAGGTGATCATCCACGGCCGTGCCATCGGCAACATGGACGCGGTGGCCTACCACGACTACAAGCGCATCGCCCGCGAGGCGGTGCTGGAATCCCACGCCCGCCTCGCCGCGCGCCATCCGGTGGTGATGGTGGAGGGCGCCGGCTCGCCGGCGGAGATCAACCTGCGCGCCGGCGACATCGCCAACATGGGCTTCGCCGAGGCGGTGGACTGCCCGGTGATCCTGATCGCCGACATCGACAAGGGCGGCGTGTTCGCCCATCTGGTCGGCACCCTGGCGCTGCTTTCCGAGAGCGAGCAGGCGCGGGTCGCGGGCTTCGTCATCAACCGCTTCCGTGGCGATATCGCCCTGCTGCAACCGGGCCTCGACTGGCTGGAACAGCGCACCGGCAAGCCGGTGCTCGGCGTGTTGCCCTACCTGATGGATTTCCACCTGGAAGCCGAGGACGCCATCGACGCGCGCCAGTCCGCCAAGTCGGGCGAGGCGCTGCGGGTGGCGGTGCCGGTGCTGCCGCGCATCAGCAACCACACCGACTTCGACCCGCTGCGCCTGCACCCGCAGGTGGACCTGCGTTTCGTCGGCCCCGGCCAGCCGATCCCGCCGGCCGACCTGATCGTCCTGCCCGGCTCGAAGAGCGTGCGCGCCGACCTGGCGCACCTGCGCGCCCAGGGCTGGGAGGCGGCGATCCAGCGCCACCTGCGCTACGGCGGCAAGCTGCTGGGCATCTGCGGTGGGTTGCAGATGCTTGGCCAGCGCATCGACGACCCGCTCGGCCTGGAGGGGCCGGCCGGCTCGTCGCCGGGGTTGGGGCTGCTGGATTTCGCGACGCTGCTGGAGGCGGAGAAGCAACTGCGCAACGTCGCCGGCCGTCTGGTTCTGGAGGATGTGCCGGTGGCCGGCTACGAGATCCATGCCGGGGTTTGCCAGGGACCGGCGCTGGCGAACCCAGCGGTGCGGCTGGATGACGGTCGGGTTGACGGGGCGATCAGTGCGGATGGCCAGGTGCTCGGCACCTATCTGCATGGTTTGTTCGAGTCGTCGTTGGCCTGCGCCGCTCTGTTGCGCTGGGCGGGGTTGGGCGAGGTGGAGCAGGTGCACTACCACGCCCTGCGCGAGCGGGAGATCGACCGGTTGGCCGATCTGGTGGAGGCGCATCTGGATGTGGGGCGGTTGAGGGGTTTGTGTGGGTTGTGAGGGGCGGTAGTCGGCCCGAACGAAAAGGCTTCGTGAATGAAAAACATGCGTGCACACAGTAGCCCGAAGGCTGAGGGGCCAATCCCGAAAGGAACACACCATGCTTGAACTGATCCTCGGTGGCGCCCGCTCCGGCAAGAGCCGGCTGGCCGAGAAGCTGGCCGGCGAGTCCGGCCTGGCGGTCACTTATATTGCTACCAGCCAGCCGCTGGACGGCGAGATGGGCGCGCGCATCCGCGAACACCGCGCGCGGCGTCCGGCTGGCTGGGGGCTGGTGGAAGAGCCCGTCGAACTGGCTCGCGTGCTGCGCGAGCAGGCGGCGGAAGGGCGCTGCCTGCTGGTCGATTGCCTGACCCTGTGGCTGACCAACCTGCTGATGCTGGAAGACGACGCTCGCCTGGCCGCCGAGCGCGATGCGCTGCTGGAAACGCTCGGCGAGTTGCCGGGGCGGATCATCCTGGTCAGCAACGAGACCGGCCTCGGCGTGGTGCCGCTCGGCGAACTGACCCGCCGCTACGTGGACGAGGCCGGCTGGCTGCACCAGGCCATCGCCGAGCGCTGCCAGCGGGTGACCTTCACCGTCGCCGGCCTGCCGATGCTGCTCAAGGGAGAGGCGTCATGACCTGGTGGCGGCAGCCTGTCCAGCCGCTGGACGAGAACGCCCGCGCCGTTGCCCAGGCCCGCCAGCGGCAACTGACCAAGCCGGCCGGTTCTCTGGGCCGCCTGGAAAAGGCGGCGGTCGAGCTGGCCGCGATGCAGGGCCGCGCGCGGCCGGGCATCGCGCATCCGTGGATCGCGGTGTTCGCCGGCGACCACGGGGTGGTCGAGGAGGGCGTCTCGGCCTATCCGCAGGCGGTCACCGGGCAGATGCTCGGCAACTTCGTGTCCGGCGGCGCGGCGATCAGCGTGCTGGCCCGTCACCTGGGCGCGACCCTGGAGGTCGTCGACCTGGGGACTATCGATGCGTCCCTCGAACTGCCCGGCGTGCGCCATCTGCATCTCGGCCCCGGCACCGCCAACTTCGCCCGGACACCGGCGATGAGTGCGGCGCAACTGGAGGCGGCCTTGCAAGCCGGCGCCGACAGCGTGGCCCGCGCCGTGGCGACCGGCGGCGATCTGTTCATCGGCGGCGAGATGGGCATCGGCAACACCACCGCCGCCAGCGCATTGGCCTGTGCGCTGCTGGGTTGCCCGGCGCGCGAACTGGTCGGCCCCGGTACCGGGCTGGACGATGCCGGCGTGCTTCACAAGGCGGCGGTGATCGAGCGCGCGCTGCTGCTCCATGCCGGACAGCTCGACGATCCGCTGGCCGGCCTGCGTTGCCTGGGTGGTTTCGAGCTCGCCGCGCTGGCCGGCGCCTACCTGGCCTGTGCGCAACGCGGTGTGCCGGCGCTGGTGGACGGCTTCATCTGTACTGTGGCGGCGCTCTGCGCGGTACGTATCGAGCCGGCCTGCCGCGACTGGCTGCTGTTCGCCCATTGCGGCGCCGAGCCCGGCCATCGCTTGCTGCTCGCGGCGTTGCGGGCCGAGCCGCTGCTGGAGCTCGGCCTGCGCCTGGGCGAGGGCAGCGGCGCGGCCCTGGCGGTGCCTTTGCTGCAACTGGCCTGCCGGCTGCACGGCGAGATGGCCACCTTCGCCGAGGCGGCGGTGGCGGAGCGGCAGCCATGAGCGCGCGCTTCGACCTGCTGCGCCATGGCGAGACCGAACTGGGCAGCGTGTTCCGGGGCAGCCTCGACGACGCGCTGACCGAGCGCGGCTGGGAGCAGATGCGCGCGGCGGTGGTTGGCGCCGGTCCCTGGGATGCTGTGGTCAGTTCGCCGTTGAGCCGCTGTTCCGCCTTCGCCTGTGAATTGTCTGCCGAGCGAGGCGTGTCTTTGTCCTTGGAGCCTGACCTGCGCGAGTTGCATTTCGGTGCCTGGGAAGGTCGTAGTTCGGCCAGCCTGATGGACGACCAGGCCGACGGCCTGCGGCGCTTCTGGACCGATCCCTACGCCTTCACCCCGCCCGGCGGCGAACCGATGGACGCCTTCGCCGCCCGGGTATTCGCCGCGATGGAACGGCTCGACGCGCGGTTCGCCGGGGGCCGGGTGCTGGTGGTTACCCATGGCGGGGTGATCAACCTGCTGCTGGCCCGCGCCCGTGGCTTGCCGCGCGAACTGCTGATGAGTGTCGCGGTCAGCCATGGCGAGTTGCACCCGCTGCAACTGGCCGCGCCGGGCGGGCGGGTGGTGCCGCGATGAGCCGCCTGCTGCCGGCGCTGGTCGCCCTGCAGTTCCTCACCCGCCTGCCGGTGCGCTTGCCGAGCATGCCCGAGCCCGCGCAACTGGGCCGTTCGCTGCTCTGGTATCCGGCCGTGGGCCTGCTGCTCGGCGGCCTGTTGTGCGCCCTGCAACTGCTGCTCGACGGCGCGCCGGTCTTGCTCCAGGCCGCGCTGCTGCTGGTGGCCTGGGTGTTGTTGAGCGGCGCCCTGCACCTGGACGGCCTGGCCGACAGCGCCGACGCCTGGGTCGGTGGCCTGGGCGACCGCGAGCGGACCCTGGCGATCATGAAGGACCCGCGTAGCGGCCCGATTGCCGTGGTGGCGCTGGTACTGCTGCTGTTGCTGAAGTTCGCCGCCCTGGTGGCATTGATCGACCAGGGGCAATGGATAGCGCTGCTGCTGGCGCCCTGGCTGGCGCGCGGCCTGCTGCCGTTGCTGTTGCTGACCACGCCCTATGTGCGCGCCGGTGGGCTGGGGCAGGCGCTGGCGGATCATCTGCCGCGCCGCGAACTGCCCTGGGTGCTGGCCATCCATGCCGGCGCGGCCCTGTTGTTCGGCTGGCCGGCGCTGCTCGCGCTGGCGGTCGCGTTGCTGACGTTCGCCGGCCTGCGGCGTACCTTCATGGTTCGGCTCGGAGGCACCACGGGCGACACCGCCGGTGCTCTGGTGGAATTGAGCGAGTGCGCGGTGCTGCTGGCGTTGGCGCTCGGGTAGCCCACCTGTAATCCGGGAAATGCCGGCAATCCGCTCCCGGATTGCATCCGGGCTACATCTGTACCGCTCATTCGCGTGGTGGCTGTGATTGACCTGTGGCTGGCGGGGGTATCTGCTATCGATCCGGATGCTGGCGCCTTCCTCCGCCGGTCGACCTCCGATGAGCAAAGGATCGAATCTTGACTTCCGTATGGCGTACCACCGGCTGGGTCCTGCTCGGCGCTTCCCTGATCCTGGCCCTGTCACTGGGTATCCGTCATGGCTTCGGCCTGTTCCTCGCGCCGATGAGTGCGGAGTTCGGCTGGGGGCGCGAGGTGTTCGCCTTCGCCATCGCCTTGCAGAACCTGATCTGGGGCCTGGCGCAGCCGTTCGCCGGGGCGCTGGCCGATCGTTTCGGGGCGAAGCGCACGGTGATCGTCGGCGGCATTCTCTATGCCCTGGGCCTGGCGCTGATGGGGCTGGCCGATTCGCCCTGGTCGCTGTCGCTGAGCGCCGGGCTGTTGATCGGTATCGGTCTGTCCGGCACTTCGTTCTCGGTGATCCTCGGTGTGGTCGGCCGCGCGGTGCCGGTGGAAAAGCGCAGCATGGCCATGGGGATCGCCGCGGCCGCCGGCTCGTTCGGCCAGTTCGCCATGCTGCCCGGCACCCTGGGGCTGATCGGGTGGCTCGGCTGGTCGTCGGCGCTGCTGGCGCTGGGGCTGCTGGTGGCGTTGATCGTGCCGCTGGCCGGCATGATCAAGGATCGGCCATTACCGCTGCAGGGCCATGAGCAGACGCTGGCCGAGGCGCTGCGCGAGGCGGCCGGGCACTCGGGGTTCTGGCTGCTGGCGCTGGGTTTCTTCGTCTGCGGTTTCCAGGTGGTGTTCATCGGCGTGCACCTGCCGGCCTACCTGGTCGACCAGCATCTGCCGGCGCAGGTCGGCACCACGGTGCTGGCGTTGGTCGGGCTGTTCAATATCTTCGGTACCTATATCGCCGGCTGGCTGGGCGGGCGGATGGCCAAGCCGCGCCTGCTGACAGCGCTATACCTGCTGCGCACGCTGGTGATCACGGCCTTCCTGCTGCTGCCGCTGAGCCAGTGGACGGCCTATGGATTCGGCATCGCCATGGGGCTGCTGTGGCTGTCCACTGTGCCCTTGACCAACGGTACGGTGGCGACCCTGTTCGGTGTGCGCAACCTGTCGATGCTCGGTGGCATCGTGTTCCTCTTCCACCAGTTGGGCGCCTTCCTCGGCGGTTGGCTGGGCGGCTATCTGTACGACCACACCGGCAGCTACGAGCTGGTCTGGCAGATTTCCATCCTCCTCGGCCTGATGGCCGCGGCGCTCAACTGGCCGGTACGCGAGCAGCCGGTGGCCCGCCTGCAGGCGGCAGGAGGAGCGGCATGACGCTCAGGTACGCAGGGTGGCTGGTGCCGGTGTTCGGCGCGATTCTGCTGGCCCTGGGCTGGTGGGGTTGGCAGCGCGGTGGGTTGGCCCTGCTGCAACTGGGATTGGGTTGCTAGTGTGGTACGAAAAGTGCCTGCGTTCGGCGACTGTTCGTACAGACCCTAGGTGGAATGATTGCCGGTGGCGGCGAGTGGGGGTAGCGTTGTCCCACGCTCATCCGCATAGGACCCGCACCATGACTGCCCGCCTATCGTTCGCCGCGTTGCTGCTCGCCGCCCTGGCCGGTCCGGCGTTCGCCGCCGAGTGCCCGGCGCTGTTGCTGGGCGAACTGCCCAAGCTGCGCGCCAAGGAAAGCATCGACCTGTGCCAGCGGTTCGCCGGCAAACCGCTGCTGATCGTCAATACCGCGAGTTACTGCGGCTTCGCTCCGCAGTTCAAGGGACTGGAGTCGTTGTACAAGGAGTACCAGGCGCAGGGCCTGGAAGTGCTCGGCGTGCCTTCCAACGACTTCCGGCAGGAAGACGCCGATAGTGAGAAAACGGCCGAGGTCTGCTACGTCAACTATGGCGTGACCTTCACCATGACCGAGCCCCAGGTGGTCACCGGCGACCAGGCGATCCCGCTGTTCAAGGACCTGGCCGAGCAGAGCGGGCCGCCGCGCTGGAACTTCTACAAGTACGTGGTCGACCGCCAGGGCAAGGTGGTGGCCAGCTTCTCCAGCCGTACCAAGCCGGACAACGACAAGCTGCGCGAGGCTCTGGAGCAGGCCATCTCTTCGCAGCCGTAATGTTGTACAGAACCCCACGCGAGGTGGGGTTCAGGGCGGTCGCGTGGGAGCCTCAGAAGCGATAGGTCATCTGTGCGATCAGGCCGTGGGCGCTGTTTGAGTAGGTGGCCTGGTAGCCCGGCTGCAGCGACGGCAGGCCCGGAACCACAGGCTCGCGATCGCCGTGGTCGACCTTGGCGTCGCTCTCCCACAGGTAGGCGTAGGCGAAGTCGAAGGTCATGTCGGCGTTCGGCGACCAGCCCGCGCCCAGGGTGAAGATCTTGCGGTTGCCCACCGGGATGCGCACGTTGCGGTTGGAGTTGCTGGCGGGGGCTCCATCGAGGGCGAAGCCGGTACGCAGGACCCATTGCGGGTCGAGTTGGTAGGCGGCGCCGATGGAATAGGACCAGGTGTCCTTCCAGTCGAGGGTTTCCGAAACGGTGCCGAACTGGGAGGCGACCAGCGGGTTGTCGATGCCGGAGTTCCGCACCTCGATCTTGTCCAGGCGGCTCCAGCGGGTCCACAGGGCGCCGGCGTAGAGGGTCCAGTCGTCGTTCAGCTTGTGGGTGATCGAGGTGTCGACCGACTCCGGCAGGGTGATGTTCAGGCCGGCGTCGTACTTGCCGTTCGCCAGGCCGAGGACGCCGTTGCCACCCTTGATCTCGGTGTCGCCCTTGAGCTTGTAGCTGACCTTGGAGTGATAGGTCAGGCCCCAGGTGGTGTCGTCGGTCAGGTCCACCAGGATGCCGGCGTTGAAGCCGAACGCGGTGTCGTCGCCCTTGATGTTCACCTTGGCGTCGCCGCTGCCCAGGGCGCCGGCGTTGTTCAGGTTGCTCTTCAACTGGCCGTCGATGCGGTTGATGGTCGGGCCGAAGCCGAAGGAAACGCGGTCGTTGATCTTGTAGCTCACGGTGGGCTGCACGGTGATCACCTTGACCTTGCTGTAGCTGCCCTGGTAGCGGCCCTGGAAGCTGCTTTCGTAGTCGTTGATGATGCCGTACGGCACATAGATGCCGAGGCCGAAGGTCAGGTTGTCGTCGACCGGGGTGGCGAAGTAGCCGAAGGGCACTGCGGCCAGCGGCACGGAGTCGCCCTTGTTGGTGCCCTGGGCACTGCTGTTGGCGTGGCTGATGTCGACGCTGGCGTCGACCAGCGCCAGGCCGCCGCTGATTTCGGTGCGCTTGAGCTTGGACAGGCCGGCCGGGTTGCCATAGATGGTGCTGGCATCCAGGGCCGAGGAAGCGCGGCCGGCATAGGCGGTGCCGGCGCCGCTGGCGCTCTGTTCGTTGATGGCGATGCCGTTGGCCAGGCTATGGGTGGAGACGGCGCCAATGGCCAGGGCGAGCGTGGTCTTCAACCATTCTTGTTTCATTTCTTGACACTCCAGGCAGGAAAACGGGGCGAAAGCTAGCAGCATTTCGGAACGCTTTCCAGAAAGGATTTTTGTCGATTGTCGGACAAAGTGCGGCATTTTGATGGCATCTTGCGACACTTTGTCGCGATGCGAGGAGGTGTTCCGGGGGCGGGGGAGTCCGTTCAGGCGACGTGGCTGAGATGGCCTACGCAGTGTCGCCAGGCGTGCAGGAAATCGCGAACCTGGCCGTCGGGCCGGAACACCTGGCGCCAGATCTGGGCCAGCCCGACCAGGTCGTCGGCGGCCGGCAGCGGCGTTTCTTCCACCTGCACCAGCAGCCAGGCGATGGCCGTGGCATAGCGCAGGTTGACGGTGAGTTCGAGGTGCGGCGCGGACAGGAAGGCGTGCTGGCTGGCCAGGCCGCGTACCCGGCTGGCGAGGTCCGGGTCCAGGGCCAGGTGGTGGTCCCAGAGCAACTTGTGGCGAACGTCGCCGATACGGTAGAGACCATGGCCGTTCGTATCGTCCAGGGCGCTGCCGAGGGCCGACTGGCTGGCGGCGATGCCCAGCAGCAGGGCTTCGGCACTGGCCGAATGGCAGCCCAGGTAGAGGAGGGTAGGGCGGATCACGTGCTGGCGCAGTTCACTGGCGGCGATGCCCATACGAACCTCCGTCGAATAGGGTGCCGGTGAGGCCGGGGCGCATGGCAGCTTTTTCTAGTGTTCTCGGAAAGGCCCCACCGGAAGCGGGGTTAGCCGCTCACGTTGAAGTGTAGTGCGACCTTTGTGTTGTAAAGGATTGTTTTTAAATCAATTGAAGATTTAAGGCATAAGCCATATAGCGCGGGGTGCTTAGTAGGAATGTCCGTTGGGAGTGGTCGGGGGCCACGAATCGCGCGCATGGCGCGCTCCTACGGGAGGTGGCTGTGAGCGGGGCGATGCCCATCGGCGGCGATGCGATGGGTATCGTCGACCGCATCCTGCGGGCGGTTTTTTCGTTTTCTGGGTCCTCGTGTTCGCGAGGACGACGGGAGGGACACCGCGCGCTCCCCGACCCTCGTCATTACTCGCTGCGCTCGCCCTTCGGGCCGCGCTGAAGCGCGTTCAGCGCAAGCGCTGTCCCGCGAACGCGGGAATCCAGTAACGAATGCAGGAGCGGCCCATGGCCGCGATGCGAAGCCTTCGGCTCAGTCGCCGGTGGCCACCGGCCGCGACGGGTCGGTGATCCATTCGCTCCACGAGCCGGCGTAGAGCGGTGCCAGCGGATAGCCGGCGAGGCTCAGGGCGAACAGGTTGTGGCAGGCGGTGACCCCCGAACCGCAGTAGGCCACCAGGCGTTCCGGCGGCTGGCCGGCGAGCAGGGTGGAGAAGCGCTGCTGCAGTTGTGCTACCGGCAGGAAGCGGCCGTCGCTGCCGAGGTTGTCGGTAAAGGCCGCGCAGCGCGCGCCGGGAATGTGCCCGGCGACCGGGTCGAGCGGCTCCACTTCGCCACGGAAGCGTGGCAGGGCGCGGGCGTCGATCAGCGTCAGGTCTGGGGCGTTCAGGCGTTGGCGGAGTTGTTCGGCGCTCAGCACCAGGCTGGCGTCGGGCTGGCCCTGGAAGCTGCCCGGCTGGACTTCCGGCACTTCCGGGGTGAGCGGCAGGCCGGCGGCGCGCCAGGCATTGAAGCCGCCGTCGAGCAGGTGGACGCCGTCGCGCTTGCCCAGCCAGGCCAGCAGCCACCAGGCGCGCGCGGCGAAGGCGCCGGGGCCGTCATCGTAGAGGACGATCTCGCTGGTGTCGTCGATGCCCCAGGCTTGCAGGCGTTCGACCAGGCGCTGCGGGTCCGGCAGCGGGTGGCGGCCGGTCACGCCCTTGACGATCGGCCCGGAGAGATCGCGTTCGAGGTCGGCGAACCGCGCGCCGGGAATATGGCCTTCGGCATAGCTGCGTTGTCCGTGGTCGACGTCCTCCAGGGCGAAGCGGCAGTCGAGGATCACCAGCCCGGGTTGCCCGAGGCGGGCGGCCAGTTGCTCGGGGGTGAGCAGTTGCGCGAGCGGCATGACGAACTCCTGTATCGTTTCCAAGTCAGTGGGCATCATAGACTCGCACCGATAAGAAAAGATGGGGAGCATTCATGCTGCGCCTGCAACCTGTCACCGAGAGCGCGACCCTGGCCCGCCGTCTGGGCGTGGTGCTGGGGTCCTTCCTGGTGACCTTGTATTACTGCCTGGTCGTCATTTTCCGTGCCCAGTTCGGCCGTCTCACCCGCCGCGACGTGGACGGCTACACGCGGCGCTGGTCGTCGCTGTTGCTGCGCCTGGTCCGCGTGCGGCTGGACGTGCAGGGGCCGATGCCGGATTTCAACGACGGCCGCCGCTACCTGATCCTCTGCAACCACTCCAGCCACTACGACATTCCCGCCAGCTTCGTCGCGCTGCCCGGCTCGATCCGCATGCTGACCAAGAAGGAGTTGTTCCGCATTCCCTTCTTCGGCCGCGCCATGCGTGCCGCCGAGTTCCCTTCGCTGGACCGCCACAACCGCTACCAGGCCCTGAAGGATCTGGAAACCGCCCGGAAGATGATGGAAAGCGGCATCGTGCTGTGGGCCGCGCCCGAGGGGACGCGCTCCAGGGACGGGCAACTGCTGCCGTTCAAGAAGGGCTGTTTCCACCTGGCCCTGGATACCCAGGCGGTGATCATCCCGGTGGCCATCAGCGGCATCCACAAGGTGCTGCCGGCGCGCACCTGGCATTTCAATCTCGGCCAGGCGGTGCGGTTGCAGGTCGGTGAACCGTTGGACGCCAGCGTCTACAGCGTCGAGCGCCTGGACGAACTGATGGACGAGACACGGGCGCGAATGCAGGCGTTGCTGGACCAGCCCGTGGTCGAGGTGACTGCCGCCAGCGACCGGTTCGTGGCCGGGCAGAGCGCTCCATGAAAACGGGAGCGCATCGATGGGTATCGTCGCTGCGCTCCTCGACCCGTCCTACGGACTGGATCCCCGCGTTCGCGGGGATGACGAACCGCGGCCTTCACCCCCGTCATTCCCCTACGCGGGCCGCCGCGAACGCGGGAATCCAATAAACAAAATCGACGTAGCCCGGATGAAATCCGGGCTACGAGAGGTGGGCGGCCTTAGTGAATCTTCAGCTTGCCGATCCGGTCGTTGTCCAGGCTGCCCAGGTACAGGTAATCGCCCACCGGCTTCACCGAGGTGACCATCTGCAGGTGCGTGCCGCTGGTGTCGTGCAGGCTGCGGACGATCTTGCCGTTTTCGTCGAGGGCGATGGCGAAGCCGTAGGGGATCGGCTTCGGCCATAGCGCGCGCGGCAGCTTGGCGAGCTGGGCCTTGAGCCAGGGGTTGCGGTGCAGGAAGTCGGCGTCGGCCTTGCGCGGGGTGGGCAGGGCGACCCAGAAAGTGCCGGCGCGGTCGCCTTGCAGGTTGTCCGGCAGGCCCGGCAGGTTGTCGATGAACACCTCGTGGGTGCCGGCCTTGTCACCTTTCAGCCAGTAGCGCTGGATGCGGTAGCGGTAGGTCTCGTTGACCAGCACGAAGTCCTCGTCCTTCGACAGCGCCACGCCGTTGGCGAAATAGAGGTCGCCCAGCAGCGTCTCGGTCTTGCCGGTGGCCGGGTCGTGGCGCAGCAGGCGGCCATGCGGGCGGGCTTCCAGCAGGTCGAGCAGGTAGTCCGGTTGCTCGAACTTCGACGAGGCGTCGGAGAAGTAGATGCGGCCGTCGCTGGCGATGTCGAGGTCGTCGGTGAAGCGGAACGGCACGCCGTCGGCCTCGGTGGCGAGCACCGCTATGTTGCCTTGCGGATCGATGCGCAGCAGGCCCTTGTAGGCGTCGGCGACGATCAGGTTGCCCTGGGCGTCGAAGTCCATGCCCAGCGGCCGGCCGCCGGTGTCGGCGAAGGTCTGCACCGCGCCGTCCGCGCCGATGCGCACCACCCGACCGTCGTGCAGGCCGGCGTAGACGCGGCCCTGGCCGTCCACCGCGGTGTCTTCCGGGCCGTGGACCTCGCCCTTGGCGAGCAGTTCGGCCTTCATCAGCGTGTCGTTGGGTTCCAGCACGCCGGTCATGGTCGGCGCGGTGGGCGCGTCCCAGGCCAGCGGGTCGATGGGGCTGGGGGTGACCGCGAGGTAGGCGGCGCCGGCGGCGAGCAGCAGGACGACGAGCCCGAGAAGCTTTTTCATCGCATTCCCTTATTCTGAGAGTTGTCGGACAAGCGCCGGCAGCATAGTGACGCCCATGGATGCGGACAAGCCGTGAATATCCGTTAATTGCCGTGCTGGATATACTGCGCGCCTTCGCAAAGGAGAGCCCCGTGGCTATCGATATCAACTGGATCCGCGACGACGCCAGCCTGGCGCAGCATTGCGCGACCTGGCAGAAGCTGCCCTTCGTGGTGCTGGACACCGAGTTCGTGCGGGTCGACACCTTCTATCCCCTGGCCGGCCTGGTGCAGGTCGGCGACGGCAGCGCCGCCTGGCTGATCGATCCCCTGCTGATCGGCGACTGGGCGCCCTTCGCCGCGCTTCTGGAGAACCCGGCGGTGGTCAAGGTGCTGCACGCCTGCAGCGAGGACCTCGAGGTCTTCGAGCGACTGGTCGGCGCGCTGCCGACCCCGCTGTTCGACACCCAACTGGCCGCGGCCTACCTCAACCTCGGCTTCTCCATGGGCTATTCGCGGCTGGTGCAGGAGGTGCTGGGCGTCGAGTTGCCCAAGGGCGAGACCCGTTCCGACTGGCTGCAGCGCCCGCTGTCGCCGACCCAGCTCAGCTATGCCGCCGAGGACGTGCTGCATCTCGCCGAACTCTACGAGGCGCTGCTGCCCAGGCTGTCCGCCGAGAAGAACGCCTGGCTGCTGGAGGACGGTGAGGAGCTGCTCGCCAATCAGCGCCGCGTCACGCCGCCCGAGGAAGCCTACAAGGACGCCAAGCTGGCCTGGAAACTGGCGCCCCAGCAACTCGCCGTCCTGCGCGCGCTGTGCATTTGGCGCGAGCGCGAGGCGCGGGCGCGCAACCAGCCGCGCAACCGCGTGCTGCGCGAGAATTCGCTGTGGCCGCTGGCGCGTTTCCAGCCGGACAACCTGGTCAGCCTGGCGCGCATCGACGACATGCACCCGCGCACCGTGCGCCAGGACGGCGAGTTCATCCTCGCGCTGATCAAGGAGGCCGCCGCGCTGCCGCCGCAGGAGTGGCCCGAGCCGTTGCCCGAGCCGCTGCCGCCGGAGGCTTCCGGCGTGCTGAAGAAGCTGCGTGCGGTCGGCCAGCGCGAGGCCGAGCGCCTAGACATGGCGCCGGAGCTGATGCTGCGCAAGAAAACCCTCGAAGCCCTGCTGAAAAGCGGCTTTCCCGCCGGTCCCTACCAGTTGCCCGAGTCGCTGCGCGGCTGGCGGCGTGAACTGATGGGCCAGGCATTGCTGGACACCTTGGCCGGCCAGACACCGGGAGTACAGGCATGAAACGTATCTGCTCCATCTACAAGAGCCCGCGCAAGAACGAAATGTACCTCTACGTGCTCAAGGCCGACGCCCTGAGCAAGGTGCCGGAAGGCCTGATCGCCGCCTTCGGCGCGCCGCAGCATGTGTTCGACCTGGTCCTCAGCCCCGAGCGCCAACTGGCCCGCGAGGACATCGGCGTGGTGCTGGAGAACCTCGAAAAGCAGGGCTTCCACCTGCAGATGCCGCCGGCCGAAGAGGAATACATCGAGCACCTGCCGGAAGAATTGCTGCGCCGCAACGACCCGGTCTGATTTCCAACCATGCCCATCCTGATCGCCGAACACGACCACATCCGTTATGCCGAACTGCTGCGCGAGGCCGATCCCGGCCTGGAGCTGCGCGGCAGCGACGACCCCGTCGAACTGGCGGGCCTGGCCGCCGACTGCCCGATCTGGCTCGGCCAGCCGGACCTGCTGGCCAACCTGCTGCGCCGTGGCCTCAAGCCCGACTGGCTGCAATCCACCTGGGCCGGCATCACGCCGCTGCTGGCGGACGGGCTGCCACGTGACTACCGGCTGACCCGCGCGGTGGGCATCTTCGGCCAGGTGATGGCCGAGTACGTGCTCACCTACCTGCTCGCCCACGAGCGCGAGGTGCTGTCGCGGCTGACCAGCCAAGCCATGCGCCAGTGGAACAACCGAGCGCCGCAGAGCCTGGCCGGGAGGAGGGTGCTGATCGTCGGTTGCGGTGACATCGGCCAGAGCGTGGCGCGCTTCCTGGCGCCCTTCGGCATCGAACTGTACGGCATCGCCCGCGAGCCGCGCGCCATGGAGCCATTCCGCGAGGTGGCCGGGCTGGACGCACTGGGTCGGTTGGTGGGCGAGGCCGACTACGTGATCAACCTGCTGCCGGACACCCCGGCGACCCAGGATATCTACGACGCCGCGCTGTTCGCCCGCTTCCGGCCCAGCGCGCTGTTCATCAACGCCGGGCGCGGTGTGGCGGTGGTCGACGCCGATCTGGTCGAGGCGCTGAAGGAAGGGCACCTGGCCGGCGCGGTGATCGATGTCTGCCGCCAGGAGCCGCTGCCGCCGCGCCATCCGTTCTGGACCGCCTACGGCCTGCTGATCACCGGCCACAGCTCGGCGCCGACCCAGCCGCCGCTGATGGCTGACCTGTTCCTCGACAACCTGGCGCGTTACCGGGCTGGCGAGGCGTTGCGGGGGGAAGTGGAGTTTGAGCGGGGGTATTGAGTTGATTTTATTGGGTCCCCGCGTTCGCGGGGACCCATTGAAAACCCTCGCCACTCGGCACCCAACCCTTGGCCCCGGCCCCGCACAGCGCTAGACTCGCGCCCCTTCCCGCTATCCGCCCCGCCGCACCGTCATGGCCGTCAAAGTCGAACCCTTCTGGAAACGCAAGACTCTCGCCGAACTGGACCACCAGGAATGGGAGTCCCTGTGCGACGGCTGCGGCCTGTGCTGCCTGCAGAAGCTCGAGGACGAGGACGACGGCAGTGTCTACTACACGCGCATCGCCTGCAAACTGCTCGACCTCGAGACCTGCCGCTGCAGCGACTACCCGAACCGGCGCACGTTCGTCAGCGACTGCATCCAGCTCACCCCCGGCCAGGCCAGCGAGTTCCGCTGGTTGCCGCCGACCTGCGGCTACCGCCTGGTGGCCGAGGGGCTGGACCTGCCGCCCTGGCACCCGCTGGTCTGCGGCGACCCGCAGGCAGTGCACCGGGCGGGTATTTCCCAGTCCGGCAACATGCTCAGCGAAACCAGCGTGAGCGAGGACGATTGGGAAGACTACCTGATCTTCCGCGCCGGCTAGGCACACGCTGCACGTAGCCCGGATGCAATCCGGGAAAGCCGGTGACCCTCGCCCCCGGATTGCATCCGGGCTACGTCCTGGCAGTTCCGTGTGGGGCTCGATGACCCTCTCCCCCGGCCCCTCTCCCGTAAACGGGAGAGGGGTGACTATCCGTCGAACTCCGTGTGGGGTATCTGGCTTGCTTTCATGTCGGACGACTCTGGTTCCGTTATGCACGGACAGCCCCCTCTCCCATTCATGGGAGAGGGTTGGGGAGAGGGGCTTTTGGTGCCGGCCCCCACTTCTCCACTCCCGTAAAACTCGCCGCCACGTTCCTTGTCCAACGGCCTCTGGCATTATGGTCCCGGCCCGCCGTGTGGCGGGGCCATGGACAGTCGATCACCTCAAGGAGCCGTCAGCGTGAAACCCATTCGTTCCCTGTTGCCATTCGTTCTCGCCGCCGCGCTCTGCACACCGGCCTGGGCGGCCAAGAAGGTCGATCTGGATTACCGGGTGCGCCTCCTGCCGGAAAGCGACCAGGCCGAGGTCAGCCTGATCCTGGAAAGCGGCAAGGCGGTGAACAGCCTGCGTTTCAATCTCGGCGACAAGGGCTACTACAGCGATTTCGAGACCGATGGCCAGGGCCAGTGGAGCCAGGAAGAGGACGGCCGTTCCGGCACCTGGCTGCCCGGCGAGGGCAAGAGCACCCTGCGCTACCGGGTCAAGGTCAGCCATCCGCGCGACTCCGGTCGTTTCGATGCGCGGATGACCGACAAATGGGCGCTGCTGCGTGGCGACGACCTGGTGCCCAGCGCCCGGCTCGACCAGGCGCAGGGCGTGGAGCTGGTGTCGCGCCTGCAATTCGAGCTGCCCAAGGGCTGGAAGAGCGTGGAAACCGGCTGGCCGCGCATCGGCAAGAACCGTTTCCGCATCGACAACCCGGCGCGCCTGTTCGACCGTCCGACCGGCTGGATCCTGGCCGGCGAACTCGGCTCCCGGCGTGCGCGTCTCGGCGAGACCGAGGTGACGGTGGCCGCGCCGGTGGGCGAGGGCATGCGGCGAATGGATGTGCTGACCCTGCTGACCTTCGTCTGGCCGGAAGTGCAGGCGGTGTTCCCGCGCGATCCGGCCAAGCTGCTGGTGGTCGGCGCCGGCGACCCGATGTGGCGTGGCGGGCTGTCCGGGCCGAACTCGCTGTTCATGCACGCCGACCGGCCGCTGGTCAGCGAGAACGGCACCAGCTCGTTGATCCACGAACTGGTCCACGTGTTCAGCGGCATCCGCGACACCGACCGCAGCGACTGGATCACCGAGGGCCTGGCCGAGTACTACGCCATCGAACTGCTGCGCCGCGCCGGCGGCATGAGCGAGGGGCGCTACCAGCAGGTACGCAAGTCGCTGGGCAAGTGGAGCCGCAAGGTCACCAGCCTGCGCACCGAACAGGCCAGCGGCCCGGTCACCGCGCGCGCGGTGCTGCTGTTGCAGGAGCTCGACCGGGAAATCCGCCAGCGCAGCGAGAAGCGCTACTCGCTGGACGACGTCGCCCGTGGCCTGATGCGCCTGGACAAGGTCAGCACCAAGGACTTCGTGGGGATCAGCGAGAACCTGATCGGCGGGCCCTCCAAGGTCCTGAACACCCCGCTGCTGCGCTGACCGCCCATGCGCCGCCTGCCGTCCCTGACCGCCCTGCGTACTTTCGAGTGCGCGGCGCGGCATGCGCACTTCGGCCGTGCCGCCGCCGAGCTGTGCGTCACCGACAGCGCGGTCAGCCACCAGATTCGCCAGCTCGAGGAGCAGCTTGGCACGCCGCTGTTCGTCCGCGTCGGCCGCCAGGTACGGCCGACGCCCCAGGCGCGGCGCCTGTTGCACAGCCTGCAGCAGGCCTTCGAGCTGATCGGCGATGCCTGCGACGAACTGCGCGATCCCGGCTCGCAGGCACAACTGCGCATCGCGGTGACCGCCGAGCTGGCGCAGAAATGGCTGCTCGGCCGCCTGGCCGATTTCGGCGAGCGCCATCCGCAGATCACCCTGCATCTCTACGAGCAGCCGCTGGAGCAGGCGGTGCCCGGCGAGGAGATCGACCTGGCGGTCAGCTACGGCACCGGGCCGGAAGACGCCAGCACCTATTTCGTCCGTCCGTTGCCGGCGCTGGAGTTCTTCCCGGTGTGCAGCCCGGGGCTGTTCAACCAGCTACCGCTCAAGCACCCGCGCGACCTGGCCCGTCACTGCCTGCTGCACGACGACCAGGATGGCAAGACCTGGAGCGCCTGGCTCAGCACCCACGCGGCCGGTGTGCAGCCGGCGCGGCATCTCTACCTAGGCCATGCCGGGCTGACCCTGGAGGCCGCCGCGCAGGGCCAGGGCGTGGCCATCGGCGACAACCTGACCAGCGCCGAGGACCTTGCCAGCGGCCGCCTGGTACGGCCGTTCGCCGCCTCGGTGGCATCGCTCGGGCAGTACGCGCTGGTCTGCGAGCGGCTGCGCCTGGACAAGCCGGCGGTGGCGCAATTCATCGGTTGGTTCATCGATCAGTTAGAAGATCGGTGAATTCAGCTCAAGGGTTCCGCGATATTCGTCATTAGTCGCGGGGCTTCCGGCGCGGGTACTGTCGGCTCATCCCATCGAACCGACGAGGTGTCCCGTGGCACGTACCCTGACTTCCACGCCCAAGGCCGACGGCTTCCGCCTGCCCGGTGAATTCGAACCCAAGACCCGCTGCTGGCTGGGCTGGCCCGAGCGCCCGGACGTCTGGCGCAACGGCGGCAAGCCGGCGCAGAAGGTCTGGGTGGAGATCGTCAGCGCCATCGCCAGCAGCGAGCCGGTCACCGTCTGTGCCTCCGCCGCCCAGTACGCCAACGCCCGGCGCCTGTTGCCGGCGCATGTGCGGGTGGTGGAGATGACCTGCAACGACACCTGGTTCCGCGACAGCGGCCCGTGCTTCGTGGTCAACGACGACAGCGGCGAGGTGCGTGGCGTGGACTTCGAGTTCAACGCCTACGGCGGCCTCGATGGCGGCCTCTACTATCCGTGGGACAAGGACGACCAGATCGCCCAGAAGATCCTCGAGATCGAGGGCTTCGACCGCTACCGCGCGCCGCTGATCGCCGAGCTGGGCGGCATCCAGAGCGACGGCCAGGGCAGCCTGCTGACCACCGAGCAATGCCTGCTCAACCGCAATCGCAACGCCCACCTGGGCAAGGACGAGGTGACCCGCCGGCTCACCGACTACCTCGGCGCCGAGCAGGTGGTCTGGCTGCCTCGCGGCTGCAAGTTCGACGAGACCGACGGCCATGTCGACGACCTCGCCTGCTTCGTGCGTCCCGGCGAAGTGGTGCTGCAATGGACCGACGACCGCGACGACCCGCAGTGGGAAATCTACCAGGAGGCCTACGACATCCTGCGCGGCACCCGCGACGCCCGCGGCCGCGAGCTGGTGGTACACAAGCTGCCGCAGCCACGCGCGTTGGAGTGGACGGCGGAGGAGGCCGAGGGCCTCGACCAGGTCGACGGCACCCACCTGCGCCAGGCCGGCACCCGCATCTGCGCGTCCTATATCAACTACTACGCCGGCAATTCGGTGATCGTCGTGCCGCTGTTCGGCGATCCCAACGACCAGGTGGCGCTGTCGACCCTGGCCGAGCTGTTCCCGCAGCACCGCATCCTCGGCATCGAGGACTCGCGGGAAATCCTGCTCGGCGGCGGCAACGTCGCCTGCATCACCATGCCGCAGTACGCGGCCCGGAGGTAGCCATGAAGCCGTGCACGAAGCTGATCGCCCTTGGCCTGGCCTTGGGCGCCTTGAACGCCACGGCCGCCGAGGAGGCGAAGCAGGTCAACCTGTACATCTGGGGCGAGTACCTGGCCCCGGACACCCTGTCCAGTTTCGAGCGGCGCACCGGGATCAAGGTGGTGGTCGATCATTTCGACTCGCTGGAGACCGTGGAAACCAAGCTGCTCACCGGCCGCAGCGGCTACGACCTGGTGCTGACCGCCGGCCAGCACCTGACCCGCGCCATCGCCAGCGGCGCGCTGCAACCGCTGGACAAGGAGCGGCTGCCGCATTTCCAGGGGCTCGACGCGGAGTTCACCGGGCACATGGCGGCCTTCGATCCGGGCAACCGCTACGCCGGCCTGTACGTCTGGGGGACCACCGGCTTCGGCTACCAGCAGCAGGCGATCGAGGCGCGCATGGCGGATGCGCCGGTGGATAGCTGGTCGATGCTGATGGACCCGGCGGTGGTGTCGCGTTTCGCCGATTGCGGGGTGAGCTTCCTCAACGATCCCAACGAGGTGTTCGCCGCGGCCATGCGCTACCTGGGCCTGGACATCAACCAGCAGAACCTCGATGACCTGAAGGAGGCCGAGGAGCACCTGGCCAAGGTGCGGCCGTACATCCGCTACTTCGACAACGACCGCAACATCAACGACCTGGCCAATGGCGACACCTGCCTGGCGATGTCCTGGAACGGCAACGTGGCGATCGCCGCCGGCCAGGCGCAGCAGGCCGGCAAGCCCTATGCGATCCACTACAGCATCCCGCGCGAGGGGACGCTGATCTGGTTCGATGCGATGGTGATCCCCAAGGACGCGCCGCATCCCCAGGCGGGGCTGGCGCTGATGGACCACCTGATGCGCCCCGAGGTGATCGGCGCGATCACCAACAACATCCACTACGCCAACGCGGTGCCGGCGGCCGCCGCCACGGTCGCCCCGGCGATCCTCTCCGACCCGGGCACCTACCCGTCGGCGGAAGTGCGCGCCACGCTGTACACCAAGAACGACAACGGCAAGGCCTTCAACAGGGCGCTGACGCGGGCGTTCAGCCGGTTGAAGTCGGGGTTGTAGGAGTGTGGGGTCCCGCGTTCGCGGATGACGGGGACTCGGAGTTTCCTGCGTCTTCCCCGCGGACCCAATAAACAAATCTCTTCAGGCCTTCCTGGCCTCACCCAACTCCGCCAACCGCTTGCCGGCCACATCCAGTTCGCGGCGGATCTCGTCCAGTTCGGCGCGGGTTTCCGCCAGGTAGCGCTTGGCCGGGCACTGGCCGGTGATGCCTCGGGCCAGGCCGATTCCGCCGACGGCCAGTTCCAGCAGGCCGAGCAGACCGCCTCGGCGCAGGCCCTTGCCGATCAGCAGGGCGCCGCCGCCGAGGCAGGCGGCGCGCTCCCAGCCGTGCACGTTGGGGGATTGGTGGGTCGGGGTGGCGGTATCGGTCATGGTGGGGCTCCGTCAGGTCCTGGTCTTATCAGGGACCGCGTCTGTGCGCAGGCGTTCAGCCCGCGCCGTCCTTGCCCTTGAGCAGGTCGGCCAGGTTGCCGAAGGCCTTGTAGGTGGTCTTCGGCGCCTGCGGGCTGGCCGTCGAGCCTTCGGCGAAGTACTGCTGGTCGGTGTAGCGGGAGTGCTCGTTGTCGTGGCAGTAGAGGCACAGCAGCTCCCAGTTGGAGCCGTCCTCGGGGTTGTTGTCGTGGTTGTGGTCGCGGTGGTGCACGGTCAACTGGCTGAGGTTCTTGCCGGAGAACTCGCGCCCGCAGCGGCCGCAGACCCAGGGGTACATCTTCAGGGCTTTCTCGCGATAGCCTTCTTCGCGGCGGCGTTGGGCTTCGCTGGTGGTTTTCGGTGCGTTCATGGAGAGGATGGCTCGATTGATTCGTCCTGGCAGTTTAGCCCGTGGGTCGGATCGGGCGTCCCGTTGTGCCGGGTGGGATTAAGCTGGAAGCAGGTTTGCACATCCGGAGGATGACCATGCTCAGGCATTTCTGGACCGTCCTGTTCCTGGCGAGCTTGCCGGTCTATGCCGCGCAGCCCGGCTCGCCGGGCACACCGACGCCGACGCCCTTCGGCCAGCCCGTGCCGTACCAGGCTCCCCGGGGGATCTCGCCCAATCATCCGCCGCTGCTGAACAACGGCAACATCCGCCAACCGACCAGCGTCACCCCCAATCCACGCGACCAGGACCTGCCGTTGCTCAAGGAGCAGTTGCGGCGCAATAGCGAGGGCATCGAACCGGAGCGGCCGAAGAAGCGCAAGGAGTAGGTCGGGTGGAAAACCGCGAAGCGTTTTCCGCCAAGGGTTGGTGGGTAGGATGATTCGTGGTTCACGCCAGCTCCGCCCCTATCCCTAACCCTGGCTACGCGCCCCGCTCCTGAGGGAGAGGGGACTGGTCTGAGCTGGGGCAATGCTCAGGAGTAGGGTGGAAAACCGCGAAGCATTTTCCACCAAGGGCGGTGGATGTGAAGAGCGACATCCACCCTACGTGGAACGCTTGGTGGTTTATGTCAGGTCCGCCCCTATCCCTAACCCTGGCTACGCGCCCCGCTCCTGAGGGAGAGGGGACTGGTCTGAGCTGGGGCAATGCTCAGGAGTAGGGTGGAAAACCGCG
>NZ_CAJFCI010000039.1:155014-191221 GCF_904061905.1 Zestomonas carbonaria
GAAGCGTTTTCCACCAAGGGCGGTGGATGTGAAGCGCGACATCCACCCTACGTGGAACGCTTGGTGGTTTATGTCAGGTCCGCCCCTTACCCTAACCCTGGCTACGCGCCCCGCTCCTGAGGGAGCGGGGACTGGTCTGAGTTGGGGCAATGCTCGGTGCCAGGGGGGAGACCTCGGTGACTCCCTCTCCCCCCGGGAGAGGGCCGGGGTGAGGGGCGGAGTCTGGACCCGGCTCTGTGGTTGGGTAGATATCTACACCATCAGCACCTTGAGCAAAAACGCATACTCCAGCGCCACGTCCTTGAGCGCCTGGTAGCGTCCGCTCATGCCGCCGTGGCCGGCGCCTAGGTCGGTCTTGAGCAGCAGCAGGTGGTCGTCGGTCTTGCTGGCGCGCAGCCGGGCCACCCATTTCGCGGCTTCCCAGTACTGCACGCGGCTGTCGTTGTAGCCGGCCACGGCGAGGATCGCCGGGTAGGCCTGGGCGCGGACGTTCTCGTAGGGGGCGTAGCGCCTGATCCGTTCGAAGACTTCGGGATCGTTCGGATCGCCCCATTCGTCGTACTCGGTGACGGTCAGCGGCAGGTCGGGGTTCTGCATGGTGTTCAGCACGTCGACGAAGGGCACGTCGGCGATGGCTGCGGCGAACAGTTCCGGGCGCTGGTTGAGCACCGCGCCGATCAGCAGGCCGCCGGCGCTGCCGCCGCTGATCGCCAGGCGTTCGGGCGTGGTGTAGCCGGTGGCGACCAGGTGTTCGGCGCAGGCGATGAAGTCGCTGAAGGTGTTCTGCTTGTGCTCCAGCTTGCCGGCGCGATACCAGGCTTCGCCCAGTTCGCCGCCGCCACGCACGTGGGCAATGGCGAACACGAAACCGCGTTCCAGCAGGCTCAGGCGGGCGTGGGAGAACCAGGGATCGAGGCTTTCGCCATAGGCGCCGTAGCCGTAGAGGTAGAGCGGCGCCGGTTGGCCGGCGGCGAGCACTTCGCGGCGCGCCACCAGGCTGATCGGCACCTGCGTGCCGTCCGGCGCGGTGGCCCAGAGGCGGCGGCTTTCGTAGGCGTCGGCGTCGAACGGGCCTTCCACCGGGGTTTCCTTGAGCACCTTCTGCTCGCCGCTGGCGAGGTCGAGCTGGCGGATCTGCGCCGGGCGGTTCAGCGCCTCGTAGCGCAGGCGGATCACCGGGCTGTGGAATTCCAGGCTGTCCTGCACGTGCAGGCTGTAGGCGGCATCCGGAAGTTGCACCCGTGCCGGCGCGCGGCCTTCGGCGCGTACCTCGACGATCGGCAGGCCGCCTTCGCGCAGGCTGAGGACGATGGCGTCGCGGTTGAGGCTGACGCCTTCCAGCATCACCTGCGGGTCGTGGCCGATCAGTTCGCGCCAGTGCGGGCGCTCGGGCGTGGCGTCCGGGGCGGTGTAGAGGGCGAAGTTGATACCGGCCTGGTTGCTGCGGATCAGCCAGGCCCAGTCGCCATCGAGGCGGCCGTGGTCGGCGTAGTACTCGTGGCCTTCCTCGCGCGGGGCCAGGCAGCGGAAGTCGCCATCGGGGCGTTCGGCGTCCAGTACCCAGGTCTCGCAGGTGGTCTTGCTGTTGAGCAGCAGGAGCAACTGGCGTTCGGAGCTGGCGCGGTAGCAGTGCAGGAAGAAGCGCCCGTCGATCTCGTGGAAGACCTCCTCGGCGCCCGCTTCGCCCAGCCGGTGGCGGTGCAGCCTGTGCGGGCGGTGGGTGTCGTCGAGGGTGGCGAAGAACAGGGTGCGGCTGTCGTTGGCCCAGGTCATGCTGCCGTCACAGTGCTCGAAGGGCAGGGCATCGAGGTCGCCGCTGGCCAGGTCCTTGACGTACAGGCTGTAGATCTCGTCGCCGCTGGTGTCCAGGCTGTAGGCCAGTTTTTCGTGGTCCGGGCTGACGCTGAAGGCGCCCAGTGCCAGGTAGCCGTCGGCGGCCAGCTCGTTGGGGTCGAGCAGCAGTTGCTCGGCGCTTTCGTCCACCGTCAGGGAGTCGTCCGCCGGGCGCGGGCAGCGGTAGTGGCGGGGGTATTCGTCGCCGGCGGTGGTGCGCGTGTAGTACAGCCAGGGGCCCCAGGGCGTGGGGAGCGACAGGTCGGTCTCGCGGATGCGCGCCTTGATCTCCTGGAACAGTCGTTCGCGCAGTTCGGCCTGCCCGGCCAGTTCGGCTTCCAGGTAGGCGTTCTCGGCCTTGAGGTGTTCGAGCACCTCGTCGGCGTCGCGGTTTTCCAGCCAGCGGTAGGGATCGGGACCGGGCTCGATACGGGCGACCGGGGCTTGCGACATGGGCTTCTCCTTGCGGGGCGACGGACGGCGAGTGAGCCGGACTGCCGAAAAGCCGTTATCATAAGCGCCCCTTTGTCAGCCCCGCCACGGACCTCGATGATCGAAAACGACTACATGCTCGCCTGGGCCGGCTATGCCGTCGCGGCGCTCGGCTGCCTGTTGGTTTGGTTCCGCCTGACCAGTTGGATGTGGCGCTACCTGCGCGAACCGCTGCGCGTGCTGGTGGCGGTGCTGCTGTTCGTGCCGACCATCGTCGACCCCGGCCGGGAGCTGTTCGCCCCGGCCATCGCGGTGACCGCCCTCGACATGCTGTTCAAGGTCGGCAACAACGCCTGGCACGCGGTGGCCGACCTGGCCATCTACGGCATCATCGCGTTCGCCCTCTATCTGCTGTTCGTCTTCGTCCGCTGGCCGCTGGAGCGCTGGTGGAAGGGCCGCAAGGCAGCCGCTGCCGCGCCCGAGGTGGCGGAGGAGGACGAGCCGACCCTGCGCGAAGTGCTGGCGCGCGAGCGGGCGGAACCGGCGGACGCCCGCCTGGATGGCAACGGCGACCGGGGCCTGCGCATCGAGCCGCGCCTGTAGGAGCCCCGCGCGCAGCGCTTGATTCTGGCGGGCGGGCCATTCAGCATGGGCCATCCCGTTCAAGGAGCCTTCATGGACTGCGTGTTCTGCGCCATCGGCAGCGGCCGGCTGCCGGCTCACCTGCTGTTCGAGGATGAGCACTTCCAGGTCATCCTCGATATCTACCCGCTACGCCCCGCGCATGTGCTGGTGATCAGCCGCGAGCACGCGCCCTACCTCAGCGACCTGTCCGCCGCCGCCCGGGAACGCCTGCTGACCCTCACCGAACGCCTGAGCCGTGCATTGCGCGCCTGCGGCTATGGCGTGGGCGGCATCAACCTGCTGGTCAACGACGGGCCGCTGGCCAACCAGCACGTGCCGCACCTTCATCTGCACCTGATCCCGCGCCGTCGCGGCGACCTGCCGGCGCTGGTCTGGCGCACGCTGACGCGCTTCCTGCCGTTCGGCCGCCAGCCCTTGCAGGCGCGCCTGGAGCGGGAAGCCGATCTGTTACGCAACGCTTTGCAGCGAGAATCCTGAGCCATGTGCGAATTGCTGGGCATGAGCGCCAATGTGCCGACCGACATCGTTTTCAGCTTCACCGGCCTGATGCAGCGCGGCGGCGGCACCGGGCCGCACCGCGACGGCTGGGGCATCGCCTTCTATGAGGGACGCGGCCTGCGCCTGTTCCAGGACCCGGCGGCGAGCGTCGAATCGGAAGTGGCCAAGCTGGTGCAGCGCTACCCGATCAAGAGCGAGACGGTGATCGGCCATATCCGCCAGGCCAACGTGGGGCGTGTCTGCCTGGCCAACACCCATCCGTTCGTCCGCGAGCTGTGGGGGCACAACTGGTGCTTCGCCCACAACGGCCAGTTGGCCGACTTCCAGCCGCGCCCGGGCTTCTACCGGCCGGTGGGCGATACCGACAGCGAGGCGGCCTTCTGCGACCTGCTCAACCGCTTGCGGGTGGCCTTTCCCGAGCCGGTGGCGGTGGACATCCTGCTGCCGACGCTGATCGGCGCCTGCACCGATTATCGCGGCAAGGGCGTGTTCAACTGCCTGCTCAGCGATGGCGACTGGCTGTTCGCCTTCTGTTCGAGCAAGTTGGCGAGTATCACCCGCCGCGCGCCGTTCGGCCCGGCGCAACTGAAGGATGTCGACGTGACCGTCGACTTCCAGGCGGAAACCACGCCGAACGATGTGGTGACGGTGCTGGCCACCGAGCCGCTGACCGCCAACGAGACCTGGAAGATCTACCAGCTGGGCGAGTGGAGCCTGTGGCGGCGTGGCGAGTGCATCGCCCACGGCAAGACCGGGGACTAGGGACGATGCTGCGAAGCTACCTGCGCTTGGTGCTGTTCGCCCTGGGGCTGTTGATCGGCCTGCAGGTGCCGGGCTTCATCGCCGACTACGCCAAGCGCGTCGAGGCCCATCGGCTGGAGGCGGAGCAGGGGCTTTCCGGTTTCCGCCAGACCGCCCAGCGTTTCTTCCAGGGCGACCTGGATGCCCTGGTGGCCCACTACCGGGCCAGCGACGATGCGGTGATGCGCAGCGATGCCGACAGCGTCGCCCACCTGGTGGCGCGTGCGAAGCTGCTGGACAAGGAGTGGGCGGCGATGCAGGGGGCTTGGTACGTCCAGGTGCTGCACCTCGCCACCGCCGCCGATCGCCGACTGCTGCGGGAGACCTGGGATGGCTACAGCTACCAGGTGCTGCTGTCTCCCACGGCGATTGCCTGGGGGTTGTGTGCCGCGCTGTTGCTGGCCTGGCTGGTCGAGTCGGTATTGTTGCTGGTTGCCGGGATGCTGGGGTTCGGGCGGGAGCGCCGGGCCCGGCAGCGGCATTGGGGGTGAGGGCGCGGTTGGTGGTCGGCGCCGCACGTGGGGTGTGCCGTGCGCACCGTTTACCGGGGGTGGGCACGGTGTCCGGCCGGAGACACGGGGGCTGCTTTTCTATCGGTGCGCGCGGCACACCCTACGAGGGGCAGCCCGGATGCAATCCGGGGATCTCGGTTCATCAATGGTTCAGGGCCAGCTCGGGGCCCAGGTAGGCATTGGCGTGGCCGATGTCGTCTTCGCCGAGCAGGCCGACCGCGGCGGCCAGTTGCAGGCGGGCCAGCAGGTAGCGCAGCTTGGCTTCCATCAGGTCGCGGCGGGCGATGAAGACCTGTTCCTCGGCGTTGAGTATGTCGACGTTGGTGCTGGAGCCGGCCAGGAAGCCTTTCTTGGCCGAGTCCTGGGCGCGTTCGCTGGAGGCCACGGCCCGTTCCAGGGCGCGGATGCGTGCCTGGCCGCTCTGCACGCCGCGAAACTCGCGGGTGGTGGATGAGAAGACTTCCTCGCGGGCCGCGTTCAGTTCTTCGCCGGCCTGTTCGCGGCTGGCCACGGCCTGGCGCACCTTGGCGTTGACCGAGCCGCCGGCGTACAGCGGCATGTTGAATTCGACCCCGGCCGAGGAGTAGCGGTTCTTCTGGTCGAGGGTGGAGATGGAGTCGCTCTTGTTGTCGGTATAGGCCAGCACCAGGTCGAGGGTCGGCCAATGGCCGCTGTTGGCCCGGTTGACCTCTTCCTCCGCCAGGCGGTGGTTGTGCTGCCGCGCCCGTAGCGCCGGGTTGTGCGCCTTGGCCATATCCAGCCAGGCCTGCAGGTTGCCGGGCTCCAGGGGTGGGGTCGGGAAGTCGTGGTGCAGGGTGGAGAGCTGGCGCGGTGTCTCGCCGAGCATTTCCTCGAGCAGGCGCAGGGCGACCACCAGGTTGTCCTGGGCTTCGATCAGTTCGGCCTGGGCCAGGTCGCGGCGCGCCACCGCCTGGTCGACGTCGGTGATGGTGCCGTCGCCCAGGTCGAAGCGGCGTTGCGCGGCGGCGACCTGCTGCTCGAAGGCTTTCAGCTTGGCGTTCGCCAGATCGATGGTTTCCCGGGTCAGGAGGACGTCGAAGTAGCGGCTGGCCAGGTTCACGGCGGCGTTCTGGCTCTTCGCGTCGAACACCGCTTCGCTGTAGTCCGCGCGCTGCTTGCCCTGGCGGTATTCGGAGGCTTTCTGCCGGTTGAACAGCGGCTGGCGCAATTGCAGCACCGCGTTCCGCGAGTCGTAGTCCAGGTCGTTGTCGGGCGCGTTGTCCCGGTGCTGGGTGCCGTCGATCCAACTGTTGCTGGCGCTGGCGTTGAGTTGCGGCAGCAGGCCGGCCCGCCCCAGGGCGCGGTTTTCCAGGCCGGCATCGCGTTCGTGGATGGCCGCGCGATAGGTCGGCCCCTGTACTTGCAGCAGTTCCCACGCCTCTTGCAGGTCCAGGGCGCAGACGGGGAGGCTGGTCAATCCAACCAGGTAGAGAAGGGTTCGGCGCACCGCCATGTCACTGTTCCTTGAAGGCTGAGTCGACTCGGTCGAGCATCGGTTTCATCAGGTAGCTCATCAGGTTCCGCTCACCGGTCTTGATGGTTACGGTGGCGGGCATGCCGGCCCGGATGCGGTTGCTGCCGAGCTTGTCCATGCCTTCCGGGGTGACCTCGACTTCGGCGAGGTAGTAGGGCTGCTTGTTGGTTTCGTCGATCAGGCGGTCGGCCGATATCGTGAGCACGCGGCCGGGGATGTTCGGGGTCTGCGCGTGGTTGAAGGCGGGGAAGGCGATGTCCACCGGCAACCCGGGGGTCATCTTGTCGATGGCCTGCACCGGGATCATGGCGTCGACCTGCAAGGGCTCGTTGGCTGGCACCACGTCCATGATCGTCGAGCCAGCCTGGATCACCCCGCCGATGGTGGAGACGCTGAGGCCGAGAACCACGCCGTCGATGGGCGAGCGGATCACCGTGTTGGCGACTTCGTAGTCGAGTGCCCGCAGGCGGTCGGCCAGGGCGGTGGCTTCCTTCTGGGCGTCGGTGAGTTGCGATTGCACTTCCTTCTGGAAGTCCTGCTCCAGTTGCAGGATGCGCAGTTTCAATTCGGCGATCTGGTTGCGGGTGCGGCCGACGTCGGCGATGTTCTGCGCCAGCGCGGCGCTCAGTTCGGCCGAGTTGCGCTCCAGTTCGAGCATGCGGTTGCGGGTGACGTAGCCTTCGGCGGCGAGGCTGCGCACGCCTTCGAGTTCCTGGGAGAGCAGCCTGATCTGCGCGCTGCGCGAGTACTGCACCTGGCGCAGGCCCTTGAGCTGCTCTTCGGCGCCGAGGATGTTCTCGCGCAGGATGCTGGCCTCGCCTTGCAGCGCGGCGCGGCGGGTGGCGAACAGGCGCTGCTGCAGGTTGATCGCGGCTTGCAGGCGTGGGTCGCCGTCGAAGCGGGCGAGCAGTTCGGGGTCGAAGGTCACTTCGTCCGCGCCGTCGCGTTCGGCCTGCAGGCGATTCTCGACGGTGCGCACCACGATGTATTGCGAGCTGACCACGCCCTGCTCGGCGATCGCCCGGGTCGAGTCGAGCTCGATCAGCGGCTGCTCGCGCTTCACCAGTTGGCCTTCGCGTACCAGGATGGCGCCGACCGAGCCGCCGCTCAGGTGCTGGATGCTCTTGCGGTTGTCGGTCACGTTCACCGTGGCGTTGGCGACGATGCCGGCGTCGAGGGGCGCCAGGCTGGCCCAGAGGACGAAGCCGCCGAACCCGGCGAATACCAGCCACATGCCCCAGCGACCATGGCGACGATCGTCGACGTCGATTTCCTCTTCGCGGTTGACGAGGATCAGACTCCTGTTTTCGGACTCGAGATCTGACATGGCCTGTCACTCCTTCGTCTTGACCGACGCCAGGGTCGGCGAACCCACGGCGGCCGGCATCACGCTTGCCTGGCGGAGCGCGGAGAAGACTTCGTCGCGGCTGCCGAACATGTGCACCGCGCCTTCGCGCATCACCAGGATCTTGTCGACGATGTTCAGCACCGTTGGCCGGTGCGAGATCAGCACCAGGGTCTTGCCGCGCTGCTTGAGGTCGGCCAGGGCGTGGATCAGGGCGGCTTCGCCGACGTCGTCGAGGCTGGAGTTCGGTTCGTCGAGCACGATCAGCGAAGGATCGCCGTAGAGGGCGCGGGCCAGGCCGATGCGTTGCTTCTGTCCGCCGGACAGAGAGCCGCCGTCGGCGCTCAGGTGGGTGTCGTAGCCTTGCGGCAGGCGCAGGATCATGTCGTGTACGCCGGCCTGTCTGGCCGCGAGGATCACCGCTTCGCCGTCGATCTCGCCGAAGCGGGCGATGTTCTCGGCGATGGTGCCTTCGAACAGTTCGACGTCCTGTGGCAGGTAGCCCAGCCAGGGGCCGAGTTCCTCCTTGTTCCACCTGAAGACATCGGAGCCGTCCAGGCGGACCTTGCCGGCCTGGGCCGGCCAGATGCCGACCAGCAGGCGCGCCAGGGTCGACTTGCCCGAGGCGGACGGGCCTATCACGCCCAGCGCTTCGCCGGGCGCCAGGCCGAACGAGATGTTGCGCAGGATCGGCACGGGCGTGCCGGGGGCGTTGGCGAACACGCCTTCGACGATCACCTGGCCCTGGGGCTTGGGCAGCGGCATGGACGGCTGGCGTTGTGGGAAGTCGTCGAGCAGGCTGGACAGGCGTCCCCAGGCGCTGCGGCTGGCGTGCAGTTGCTTCCAGGCGGCGATCGCCTGTTCGACCGGTGCCAGGGCGCGGCCGCCGAGGATGGAGCAGGCGATCATCATCCCCGGGGTGATCTTGCCCTGGATCGCCAGGAACGCCCCGGTGCCGAGGATCAGCGATTGCAGGGTGATGCGGACGAAACGGGTGGTGCCGTTGATGTAGGCGGCGCGATCCGAGGCGAGGGTCTGCATTTCGAGGATGCGCAGGTGGTTGCCGAACCAGCGCTTGCGGATGGCCGGGAGCATGCCCATGGCCTGGATGACTTCGGCGTTGCGCAGGTTGTTGTTGGCGAAGCTGCCGGAAATCATCGAGGCCTTGTTGGCTTCGGCCAGCGGCTTGCTGGTGGTGATCTCGGTCAGGTAGGCGAGGCCGATGAGCAGCACGGAGCCGATCAGGGTGATCAGCCCGAGCAGCGGGTGGACCAGGTAGATCACCAGCAGGTAGATGGGGGTCCAGGGCGCGTCGAAGAAGGCGAACAGGCCGTTGCCGGTGAGGAACTGGCGGACCTGCGAAAGGTCCTGCAGGGCCTGGGCCGGGTTGCCGCCGGCCCGTTGCAGGTTGCGCTCGAAGGCGGCGTTGAACACGCGCCGGTTGAGCATCATGTCGAGCCGGTTGCCGACCCGGATCAGCACGCTCGAACGCACCACTTCGAGCAGCGCCATCAGCACGTACAGGCCCACCACCAGCAATGTCAGCATCATCAGGGTGGTGACGTTGCTGCTGACCAGCGCGCGGTCGTACACCTGCAGCATGTAGACCGCTGGGGTCAGCATCAGCACGTTGATCACGCCGCTGAACGCGGCCAGGGAGTAGAAGGTCCGGCGCAGGCGGAACAGTACTTCAGCCAGTTCGGAACGCGGGGACGGCAAGATGTCCATATGGCTCCTCCACCCTGCAGGTGGCAGCTCGCTCAGCCGGGGGCTGATGCCTGGTCGCCGTCTGCTCCTGATGGCCGAGGCCGGGGCGAATGAAGAAACGCCCCCGCGTACAAAAGCACGGCTTGCTCGTTAGTTATAGATAGGGGGTTCGACTTTGCGCAAGGCGGGAAGGGCAGTTGCTGAGAACTTATTCTCTTTTGCTGATAGCTACTTATGAACTGCAACAGGGGTTTTATTAGGCCGACCGACGGTATCTTGACAGGACTTAAGGCTGAGACTTTAGTCTAATAGGTGAATGGTCGCTGACGACGCAGGGCACGCTGGAGGGGGCGTTGTTCAGTCAGCTTGAATGGATGAGGCCGACGATGAACACAGGCTGGTTCCACCACACAGAAAGACTGTCTTCGCTAGGGCACTTCTTCGACCCTCAGTTCCACGGGCCGCCCTGTGCCTGAAACCTGGCGCCGCACATGACATGAGCGGCGGCGCCGATGGGACGACTCCAACTCTAGTCGGGTACTGATGAGCATGCGCTGATCGGTGCGGGTAGTGCTTGGCCGCATCCCAGGGATATCCGTTTCGTCCGAACGCCAAGCCACGCCTTTGCGAGGGTAGTGCATGCACGTGGCTTCCCGTTTTGCGCTCTACAGAGCCGAGCATCGAGGAAGCAGAAAATGGCCAACTACATCAAATCCGACCTGGAGTTCATCCTTCAGCAGATCCTGATCGCCGAAGCCCATGCGAACGGGGAAGACCTTCTCTCCCTGCTGCCGAACTCGCAGGTGCCCTGGGGGCTGCGGACCGTCGACGGTTCGTACAACCATCTTGTCCAGGGGCAGACCGAGCAGGGTGCATCCGACCAGTTGTTCCCGAGGATGCTGGATCCCGAGTTCCGCAATGATCAGGACGGCGACCAGTTCGACATGAACGGCCCCGCTCCCGGTGGCCTGGTGACCAACACCGACTACGGTGGGCCGGGGGACGTGGTGGATGCCGACCCACGGATCATCTCCAACCTGCTCGTCGACCAGACCATCAACAACCCGGCGGCGGTACAGGCGTTCATCGATGCCGGCATGGGTTACCTGGACGACAATGGCGTGCTGCGCGACATGGACGACAACGTGATCCCCGCCGGCCAGCCGCTGTTCATCCCCAACACGGCGCCGGACGAAGGCCTGTCGGCCGGCTTCAACGCCTGGTTCACCTTCTTCGGGCAGTTCTTCGACCATGGCCTGGACCTGGTCCAGAAGGGTGGCAGCGGCACGATATTCATCCCGCTGCAGCCCGGAGACCCGCTCTACAATCCGGCGTCGCCGCAGACCAACTTCATGGTGGTGTCCCGCGCCACCAACCAGCCGGGGCCGGACGGGATTCTCGGCACCGCCGACGACATCCACGAGCACGTCAACCTGACCACGCCGTTCGTCGACCAGAACCAGACCTACAGCTCGCATGCCTCGCACCAGGTGTTCCTGCGCGAGTACGTGCTGAATGCCGAAGGCAGGCCGGTCGCCACCGGCAAGCTGATCACCGGCGTGAATGGCGGCATGGCCACCTGGGCCGACGTCAAGGCGCAGGCCCGTGAGATTCTCGGGATCGAACTCAACGATTTCGACGTCTTCAGCGTGCCGCTGCTGGCCACCGACCCCTACGGCAACTTCCTTCCCGGCGCCAACGGCTTCCCGCAGCTCGTCACCACGACCGGCCTGCTGGAAGGCAACCTGCTGACGCCGGTTGCCGCGAGCCTGGCGATCAGCACCGGGCATGCCTTCCTCGACGACATCGCGCACACCGCCAGTCCACGCCACAGCCAGACCGGCGCGCCCTTGCTGGCCGATGCCGACGGCATCGCCGGCAACAACCCCGGTGCCGGTTTCTACGACAACGAACTGCTCGATGCGCACTACATGGCCGGCGATGGCCGGGTCAACGAGAACATCGGCCTGATCGCCGTGCACCATGTGTTCCACTCCGAGCACAATCGGCTGGTCGACCATACCAAGGACGTCATCCTGCAGTCGGGCGACGTGGCGTTCCTGAACCAGTGGCTGCTGGAGTCGGTCACCTCGATTCCCGCCGACACTTCGACCCTGGTGTGGAATGGCGAGCGTCTGTTCCAGGCCGCCAAGTTCGGCACCGAGATGCAGTACCAGCACCTGGTGTTCGAGGAGTTCGCCCGCAAGGTGCAGCCGCTGGTCGATGAGTTCCTCATCCCGACCGGCTTCGACGCCACCATCGATCCGTCGATCGTCGCCGAGTTCGCCCATACCGTGTATCGCTTCGGCCACTCGATGCTGACCGAGACGGTGGATCGCTTCGATCCCGAGTTCAACCTCGTCGACGGCGACGAACAGCTCGGCCTGATCCAGGCCTTCCTCAATCCGCTGGCGTTCGCCGCCAGCGGGCCCACCCCGGACGAGGCGGCCGGTGCCATCGTGCGCGGGGTGACCCGCCAGCTCGGCAACGAGATCGACGAGTTCGTCACCGAGGCGCTGCGCAACAACCTGCTCGGCCTGCCGCTGGACCTGGCGGCGATCAACATCGCCCGGGGCCGCGATACCGGCGTGCCGTCGCTGAACGCGGCGCGCACGGAGTTCTACGCGATGACCGGCGACAGCCAACTGAAGCCTTACAACAGTTGGGTCGACTTCCTCGGCAACCTCAAGCACGAGCTGTCGATCGTCAACTTCATCGCCGCCTACGGTACCCACGCCACCATCGTCAACGCGTCCAGCCTGGGCGCCAAGCGCGATGCGGCGATGGCCATCGTGTTCGGTGGCGCCGGGGCGCCTGGCGACCGCATCGACTTCCTGTACGGCACCGGCGCCTGGGCCAACCAGGAAACCGGGCTGAACCTGGTGGACTTCTGGATCGGCGGGCTGGCCGAGAAGATCATGCCGTTCGGTGGCATGCTCGGCTCGACCTTCAACTTCGTGTTCGAGACGCAGATGGAGGCGTTGCAGAACGGCGACCGCTTCTACTACCTGGCGCGCCTCTCGGGGCTGAACTTCCTCACCGAGATGGAAGACAACTCGTTCGCCAAGATGGTGATGCGCAATACCGATGCGTTCCACCTGCCGGCGGACATCTTCTCGACGCCGGGGCTGATCCTCGAGGTCGACCAGAGCCGGCAGTTCAACGAGGGGCTGGGCAGTGACGACCCCGAGGGCGACAACCCGCTGATCCCGCTGGTCATTCGCGACAACCCGGCGACCCCGGGGCCGGATGGCAACTACCTGCACTACACCGGTGACGAGCACGTGGTGCTGGGCGGTACGTCCGGCAACGACATCATGATCGGCAGCATCGGCGACGACACGCTGTGGGGCGACGAGGGCAACGACCGCCTGGAAGGCGGCGACGGCAACGACGTGATCGAGGGCGGCGCCGGCGATGACATCATCACCGACCGGGGCGGCGACGACGTCATCAAGGGCGGCGACGGCAACGACGTGATCCACGGCGGCAACGGCTTCAACCTGATCCTCGGCGGCCACGGCAACGACTTCATCATCACCGGCGAGGATGTGTCGGAAACCTTCGGCGGGCCCGGCAACGACTTCATCCTCGGTGCCAAGGGCAACCTGCAGACCGCCGGCAACGAGGGCGACGACTGGATCGAGATCGGCACCCAGGACGGCGCGCCCGGCGACAACTTCGATCCCTTCACCACCGACTCGGTGAACGGCCATGACGTGTTCATCACCGGGCCCGGCTTCGACGAGATCATCGGCGAGGGCGGCGACGACATCATGGTCGGGTCCGATGGCGCCGACCACTTCGAAGGCAACTCCGGCTTCGACTGGGCCAGCTACAAGTTCGACCCCTACGGGGTGAAGGTCGACTTCCTCGTCGACGACTTCGTCGAGCCGCCGGTGGCTCCGTCCAATGCCGGCATCCTCGACCGCTTCGCCGAGGTGGAAGGGCTGTCGGGCTCGGCGCACGGCGACATCCTGCGCGGCGACAATGCCGACGCGGCGACCATGGCCACTTCCAGCATCCATGGCAACACCCTGGACCAGGAGGGCATCGCCCGCATAGCCGGCATGCAGCAGTTCCTCAACGCGCTGCTCGGCCCCGGCCAGACCTCCTTCGGGGCCGGCAACATCATCCTCGGCGGCGGCGGTAGCGACATCATCGAGGGGCGCGGCGGCGACGACCTGATCGATGGCGACCTGTGGCTGGACGTGCGGGTCGCCGTGCACCAGAACATCGACGGCAGCGGCCCGGTCATCAGGATCGTCGACAGCATTCGCGAGCTGATGATGGACATGCTCTCGGGCACTCTCAATCCCGGCCAACTGGAAATCGTCCGCGAGCTGCGCACGAGCGACACCAGCTTCGACACCGCCGTGTTCGCCGGTCCGCGCGACAACTACACGGTGACCATCCAGAACGGCATCATCACGGTCGTCGACAACGTCGGCCAGGAAGGCACCGATACCCTGCGCAACATCGAGCGCCTGCAGTTCTCCGACATGGCGCTGGTGCGGGTGGGCAACAACACGCTGGTGACCCAGGTCGCCGGCACCCAGCAGGGCGGCAACAACTCGCCGGAAGGCCTGCTGCGCATCCTCAATGAAAACGGCAACACCGAGAACAGCCCGGAAGTGGGGCAACTGCTCCGGGTATCGGCGGCGAACGTCACCGACGACAACAACGGTGGCAGCGGCGCGATCACCGGTCGGCCGGTCACCTATGTCTGGCAGTACGAGCTGGAGCCCGGCTCGGGGATCTTCCGCGACATCGTGGCCGAGGGCGGGGTGCGGCCGTCCACCCAGGATGGCCTGACCTTCCGCGTGACGCCCGACCTGAACGGCCTGGTGATCCGGGTGATGGCCATCTACAAGGACGATGACGGGGTGATGGAGATGGTGTTCTCCAACCCCACCCAGGCGGTCGATGGCACGGTCGAGTTCGTGCCGCCGACACCCCTGCCGGAGGAAAGCGACGTGGTCAGCCCCGGCGACGGCCTGCGCCTGATCCGTTCGGACCTGCAGTTCATCCTCGACCAGATCGTCGTCGCCGAGCGCCATGCGGCCGGGGAGCACATCCTCGACATCATCCCGAACTCGCGGCTGCCCTGGGGGCTGCGCACGGTCGATGGATCGTTCAACAACCTGGTGCCGGGGCAGGAGCGCTTCGGTGCGGCGGACCAGCCGTTCCCGCTGATGCTCGACCAGCATTTCCGCGATGACGACGATGGCGACAGCATCGACCTCAACGGGCCGGCGCCGGGCGGGGTGCTCGACAACAACAACTATGCCTACGACCCCAATGACCCGGACTCGCCCAGGGACGTGGTGGATGCCGACCCACGGATCATCTCCAACCTGATCGTCGACCAGACCATCGGCAACCCGGCGGCGGTGCAGGCCTATGTCGATGCCGGACTCGGCACCCTGGACGACAATGGCGTGCTGCTCGACCTCAACGGCGTGCCGATCCCGCCGGGGATGCCGCTGTTCATTCCCAACACGGCGCCGGACGAAGGCTTGTCGGCGGGGTTCAACTCCTGGTTCACCTTCTTCGGGCAGTTCTTCGACCATGGCCTGGACCTGGTCAACAAGGGTGGCAACGGCACGGTGTTCATCCCGTTGCAGGATGACGACCCGCTGGTGCTGGGCGCCGACGGCATCGCCGGCACCGAGGACGACCTGCCCGACGCGCAGCGCTTCATGGTGCTGACCCGGGCCAACAATATCGCTGTCCAGGCCGGCGAGGACGGTGTGTTGGGCACCGCCGACGATGTGCACCTGCACAACAACCAGACCACGCCGTTCGTCGACCAGAACCAGACCTACACCTCCCACGCGTCGCACCAGGTGTTCCTGCGCGAGTACGTGCTGGACGATGACGGTCATCCGGTGGCCACCGGGCGCCTGCTCAACGGCTCCGATGGCGGCCTGCCCACCTGGGCCGATGTGAAGGCCCAGGCGCTCGACCTGCTGGGGATCGTTCTCACCGACGCCGACGTGGTCAACATCCCGATGCTGGCCACCGATCCCTACGGCAGGTTCATCGCCGGGGACAACGGTTATCCGCAGTTCGTGACCGGTAGTGGCCTGGTGTCAGCCGGGCCTGGTGGTGTGGCGGTACCAGCAAATGCAGTGCGTACCAACCACGCGTTCCTGGACGATATCGCCCATGATGCCAATCCGTACGACAGCCAGACGGGAGCGCTGAAAACCGCCGATACCGATTCCGAACTCGGCCTGACTCCGGTACCGAATCCCGGTTTCAATCCCGAGCTACCGCCTGGTCCCGGCAACCCTCCGTTCTTGCCGACGTACGACAACGAGCTGCTGGATCGCCACTTCATCACCGGCGACGGCCGTGGCAACGAGAACATCGGCCTGACCGCCGTGCACCACGTGTTCCACTCCGAGCACAACCGGGTGGTCGCCCACACCAAGGACGTGGTGCTGGCCTCCAACGACCTCGACTTCATCAACCAGTGGTTGCTGGAACCGGTGAGTTCGATACCCGACAGCCCGGACGGGCTGGTGTGGAACGGCGAGCGGCTGTTCCAGGCCGCGCGCTTCGTCACCGAGATGCAGTACCAGCACCTGGTGTTCGAGGAGTTCGCCCGCAAGATCCAACCGCAGGTCGACGTGTTCTTCAACGCGACCCAGGTCTACGACTCCACGCTCAACCCGGCGATCGTCGCGGAGTTCGCCCACGTGGTGTACCGCTTCGGCCACTCGATGCTGACCGAGACGGTGGATCGCTTCGATCCCAACTTCGTGTCCAGTGAGCTGGGGCTGATCGAGGCGTTCCTCAATCCGCTGATGTTCAACCAGTTGAACAACCCGGACTTCGATCCGAACCTTCCGGAAGGGCCGGGCAACGAGCGATTCATCACCGTATCGGCGGACGAAGCCGCCGGCGCCATCGTCCGTGGCATGACCCGGCAACTGGGCAACGAGATCGACGAGTTCGTCACCGAGGCGCTGCGCAACAACCTCCTCGGCCTGCCGCTCGACCTCGCCACCATCAACCTGACCCGTGGCCGGGAAACCGGGGTGCCGTCGCTGAACGCGGCGCGCGCCGAGTTCTATGCGATGACCGGTGACAGCCAACTGAAGCCGTACACCAGTTGGATCGACCTAGCCATGAACCTGAAGCACCAGACTTCGCTGATCAACTTCATCGCCGCCTACGGGACCCATGCGGCGTTGCTGGCCGACGACGTCAACACACTGGCCGAGAAGCGCGCGGTGGCTTTCGCCCTGGTATTCGGCGGCACGGCGCTGATCAATGAGGGAACGGCCGAAGAACGGACCTTCAACGCGGACGACGCGGGCGTCGATCGCCTCGGTTTCCTGCACGGTCCGGCGGCGACCACCGGGGTCAACGACATCGACTTCTGGATCGGCGGGCTGGCCGAGAAGATCATGCCGTTCGGCGGCATGCTCGGCTCGACCTTCAACTTCGTGTTCGAGACGCAGATGGAGGCGTTGCAGGATGCCGACCGCTTCTACTACCTGGAGCGGCTGGCCGGGCTGAACATGCTCTCCGAAATGGAGAACAACTCCTTCGCCCGGATGGTGATGGCCAACACCGACGCGACCCACCTGCCCGGCGATATCTTCTCGACGCCGGGGTACATCCTCGAGGTCGACCAGAGCCGGCAGTTCACCGGCCTCGGCCCGGACGGGCGCGCCGACCCGGATGGCGGGAGCGTGCTGATTCCGGAGGTGGTGCGTGGCCCGAACTTCCTCCAGTACAACGGTGACGAGCACGTGGTGCTCGGTGGCACCAGCGGCAACGATACCCTGATCGGCAGCATCGGCGACGACACGCTGTGGGGCGACGAGGGCGACGACCGCCTGGAAGGCGGCGACGGCAACGACCTGATCAACGGCGGTGCCGGCGACGACATCATCACCGACCGGGGCGGCGACGACACCATCCGTGGCGGCGAAGGCAACGACGTCATCCATGGCGGCAACGGCTTCAACCTGATCCTCGGCGGCCATGGCAAGGACTTCATCATCTCCGGCGAGGATGCCTCGGAGATCTTCGGTGGCCCGGGCAACGACTTCATCCTCGGCACCCGTGCCAACGAAGCCGAGTTCGGCAACGAAGGCGATGACTGGCTCGAGTTCGGCGGCCCGGATGGCTTCGCCGGCGACAACTTCAGCGAGTTCGGCCTGGACGACGTGATCGGCAACGACGTGTTCATCGGCGAGCGCGGCATCATCGACCGCATGGACGGCGAGGGCGGCGACGACATCATGCTCGGCAACGGTGGCGAGGGCGACCGCTACGTCGGTGGCTCCGGCTTCGACTGGGCGGTGTTCCGCGACGATCCGCTCGGGGTGCATATCGATTTCCGGCTGCGGGCGTTCGATGAAGCGCCGATCCCGGCCTCCACCGCCTCGCTGCTGGCCCGCTTCGTCCAGATGGAGGGCCTGTCGGGGTCGCACCATGCCGACATCCTGATCGGCGATGACCTAAATGCCGCACAGATCGCGCAGTCCGGCGCCTATGGCAGCGTGCTCACCAACATCGAGCTGATCGAAGGGTTGCAGGACTTCCTGAACGCCATGGACGACCCGATCTTCGGCTCGGGAGGGGAGGTGACCTCGTTCGGGGCCGGCAACATCATCCTCGGCGGCAATGGCAGCGACATCATCCAGGGTGGTGGCGGCAACGACCTGATCGACGGCGACGCCTGGCTCGACGTGCGGATCAGCGTGCGCACCAACACGGATGGATCGGGGCCGGAACTGTTCAGGGCCTACAGCCTGACCGAGCTGGTGCCGCGGATGCTGTCCGGCGAGATCAACCCCGGGCAACTGGTCATCGAGCGCGAGATCATGGACGGCAGCGATGACTTCAACTTCGACACCGCGGTGTATTCCGGCCTGTTCAGCGACTACCAGGTGATCGAGTGGGGCGGCGGCCTGTACAGCGTCTACCACCTGGGCGAGGGGCCGGATGACGATGGCGACGGCTTCCCCGATGTGCCGGGACTCGATGGCTACGACGTGCTGCGCAATATCGAGCGCATCCAGTTCAACGACCTGTCGATCACCCTCACCGAAGGCGAGGGCCTGAACGCGGATCCGGACGGCCTGGTGACGATCAACGACCAGACCCCGGAAGTCGGTTCGCTGCTGGCGGCATCGGTGGAAGGCGTGACCGACGCGGACAACCCCGGTGGAGCGATCACCGGCCCGGTCGCCTACTACTGGCAGGTCGACCGGCTCGGCAACGGGGTGTTCACCGATATCGTGCTGCAGAACGTCGGCGGCGAGGTGTCCCGCGCGAACGGCTCGACCTTGCGGGTGACGTCCGACCTCAATGGCCTGGCCCTGCGTGTCAAGGCCATCTACAAGGACGCCAACGGCGTGCTGGAAACGGTGTTCTCGGCGCCGACGGCGCTGGTATCGCCGGTCGCCGTCAACGATGCGCCGGTCGGCACCATGCTGATCGACGACACCACCCCGACGGTCGGCCAGCAGTTGAGGGCAATCAGGGCCTTCACCGATCCCGACGGCCCCGCCAGCCCGGTGCTGTCGTACCAGTGGCAGGTGGGAACCGGCGGCACCTTCACCAATATCCTCGGCGCGGTCCTGGCGACCTTCGTGGTCACCGCGGCGCAGGCCGGGCAGCAACTGCGCGTCGTCGTCACCTACACCGATGACCTCGGCAAGCTGGAAACGGTGACTTCGGATGCGACGGAGCAGGTGAGCGCCGAACCGTTCAATGGCGGTGCGACCGACGACGTGTTCACTGGTACCCCCGGAGACGACGTGGCCAGTGGCGGCGCCGGCAACGACATCCTCAATGGCATGGCCGGCAATGACACCCTCGATGGCGGCGAAGGCGACGACGTGCTGATCGGTGGCCCCGGCGACGATATTCTGATCGGCGGCGTCGGCAACGATACCTACGAGGTCACCGAGGCTGGAGACCAGGTGATCGAAGGCGTCGGTGGGGGCATGGATACCGTCTGGGTCTACCTGTCGAACTACGTCATGCCCGCCAACGTGGAGCAACTTGTCTACGCCGGTACCGGCAACTTCACCGGCACCGGCAACGCGCTCGACAACCGCATTTTCGGCGGACCGGGCAACGACACGCTCAACGGCGGCGGCGGTAACGACGTGCTGATCGGCGGTGCGGGCAACGACACCATGTCCGGTGGCATCGGCGACGATACCTACGAGGTTACCGACGCCGGCGACCAGGTGGTCGAGGCCGCGGGCGAAGGATCGCTCGACACCGTCTGGGTCCACAACCTGCTGAGCTATGTGCTGCCGGCCAACGTGGAGCAACTGGTCTACGCTGGCACCGCCAACTTCACCGGCACCGGCAACGCGCTCGGTAACCTCATCATCGGCGGATCGGGCAACGACACGCTCAATGGCGCCGCCGGCAATGACGTTCTGGTCGGACGGGCGGGCAACGACACCATGTCCGGCGGCGTCGGGGACGACACCTACGAGGTCACCGAGGCCGGCGACCAGGTGGTCGAGCTGGCGGGGCAGGGGAACGATACGGTCTGGGCCCATGTGTCGAGCTACACGCTGGGCGCCAATGTCGAGAACCTGCTCTACGGCGGCACCGGCAACTTCACCGGCGCCGGCAACGCGCTCAACAACCTGATCGCGGGCGGCGCGGGCAGCGACGTGCTCAACGGCGGTGGCGGCAACGACATCCTGATCGGCGGCGCTGGCAACGACATCTTCGTGTTCGGTCCGAACTTCGGCAACGACCGGATCCTGGACTTCGACGCCAACCCGGCCGGCGGCCAGGACTTCATCAACATCACCGCGCTGGGGATCACCGCGGCGACCTTCGCCGCCCGGGTGTCGATCGCCGATGCCGGTGCCGACGTACAGGTGACCATCAATGGTGCTGGCGGAGGCAGCATCGTCCTGGTCGGCGTCACCGACCATAACAGTGTTACCCAGGCTGACTTCCAGTTGGCATGAGGTGGTTGAGACGGCAGGCAAGGTGTGCGGTCCAAAGAGCCGTACACCTTGTATTGAGGCAGTGAATGGCTATACGTGTTTAACCGCAGTCTCGAAACCTCATGGGGAGGATGTCTTATGAGTGACAAGATCAGGATCGGCATCGTCGACGATCACCCTCTGTTACGCCAGGGCGTGGCCACGACCCTGAAGAAGGTGGCGGACTTCGAGGTGGTGGAACAGGGCGGTTCCGCCGACGAGGCGCGGGAAATCGCGGAGCGCTGCATCCCCGACGTGCTGCTGATGGACGTGAACATGCCCGGCGACACCTTTGCCGCGGTGCGTGCGATCAGCAAGGCGCAGCCGACGGTCAAGGTGCTGATGCTGACCGTCTCCGAGTCCGAGGACGACGCCTATGCCGCCCTCGAGGGCGGGGCCCAGGGCTACGTGCTCAAGGGTGTGAGCGGGCCCGAGCTGGTGCAGGCGATCCGCAACGTGGCCAAGGGGGAAACCTTCGTGACCCCGGCGTTCGCCAGCCGGCTGCTGAGCCACTTCAGGAAGCATGCGAACGAAAAGCGCAGCGTCGACCTGACCCACCGTGAGGAGCAGATCATCCGCGAGGTGGCCAAGGGACTGACCAACCGCGAGGTGGCGCTCAAGCTCGATCTCAGCGAGAAGACCGTGAAGTACTACATGACCAACGTCATGCAGAAGCTCCATGTGCGTAACCGGGTCGAGGCGGTAACCGCGGCGCGGCGCTACTGGGACGACCAGGACACCCCGCCGGGGAGTGCCGGCGTGTCATGAGTCCGCACGACCGGCGAGGCGTTGCCTGGGTTCTGTATGAAAAGTGCCTGCGTAAAAAGAGACTCGTGGGCGAGTCCAGTCGGAATGCTCATTTACGGCCGTAAATTCGAACGCGAGCCTGCTCTGTTCCGTCGAGGGCCTGGAGTCTGCCATCAATTCCGCCCCACCCCAACCCTCTCCCGGAGGGAGAGGGGGCAGAACGGCGTGGCGGGAAAGCACCGAGCCTGATGGCATGCACGGATACTCCCCTTTCTTTCGGAGCGGGGCGCGCGACGGGCCGAAGTGTCGCTGCAAGGCCTGGCCTGGCTGGAACCAGGGCTGTTGATGATTGACGACACACCCCAGCCTAGTCCTCGCTCGGCTGCGCGGCCGCCAGGTTGAACTGCGCCTTGACCAGGGTGCCGTGCCCGGAGGCCGATTCGATGCTGAACAGGCCGCCGAGGGATTCGATGCGATAGCGCATGCCGACCAGCCCGAGGCGCGTGCGGTTGCTGCCCTGCAGGTTCAGGTCTTCCTCCGCGATGCCTTCCCCGGCATCTTCCACCTGTATTTCCAGCAAGCCGTCGTCGTAGGTGGCGCCGACCCTCTGCTGCGCGCCGCCGGCATGGTGGAAGGCGTTGTTCAGCGCCTCCTGCACGAAGCGGTAGATGCAGATCTTGTAGGGCAGCGGCACCTGCTCGGGCAGGTCGCCGAGCGTCAGTTCCACCTTGGTCTCGGTGCGCTGCTCGTGGCGCTTGGCGACCAGTTGCAGCTCCTCGCGCAGGCTCAGCTCGTTGATTTCCGGAAGCGCCAGGCCACGGGAAATGCCACGGATTTCCTGCAGGCTCTCCTGCGCCGCGCTGCGGATGGTTTCCAGGGCATCGCTGTCCACGGGCGTGCCATCGTCCTGGTGGCTGTCGCGGAACTCGGCCAACTCGTCGAGGCGTAGGAGGATCAGGGTCAGCAACTGGGCCGGCCCGTCGTGCAGGTCGGCGCCCAGGCGGCGCTGGGTCAGTTCGTTGATGGTCGAGAACTCCTGGGTGGCTTTGGCGATCTTGCGTTGCAGGGCGGCGTTCTGCCGGTGCAACTGGGCCTGTTCCAGCATCCGCTGCCGCAGGGCCATCTGCTGCCCGTCGATGATCCGGTCGCCGCGCCGGACGATCAGGAACAGCAGCGAGAGCATGGCCAGGATGGCGACGAGGATGATGGCCCACACCTCCTGGTGGATGGCGTCGATCTCGTGCTCCATTTCGTAGAACTCGCCTATCGCCAGGATCCGCCCGGTGCCGAACTCGCGCAGTGGCACGTAGGTTTCGTAGAGCGGCGTGTTCATGCTGCGCTCATAGGCGTGCTCGTCGTTGTCCAGGGCGCTCAGGCGGGTGACGATGTTGCCCTGCAAGACCTGCTTGATGGGGTCGGCCGGGTAGTAGCGGTATACCGGCAGCTTGCTGGTGCTGTAGACGTTGGTGCCGTCCGGCAGCCAGATCTTCACCGACACCACGTGCTGGTTGAGGGAGGTCTCGCTCATCATCTTGTCGATGGCCTGCGTGCTGGCCTCCGACAGCGACCGGGACGACGCCAGTTCCTGCACGTAGTCGTCCAGGTACGCCTCCATGTACAGCGCCGCTGCCTCGCCGGCGCTCTGTGCGGCGGCCAGTTTGATCTGCTGGCTCACCAGGGTGCCGACGGAGACCATGGCCAGGCCGAGGATGAGCGCTGCCGCGATCAGGAACTGGGTGGAGCGGCTGAGCCCGCGCAAGCGCTCCGTGATCCGCTGGCGCCAGGTTTTTGACTGATTGGCGGTGGATTCGACCAAGGTCTCAACCTTCGCTTCGACCAAGGACCCTGAATTCGACTCGACCTTTGCATCTATAGGCATGGGCGCGATTCCTGAATGCTTGTGGCATAGCCCGCAACGGATAGCCGGAGGCTGTCATGCATGCTCCAAGCCCTGTGAGGATCGAACAGAAGGACTTGGCGTGCCCTGAACAGCCGCTCGCCGTTCCCGTGTCCCCCATTTCCCATTTTGCTCTTGTCGGGCTTGTTAACAAGCTAGCGCAGGATGCGTCCGCCGTTGGCGGTTTTTCCCATCCAGTCCCGAGCCGTCGGCTCGTGCGGAGTGGGTGTTGCGAGGGCGTGCCGTCGTAGCTTGGCCGAGGATTCAGTGACCGGGGGCTCGTGCTTTCAAGTGCGTGGTTCCGGGTGCGATGAGCGGTGCGGGAGAGGGCGCCGCAAGCGACATCCGGGGCATGCAGGAGGGAACGCATCACTATGGACAGTCACAGTACCAACCGCAGTGAAGCGGTCAGTGTTCCGGCCAGCGTATTTCCGCTGCGCTTCCATGGGCCTCCGCTGGCCCGCTGCGTACCGCCGGAGAAAGTGTCCGGTTGCTGCGCAGAGATCGACCGGCACCGGGCGAAACGTCCGGGTACGCAGGTCCATCGCCGTTTTCCATGAGCCAACACTATCCGCCGAGCCAAGCCACACCGTTGCAATGTTGCCGTATGCATGTGGTTCCCTGACCTGCTGGTCAGGAGATTCCGGCATTGAAGGAGCACAACAAGATGGCTATCAAAGTTACCAAGTCGGACCTCGACTTCATCCTGCTGCAAATCCAGATCTCCGAAGCGCACGCTGCCGGAACCCCACTACAGGACATGATCGGCAACCCCCTGCTGCCCTGGGGATTGCGTACCGTCGATGGCACCTACAACAACCTGATTCCCGGCCAGGAACATTTCGGCTCGGCGGACCAGTGGATGCCGCGCCTGCTCGACCCGGAGTTCCGCGATGCCGAAAACGGCATCGACGGTCCCGGTGCGCCACCCGGTTTCCCGACCTCGGGCGACGAGACTTCCTATGCGGACACCAATGGCTATGTGGTCGACTCCCAGCCACGGATCATCAGCAACCTGATCGTCGACCAGAGCCTCGACAACCCGGCGGCGGTCATGGCGGCGCTCAAGTACGCCGGCTCGGCCGATCCGTTCGGCGATGCCGGGCTGGTCGCCGCGGCCCATGCCGCCGCCAAGGCGGCCGCTGAAGCGGCGGCCCTGGCCAGTGCCCCGGTCACCGCGGCGGCGGCGGTGCTTGCCGCCTCCAGCGCTACGGCCGCTGCCGCGGCGGCGGAAGCCGCCGACGCACAGGCGCTTGCCGATGTCGACGGGCTGGCCCATGCCGATGCCGTCGCGGCTGCCGCCGAAGCCGCCGAGGCGCGGGAAGATGCCCTGGCGGCCTATCAGGCGGCAATCGGTACGCCCGAGGAAGGTGCCGCGCTGACGGCCTTCGTCAATGCCGCCATTGCCGCCACGGCGGCGGCGGGCGTCGCGACCGAGCTCGGCAATACCGCCGCGGCCTCCGCCGCCAGCGCCGCTGCGGCTACCTCGGTCGCCAGCGCCGCGGCCGAGCAGGTGGCTCTCGATACCGCTGCCTACGACGCCGCCGTGGCGGACGCCGCCGGCTCCAACGAGGCCGCCGGTGCCGCCGCCGCGGCGCTGGACGCGTTGCTCGACGACCTGGGCATCGTGATGGACAACGGCACGGTGCAGATCCCCAACGTCTCGCCGGACGAAGGCCTGAGCGCGCCCTTCAACGCCTGGATGAGCCTGTTCGGCCAGTTCTTCGACCATGGCCTGGACCTGGTCAACAAGGGCGGCAGCGGCACCGTGTACATCCCCCTGCAGCCGGACGATCCACTCTACGTGCCTGGCTCGCCGACCAACTTCATGGTCCTGACGCGGGCCACCAACCATCCCGGACCCGATGGCGTCCTCGGGACCGCCGACGATATCCGCGAGCACGTCAACCAGACCACGCCCTTCGTCGACCAGAACCAGACCTACACCTCCCACGCCTCGCACCAGGTGTTCCTGCGCGAGTACGTGATGGTGGATGGCCGGCCCGTCTCCACCGGGCACATGCTCGACGGCTCGAATGGCGGGCTCGCCACCTGGGCGGACATCAAGCAGCAGGCGCGCGAACTGCTCGGCATCGACCTGACCGATGCCGACGTGACCAACATCCCGCTGCTGCGCACCGACCCCTACGGCAAGTTCATCCCGGCCGAGAACGGCATGCCGCAACTGGTCATCGGCCTGGGGCCGGACGGCATTCCCAATACCGCCGACGACCTGGTGCTGGTCGGCAATCCCGATTCGCCGGTGAGCACCGCCGGGGCCGTGCGCATCGGCCATGCCTTCCTCGACGACATCGCCCACAACGCCGTGCCGGTGGTCAACTCCCTGGGCGTCCTGCAACCCGATGCCGACGACGTGGCGGGGAACGCCGTGGCCGTCAACCCTATGTCCGGGCGCAACCTGGAGTACGACAACGAACTGCTGGATGCGCACTACATCACCGGCGACGGCCGTGGCAACGAGAACATCGGCCTGACCGCCGTGCACCACGTGTTCCACGCCGAGCACAACCGCCTGGTCGAGCACATCAAGGAAGTGATCCTGGCCACCGGCGACCAGGAGTTCATCGACAGTTGGCAACTGGGCAACGGCCTGTGGGACGGCGAGCGGCTGTTCCAGGCCGCGCGCTTCGTCAACGAGATGCAGTACCAGCACCTGGTGTTCGAAGAGTTCGCCCGCAAGGTGCAGCCGTTCGTGGATATCTTCAACGTCCAGCCGGACGTCGAGATCAACCCGGCGATCTTCGCCGAGTTCGCCCACGTGGTGTACCGCTTCGGCCACTCGATGCTCAACGAAACGGTGGATCGCATCGGCATCGACATGCAGGAAAGCCATATCGGCCTGATCGAAGCCTTCCTCAATCCGCTCGAGTTCGGCAGCGCCAGCGCCGACGAGATGGCCGGCGCCATCATCCGTGGCATGACCCGGCAGACCGGCAACGAGATCGACGAATTCGTCACCGGCGCCCTGCGCAACAACCTGGTCGGCCTGCCGCTGGACCTGGCGGCGATCAACATCGCCCGTGGCCGCGATACCGGCGTTCCCGGCCTGAACAGCGCGCGCGAGCAGTTCTACGAGCTGACCGGCGACAGTAACCTCAAGCCCTACGAGAGCTGGGTCGATTTCGCGCTGAACATCAAGAACGCGGCGTCGATCATCAACTTCATCGCCGCCTACGGCACCCACGCCAGCATCACCAGCCAGGCCACCGCCGAAGGCAAGCGCGAAGCGGCGACCCTGCTGGTCATGGGCGGTACCGGCGCGCCGGCCGACCGCACCGACTTCCTCAACAGCACCGGCGCCTGGGCCAACCAGGAAACCGGGTTGAACCTGGTCGACTTCTGGATCGGCGGCCTGGCCGAGCGCAAGATGCCGTTCGGCGGCATGCTCGGCTCGACCTTCAACTTCGTCTTCGAACTGCAGATCGAGAAACTGCAGGACGGCGACCGCTTCTACTACCTGTCCCGCACCCAGGGCCTCAACCTGCTGGCCGAGCTGGAGGCCAACTCCTTCTCGGCGCTGGTGATGGCCAACACCGACCTGGGCAACCCGGACTCGTCGCACCTGCCGGGCGACCTGTTCGCCTCGGTGGACCACATCATCGAACTGGACCAGGCCCGCCAGATCGGCGACGACCCGGTATGGGACGACCCGATCATGGAAGCGCTCACCCCGCTGGTGGACCGCCGCGAGGGCTACCTCCGCTACAACGGCGACGAGCATGTGGTGCTGGGCGGCACGAACGCCAATGACATCCTGATCGGCGGGGTCGGCGACGACACCCTGTGGGGCGACGCCGGCAACGACCGCCTGGAGGGTGGCTACGGCAACGACATCCTGATCGGCGGCGACGGTGACGACATCATCACCGACATCGGCGGCGACGATGTGATCAAGGGTGGCGCCGGCAACGACGTGATCCACAGCGGCAACGGCATCGACCTGATCCTCGCGGGCGATGGCAACGACTTCGTCATCGGCGGCACCGACGGCACGGAAGTGTTCGGCGGCCTCGGCAACGACTTCATCTACGGCGGCGACGGCATCGACTCCCTGTTCGGCGGCGATGGCGACGACTGGATCGAAGGTGGCGGCCGCTTCGACTACATCGCCGGGGACAATGGCGACATCTTCTTCGAGAGCCCGATCATCGGCCACGACGTGCTCAACGGCGGGGGCGGCGACACCGACTACGACGCCGATTCCGGCGACGACATCATGTTCCAGGGCGCCGGCATCCAGAAGAACATCGGCATGCGCGGCTTCGACTGGGTGATCCACAAGGACAGCCCGGTCTCGGCCTACTCGGACCTGAACCAGTCGGTGTTCGACACCGAGCCGCTGAAGGTGCTGCGCGATCGCTTCAGCGACGTCGAGGCGCTGTCCGGCTGGAGCCATGCCGACGTGCTGCGTGGCGACGACAGGGGCAATGACCTGACCGCCGAGAACGAGCTGGTGTTCGACGAGTTCAACTACCTGAGCCAGGCCGGCGTCGACCGGATCGATGGCCTGCGCGCGTTGCTGGGCGACCTGATCCCCGACCGGCCGGCCTCCGGCGACCTGGAAGCGGCGATTGCCTTCAACGCCGGCAACATCCTGCTCGGCGGCGGCGGTAACGACGTCATCGAGGGACGCGGCGGCGACGATTTCATCGACGGCGCGGCCTGGCTCAATGTGCGCATCAGCATCCGCGATGCCGGCGGCAACGAGATCGGCACCGCCGACGGCATGAAGGGCGTCATCACCAACAAGAGCGGCATACTGGCCGGAACGCCGGCCGGGCTGACCCTCGATACCGCGATGCTGGCCGGCACCCTCAACCCGGGGCAGTTGCACATCGTCCGCGAGATCCTCCAGGACAAGGGGACCAACGACATCGACACCGCGGTGTACTGGGACGTGCGGGACAACTACACCATCACCGACAACGGCGACGGCACCTGGACGGTCGCCCATTCCGGCTTCGTCGAGCAGGGCGGCGGCACCGTCACCACCTTCGACCCGCTGGACCCGGACGGCCTGGCCACCACGCGGCCGATCCTCTCGGACGGCACCGATACTTTGCGCAACATCGACCGGCTGCAGTTCGCCGACCAGATCGTCGCGCTCAACGAGCGGAACGCGCTACCGACCGGCAGCCTGTCGATCGCCCCGTCCTCGACGGACCCGGGGCTGATGGTCGCCGTGGCGAGCGCCGTCCAGGATACCGACGGCATCACGGCCGGTTCCCAGAAATACACCTGGCAGGTCGAGGTCGCGCCGGGCGTGTGGAGCAACGTCGGCAGCGGTCCGAACTTCCGTCCGGGCGCCGCCGAAGCGGGGCTTGCCTTGCGGGTCATACTGACCTTCATCGATGGCAAGGGCGTCACCGAACGGCTCTTCTCGGCGCCGCTCACCAGCCACGTCAACAGCCTGCCGAGCGGGCTGCCGTCGATCAACAACACGAGCCCCGGCACCGGCCAGGTCCTGCTCGCGGACCTGAGCGCCATCGTCGATGTGGACGGCCTGGAAGGCGTGACCTTCTCCTACCAGTGGCAGGCCGGAGCGGGGGACAGCTTCGTCGACATCCCCGGCGCCACCGGGGCCAGCTTCACCCCGACCCTGGATCAGGTCGGCCAGCAGCTTCGCGTGGTGGTCCGCTATACCGACAACGGCGGCACCCTCGAGACGCTGACCTCGGCGGCCACCGCAGTGGTTACCAGCCTGATCGTCGGCACGCCGGGGCAGAGCAATGTCCTGGTCGGCACGGCGCTGGACGACACGCTCCAGGGCATGGAGGGCGACGATGTGCTGATCGGTGGTGCCGGCAACGACATCATGATCGGCGGCGCCGGCAACGACACCTACGAGGTCACCGAGGCCGGTGATCAGGTGATCGAGGAGGCCGGCGGCGGGATCGACACGGTGTGGGTCTACCTGCCGAGCTATACGCTGGGCGCCAATGTCGAGAACCTGCTCTACGGCGGCATCGGCAACTTCGTCGGTACCGGTAACGAACTCGGCAACCTCATGGTCGGTGGGGCTGGCAACGACGTGCTCATCGGCGCCGCCGGCAATGACGTGCTGATCGGTGGAGCGGGTAACGACATCATGGAAGGCGGCAGCGGGGATGACACCTACGAGGTCACCGAGATCGGCGACCAGGTGATCGAACTGGCGGGGCAGGGCATCGATACGGTCTGGGCTCATGTGCCGAGCTACACGCTGGGCGCCAACGTCGAGAACCTGATCTACGGCGGCACCGGGAACTTCTTCGGCACCGGTAACGCGCTTGGCAACCTCATCGTCGGCGGCGCGGGCAACGACGTGCTCAACGGCGGCGCCGGCAATGACCTGCTGATCGGCGGGGCGGGCAACGACACCCTGGTCGGCGGCACCGGGGACGACACCTACGAGGTCACCGAGGCCGGCGACCAGGTGGTCGAACTGGCGGGGCAGGGGATCGATACGGTGTGGGCCCATGTGTCGAGCTACACCTTGAGCGCCAACGTCGAGAACCTGCTCTACGGTGGCGCCGGCAACTTCACCGGGACCGGCAACGCGCTGGACAACCTGATCCAGGGCGGCGCCGGTAACGATGTGCTGAACGGTGGCGGCGGCAACGACACCCTGATCGGCGGCGCCGGCAACGATATCTTCGTGTTCGGTCCGAACTTCGGCAACGACCGGATCATGGATTTCGACGCCAACCCGGCCGGCGGCGGTCAGGACTTCATCAACGTCGTCGCGCTGGGCATCACGGCGGCGACCTTCAACAGCCGCGTGTCGATCACCGATGCCGGGGCCGATGCCCTGGTGACCATCAACGGTGCTGGTGGGGGCAGCATCCGCCTGGTCGGCGTCAACGACCATACCAGCGTTACCCAGGCCGACTTCCAGTTGGCGTGAGGAAGGATGGGGCCGGCCAGGCGCGAATACCGCCCTGGCCGGAACCCGCGCATACGAACAGCCCCCAGCCGTCGACCGGCTGGGGGCTGTTCGCGAGGGCCGCCGTTACTTGGACAGGAACTTCATCCCATCCTCCAGCCCGCGCAGGGTCAGCGGGAACATCTGGTCGTGGACCAGGTCGCGGACGATGCCGGTGGAGGAGGTGTAGTTCCAGGTGTCCTTCGGGTACGGGTTGATCCAGATGAGCTTCTTGTACTTCTCCATGAAGCGCTGCATCCACACGTAGCCCGGCTCCTCGTTCCAGTGCTCGACGCTGCCGCCGGCCTGGGTGATCTCGTAGGGCGCCATGGCGGCATCGCCGACGAACACCACCTTGTAGTCCGGGCCGTACTTGTGCAGCAGGTCCAGGGTGGAGGTGCGTTCGTTGGTGCGGCGCAGGTTGTTCTTCCACACCGATTCGTAGATGAAGTTGTGGAAGTAGAAGTATTCGAGGTGCTTGAACTCGGTCTTGCAGGCCGAGAACAGTTCCTCGCAGACCTTCACGTGGGCGTCCATCGAGCCGCCGATATCGAGCAGCAGCAACAGCTTCACCGTGTTGCGGCGCTCCGGACGCATCTGGATGTTGAGCAGGCCGCCGTCCTTCGCGGTGTGGTCGATGGTGCCGTCGAGGTCGAGCTCTTCCGCCGCGCCCTCGCGGGCGAACTTGCGCAGGCGGCGCAGGGCGATCTTGATGTTGCGGGTGCCCAGTTCGACCTGGTCGTCGAGGTTCTTGTACTCGCGCTGGTCCCAGACCTTGACCGCCTTGCCCTGGCGCTGGCCGGCGTCGCCGACGCGGATGCCTTCCGGGTTGAAGCCGCCGGAGCCGAACGGGCTGGTGCCGCCGGTGCCGATCCACTTGTTGCCGCCGGCGTGGCGTTCCTTCTGCTCCTCGAGGCGCTTCTTGAACTCCTCGATCAGCTTGTCGAGGCCGCCGAGGCTCTGGATCTTGGCCTTTTCCTCGTCGGTCAGGTGCTTCTCGAACTCCTTGCGCAGCCACTCATCGGGGATCATCGCCTGGAGGACGTCGTCGAGCTTTTCCAGGCCCTTGAAATAGGCGCCGAACGCGCGGTCGAACTTGTCGAAGTGACGCTCGTCCTTGACCATCACGGTGCGCGCCAGATAGTAGAACTCGTCCATGTCGGCGAACACGACGTTGTGCTTCAGCGCGTTGATCAGGTCAAGCAACTCGCGCACCGACACCGGCACCTTGGCCGCGCGCATTTCGTTGAACAGGTTGAGCAGCATGGCTGCGGGCCTCCCGGGATGCACGGATAGTCCCCTCTCCCATAAATGGGAGAGGGGAGACAAGCCGCTTCAGCGGCTGGCGCGACGGCTCATGAACGCCAGGCGCTCGAGCAGTTGCACGTCCTGCTCGTTCTTCACCAGGGCGCCGGCCAGCGGCGGGATGGCCTTGGTCGGGTCGCGTTCGCGCAGGACGGCTTCGCCGATGTCGTCGGCCATCAGCAGCTTGAGCCAGTCGACCAGCTCGGAAGTGGAGGGCTTCTTCTTCAGGCCCGGCACCTTGCGCACGTCGAAGAAGATGTCCAGCGCCTCGGCGACCAGCTCGCCCTTGATGTTCGGGTAGTGGACGTTGACGATCTTCTGCAGCGTCTCGCGGTCCGGGAAGGCGATGTAGTGGAAGAAGCAGCGACGCAGGAAGGCGTCCGGCAGTTCCTTCTCGTTGTTCGAGGTGATGATGATGATCGGGCGCTGCTTGGCCTTGATCGTCTCGTTGGTCTCGTAGACGTAGAACTCCATCTTGTCGAGTTCCTGCAACAGGTCGTTGGGGAACTCGATGTCGGCCTTGTCGATCTCGTCGATCAGCAGGATCACGCGCTCGTCGGACTCGAACGCCTCCCACAGCTTGCCTTTCTTGATGTAGTTGCGAACGTCGTGGACCTTGTCGGAATCCAGTTGCGAATCGCGCAGGCGGCTCACCGCGTCGTATTCGTAGAGACCCTGGTGGGCCTTGGTGGTGGACTTGATGTGCCAGGTGATTAGCCGGGCGCCGAAGGCTTCGGCCAGTTGCTCGGCCAGCATGGTCTTGCCGGTGCCGGGCTCGCCCTTGACCAGCAGCGGGCGCTGCAGGGTGATGGAGGCGTTGACGGCCAGCTTGAGATCGTCGGTGGCGACGTACGACTGAGTACCTTCGAACTTCATCGGAAAATCCTCGAAACGGGTGACGCGCAGGTGCAAACCGGGCGGTTCAGTAATTAGGGCCCGACTATAACGCGCGAGTCGGTCGACTGGGAACGCAGGACGCTTATTCAGTCACTGAATGGTATGCCCGAAACTCCCTCCCGCTGGTGACTGGACGACCTGGAAAGCGCGGCTTAGGCTGATCCATTCCGTTTCAGCAGCAGGGACACTCCAGATGAGCCGCATCTACGCAGACAACGCCCAATCCATCGGCAACACTCCGCTGATCGCCATCAACCGCCTGGGCCCGAAGGGCGTGACCATCCTGGCCAAGACCGAAGGGCGCAACCCGGGCTACTCGGTGAAATGCCGGATCGGCGCCAGCATGATCTGGGATGCCGAGGAGCGGGGCGCGCTCAAGCCGGGGATGACCATCGTCGAGCCGACTTCCGGCAACACCGGCATTGGCCTGGCTTTCGTCGCCGCCGCGCGTGGCTACAAGCTGGTGCTGACCATGCCGGCGTCGATGAGCCTGGAGCGGCGCAAGGTGCTCAAGGCGCTCGGCGCCGAACTGGTGCTGACCGAGCCGGCCAAAGGCATGAAGGGCGCCATCGAGAAGGCCGGCGAAATACTCGCCAGCGACCCGGCGCAGTACTTCATGCCGCAGCAGTTCGACAACCCGTCCAACCCGGCGATCCACGAGAAGACCACCGGGCCGGAGATCTGGAATGACACCGACGGCGCGGTCGACGTGCTGGTTTCCGGGGTCGGCACCGGCGGCACCATCACCGGTGTGTCGCGCTACATCAAGCAGACCCAGGGCAAGCCGATCCTCTCGGTGGCGGTGGAGCCGGTGGCTTCGCCGGTGATCAGCCAGACCCTCGCCGGCGAGGAGGTCAAGCCCAGCCCGCACAAGATCCAGGGCATCGGCGCCGGTTTCGTGCCGAAGAACCTCGACCTGTCCATGGTCGACCGCGTCGAGCAGGTCACCGACGAGGAGTCCAAGGCCATGGCCCTGCGGCTGATGCGCGAGGAAGGCATCCTCTGCGGCATCTCCGGCGGCGCGGCGATGGCCGTGGCGGTACGCCTGGCCGAACGCCCGGAGATGCAGGGCAAGACCATCGTGGTGGTCCTGCCGGACTCGGGCGAGCGCTACCTGTCGAGCATGCTGTTCAGCGACCTGTTCAGCGAGCAGGAGCTGGTGCAGTAACGCCCGTAGGGTGCGCCGCGCGCACCGATGGCGTCGGGTCGCCGGAGTTTCTGGTTTATCGGGGGCTGTTTATTGGATCCCCGCGTTCGCGAGGATGACGAGGCAGAAACTCCAGCGCTCGACCGTCGTTCACGCGAGCGCGGGAATCCAGAAAGAGCGTTTTCCGAGCAGCCTGGTGGCTGATCCGGCCCGGTAAAGAACTCGACCCCTGACTTGCAGCAAGGCCCGCCAGTACCCAGCGGCTACACTGAAGACCTGTCACAGGCCCGGATCGGCCTGGCTGTTCAAGGTCTCCTTCATGCTCCAATCGGTCTCCCCCCGCAACGATCTTTCCCCCGAACCCAATGCCACGGAGGCGCCGGCCTCGCCGCCCGGCAAGGGCGTGCTGACGCCGTTCACCATCACGGTGTTCCGAATCATCTGGATCGCCAACCTGTTCGCCAACCTCGGCACCTGGGCGCAATCCGTGGCGGCCGCCTGGGTGGTCACCGAGGCGCACGGCAGCCCGATGGTGGTGGCGATGATCCAGGTCGCCTCGGCGCTGCCGCTGGTGCTGCTGTCGATCGTCTCCGGGGTGCTGGCGGACAACCACGACCGGCGCAAGATCATGATGTTCGGCCTGGCCTTCGAGATGAGCGGCGCGGTCTTCCTGACCACCATCGCCTTTCTCGGTTACCTCGACCCGATCCTGCTGATCGTCTCCATCCTGTGGATCACCCTGGGCGCGGCGATCACCATCCCGGCCTGGCAGGCGGCGGTGGGCGAGCAGGTGCCGGCGCGCATGGTCGGAGACGCGGTGCTGCTCAACAGCGTCAACTACAACGTCGCCCGCGCACTCGGCCCGGCGCTCGGCGGGCTGATGCTCAGCGCGGTCGGTCCGGCCTGGGTGTTCCTGTTCAACGCGGCCTGCTACGTCGGGCTGATCTGGGCTATCTGGCAGTGGCGGCGCGAGGTGCCCAAGCGCATCTTGCCGCCCGAGCACATCTTCGAGGGCGTGGTCGCCGCGCTGCGTTTCACCCAGTATTCCAGCGTCACCCGCCTGGTGATGCTGCGCTCGTTCGCCTTCGGGCTGTCTGCCAGCGCCATCTGGGCGCTGCTGCCGCTGCTCGCGCATCGCAACCCGGACGGCGATGCCTCGGTGTACGGCTACATGCTCGGCGCCCTGGGCCTCGGCGCGATCCTCGGCAGCGCGGTGGTGAATCGGATGCGCCGCTGGATCGGCGGCAGCCGGCTGATCAGCTTTTCCGCCATCGTGCTGTCGGTGGTGATGATCGCGCTGGGCACCCTGGACAGCCTGTGGGTGTTGTTCCCGGCGCTGCTGATCGGTGGCGGCTGCTGGATCGCCGCGCTGGCCACCTACAACTCGGCGGTGCAGATCCTCGTTCCCGAATGGGTCAAGGCGCGCGCCCTGGCCCTGTACCAGACCGCGCTGTACGGTGGGCTGGCGCTGGGTTCGTTCCTCTGGGGACACATGGCCGAGACCATGGGCGTGAAGGGCGCGCTGCTGGCCGCCGGCTGCACCCTGCTGGCTTCGGCGGCGCTGCTCTACAACTCACGGTTGCCGGAGATCGACGCCTCGAGCATCGCCCACGCCCCGGCGACCCGGCCGGGCGAGCCGACCTTCGTGTTCAACCCCGAGCGCGGCTCGGTACTGGTGACCATCGAATACCGCATCCCGGTGGCGCGCACCCGTGAGTTCGTCAAGGCGGTCAAGGCGCTGCGCCGCCTGCGCCTGCGCAACGGCGCCGAACGCTGGGCGCTGTACCGGGACGTCGAGGACCAGGAGCTGTGGCAGGAAATCCTCGTGGTGGACAACTGGCTGCAGCACCTGCGCATGCTCGACCGCCTGACCATCGCCGACAAGAGCATCCTCGACAACGTCACCTGCCTGCACCAGGGCGATGCGCCGCCACGGGTGCGTCACGGGGTCAGCTACGAGTCCGGCAATTACGAGGTGCCGGTGGCTTGAGGGGCAGGGTGTTTCCGGGGATGCCGGGAGCCGTTCGAGCTGGCCTGCCAAGCTCCCGGATTTCATCCGGGCTACGAGCGACAACGTAGCCCGGATGCCATCCGGGGGATCACGACGAAGCCTCGGCCTGCAACGCCGGCCGCGCCGGCTTGAGCACCAGCCATAGCGCCAGGGCGATCAGCAGGCCGCCGTACAGGTGCGCCCAGGACAGCGACTCGTCGAGCAGCAGCACGCCCCAGAGCACCCCGAACGGCGGGATCAGGAAGGTCACCGTCAGGGTCCGGAGCGGGCCGATGTCGGCGAGCAGGCGGAAGAAGATGATGTAGGCGAATGCCGTGCAGACCAGGCCCAGGGCGCCCAGCGCCAGCCACACCGATGGCTCGGCCAGCGGTGCCAGGGGCATGGCGGGCGCCTGCCAGGCGAACAGCGGCAGCAGGCACAGCGTGGCGCCGAGCTGGCTGCCGAGGGCCACCAGGCGGCTGTCCAGGCCACCGCGATCGGTGACCCAGCGCTTGGTCATGAAGCTGGAGAGGCCGTAGCAGGTGGTCGCCGCCAGGCAGGCCAGCGCGGCCAGCAGCACCTGCGCGTCGATCCCCACCGGGCCGGCGCCGGTGAGCAGCGCCACGCCGGCGAGGCCGAGCAGCACGCCGGCGCCTTTCGCCGCGCTGAGCGCCTCGCCATAGAACAGCGTACCGATCAGCGCCCCCATCAGCGGCGTGGTGGCGTTGAAGATCGCCGAATAGCCGGCCGGCAGCACCCTGGCCGCCAGCGCGTACATGGCGAAGGGAATGCCGGAGCTGACCACGCCGATCACCAGGGTGCGGCCGAGCATGCCGCGAAAGTCCCAGTGGCAGCGCAGCAGGCCGAGCAGTGCCAGCAGGCCGAGCGCCGACAGCAGCACGCGGAAGAAGGCGGTGGACACGGCGCCGATCTCCGGGACCAGCATGCGCATGAACAGGAAACTGGCGCCCCAGATGGCGGCGAGGCTGAACAGGCGTAGCAGGTCGGCGGGCTTCATGGCGGGGCTCCGGGCGGGGGAG
>NZ_CAJFCI010000040.1 GCF_904061905.1 Zestomonas carbonaria
CCCCAACCCTCTCCCGGAGGGAGAGGGGACTGATCGGCGTTGCGGGAGAGCACGGAGCCCGATGGTACGCACGGATACTCCTCTCTCCCATCGGGAGAGAGGTTGTCCGGTGTTGTGGTGGGCTCATGGGGCAAGACCGGCTCCGTAGACTCCCCTCTCCCTCCGGGAGAGGGGCCGGGGGTGAGGGGCGGAGTGTCAGACAGCCCCGATACTCCATTCCCCCCAAGCAGCCCCGACTTCTCGTCCAGCCCTCCAGCCTCAAGCGCTCTTGATCGGCTTTTTTCAATGACTCAGCTTGAGGCCGAGCAATCCCGTGACGATCAACGCCACACTGGCCAACCGAATCAGCGCCATCGATTCACCGAACAGGATGATCCCTGCGATCACCGTGCCGACCGCGCCGACGCCGGTCCATATCGCGTAGGCGGTTCCCAGCGGCAGGTCCTTCATGGCCAGGCCGAGCAGGCCGAGGCTGATCGCCATCGCTGCAACGGTCAGAGCGGTAGGGAGGGGGCGGGTGAAGCCGTCGGTGTATTTCAGGCCGACGGCCCAGCCGACTTCGAACAGGCCGGCGAAGAACAGAATGATCCAGGACATGATGACCTCCAGTGACTACCGGGGTCGTCCCCTGAATCCGCAAGCGAGCCGGGGTCGTCCCCGGCTGCCGGCCATTCTGGCAAATGTTGACCGCAAGGGCAAATTCATGACCTGTAACGGTGCATCGCTTAGATACCCTGCGGGATTTCCTCGCCGCCGAGCGCTTCGAACAGCGCCGGGAGGAATTCGCTGAAGGTCAGCATCATCAGGGTGAAGCTGGCGTCCTGTTGGGCCAGCGCATCGTCGCCGCCGTCCTGCTCGGCCTGTTCGGTGAGCAGGTCTTCGAAGCGCAGGCGCTTGATGATCAGCTTGTCGTCGAGCACGAAGGACAGCTTGTCCTGCCAGGCCAGCGACAACTGGGTGACCAGCTTGCCGGTGGAGAGGTGCAACTGGATTTCCTCGCTGGTCAGGTCCTGGCGCTTGCAGCGCACCACGCCGCCGTCCTCGTGGGTGTCGCGCAGTTCGCATTCGTCGAGCACGGTGAAGTCTGGCGCGGCCTGCTGGGTCTTGACCCAGTCGGTGAGGGTGGCGCTGGGGGCGATCTTCACCGACAGCGGACGCACCGGCAGCGAGCCGATGGCCTCGCGCAGGGTCGACAGCAGATCCTCGGCGCGCCGGGCGCTGGCGCTGTTGACCAGGATCAGGCCGAGCTTCGGCGCGATGGCGGCGACGGTCTGCGAGCGGCGGATGAAGGCGCGTGGCAGGAAGGCCTGGACGATCTCGTCCTTGAGCTGGTCGCGCTCCTTCTTATAGACCTTGCGCATCTGCGCGGCCTCGATTTCCTCGACCTTGTCCTTCAGCGCGTCCTTGACCACGCTGCCGGGCAGGATGCGTTCTTCCTTGCGGGCGGCGATCAGCAGGAAGTCCTGGCTGACGTGCACCAGCGGCGCATCCTCGCCCTTGCCGAAGGGCGCGACGAAGCCGTAGGTGGTCAGTTCCTGGCTGGCGCAGGGGCGGGCGAGTTTGGTGGCCAGCGCAGCCTCCAGGGCCTCGGCATCGAAAGACGTATCCTGGGTGAGGCGATAGACGAGCAGGTTGCGGAACCACATGGCGGGCGAATCTCCAAACGACGCAAAAGCGCGCATTATTCTCCTCGTGGCCGCATAGGCCAACCCTGAGCTAACTCTTTGGTGTATCTGAAGAAATTTATTCCAAAAAGGACTTGCCAGGGTTTGGGGCGCTCCGTAGAATGCGCGCCACACCGAGAGAGCGGGTGGTTAGCTCAGCCGGGAGAGCATCTGCCTTACAAGCAGAGGGTCGGCGGTTCGATCCCGTCACCACCCACCAATTCTCGGGGTAACGCGCAGCGGTAGTTCAGTCGGTTAGAATACCGGCCTGTCACGCCGGGGGTCGCGGGTTCGAGTCCCGTCCGCTGCGCCATTTTCCCTCCTTGCTTCACCTCGCAATATCCTCCTCTTCGTTTCCAAATACCTGAACCTATTCGGATTTTCCTGCTCATATCCTCGTAGCCAGTGATCGCGACGGCCTGATAAGCTCGCATCTTCACTCGATAGCGCTCGCCTGGGCGCACGGACAAGGAAACAGCATGAGACAGCATCGTTTGGCGGCCGCGGTAGCGCTGGTCGGCCTGGTTCTCGCCGGCTGCGACAAGCAAGCCGCCGTGGAGCTGAAAACCCCGGCACAGAAGGCCTCCTACGGCATCGGTCTGAACATGGGCAAGAGCCTGGCCCAGGAAGGCATGGACGATCTCGACTCCAAGGCCGTGGCCCAGGGTATCGAGGACGCCCTCGGCAAGAAGGAGCAAAAGCTCAAGGATGAAGAGCTGGTCGAAGCCTTCGCCTTCCTGCAGAAGCGTGCCGAAGAGCGCATGGCCAAGCTGAACGAGGAAAGCGCCGCCGCCGGCAAGAAGTTCCTCGAGGAAAACGGCAAGCGCGATGGCGTGACCACCACCGCCTCCGGCCTGCAGTATGAAGTGGTGACGAAGGCCGGCGGCGCCCAGCCGAAGCCCACCGACGTGGTGACCGTCCACTACGAGGGCCGCCTCACCGACGGCCAGGTGTTCGACAGCTCCATCGAGCGCGGCAGCCCGATCGACCTGCCGGTCAGCGGCGTGATCCCGGGTTGGGTCGAAGGCCTGCAACTGATGCATGTGGGTGAGAAGTACAAGTTCTACATCCCGAGCGAACTGGCCTACGGCGAGCAGAGCCCGAGCCCGGCGATCCCGGCCAATTCGGTGCTGGTGTTCGACGTCGAGTTGATCGGTATCAAGGACACGGCCCAGCAGCCGGACCCGCAGCAGTAAGCAACTCCCCGGTACAGGACAGCGCCCCGTTTCGACGGGGCGTTGTCGTTTCTGGCAGGCGAACCCGATTGCGACCCGGCAGTCTGATCAGGAAGGATGTCGGTGCGTCGGGTGTTACGGTTATGCACATTGTGCGAGCGTTTCTCATCTCGCCCGGCGTGGAACCTTCATGATTGCTGGATAAGCTTATAACCGGTTGATTTTGTTTGGATTTTTCATCTGAATAAAATTTATCCGATCTGTCTGGGAGCCGCATGGGACGGGGCTTTGCTCGACTCATTCAGGATTTGTCTACAAGGTTATCCACAGCTTCGGTGGATAACCCGAGCAGGCCCTTTAGGGTGCGGATTGGCGAGACACGACGATGAAAACACCGTGGAACCTCAAGCGTTACCTGGCGTTGGCGCAGCGTTTTCTAGGCAATGGTCGGCTGCCTTTCCTGCTGGCTGCCGTCACTCGAAAGAGTGCCCGCCAGGGTTGGCGACTGTCCGCCGTGAAGGACGATCTGCGCCTGCTGCAAGCGCTCTGCGGCGCCTGGTGGCGCGGCGAGTACCGGGCGATCAGCCGCCAGGCGCTGGTTTCGGCCGTCGCCGCGTTGCTGTATTTCCTCTCGCCGCTGGACCTGATACCCGATCTTTTGTTGGGGGTGGGCTTGCTCGATGACTTCGCGGTGCTGGCCTGGGTGATGAGGACCTGGCGGCAGGAGCTGGAAGCGTTTCGCGTCTGGCGGGATGCGCAGTCGGCGGACAGGCAGGCGGAGTTGCTGCGCATTCCCGAGTCGGGCGAGGAGAGCGGCGAGGCTCCCTGATGGCCTGTTAAGATTCGGCCCAGAGACTGGAGAAGGATCAATTGATGAACGTGCAAGTGATCATGCGCGACGGCGAAGCCGGGTATGCCGTGCTGGCGTGGGCCGATTACCAGGCCCTGCTGCGTGCTGCCGGTCGCGAAGTGCCCGCCGCGCCTGGCGCCGAGCCCGTCGGGAACGGCCGGCCGATCCTGGCCCGGCTTGGCGAACTGCGTGAAGGCAAGGGCTTCACCCAGGAACAACTGGCCCGCGCGGTGGGCATCAGTCCGCACTATTTGGCTATGATCGAAAAAGGAGAGCGTCAACCGGATGCGGCGATAGGGTCTGTTGCCGTTTCGGCACGGCCGCGACGGAGCCTGTTTTTGCGCGAGGCTAGGCGCGAGACGCGAAGTTTGGTCGTTCCAAATGAGCCGTCGAGCAACGACGCATCGCGCAAAAACAGGCCCGTCCCTTCGGGTTGCGCGGCAAATGGCGCCATGCGTCGTTGCGGGACTTGGCAAGGGGGATACCATTCCCTGCGTCCCGCGCCTAACCTGGCGCCATTTGGCGCGGCAACGCGGTTCGCGACGAAACGGCAACAGACCCTAGCACGGAATCTTGGAGTAGATGGCTGGGGAGACGAGATGTGAGCATACGTATCAGCCGCCAGCAGTGGGAGGCGTTGCTTCACGAGCTCGAAGAGGCACGCCGGCAACGTCACCTGTTGACCTATCGCGCCCTGATCGAGCGCTTGGAACTACCCACCCCCGCGATGCAGACGCTTGCCGCGGCGCTGGAGCACCTGGCTGCGCTGGACGCCCGCGCCGAGCGGCCGTTGCGCAGCGCCCTGGTGATCAGCCAGGGAGCGAGCCGCCTGCCGCGCCCGGGTTTCTTCGAGAGCGTCGTGCGCCTGGGGCGTTTTTCCGGACCTTCCGACGGCGTGGCGGCGGCTTCCTGGCACGCTGCCGAAGTGGTGCGGGTGTTCGAGTTCGATTACCCCGAGGAGGTCTGAATGTGGCACTGGCGACTGCGGGCGCGCGTGAGTTATGCCGTGGCGCGCAGGCTGTTCCGCTGGCGCTGGCTGGTCCGCCAGCCGCGTGCCTGGCAGTGGATGCAGGGGCAGTTCGCACGCATGGCGGCGTTGGGAGATCGCTCCGCGCAAAGCTTCTACGGCCATCTGCTGGTGTTTCGCGGCGAGGGTTTCGGCGCGCGGGAGGAGGGCATCCGCCTGCTGCGCCTCGCGGCCTCGGCGGGGGACGGCAAGGCCGCCTATCAACTGGGACTGTTGAGCCTGGCCGGCGATAGCCGGCGGCCGCCGGATGGCCTGGAGGCCGCGCGCTGGTGGGGCAAGGCCGCCGAGGCCGGGCATCCGCTGGCGGCTCGCCGCCTGGCCGAGCTGTACCAGACCGGCGGTCACGGCCTGGCGCCCGACTCCGTGCAGGCCGATCGCTACGCAACACGCGCTGCCGAGCTGGGGCTGTAGATTCCTGGGCAGGGAGGGCTTCAGCCCACCAATCGAAATCGAACCCTTCTTTGGCGGGCTGAAGCCCACCCTCTGCCCACCTGTGTATCAGGCCGCGGGGACTCCGCGTGTGTCGATGACGTGCAGGCTGTAGCCCGGCATGTTCTTGGCGTAGCGCTTGGCCTCCGAGGCCAGGCTGGCCAGTTGGCCGGCATCCAGTTGCGCGCAGCTCTCCGGATGCAGGTGCACCACCCCGAGGGACAGCGAGAGTAGCGGATATTCCTGGCGCCTGCCCTGGCGGTCATGGGCGACGATGCAGCCGGTCTCGAGGTGTTCGGCGTTGTAGAAGCGCCGGCACTGTCCCTGGAAATCCTCCAGCAGCAGGTTGAGGCGCTGGCGCCAGTCCGCCGAGCCGAGCACCAGCAGGAAATCGTCGCCGCCGATATGGCCGACGAAGTCGCGCGCCGGGTCGATCCGTTCGCTCAGGCATTGCGCCAGGCAGAGCAGCACTTCATCGCCCCTGGCATAGCCGTACAGGTCGTTGAAGGGCTTGAAGCTGTCCACGTCGACGTAGCAGATCACCGCCTGGCGCCGCTGTTGCAGCAGGCGGGCCAGGCATTGCTGGATCGGCACGTTGCCGGGCAGCAGGGTCAGCGGGTTGGCGTGACGGGCCTGCTGCACCTTGAGTTCGGTGATCAGCTTGAGCACGTCGATGACCCGCCCCAGGCCCAGGTAGCGGCCGTGCCGGGTGATGATGAAATCTTCCTCGATGCGTTGCCGGGCGCGGCTGGTGAGCAGGCGGCTGGCGCGCTGCAGGGGCTGGTCGACCTCGATGGCGAGGAAGTCCGTGCTCATCAGCCGGCTGATCGGCTTGCGTGCCAGGAGGTCGGTGGCGAAGGGCTTCAGCAGCGCTTCGGACAGCGAGTGGCGGTGGATGATGCCGACCGGATGCTGCCGTTCGTCCAGCACCGCCAGGGAGTTCAGGTTGGCTTGCAGGCGGAAGGCTTCCAGCACCTCGGCGACCGGGCGGTCCTGCCGCACGGCGGGTTGTTCGTTGAGCAGCGCGGCGAGGTCGCTGCCTTCCTCGGCGAGTCCCGGGGTGTTCGGCTGCATTCTGGGCAGCAGGCTGCTGGCGTCGCGCACCGGGTGTTCCTGGGGGCGGCTGATCAGGTAACCCTGGACCAGGTCCACGCCCATCTCGGCGAGCACCGCGAGTTCTTCCGGTCGTTCGATACCTTCGGCGATCACCTGGGCGCGCGAGGCCTTGGCCATCTTGCGGATGGAGTCGACGAACTCGCGCTTGACCGCGTCCTGGTGGATGCCGTCGATGAAGTGGCGGTCGATCTTGACGAAGTCCGGGCGCAGTTCCGACCACAGGCGCAGGCTCGAATATCCGGCGCCGAGATCGTCGAGGGCGATGGAAAAGCCCATGGCGCGGTAGTGGTGCAGGGCGTTGTCGAGCAGGTCGAAGTCTTCCGTGGGGGATTGCTCGGTCAGCTCGATCACCACCTGGCCGGGTGGAATGCCGAATTTCTGCAACAACTGCAGGGTACGCCCGGGCTGGTGGCCGGGTTCGAGCAGCGATTCCGGCGAAACATTGAGGAACAGGCGGCCTTCGAGGCGCTGTTCGCTGAAGCGGCGGCAGGCGCTGGTCCGGCAGGCCATCTCCAGCTCGCTGAGGCGGCCGGCATGACGGGCGACGCCGAACAGGCTGATGGGGGAGTGCAGCGGGCTGTTTGATGGCCCGCGGGTCAGGGCCTCGAAGCCGATGATGCGTTGCTCGGCGAGCGACACTATGGGCTGGAACAGGCTGTGCAGGTCGCCGTGAGCGAGGATCGAGTCCAGTGCGCTCAACTGCTCGGTGACGGTCATGGCAGCTCTCTGTCGGAAAGAAAAAGGCCGGTCTTTCGACCGGCCTTGCATTTCACGACAGCCAGATGACGATCTGATGTCAGTGTTTGGCCATCGCCGAGCTGAGACCCAAGTAATCGAGCATGATCTGCCCGGTTTCCACCAGGTAGGCGTCTTCTTCCGGCTTCAGCTTCTCATCCTCGACCGGCAGGGCGTCCTCGTCTTCCTTCTTGAGCTCCTTGAGCTGTTCCTCGCCCTTGGCCTTGCGCCGGGCGTTCTCCAAGGCCAGTTGCTTGGCTTCGATCTCAGCCTGCTGGGCGCGGCGCTTGGCCTCGTTGAGGCTGACGGTGGTCTCGTTCATCAGCTTCTGGCTCAGGGCCAGGCGGTTGCGGGTGAACACGAAGTCCGGGTTGTCGGCGACGCGGCTGTCGTGGCGAGCCTTCAGTTCGGCCAGGAAGGGCTTGAACGGGTTGCTCTCCGGCGTGACGACCGGACGGATGCTGTCCCAGGGCATGGCTTCGGGCAGGGCGCTCTCGCCGATTTCCTTGGTGTCGACCACCGCCGGGTACTCGATGTCGGGAATCACCCCCTGGTGCTGGGTGCTCTGGCCCGAAACGCGGTAGAACTTGGCCAGGGTCAGCTTCAGCTCGCCATGGTTGAGCGGCTGGATGGTCTGCACCGTGCCCTTGCCGAAGGTCTGGCCGCCGAGAACCAGGGCGCGGTGGTAGTCCTGCATGGCGCCGGCGAAGATTTCCGAGGCGGAAGCCGACAGGCGGTTGACCAGCACGGCCAGCGGGCCTTTGTAGTAGGCGCCGTTGCTCTCGTCGGCGAGCACGTCGACGCGGCCGTCGCTGTTGCGCACCAGCACGGTCGGGCCCTGGCCGATGAACAGGCCGGTCAGCTCGGTGGCTTCCTGCAGGGAGCCGCCGCCGTTGTTGCGCAGGTCGATGACGATGCCGTCGACCTTGTCCTTCTGCAACTCGCCGATCAGGCGTTTGACGTCGCGGGTGGTGCTCTTGTAGTTCGGGTCGCCGGAGCGGAAGGCCTTGAAGTCCAGGTAGAAGGCCGGGATCTCGATCACCCCTAGGGTGAAGGTCTGGCCTTCGTGGTCGAGCTTGAGCACCGATTTCTTCGCCGCCTGCTCTTCCAGCTTGACCGCTTCGCGGGTGATGGCCACCACCTTGCTGGTCTGGTCGTTGGGCGCGTTGCTGGCCGGGATCACTTCCAGGCGCACCATCGAGCCTTTGGGGCCGCGAATCAGCTTGACCACTTCGTCCAGGCGCCAGCCGATCACGTCGACCATCTCGCCGTTGCCCTGGGCCACGCCGATGATCTTGTCGGCCGGGGCGAGCTGCTTGCTCTTCTCTGCGGGCCCGGCGGGTACCAGGCGGACGATCTTCACGTAGTCGTTGTCGTTCTGGAGCACCGCGCCGATGCCTTCCAGCGACAGGCTCATGTTGATGTCGAAGTTTTCCGCGCTTTCCGGGGACAGGTAGTTGGTATGTGGGTCGTAGGACTGCGCGAAGGCGTTGATGTAGGTCTGGAAGATGTCCTCGCCGCGCGTCTGGCCCAGGCGCGAAAGCTGGTTCTTGTAGCGCTTGGTCAGTTGTTCCTGGATCGCCTTGTCGTCCTTGCCGGCGATCTTCAGGCGCAGCACCTCGTCCTTCAGGCGCTTGCGCCACAGGTCGTCGAGCTCTGCCGGGCTCTTGGCCCAGGCGGCTTTCTCCCTGTCGGTCTCCAGGGTTTCGTCCTGGCTGAAGTCGATCTTGTCGACGCCCTTGTCCAGTTCGGCCAGGACGAAGTCGAGACGCTGCTTGAAGCGGTCGAGATGGCGCTTGTAGATAGTGAAACCGGGTTCCAGGTCGCCGCTCTTCAGCAGATCGTCGAACTTGGTCTTCCAGCGGTCGAACTCGGCGATGTCCGCCGCGGTGAAATAGCTGCGCGCCGGATCGAGCATCTTCAGGTAGCCGTCGTAGATGATCGCCGAGCGGGCGTCGTTCAGCGGCGGTTTGCTGTAATGATGGCGCTTGAGCAACTCCACCACGTTGAGGCTGGCGATCACCTGCTCGCGGTCGGGCTGAAGGCTGTCCCACGGATTGCCGGCTTTGCTGCTGGCCAGGGCCGGCAGGGCGCTGAGGCCGAGGACGAGAGCTAGGGTGGTGCAGGGGAGGAAGCGCTTCATGCTGCTGGTTCGACGTGGTGACAGTTGATAAAGCATATTAGGCCGTCTTTGCGTGCGGCGGTTCAATGGGAGCCCGTCGCGTAATGAAAAAGCCCGGCCTTTGGCCGGACCCGTGAAATCACTATGGAGGCAGCATGAAGGCATTGCAAGGCGTCGAGGGGCGCGTGGAATGGGGTGAGTGGCCATCTCCGGTCTGCGATGTCGGCCAGGTACGCATCAAGGTGGCGGCCGCCGGGCTCAATCGGGCGGACCTGCTGCAACGGGCGGGACTGTATCCGCCGCCGCCGGGGGCCAGCGAGATCCTTGGCCTGGAGTGCTCCGGGGTGATCAGCGAGGTCGGCGCCGGCAGCCCCTGGCGGGTCGGCGACCGGGTCTGCACCCTGCTGGCCGGCGGCGGCATGGCCGAGGAGGTGGTGGTCGACGCGCGGCACGTGCTGCCGGTGCCGGAGGGCCTGAGCCTGCAGGAAGCGGCGGCGCTGCCGGAAGTGTACGCCACCGCCTGGCTCAACCTGTTCCGCCTGGCCGCGCTGAAGCCGGGCGAGAAGGTGTTGCTGCACGCCGGCGCCAGTGGCGTGGGCTCGGCGGCGATCCAGTTGTGCAGGGCATTCGGCAATCCCTGCTGGGTCAGCGTCGGCTCGGCCGAGCGGCTGGCCTACTGCGAGGCGTTGGGGGCGCAGGGCGGGGCGATTCGTGGCGAGGACCTGGAAGGGTTGCGCGACTTCGGGCCGTTCGACGTGATCCTCGACCCCGTCGGCGGCAACTACGCGGCGCTCAACCTGGAACTGCTGGCGCGCGACGGCCGCTGGGTGAACATCGGCCTGATGGGCGGACGCAAGGCGGAGCTGGACATGGGCCTGCTGCTCGGCAAGCGCCTGCAACTGATCGGCTCGACCCTGCGCTCCCGCGACGATGCGTTCAAGGCCGACTTGCTCGACGACCTGCGCCAGCAGGTGTGGCCGCTGTTCGCCGAAGGCCGCCTGTTGCCGCAACTGGAGCGCGGCTTTCCGGTCGAGGACGCCGAAGCGGCATTCGCCGAGCTGGCCGGTAACACGGTGGCGGGCAAGCTGGTGCTGGTGATCGACCCGGCGCTGGCGTGATCCGGCCTCGTAGGGGGCACTGCTTGCCGGGAGCCTTGGTGCTGCCCTCGGGGCGGTGCGCGCGGCGCACCCTGCGATTGCCACGTTCCCTGTAGGAGCGGCCCATGGCCGCGAATCGCGGGCATGGCCCGCTCCTACCGCATTCGGGGTGTGTGGCCTAGCGCCACTCCAGGATCGGCCAGCCGGCCTCTTCGGCGTGCCGGCGCAGTTGCGGGTCGGGATTGACCGCGTGAGGGCGGTCGACCAGGCGCAGGAGGGGCAGGTCGTTGTGGGAGTCGGAGTAGAAGCTGGCGCCGTCCAGGCTTTCCCCTTGCCCTTCCAGCCAGGCGCGCAAGCGGGTGATCTTGCCTTCGCGGTAGGTCAGCACGCCGAGGGTGTCGCCGCTGAAGCTACCGTGCCGTTCATCGAGCTCGATGGCCAGCACTTCGTCGATGCCCAGCCGCCCGGCGATGGCGCTGACCAGGAAGCGGGCGGAGGCGGAGATCACCAGGACGCGGTCGCCGGCGGCGCGATGGGCCGCGACACGGCGCATGGCGTCGCTGTGGATAAGCGGCTCGATGACGTCTTCGACGAACGGCCCCACTTCGTACTCGACTTCCTCGGCGGTGCGTCCGACCAACGGTGTCAGGGTGAAGGCCATGTAGTCCTCCATGGCCAGCTTGCCTTCGGCGTAGAGCTCCATCAGCTCGCTTTCGCGGGCCAGGAACGATTCGCCGTCGGCCCATTGCAGGTTGGCCATGTGCCGGCACCAGAGGCTGGCGCAGTCGCCGTCGATCAGGGTGTCGTCGAGATCGAAGATTGCCAGGGGCATGGAAGTTTTCCTTGGGATGCTCGTAGGGTGGAAAACCGCGAAGCGTTTTCCACCAGCGGATTCAGGGCAGGTCGTGGCTGGCGAAGAACGCCGTCAGCACCTTCACCAGGTGCGCCAGGTCCTGGCTGCCGGCCAGTTCGCGGATCGAGTGCATGGCGAAGGTCGGCAGGCCGATGTCGACGGTGCGTACACCGAGCTGGCTGGCGGTGATCGGCCCGATGGTCGAGCCGCAGCCCATGTCGCTGCGCACCACGAAGCTCTGCACCGGCACTTCGTTCTCCAGGCACAGGTGGCGGAAGAAGCCGGCGGTCTCGCTGTTGGTGGCGTAGCGCTGGTTGTTGTTGATCTTGATCACCGGGCCGGCGTTGAGTTTCGGGCCGTGGTTGCCGTCGTGCTTGTCGGCGTAGTTGGGATGCACGCCGTGGGCGTTGTCGGCGGAGACCAGCAGGGATTTCTGGATGATTCGCGTGAAGCCGGCCTCGCCTTCCGGCAGCAGGCGGCGCAGTACCTGCTCCAGGAACGGACCGTCGGCGCCGCAGGCCGAGCAGGAGCCGACTTCCTCGTGGTCGGTGCAGACCAGTACGCAGCTTTCATCGCCCTCGGCGGCGAGCAGCGCCTGCAGGCCGGCATAGCAGGACAGCAGATTGTCCAGCCGCGCCCCGGCGATGAAGTCGCCGGTGAGGCCGACCAGCGCCGCGTCCTGGGTGTCGTAGAAGCTCAGCTCGTAGTCCAGCACCGCGTCGGCGTTGAAGCCGTGTTCGCGGGTCAGTTGCTCGGCGAGCAGGGCGCGGAAGTCGTAGGGCTCCTGGCCGGGGACCTGGGCGAGGATCGGCGGCAGCTCGTTCTGCGCATTGATCGGCCAGCCCTGGTTGGCCTCGCGGTTGAGGTGAATGGCCAAGTTGGGGATCACCGCGATGGGTTGCTGGAAGTCGATCAACTGGCTCTGCACCTTGCCGCTCTCGCGGAAGGTGACGCGCCCGGCCAGCGACAGGTCGCGGTCGAACCAGGGGGCCAGCAGCGCGCCGCCATAGACTTCCACACCCAGTTGCAGGAAGCCATGGCGTTGCAGTTCGGGATTCGGCTTGACCCGCAGGCAGGGGCTGTCGGTGTGCGCGCCGACCAGGCGCAGGCCGCCTTCCAGGGCCGGGCGCTTGCCGAGGCGCATGGCGATCAGCGAGGAGTCGTTGCGGGTGACGTAGTAGCGGCCGCCGGCTTCGGGTTGCCAGGCCTCGCGTTCGTCGAGGCGCTGGTAACCGGCCGCTTCGAGGCGCTGGGCCAGGCTGGCGGTGGCGTGGAAGGGGGTGGGCGAGGCCTTCAGGAAGTCGATAAGGCCTTGGTTCAGATCGGCGGGCATACGGGACTCCAAGCAGCAATGGCCGGAGTTTACCGCATTGGCTGGTGCTTCAGCCCGTGTCGGGCCACTACTGCGAACAGGTGCCAGTGTTTCTGGCTGCCGACGGCCGTTTTGCCCTGCCATTCGTGCTCTTCGAACTGGAGCAGTTCCCAGCCCTGGAAGAGCTGTTCGACGTCGCCACGGGTGTGGATGGTCAGGTCGCGGTCGCGCCATTCGTCCCGGTCGCCGAAGAAGTGCCCGGCGAACAGCCCGCCCTGGCTCAGGGACCGGCCGATGCGCTGCCAGAGCCCCTCGAAGGCGTGGGGCGGGCAGAAGGGCAGGGCGAAGCTGCTGTTGATCAGTTGCGCGGTGGGTAGATGGATGTCTTCGAAGCGCGCGCAGACCGTCAGCAGGCGTTGCTCATCCTGGCCGGGCACCAGCGCGGACAGGGCCTCCAGCCCGGCCTGGGCGGAATCGACGGCCTGCACCCGCCAGCCCTGGCGCAGCAGTTCGAGGGTGTCGCGCCCCGCGCCGCAGCCTAGGTCGAGGGCCAGTCCGGGGGCGCCGCTCCAGCATTGCAGGGCGTGCAGCAGTGTCGGGTGGGCGGGAGCTCCGCGGGTGACTGCGTAGAAATCGGGCCTGTCCATGGCGGTGATCCGTTCAGAAAGGTGCTGGGCACTCGAAACGCAAGCGTTCGCCGCTCTGCGGATGGGTGAAGGCCAGCATGCTGGCGTGCAGGCACAGCCGGTCGTGGGCGGCGAGGGCTTCGGGGTGGGCGTAGAGGCGGTCGCCGAGCAGCGGGTGGCCGATCGACAGCATGTGTACGCGCAACTGGTGCGAACGGCCGGTGATCGGCGTCAGCTCGACGCGACTGTAGTGGCCGCAGCGCTCCAGCACGCGCCAGAAGGTCTGCGCGTGGCGGCCGTGTTCGTGGCAGACCACGTGGCGCGGCTTGGTCGGCGGGTCGTAGCGCAGCGGCAGTTCGATGCGCCCGCTGTCCGCTTCCGGCTCGCCCCAGCACAGCGCGGTGTAGGCCTTCTCGGTCTCGCGGTCGTGAAACTGGCGCGACAGCTCGCGATGGCTGTCGGCGTCGCGGGCCAGCAGGATCAGGCCGGAGGTTTCCCAGTCCAGGCGGTGGACGATGCGTGCCTCGGGGAAGCCGTTTTCCTGCAGGCGGGTGATCAGGCAGTCCTTGTTGTCGTCGGCGCGACCGGGCACCGAGAGCAGCAGGGTGGGCTTGTCGACCACCAGGATGGCGTCGTCCGCGTGGAGGATTTCGATATTGGAGAGCGGCATGCGGGTTCCACAAATGAAAACGGCGGCCTGGGCCGCCGCTTCGCTCATGCCGGGATCAACGATCCGGCAGGGTGACGTTGAGTTCGAGGATCGAACAGCTTCCCTGGTTTTCCAGGGCGACCTGTACCTGGTCGATGTCGATGTTGACGTACTTGCGGATCACCTCGACCAGCTCCTTCTGCAGGTCGGGCAGGTAGTCCGGCTTGCTGCGTTGGCCGCGCTCGTGAGCGACGATGATCTGCAGACGCTCTTTCGCGACCGAAGCGGAGGATTGCTTCTTGCGTTCACGAAAGAAGTCAAAAATATTCATTCACGACCTCCGAACAGGCGTTGCAAGAGTCCTTTCTTCTGCACATCGAGGAAGCGATGTGCCACTTCCTTGCCGAGAAGACGGTCGACGGCATCGCTGTACGCCTGGCCGGCGTCGCTTTGTTCGTCGAGGATCACCGGTACACCCTGGTTCGAGGCCTTGAGCACCGCCTGGGATTCCGGAATCACGCCGACCAGGCGGATGGCGAGGATTTCCTCGACGTCTTCCACGCCGAGCATTTCACCCTTGCTGACTCGCTCTGGATTGTAGCGGGTCAGCAGGAGATGTTCCTTGATCGGTTCTTCGCCGTTCTCGGCGCGCCGCGACTTGCTGGCCAGCAGGCCGAGCATGCGGTCGGAGTCGCGTACCGAGGAGACTTCCGGGTTGGTGACCACGATCGCCTCGTCGGCGAAGTACATGGCCAGGTGGGCGCCTTTCTCGATGCCCGCCGGCGAGTCGCAGACGATGTATTCGAAGTTCTCGCGCAGCTCGTTCATGACCTTTTCCACGCCTTCCGGGGTCAGCGCGTCCTTGTCACGGGTCTGGCTGGCTGCGAGGACGTAGAGGTTTTCCAGGCGTTTGTCCTTGATCAGGGCCTGGGTGAGGGTCGCTTCGCCGTTGATGACGTTGACGAAGTCGTACACCACGCGGCGTTCGCAGCCCATGATCAGGTCGAGGTTACGCAGACCGACGTCGAAGTCGACGATGACGGTCTTGTGCCCGCGCAGGGCGAGTCCGGTGCCGAGTGCGGCGCTGGTGGTGGTCTTGCCCACGCCACCCTTGCCGGAAGTGACTACGAGGATCTTGGCCAAGGTGATTCACCCCTATTGGAAGGATTTCTGGTCCTTGAAAATGTGCGGCAGTATCCGTTAAAGCCGGGTGATCTTCAACACGTCACCCGACAGGCTGACATGCACTGCGTCGCCCCAGGCCGGGTCGCGCCGAAGGTCCTCGGCGACCTTGTACTTGCCGGCGATGGAGAGCATCTCGGCGCCCATCTGCTGGCAGAAGATGCGTGCCTTGACGTTGCCCTTGACCCCGGCAAGGGCGCGCCCGCGCATCGGGCCGTACACATGGATGTTGCCATCGGCGAGAAGTTCCGCACCGGCGCTGACTGGCGCCAGCACCACCAGGTCGCCGCCCGCCGCGTAGACCTGCATGCCGCCGCGCACTGGCGAGGTGATCACCTTGGTTGGCTTGATTTCCGGCTCCGCCGGTTTTTCCGCCTTGCGCCGCGCCTCGGCGCTTTCCGCCGGCTCGATCAGCCGTTCGCGCGCTCCGGAAGAGGGCAGCACGGCGAGGTCCTGGGCGGCGGCCAGGGCGATGTGCGCCTCGCGCTCGGAGCGGATGGCCATGATGCGCAGGCCGTGGCGCTTGCAGACGGCCTGCAGCTTGGCGAGATCGAGTTCTCCGCTGTCTTCCGGCAGTTTGTCGAGGGCCAGCACCAGCGGGACGTTGCTGAAGAAGTTGGGGGCTTCGGCCACCTTCGCCTGCAATTGCGAGTCGAGGCGGGCGAGGTCGTTGTGGGTGAGTTCCAGCACGGTGATGGCGAGCATGCTGCCCTTGAGCTGGAACACGGGGGATTGGTCGAGTAGGTCGGCTTGGCTCATTGTGCCTGAGGGGCCTGTGGTGAGGTCTGGAGTAGCGGGGACTTATAGCGAGAACCGGCATGGGGCCGCAAGCCGCGCTCGGCGTGTAGAATGCCCGGCCGTGTCCTTTGTCCGGAAGCTCCGATGGATCGTCCGCGTTTTCGTGCCTATTTCCTGCATCCGCGTTTCTGGCCGTTGTGGCTGGGGATCGGTCTGCTCTGGCTGGTCGCCCAGTTGCCCTATCCCGCGTTGCTGCGGATGGGCCGGGTGCTCGGCGCCCTGATGTACAGCCTGGCGGTGTCGCGCCGGCAGATCGCAGCGCGCAACCTGGAGCTGTGCTTTCCCGAATTGCCGAAGGCGGAGCGCAAGCGCCTGCTCAAGGAGAACTTCGCCTCCACCGGCATCGCCTTCTTCGAGATGGCGATCAGTTGGTGGTGGCCGAAGAAGCGCCTGCGCAAGCTGGCCCATATCGAGGGGCTGGAGCACCTCAAGCGGGCCCAGGCCGAAGAGCAGGGGGTGATCCTCATGGCCGTGCACTTCACCACCCTGGAGATCGGCGCGGCGTTGCTCGGCCAGCAGCACACCATCGACGGCATGTACCGCGAGCACGACAACCCCGTATTCGATTATTTGCAGCGCAATGGCCGCGAACGCCACAACCTGGACGCCACGGCGGTGGAACGCGAGGACGTGCGCGGCATGCTCAAGCTGCTGCGTGCCGGCCGCGCCATCTGGTACGCGCCGGACCAGGACTACGGCCGCAAGCAGAGCCTGTTCGTGCCGCTGTTCGGCATCCAGGCGGCGACGGTGACCGCCACCACCAAGTTCGCCCGCCTGGGCCGCGCACTGGTGCTGCCGTTCACCCAGATGCGCCTGGCCGACGGCTCGGGCTATCGCCTGGTGGTCCACCCGCCGCTGGAGGATTTCCCTGGCGAGAGCGAAGAGGCGGATTGCCTGCGCATCAACCAGTGGGTGGAAAGCGTCATCCGCGAATGCCCCGAGCAGTACCTGTGGGCGCACCGGCGCTTCAAGACGCGTCCCGAGGGGGAGCCGAAGCTTTATCGCAAGCGAGGAGCCTGACGCAGGGGTTGCGCGGTGCATCCCAAGCGCAGGAGCGCGCCATGCGCGCGATTCGCGGCCATGGGCCGCTCCTGCGGCGGTGTGGTGAACAACGACAGGGAGGACTGACATGCAGTACAGCGGCCCCTCGATCCCGCCGGTGACCGGCCTGATCCTCTCCGGCGGCGGAGCGCGGGCGGCTTATCAGGTCGGCGTGCTGGCGGCGATCGCCGAACTGTTGCCGGATGCCGGGCACAATCCGTTTCCGGTGATCGTCGGCACCTCGGCCGGCGCGGTGAACGCCGTGGGCCTGGCCTGCGGGGCGTTGCACTTTCGCGATGCGATCCTGCGCCTGACCGATGTCTGGCGCGCCTTCCACACCGGCCACATCTATCGCAGCGACTGGTCCGGCGTGGTGCGCCAGGCCGGGCGCTTCGTCGGCCGGAACCTGCTGGGGTTCTCCGGGCAGTCGCCGGCGGCGCTGCTGGACAACGCGCCGCTGCGCGAACTGCTCTCCCGCGAACTGGACTTCTCGGGCATCGCCGCGGCGGTGCGCCAGCGGCGCCTGCGCGCGGTGGCGGTGACCGCGTTCGGCTACGAGTCCGGCCAGGCGGTGACCTTCTACCAGGGGAGGGCGACCGTCGATCCCTGGTTCCGGCATCGCCGGGTGGGCGTGCCGACGCGCCTGAACGTGGAGCACCTGATGGCCAGCGCGTCGATCCCGATGCTCTTCCCGCCGGTCAAGGTCAACCGCGAGTACTTCGGCGACGGCGCGGTGCGTCAGTCGGCGCCGATCAGCCCGGCGCTGCACCTGGGCGCCAACCGGGTGCTGGTGGTCGGGGTCAGCGGCAATCTCCAGAACGGCGATGCGAACGCCAGCGTGCCGCGACCGCGCAGCGTTCGGCCGCCGAGCCTGGCGCAGATCGGTGGGCACATGCTCAACAGCACGTTCATCGACAGCCTGGAAACCGATATCGAGACGCTCGAACGCATCAACCTGCTCAGCCGCCTGTTGCCGGATGACGCCCGCTCGCGCCTGGGCGTGCGGCCGGTGGAGGTGCTGACGATCTCCCCCAGCCAGCCGCTGGACCAGATCGCCGCCCGCTATCGCGAAGAGCTGCCCCGCGCCTTGCGGCCATTCCTCTACGGACCGGGCGCGACCCGTTCCGGCGGCTCGGCGGTGCTCAGCTACCTGCTGTTCGAGCCGGGTTACTGCAATGCGCTGATCGAGCTGGGTTTCCAGGACGCCATGGCCCAGCGGGAGGCGCTGGCGCGTTTCCTGGCGGCGGAGCGGCCGTAGCGGCGCGAAGCCGCCACGGCGCTGGCCTTCACTTGTTCACGGTGAAGGTGGTGGTGCTGACGTAGCGGCTCTTCGCATAGGGCTTGTCGCCTTCCTTGCCGCTGCCCTCGACGCCGTGGCTGGTCTCGATCACGTACTGGCCGGCCCATGGCGTCGGCACCTGTACCTGGCCCTTGGCGTCGGTGCGCAGGGTCTTGCTCCATTTCGGCGGGCCGAACACCACCACTTCCGTCTCGCCCAGCGGCTTGCCTTCGAAGAGCAGGGTGAAGGTGTCGCCACCGGTCTGGGTCGGCACCAGTTCCAGGGGGCTGGCGCCTTGGGTTTCCTGGCGGCCGGACTTGGCGTTGAACAGCACGCGGGTGTCGTTGCGGACGAAGACCTGTTCCAGGCGCACATCGGCATCGCCCTGGCTGGCGAAGGCGAAGTGATCGTCGTGGCGAGTGGCTTCCAGGGGCTTGCCGTTCTGGGTGACCTTGGCCGAGGCGAGGATCTTCAGCGGGCCTTCCTGGGTTTCCCGGAGGTCGTCGGCCCATTCGCCGAAATAGGCCTGTGTGGCGCCATCCTGGCCGCGTTCGAGCCAGGCGAAGTGGGCGTGGGCCAGGCCGGAGAAGCTGAGCAGGGCGATGGTCAGGGCGGATGTACGTAGCATGGGCATTACCTCTTGAGGGGTGGATCGGAGTCGTCGAGGGCGAATTCGAGGGCGCGGAGGGTTGCCGGCAGCATGGCCGAGCCGTGGTTTTCGTCCTGGTAGATGCGCAACTGGCTGGACAGGCCCCGGGAGTGCAGGGGGGCGAGGTCGGCGGCCAGTTCGCGGGCGTTGTCGATCATGCGGCGGGTGCCGATCATGCGCAGGCGCGGGTTGTCGTCGGCCGCGCCGGTGGGTTGCGCCGAGGGCTGCTCCAGGCCGCCGACGCTGAGCAGCAGGCGCGCCTGTACCGGCTGCTCCGCCAGGCGGGCGGCGAACTGCCGTCGTTCGGCGAGGATCTGCCGGTGGTTCCACCAGATCGACGGGCTGGAGGCGACGTAGGTCTGGAAAGCCTGCGGCCGGTTGAACAGCACGTGCAGGGTGAACAGGCCGCCGTAGGAGTGGCCGAACAGCGTCTGCCTGTGGCGATCCACCGGGTATTCGGCCTCGATCAGTGGCTTGAGCTCGTCCTCGATGAACGCCAGGAAGCGTCCGGCGCCGCCCTGTTTGCGGGCGCGCAGGTCGCCGGTGTCGCTGAGGTCGTCGGCCGGCGGGGTGTAGTCCTCGGCGCGCGCCTGTTCGTCGAGCAGGCCGTCGATCGGATAGCCGATGCCGACGATCAGCGCCGGCGAGATGCCGGTGACCTCGGCGCGCTTCTCCTGGCCTCGGGCCGCCAGCGCCAGGGCCGGGAACATGGCGTTGCCGTCGAGCACGTAGATCACCGGATAGCCGTCGGCGGGCGGCTCGACGGTCGGCGTGGACAGATAGATGCGGTAGCTGCGGCCGGTATGCCGCGAGGCCAGTTCGCGTTGCTGGCCGTGCGGGAGCACGGCCGGGCTCCAGGGCGTTCCGGTTTCGGCCGGGGCCGGTAGGGAAGCCAGGCCGAGCAGGGCGCAAAGCAGGTAGATCCGGGGATTCATTGGCGTCCTTACCAGTGGTATTTGAGGGAGGCGGTGACGTTGCGGCCGGAGCCGTAGAAGCAACTGGCGACCGTGCTGCAGTTGGCCACGTAGAGCTCGTCGGTGAGGTTGCTGGCGTTCAGCGCCACTTCCGTGCCCTGGATGCCGAGGCGTTCCAGGTCGTAGCGAACGGAAGCGTCGAACAGGGTGTAGCCACGGATGTGGTAGAGGTTCTCGGGATCGCCGTAGGTGCCGCCGGTGTAGCGGGCGCCGGCGCCGATGCTGAGCCCGGCCAGCGGACCGCCCTGGAAGCGGTAGTCGGCCCACAGCGAGGCCATGTGGCGGGGTACCTGGGCCAGGCGCTTGCCCTTGTCGGCGCCGGTGCTCTTGGTGACTTCCGCATCGAGGTAGGTGTAGCCGCCGCTCAGGCTCAGGCCGTCGGTCAGCGAGGCCTTGCCTTCCAGCTCCACGCCACGGATGCGGCTTTCCCCGCTCTGCCGCTGGCACAGGGACGGCAGGCAGGTGTTGTGGCTAGGGTCGGTGTCGGCCACCGTGATGTTCTGCTGCTCGAGCTGGAACGCCGAGAGGGTGATCAGGCTGTCGCTGCCTTCGGGCTGGAACTTGATCCCCGCCTCGTACTGCTTGCCTTCGGTGGGCTCGAAGGGGCTGCCGTCCCAGGTCTCGCCGACGGCCGGCTCGAACGAGGTGGAGTAGCTGAAGTAGGGCGCCAGGCCGTTGTCGAACAGGTAGGTTGCGCCGACGCGCCAGGTGAAGGCTTCGTCCTTGGTGACGGTGCGCGTGCCGTTCAGGCGGTTCGCCTGGTTGTCGTCGAAGTCGTCGTAGCGCCCGCCGAGGGTGACGCGCCAGTTTTCCCAGGCGATCTGGTCCTGCAGGTAGATGCCGGTCTGCCGGTTGGTGGTGTCGTAGGAGCTTTGCGGCCGCAGGTTGGGCGCGATATCGGCGACGCCGCTGTAGACCGGGTCGAAGATGTCGATGGGGGCGATGTTTGGGTGGTTGGTGCCCGTGCGCAGGTGCTCCCAGTCGACCTTCAGGTAGTCGACGCCGAACAGGGTGGTATGGTCCAGGGCGCCGGTGGCGAAGTCCGCCTGCAGGTGGTTGTCGACGGTGATCGACTTGGCGGTGCCGTCGCCGAGCACCGCACGGCGGCGCAGGGTGTGGCCGTCGGGCTGGGTGTCGCCGAACGACACGGCGCCCTTGTAGAGGGTGTCGACGTAGCTGTAGCGCAGGTTCTGGCGAAACGACAGGGTGTCGTTGATCCGGTGGCCGAGGGCATAGCCGAGCGACCACTGCTCGCGATCGTAGACGTTCCAGTCTGGTTCGCCGAGGAAGGTGTCACGGTCGATGCGCCCGTGGGGCGTGCGCAGGGTGCCGGTCATCGGCAGGAACTGGTAGGTCGAGCCGCCGTCGTCCTTCTGGTACTGGGCGAGGAAGGTGACCTCGGTGTCCTCGCTGGCCAGCCAGGTCAGGCTGGGGGCGATGAAGGTGCGGCTGAGGTCGGTGTGGTCGACCTGGGCGTTGCCGTCGTTGAACGAGCCGACCAGGCGGCCGAGCCACTGGCCCTGCTCGTCGAGGACGCCACCGACGTCCAGCGCCAGCTTGTACTGGTCGTGGCTGCCGGCCTGCAGCAGCGCTTCATTGCGCTGTTCGGCCGTGGGGCGCTTGCTGACCATGTTGATCATGCCGCCGGGGGTGACCTGGCCGTAGAGCACGGCGGCGGGGCCCTTGATCACTTCCACGCGTTCCAGGCCGTAGGTGTCGAACTGGGTGGTGGTCCACTGGCCGCCACGGGGCACGCGCAAGCCGTCGAGATAGCGGCTGTTGCTCCAGCTACCGGCGTCGAAGCCACGGATGCGGATGTCGTCGGCCCGGCTGTCGATGCCGGCGGACTCCGAGCGCACCCCGGCGGTATAGCGCACCGCGTCGTTGAGGTTCTGCACGCCGCGATCGTCCATTTCCTGGCGGGTGACGACCGAGATCGACTGGGGGATTTCCACCAGCGCGGTGTCGGTCTTGCTGCCGGTCAGGCTGCGCCTGGCGACGTAACCGTCGACCGGGCCGACCGGGCTCTCGGCGATCTGCTTGCTTTCCACCAGGGTGGCGCCGAGGCTGAGGGCCGAGCCGTTGTCCGGCACGGCGAGGGTGATGGTGGTGGGGTTGGTGAAGCGGTAGGTGAGGTTGCTGCCGGCGAGCAGGCGTTGCAGGGCCTGTTCGCCGCCCAGCCGGCCGTGTGCGCCCGGCGAGTTCAGGTCGCGGGTCAGGTTCGCATCGAAGAACAACTGGAAGCCGGTGATCTCGGCGAACTCGACCAGCGCCGGCGCCAGCGCCTGGGCGGCGATATCGAACTCGTAGGTCCGGGCCTGCTGCGCGGTAGGCTGCGCCTGCGCCTGGACGCCATGCAGGCTGGCCGTGGCGATGGCCAGGGTGAGCAGGAGTGATCGGCTTCCGCCGTGCAGTGGCCGGTGTGTCATCGACATGGAACGTTTCCTCCCCCAAGGCCCATCGTGATGGACCTGGCACGATTAAATGAGAAATTATCCTATTTGATAATTCGCATCATTAGAGACGGGCGAGGATGGCGTGGAGCATTAGTCGTTGACGGAAATTTTTTGCGTGGCCTGGATGGGCGCGGGAGGTTCGCTGCCCATGGGGCGGATCAGCACCAGCCACTCGGTCAGGCAGGTCAGGCGTACCGGCAGGGCCTGTTCGATGCTGTGCAGGACGGCGTCGGGGTCGTTGGTGTCGAACACGGCGGTCACCGGCTGGCGGGTCAGGTTCTCATCGGTGATCAGGATGTGGCCGGGACGGTAGCGCCCCAGTTCGGCGATCACCTGGCCCAGCGGCACTTCGTTGAATACCAGGCGGTCGCGGCGCCAGGCCAGGGCACTGCGCAGGTCGACGTTTTCCACCTTGCCGAGCCGCCGCTTGGAGAAGCTGACCTGCTGGCCCTCTCTCAGCGTGCTGCTGGCACCTTCGGTGCTGACCCGCACGCGGTGCTGGCTGACCGTGACGGTGGTCCGCTCGTCATCGTGGCGTACCGCGAAGGCGGTCCCCAGCGCCTGGCTGCGCAGCGGGCCAGCGCTGACCACGAAGGGGCGCCCGGGCTCGGCGGCGACCTCGAAGTAGGCTTCGCCGCCATGCAGGATGACCTCGCGGCGGGTCGCCGTGAATTCCACCGACAGCGCGCTGCCGCTGCCCAGCTCGACGCGGCTGCCGTCGGCCAGGGTCAGGCTGCGGCGCTCGCCTGTGGCGCTGCGCTCGTCGGCCCAGAAACCGACGGGCATGAGCAGGTAGCTGGCGGCGGCCAGTGCCAGGCAGGCCACGGCGGCGAGCGGTCGCCAGGACCTGCGGGGCGGGCGCAGGCGGCTGCGGGCGGCCAGGGCCGGAGCGAGCTGGTCCAGTTGGTGCCAGAAGATCCGGGCCTGCTCCCAGGCTTCCCGGTGTGCGGGAGAGGTGGCCAGCCACGCTTCGAAGCGGCTCCGCAGTTCCGGGTCTTCCGGGGCGTCCTGCAGGTATATCAGCCACTCGAAGGCCTGTTCGGACAGCCGTTGTTCCTGCGTGGAGGACGGGGAATGGCGGGGCATGGCTCAGCGTTCCTCCGTCCGTCCGCCGTCGTGGCGGGCGCGTTCCAGGCTGGCCAGTGCCTTGACCATGTGCACCATCACGGTGTTCTTGGCGATGCCCAGGCGTTCGGCGATTTCGGCATAGGAGAGCTCCTCGAACTTGGCGAGGATGAACACTTCGCGGCAGCGCGGTGGTAGAGCGTCGAGCCGACGCAGCAGGTGGGTCAGTTCGCTGCGGTGCAACGCCGTGGCTTCCGGGGTGGGCTGCGGGTCGCTCACCGCTTCCATGGTCGCCTCGCTGGCTTCGACCTCGACGCCGAGGCCAACGTGGCGCTGATGGTCGAGGGCCAGGTTGGAGGCGACGCGGAACAGGTAGGCACGCGGATTGGCGATCCCGGCGGGCTGGCTGGAGGCCAGGCGCAACCAGGTTTCCTGGGCAAGGTCCTCGGCCAGGGCATGGCAGCCCAGGCGGCGGGCGAGGAAGCGGGTCAGCGCGTTACGCTGGTCGGTGAAGGCGCTGAGCAGTTTTTCCTTGTCCTTGAACATCGCTGCCGGCTTCTCTGGAAAAGGCCGCCAATCTAATGGCTTTGAGATTTGTTCTCAACAATTCGAGGTTGGTAGTGTGAGGTGTGTGGGGGGAGTTGTGGTTGTGTGGGGTGTGTCATGGGGTTTGGTTGGGAGTCTGGATGCTGGTGCTTAACTCCGCCCCTCTCCCAAAGGGAGAGGGGACTGGTTGGTGCCGGGCCATACGACGGAGCTGAAACTCTGCCCCGCACAAGCTCCCTCTCCCTCCGGGAGAGGGCAGGTTGGTACCTGCCTATGCCACGGAGCTGGAACTCGGCCTCGTACAAGCCCCCTCTCCCACCGGGAGAGGGTTGGGGTGAGGGGCGGAGCCTCAGGTCAACACCGGAGCCTAGGCCGTCAGCCGGTCATCACGAAAATCCCGCAAGGCCTGTTCGATCTCCTCGCGGCTGTTCATCACGAACGGGCCGTACTGCACGATGGGCTCGCCCAGCGGCTTGCCGGCGATCAGCAGGACCTTGGCCGCCCCGCCGCTGGCGAGTTGCAGTTCGCCCTGGTCGGAGAGCCGCACCAGGCGGCTCTGGCCGACCGGCTCGCCGTTCACTTCCAGTTCGCCCTCGTACACGTAGAGCATCACCCGGTGGCCTTCCGGCAGGCACGGGCTGAGCGAGGCTTCGGCCGGCAGGTGCAGGTCGAGCAGGTATGGCTCGGTGTGCGGACGTTGCACCGCGCCTTCAAGCTGCTCCTGGCCGTCGTCGAAGCGCCCGGCGATGGCTACCACCCCGATGCCCGAAGACGTGGTGAGGCGCGGGATTTCGGCCGGCGCGAAGTCGCGGTAGCCGGGATCGCCGAGCTTGTCGCGGGCCGGCAGGTTGAGCCAGAGCTGGAAGCCGCGCATCACGCCTTCTTCCTGCTCGGGCATCTCGCTGTGGATAACCCCGCGCGCGGCGGTCATCCACTGCACACCGCCGCTCTGCAGCAGGCCGACGTTGCCCATGTGGTCCTCGTGGCGCATGCGTCCTTCGATCATGTAGGTGATGGTTTCGAAGCCACGGTGCGGGTGCGGCGGGAAGCCGGCGATGTAGTCGTCGGGGTTGTCCGAGCCGAATTCGTCGAGCATCAGGAACGGGTCGAAGCGTTCGAGGCCGGGGCCGCCGATGACACGGGTCAGGCGCACGCCGGCGCCGTCGGAAGCGGCCTGGCCGGGCTGGATGGCGAGGATGGAGCGCAGTTGAGTCATGGGACACCTCCTGATCGAGTATGTCGCCATGCTAGGGCAGATAATTGAATCTATGTATACGGATTAAGCGTCGTTGCTATCTGGTTTTTCGATTGTTTCAGGTGATCAGGAAAGGCTCCCCTCCCGGAGACGGGAGGGGCGAGGTGGGCGTGGATCAGCCGCCGAGGTAGGCGTCGCGAACCTTGGGATCGCTGAGCAGGGCTTCGCCGCTGCCCTGCATGACGATGTGGCCGTTTTCCAGCACGTAGGCGCGGTCGGCCAGCTTGAGCGCCTGGTTGGCGTTCTGCTCGACCAGGAAGATGGTCACGCCGTCCTGACGCAGTTGCTCGATGATCCCGAAGATCTGCTGGATGATGATCGGCGCCAGGCCCAGCGACGGTTCGTCGAGCAGCAGCAGCTTGGGCTTGCTCATCAGCGCACGGCCGATGGCGAGCATCTGCTGTTCGCCGCCGGACATGGTGCCGGCGCGCTGCTCGAAGCGTTCCTTGAGGCGCGGGAACAGTTCCAGCACCTTGTCCAACTGCTCCTGCTTCTCCGCCTTGCTGCAGAAGAAGGCGCCCATCGCCAGGTTTTCCTCGACGGTCAGGCGGGCGAACACGCGGCGGCCTTCCGGCACGATGGCGATGCTCTTGCGCATGATGTCGCTGGTGTCCCGGCCGACCAGTTCCTCTCCCTGGTAGCGGACGCTGCCGCTGGCCGCGCGCGGCGAGCCGCAGAGGGTCATCAGCAGGGTCGACTTGCCGGCGCCGTTGGCGCCGATCAGGGTGACGATCTCACCCTGGGTGACTTCCAGGCTGACCTCGTGGAGGGCCTGGATCTTGCCGTAGAAGGTGGAAACCTTGTCGAACGTCAGCATCAGGCTTCTCCCAGGTAGGCTTTGATCACATCCGGGTTGTCGCGGATCTCCTCCGGGCGGCCGTCGGCCAGGGGCGCGCCCTGGTTGATCACGTAGATGTGGTCGGAAATGCTCATCACCAGCTTCATGTCGTGCTCGATCAGCAGCACGGTGACGTCGTGATCGTCGCGAAGTACGCCGATCAGCGCCTTGAGGTCCTCGGTCTCGCGCGGGTTGAGGCCGGCGGCGGGTTCGTCGAGCATCAGCAGGCGCGGGCGGGTCATCATGCAGCGGGCGATTTCCAGGCGGCGCTGCTGGCCGTAGGCCAGGGTGCCGGCCGGGCGGTTGGCGAAGTCCACCAGGTTGACCCGCTCCAGCCAGTGCGCGGCGAAGTCCATGGCTTCGCGTTCGCTGCGGCGGTAGGCCGGCGTCTTGAACAGGCCGGACAGGTAGTTGGTGTTGAGGTGGCGGTGCTGGGCCACCAGCAGGTTTTCCACCGCGGTCATGTCCTTGAACAGACGCACGTTCTGGAAAGTCCGCACCACGCCCTTGCGGGCGATCTTGTGGCCGGGCAGGCCCTGGATCGCCTCGCCGTCGAGGAGGATGCTGCCCGAGGTCGGCTGGTAGAAGCCGGTCAGGCAGTTGAACACGGTGGTCTTGCCGGCGCCGTTCGGGCCGATCATCGATACCACCTGCTTTTCATTGACGGCCAGATTCACACCATTGACGGCCAGCAGGCCGCCGAAGCGCATGGTCAGGCCGCTTGCTTCCAGGATCGGTCGACTCATTGCTTCAGCTCCAGGTGGGGACGTTGCATGGGCAGCAGGCCCTGCGGACGCCAGATCATCATCAGCACCATGAGGGCGCCGAAGATCAGCATGCGGTAATCGCTGAACTCGCGGGTCAGCTCCGGCAGCAGGGTCAGCACGATGGCGGCGAGGATCACGCCAAGCTGCGAACCCATGCCGCCGGCGACGACGATGGCGAGGATGATCGCTGACTCAATGAAGGTGAACGATTCCGGGGTGATCAGGCCCTGGCGCGCGGCGAAGAAGCTGCCGGCGAAACCGGCGAAGCTGGCGCCGATGGTGAAGGCGCTGAGCTTGATCACGGTGGGGTTGAGGCCGAGGGCGCGGCAGGCGATCTCGTCTTCGCGCAGGGCTTCCCAGGCGCGGCCGATGGGCATGCGGATCAGGCGATTGATCACGAACAGGGCCAGCAGCACCAGCAGCAGGGCGATCAGGTAGAGGAAGATCACCTTGTTGATCGACTGGTAGGTCAGGCCGAAGAACTCGTGGAAGGTCTGCATGCCGTCGGCGGCGGTGCGGTCGAAGCTCAGGCCGAACAGGGTCGGCTTGTCGATGTTGCTGATGCCGTTCGGGCCGCCGGTGACCTCGGTCATGTTGCGCAGCAGGATGCGGATGATCTCGCCGAAGCCGAGCGTGACGATGGCCAGGTAGTCACCGCGCAGGCGCAGCACCGGGAAGCCGAGGATGAAGCCGAAGAACGCGGCCATCAGGCCGGCGATCGGCAGGCAGATCCAGAAGCCCAGCCCGTAGTAGTGCGAGAGCAGCGCGTAGCTGTAGGCACCGACGGCGTAGAAGCCCACGTAGCCCAGGTCGAGCAGGCCAGCCAGGCCGACCACGATGTTCAGGCCGAGGCCGAGCAGTACGTAGATCAGCACCAGGGTGGCGATGTCCACCGCGCCGCGCGAGCCGAAGAACGGCCAGGCCAGGGCGATGATGACCAGGACGAAGATCACCCGGCGCTGGATCGACGGCAGGGTCAGCTTGTAGCCGATGTTGCCCGGCATCTTCGGCAGGCCCGGGGCGGCCTGCCAGGCGGTGGTGAGGCGTTCGCGGAACAGTTGCCAGAAGAACATCGCCACCGCGCAGGCGGCGATGGCCCACAGGGTGGCGGGGCTGGCGCCGTGGACTTCCAGCTTGATGCCGACGGTGGTCAGCTTCAGGCCGAGCACCGGGTAGGCCACCGCGAGCACCAGCAGGGCGCTGAAGAAGGCGGTCTTGAGGGGTTTGCGCATGGTCTGGCTCATACTTTTTCAACCTCCGGACGGCCGAGGATGCCGGTCGGGCGGAACAGCAGCAGGAGGACCAGAAGGGTGAAGGCCACCACGTCCTTGTACTGGTCGCCGAACACATCGGCACCGAACGCCTCGGCCACGCCGAGTACCAGGCCGCCGAGCATGGCGCCGGGGATGCTGCCGATGCCGCCGAGCACGGCGGCGGTGAACGCCTTGATGCCGGCGAGGAAGCCCAGGTTGGGGTTGATGAAGCCGTAGCGCATGCTGATCAGCACCGCCGCGACCGCCGCCAGGGCGGCGCCGATGACGAAGGTCAGGGCGATGATGTTGTTGGTGTTGATGCCCAGCAGGTTGGTCATCTTCAGGTCTTCGGCGGTGGCGCGGCAGGCGCGGCCGAGACGCGAGCGGGAGATGAAGAGGGTCAGTCCGGCCATCGCCAGGAAGGTGATGACGAAGATGAACACCTGCATGTACGACACCGTCACGGCACCGCCGGCGATCAGGTCGAACTTGCCCGGCAGCGGGTCGGGAATCGACTTGCCGCGCGAGTCCTGGGCCAGCAGTACCGTGTTCTGCAGGAAGATCGACATACCGATCGCCGAGATCAGCGGAATCAGCCGGTTGCCGCCACGCAGCGGCCGGTAGGCCACCCGTTCGATGCTGTAGCCGTAGGCGCTGGTGACGATCATGCTGGCGACGAAGGCGGCGACCATCAGCAGCGTCACGCTATCGATACCCAGCATGGCCAGGCCGGCGATGGCGATGAAGGCGATGTACGAGCCGATCATGTAAACCTCGCCGTGGGCGAAGTTGATCATGCCGATGATGCCGTAGACCATGGTGTAGCCGATGGCGATCAGGGCGTAGGTGCTACCTACCGACAGGCCGTCGATCAACAGCTGCAGGTAGTGATTGAGTTCAGGCATTGCCTACTCCTCGGGCCTTGCGCGAACGAGGCGCTTGTGGCGCGGCGCGGACCCGTAAAGCGCGGATAGACAAAACCCACTGCCGTACGGGCCAGTGGGTTTCGGTTCATTGCGGTCAGATTACTGCGCGGGGGTCTTGGTGGCGTCCTGGTGCCACTCGTAGACCACGAAGGAGAAGTCCTTCAGGTCACCCTTCTCGTCGAAGGCGAGGGTACCGGTCGGGGTGTCGAAGCTGTTGGAGCGCAGCGCTTCGGCGACCTTGGCGGTGTCGGTCTCGTCGCCGACCTTGGCGATGCTTTCGGCGATGACCTGCACGGCGGCGTAGGACGGGAACACGAACGGACCGCTCGGGTCTTCGTTCTTGGCCTTGAAGGCCTCGACCAGCGCCTGGTTCTTCGGATCCTGGTCGAAGGACTTCGGCAGGGTCACCAGCAGGCCTTCGGAGGCCGGGCCGGCGATCGCGGAGAGTTCCTTGTTACCCACGCCTTCCGGGCCCATGAACTTGACGTTCAGGCCTTTCTCGGCCGACTGGCGCAGCAGCAGGCCGAGTTCCGGGTGGTAGCCGCCGTAGTAGACGAAGTCGACACCGGCCTGGCGCAGCTTGGCGATCAGCGCGGAGAAGTCCTTGTCGCCGGCGTTGATGCCTTCGAACAGGGCGACCTTGACGCCTTTGCTTTCCAGGGTCTGCTTCACGGCGGTGGCGATGCCTTCGCCGTACTGCTGCTTGTCGTGGATCACGGCGACGTTGGTCGGCTTGATGTGGTCGGCGATGAAGTCGCCGGCGGTCGGCCCCTGCATGCTGTCCAGGCCGATGGTGCGGAACACCAGCTTGTAGCCGCGGCTGGTGATGTCCGGGCTGGTGGAGGCGGCGGTGATCATCAGGATGCCGTCGTCCTCATAGATGTCGGAAGCCGGCTGGGTGGAGCTGGAGCACAGGTGGCCGACCACGTACTTGATCTTGTCGTTGACGATCTTGTTGGCCACGGCCACGGCTTGTTTCGGGTCGCAGGCATCGTCGTAGACCACGGCTTCGAGCTGCTTGCCGTTCACGCCACCGGCCTTGTTGATCTGCTCGACGGCCATCTTGGCGCCGATGATCTGCATTTCGCCGTACTGTGCGACTGCGCCGGTGGTCGGCCCGGCCAGGGCGATCTTGATGGTGTCGGATTGCTCCGAGCAACCGCTCAGGCCGAAGAACGCGGCGATTGTGGTGCAAAGCAATGTGCGGCGGATGGTGTTGTTCATATGTGCTCCACTCATACCCTTTAGTTGTTGTCCTGGCGTATGTCGCGACAGGTTCCTATGGAATGCCTGGTCAGGCCCCCCTGAACTGTACCGGTACAGTGTAGGGCCCGCCCCGATGGCTTGGAAGCCGGGGCGGCCGGCCTGACCGTGTGGGTGTCGCTAAATCGCAACAAATGTATAGAAATACGGCGATCCGCCGATTCCGACGACGGTATCATGGCGGCCCATTTCGCAACCGGAACCGTTCGACAGAGGCCGCCATGACAGAGAACCCTAGCACCCTCTATGCCAAGCTGCTCGGTGAAACCGCGCGGATCGGCTGGCAGGAGCTGCAGCCTTTCTTCGCCCGCGGCGCCCTGCTGTGGGTAGGGGCGGATCTGGACCTGATCGCCGTGGCCGTGGCAGTGGCCGAGAACGACCAGGCGAGTGTCGTGGCCTGGCTTGCCGCCGGTCAACTGGAGAAGGTGGAGGCGCCGCGAGCCGAGGACCTGCTGGCCCGCGACCCGGAACTGTGGGCGGTGGTGGTGGCGCCCTGGGTGTTGTTTCAGGAGCGTGGCCCGGCACCGCTGCGACACTGAAAAGGCTGGACTAGACTGGGAATTGCTTTCCCGGCTTGCCATCCGGGCCTCGTCTGCGCCGGATAGCGCGAAGTCTTTCCATATTCAGGAGTGTTGCCATGTTCGAACCGGGTCATCTGCATCTCAAGAGCCTGCCGGGGCTGGGGCAGCAGGATTTCGACGTCGATCTTTTCTACGAAGTTCGCCAGGACCCCGCCGAAGGGGCGGTGATGCATTTCCGCATGGTCGGCGAGATCGACGAGAAGAAGTTCGAGGAAGAATTCGAGCTGCGCCGCGACACCGCCTTCAACTTCGCCAGCGTCGCCGCTCGCGTGGCGGCCAAGCATGGTTTCCACCCACGCTTTGGCCCGATCCTTCGCAACCATCATGAATTCGATGCGATGTTCGAGGACATCCGCGAGAAGCTCAACGCCCATCCCGGCGAACCGGTGGACCTGGACCGCCTGCTCAAGGGTGACTGAGAACCTGCTGTAGCCTGACCGGGCCCGCCATGCGCGGGCCCGTTGCATTCCATCTGCCCGCGTCCCGCCGTGCCATGGCCGGGGCAAGGCCTTGTTCTGGAGTACCGCATGACCGCCGCTCTTCCTTCCCTCGCTTTCGCCGGCATCGGCCTGATGGGCCTGCCGATGTGCCGCCGCCTGCTCGCCGCGGGCTACCCGCTGACGGTGTGGAACCGCAGCCCGGACAAATGTGCGCCGCTGGTGGCCGCCGGCGCACGGCAGGTGGCAACGCCGGCCGAGTTGTGCCGGGAAGCCGACGTGGTGATGCTGTGCCTGGCCAATACGGCGGTGGTGCACGAGGTGGTGTTCGGCGCCGGCGGCGTCGTCGAGGGCGCGCGCGCCGGGCAGTTGCTGGTGGACTTCTCCAGCCTGGAGCCGGCCGCCACCCGCGAGATGGCTGGCGCGCTGGAAACGCGCACCGGCATGCACTGGCTGGATACCCCGGTGTCCGGCGGCACCCTGGGCGCGGAGGCCGGGACCCTGGCGATCATGGCCGGTGGACGCACCGAGGATCTGGACCGGGTGCGCCCGGTGCTGGCGCATCTGGGGCAGCGCGTGACCCATATGGGCGCAGTCGGTGCCGGCCAGGTCACCAAGGTTTGCAACCAGATGATCGTCGCCTGCAACGCCCTGGTGATCGCCGAGGTGGTGGCCCTGGCCGAACAGGCCGGCGTCGACGCGACACTGATCGCCGAGGCGCTGGCCGGCGGCTTCGCCGATTCCAAGCCGCTGCAGATCCTCGCCCCGCAGATGGCCGAGAGCCGTTTCGAGCCGGTCAAATGGCACGTGCGCACGCTGCTCAAGGACCTCGACACCGCGGTCAAGCTGTCCCGCGAGCAGGGCAGGGCGACGCCGATGAGCGGCCTGGCCGCGCAACTGATGCGCCTGCATGGCAGCCAGGGCAACCTGGAGCGCGATCCGGCGACCCTGGTGGAACTGTATCGGGAGACGCAGGCATGAAGATCGCAGCCAACCTGTCCCTGCTGTTCGCCGAGCGGCCGCTGGTCGAGCGTGTGGTCGCGGCGGCGGCCGCCGGTTTCGACGGTGTGGAAATCCAGTTCCCCTACGAAGTGCCGGCACTGCGCCTGAAGGAGGCGCTGGAAGCGGCGGGCATGCCGCTGGTGCTGATCAACGTGCCGGCCGGCGACCTGATGACCGGCGGTCCCGGCCTGGCCGCCGTGCCGGAGCGCCGCGACGATTTCGCCGCCGCGCTGCGCGAGGCGCTGACCTACGCGGCGATGGTGCGCCCGGCCTGCGTCAACGTGCTGCCGGGCCGGCTGGCCGAGGGGGTGGGCCGCGACGAGGCGCTGCAAACCCTGGCCGCCAACCTGCGCCTGGCCGCCGAGGAGTTCCAGGTGCTCGGCATCCGCCTGCTGGTGGAGGCGATCAATCCGCTGGACATGCCCGGCTTCCTGATCAATACGCCCGAGCACCTGATCGAGTTGCTCGACGCGGTCGACCATCCCAATCTGGCGGCGCAACTCGACTTCTACCACATGGCCCGCCAGGGGTTCGACCTGCCGGCGAGCATCGCGCGACTGCGCGGGCGGATCGGCCACGTGCAGTTCGCCGACTGCCCCGGTCGGGGCGCGCCAGGCAGCGGCACGCTGGATTTCGCGGCGGCGCTGCGGGCGCTGGGCGAGGTCGGCTACGACGGCTGGCTGGGCGCCGAGTACAAGCCGGACGAGCATGGAACGGCGGCGGGGCTCGGCTGGCTGGCCGAGTGGCGCAAGGGCTGATCTGTAGGGTTCGCGAACAGAGTTCGCTCCACGGGTAGGGTGCGCCGTGCGCACCGATCCGGAGGCCCCTATCATCGTTTCCGGAGATACGCCGTGCATCCCCTCGGCAAGCGGTGCGCACGGTGCACCCTACGGGAAAGAGCTGCGCTCGTGCTCCCGCACCCACCCCTGTCATCCCCGCGAACGCGGGGACCCAGAAACCAGGGCCCGGTGATAAAGAGCACAGGACTCCGATGCCTTTCCCTCCGCCATCAACCTTTTGAATAGTGGCAGACAAGGCGATGGCCTAGGCTCTAGATTGAGCCTCCCCGGCTGCGCAGGGCACCCCGTGCGGCCGCCAAGGACAACAACAAGGGATTCCCCATGTCGAATGCTCCACTCGCGCCGCACGCCTGGCGCATCCTGTTCCTGCTGTTCCTGGCCAACCTGTTCAACTTCTTCGACCGCACCATCCCGGCGATCATCATCGAGCCGATCCGCCTCGAGTGGTCGCTCAGCGACCTGCAGATCGGGCTGATCGGCACCGCCTTCACCGTGGTCTACGCGATCGCCGGCATCCCGCTGGGGCGCATGGCCGACACTGGCATGCGCAGCCGGATCATGGGTTGCGGCCTGGCGGTTTGGAGCGGGTTGACCGCGCTGAACGGCCTGGCCTGGAACTTCTGGAGCTTCCTGCTGATACGCATGGGCGTGGGGATCGGCGAGGCCAGCTACGCGCCGGCGGCCAACTCGCTGATCGGCGACCTGTTCCCGGCGCACAAGCGCGCGCGGGCCATGGGTATCTTCATGCTCGGCCTGCCGCTGGGTCTGCTGCTGGCGTACTTCACCATCGGCGCGATGGTCGAGGCATTCGACAGTTGGCGCGCGCCGTTCTTCATCGCCGCGGTGCCGGGGCTGCTGCTGGCGGTGTTCATGTTCTTCATCAGGGAGCCGAAGCGCGGTGCCGCCGAGACGGTTCAGGTGACGAGCGCGCCGGTGGAAAAACCGCTGCGCAAGGTGCTGTCGATCCGTACTTTCTGGTGGCTGGTGGTGGCCGGGCTGACCTTCAACTTCGCCACCTATGCCTGCAACACCTTCATGGTGCCGCTGCTGCAACGCTACTTCCTGATGCCGCTGGGCCAGGCGGCGGTGGCGGCCGGGGTTATCGTCGGGGTCACCGGTCTGATCGGCCTGACCCTCGGCGGCTGGCTCGCCGACCGCGCGCACCAGCATTCCGAACGCGGCCGCCTGCTGCTCGGCGCCCTGTCGATGCTGGTCGCCGCGGTCGCCACCGGCACCGCGATGCTGCTCGGCAGGGTCGAGGTAGGCGTCTTCGTGGCGATCTTCAGCATCGGCTGGCTGTTCTCCTACAACTTCTATACCTGCGTCTACACCGCGATCCAGGACGTCATCGAGCCGCGCCTGCGCGCCACCGCCATGGCGCTGTTCTTCGCCGGGCTGTACCTGCTCGGCGGCGGCATGGGGCCGCTGGTGGTGGGCTTCTTCTCCGACCAGTTCGCCCACTCGGCGATGCTGGCCGAAGGTGCCAGCGTGCTGACCGAAGCCCACAAGGCCCTGGGACTGCACGGTGCGCTGTTCCTGATCCCGGTGGCGCTGCTGCTGACCATGCTGGCGCTGCTGCAAGCCTCGCGCTGCTTCAGCCGCGACGCGGCGGCGATGCGCTCCTCCCTGGTCGCGGCCTGACAACATGACCGTAGGGTGGGTCGCCCGGCCCACCCTACTAGCCCCCTCTCCCGCAAGGGGATGGCGGTGTGATGGGTATCGTCGCTGCGCTCCTCGACCCATCCTACGGTGCTGGCCGTCGTAGCCCGGATGCAATCCGGGAGCCGCCGACTCCGCTTCCTCACCCCGGAGGGAGCTCCCTTCAGTTACCGTGGATTACGGCGCGACGGTTCGTTCGAGCGGTTGCCCGTCCGAGGGGATGGCTTCGACCCGGCCGGCGGCGTCGGCGAGGATCATCCGCGCGGCCTTCTCGGCGATCACCAGCACCGGCGAGCAACTGTTGCCCGAGGTGAGGGTCGGCATGATCGAGGCGTCGGCGATGCGCAGGCCGGGGATGCCGTGCACACGCAGCCGGCTGTCGACCACCGCGTCGGCGCCATGGCCCATGCGGCAGGTGCCGGCGGGATGGAAGATGGTGGTGCCGATCTGCGCCGCCGCGCGGTGCAGGTCTTCCTCGCTGCGGTAGTCCGGTCCCGGCTTGAACTCTTCCGGTCGGAAGCGTGCCAGGGCCGGCGCGGCGACGATGCGCCGGGTCAGGCGGATGGCGTCGGCGGCGACCCGCAGGTCTTCCGGGTGGCTCAGGTAGTTGGGCTGGATCAGCGGCTTGTCGCGTGGGTCGGCGGAGCGGATATGCGCCGTGCCGCGACTTTGCGGGTGCAGGTCGCAGACCGAGGCGGTGAACGCCGGGAAGTCGTGCAGCGGCTCGCCGAAGCGCTCCAGCGACAGCGGCTGCACGTGGTATTCGAGGTTGGCCGAAGCCTGGCCGGGATCGGACCTGGCGAATGCGCCGAGCTGGCTGGGTGCCATGGATAGCGGCCCGCTGCGCTTGAACAGGTATTCCAGGCCCATGCCCAGCTTGCCCCAAGGCGTGGCGGCGATCCGGTTGAGCGAGCGTGCGCCGCTGATGCGGTAGACCAGGCGCAGTTGCAGGTGGTCCTGGAGGTTGCCGCCGACGCCTTCCAGCCGGTGGCGCACGCCGATGCCGAGCCGTTCCAGCAGGTCGCGCGGGCCGATTCCCGAGCGTTGCAGGATGGCCGGGGAGCCGATGGCGCCGGCGCAGAGGATCACTTCGCGGCGCGCGCGCAGTTCGCGCCGTCCTCCTTGCCAGTCCACCACCAGGCCACGGGCGCGGCTGTCTTCGAGGATCAGCCGCTGCGCCTCGACGCCGGTCAGCACGGTGAGGTTCGGTCGTTTGGCGATCGGCTGCAGGAAGGCTTTCGAGGCATTCCAGCGCACGCCGCCGCGCTGGTTGACCTGGAAGTAGCCGCAGCCTTCATTGTCGCCGCCGTTGAAGTCGTCGACGCTGGCGATGCCGACCTGCGCCGCCGCCTCGCGGAAGGCATCGAGGATTTCCCAGGACAGCCGCTGGCATTCCACCCGCCATTCGCCGCCGGCGCCATGCAGCGCGTTCCCGCCGCTGAAGTGGTCCTCCATGCCGAGGAACAGCGGCAGCACATCCTTCCAGGCCCAGCCGGCATTGCCCTCGGCGGCCCAGCCGTCGTAGTCGCGGGCCTGGCCGCGCATGTAGATCATCCCGTTGATCGACGAGCAGCCGCCGAGCACCCGGCCGCGCGGGTATTTCAGCGCGCGGCCGCCCAGGCCGGGTACCGCCTCGGTGTCGAAGCACCAGTCGGTGCGCGGGTTGCCGATGCAGTAGAGGTAGCCGACAGGGATGTGGATCCAGGGGTAATCGTCCTTGCCGCCGGCTTCGAGCAGCAGCACCCGGTTGGCGGGATCGGCGGACAGCCGGTTGGCCAGCAGGCAGCCGGCGGGACCGGCGCCGACGATGAGGTAGTCGTATGAGTCCAGTGCCTGGGGCATGGCGAATCCCGTTGTGTTTTTCTTGTCGGTGATTGAGGCTAGCCGTTCGTCTGCGATAAAAAAACGCTCGTTTCTGGTCAGTGGTTGTGCGTTTTCTAACAGCGGGGCCAATGAATGTTCGACTGGAACGACCTGCGCTACTTCCTCGAGCTGCACCGCAGCGGCCGCCTGCTGACCACCGCCAGGCGCCTGAGCACCACCCACGCCACGGTGGCGCGGCACATCGAGAACCTCGAACGTGAGCTCGGCACCCAGTTATTCGCCCAGCACACCGGCGGCTACCAGTTGACCCCGGCGGGGCTGACGCTGCTCAAGCACGCCGAGGCCATGGAGAACACCGCGCTGCTTGCCCAGGAGGACATGAGCCAGGGCATCGCGCCGCTGGGCCAGGTGCGCATCGGCGTCACCGAGGGGCTGGGCAACGCTTTCCTGGCTTCGCGCCTGGTCGAGCTGATGCGCCAGTATCCGGGGTTGGAGGTGGAGCTGGTGTCGGTGCCGCGCTTCGTCAGCATCACCAACCGCGAGGCGGACATCGCCATCACCCTGGAGCGGCCCAACGCCGACCTGGTGATCAGCCGCCGCCTGACCCGCTATCGCCTGAGCCTGTTCGCCAGCCCGCGCTACCTGGAGCAGGCGCCGCCGCTGCGCAGTCGCGACGACCTGGGCAAGCACCAGTGGATCGGCTACGTCGACGACCTGTTGTTCACCCAGGAGCTGATGTTCCACCACAGCTTCTGCCGCCATCCCCAGGTGGTGTTCCGCAGCACCAGCGTGGTCGCCCAGCAACAGGCGGCGCAGGCCGGCGTCGGCCTGGCGATCCTCCCGCGCTTCATGGGGCAGCGCGATCCGTTGCTGGTGCCGGTGCTGCCGGAAGAGTTCATCGAGCGGGAATACTGGATGTGTACCCGCCGCGAGCTGCACCGCTCGGTGCGCCTGCGGCTGGTGTGGGATTTCCTCCTGGCCCTGTGCGATCGGGAGCAGGCGGTGCTGATGGGGGAAGGGTAGGCCGCGCGCACCGTTTAGGGGCTCGGTGTTCGGTCGGAAGCGCAGGGGCCGCTCCTTCATCGGTGCGCACGGCGCACCGATGAAGGCGCGTTGGCTTTAGCCGGCCACCATCACGCGGATGGCTTCCAGGCGCAGCGCCGCCTTGTCGAGCATTTCCAGGCCCTGTTCGCGCTGGGTGCGCAGGGCGTCCAGCTCGCTGTCGCGCACGCTCGGGTTGACCTCTTGCAGGGCGGTCAGGCGCGCCAGTTCCTCGTCGAGGTCGGCGGCCAGGCGCTGCTTGGCTTCGGCGACGCGCTCGGCGTGGCGCGGCGCGATCTTGGCTTCGGCGGCGTTGATCTGCTGGGCCAACTGGTCGCGCTGGGCCTGCACGAACTTGTTGGCGCTGGCGCGCGGCACGGCTTCGAGCTGGTCGTTGAGCTTGTCGAACGAGACCTTTTCGGCCAGGTCGTTGCCGTTGGCGTCCAGCAGCACGCGCAGTGCGGCCGGCGGCAGGAAGCGCGCCAGTTGCAACTGGCGCGGCGCGACCACTTCACTGACGAACAGCAGCTCGAGCAGCACGGTGCCGGGCTTGAGCGCCTTGTTCTTGATCAGCGCCACCGCGGTGTTGCCCATCGAGCCGGACAGCACCAGGTCCATGCCGCCCTGCACCATGGGGTGCTCCCAGGTGAGGAACTGCATGTCCTCGCGGGACAGCGCCTGTTCGCGGTCGTAGGTGATGGTCACCGCCTCGTCGTCGCCGAGCGGGAAGCTGGCGTCCAGCATCTTCTCGCTGGGGCGCAGGATCAGGGCGTTCTCCGAGTGATCCTCGCTGTCGATGCCGAAGGCGTCGAACAGCGCCTCCATATAGATCGGCAGGGCGAACTGGTCGTCCTGCTCGATGATCTCCTCGGCCAGTGCCTGGCCTTCGCCGGCGCCACTGGAGTTGAGTTCCAGCAGGCGGTCGCGGCCGCTGTGCAGCTCGCTTTCCAGGCGCTCGCGCTCGGTCTTGGCTTCGTTCAACAACGCCTGCCAGGCGCTGTCGTTGCCGGCTTCCAGCAGCGGCAGCAGCCGCGAACCGAACCGCTGTTGCAGGGCGTTGCCGGTCGGGCAGGTGGCCAGGAAGGCGTTCAGCGCCTGGTGGTACCACTGGAACAGGCGCTCCTGCGGGCCGCCTTCCAGATAAGGCACGTGCAACTGGATGGTGTGCTGCTGGCCGATGCGGTCGAGGCGGCCGATGCGCTGTTCGAGCAGGTCCGGGTGGGACGGCAGGTCGAACAGCACCAGGTGGTGGCTGAACTGGAAGTTGCGGCCTTCGCTGCCGATCTCGGAGCAGATCAGCACCTGGGCGCCGAACTCCTCGTCGGCGAAGTAGGCGGCGGCGCGGTCGCGTTCGAGGATGCTCATGCCCTCGTGGAACACCGTGGCCGGGATGCCGGAGCGCACGCGCAGGGCATCTTCCAGGTCCATGGCGGTCTCGGCGTGGGCGCAGATCACCAGCACCTTGAACTTCTTGAGCATCTTGAGGGTGTCGATCAGCCAGTCGACGCGCGGGTCGAAGCGCCACCAGCGGGCTACGTCGCCGTTCTCGGCCTGCGCCTGGTACTGCACTTCCGGGTACAGCTCGGGGTGCTCGCCGGGTTCCAGGGCGCGGTATTCGTCCGGGGTGGCCAGCGGGTAGGGATGCACCTGGCGCTCCGGGAAACCGCGCACGGCGGCGCGGGTGTTGCGGAACAGCAGGCGGCCGGTGCCGTGGCGGTCGATCAGCTCGCGGGTCAGGCGCGCGCTGGCCTGGATGTCGCCGTCGGTGACCGCGGCGAGCAGCGCTTCGCCCTCGGCGCCGAGGAACCTGGCGATGGTCGCGTGGGCCTGTTCGGACAGCCGGCCGTCGTCGAGCAGTTCCTGCACCGCTTCGGCGACCGGCTTGTAGTTGGCGCTTTCCGCGCGGAACGCTTCGAGATCGTGGAAACGGTGTGGATCGAGCAGGCGCAGGCGGGCGAAGTGGCTGTCCTGGCCGAGCTGTTCGGGGGTGGCGGTGAGCAGCAGCACGCCGGGCGTCACCTGGGCCAGTTGCTCGACCAGGCGGTATTCGGCGCTGGCCTGTTCAGGGTGCCAGACCAGGTGGTGCGCCTCGTCGACCACCAGCAGGTCCCAGCCGGCGGCGAACAGGGCATCCTGGGCGCGCTCGTCGCCGACCAGCCATTCCAGGGCGACCAGCGCCAACTGGGTGTCTTCGAACGGGTTGCTGGCATCGCTTTCGGCGAAGCGCTCGGCGTCGAACAGCGCCACCTGCAGGTTGAAGCGCCGGCGCATCTCCACCAGCCACTGGTGCTGGAGGTTTTCCGGAACCAGGATCAGCACCCGGTTGGCGCGCCCGGACAGCAGCCGGCGATGGATCACCAGGCCGGCCTCGATGGTCTTGCCGAGGCCCACTTCGTCGGCCAGCAGCACGCGCGGGGCGACGCGGTCGGCCACTTCGCGGGCGATGTGCAACTGGTGCGGGATCGGCTGGGCACGGGCGCCGCACAGGCCCCAGAGCGACGATTGCAGCAACTGGCTGGTGTGTTCCAGGGTGCGGTAGCGCAGGGCGAACCAGGGCAGCGGGTCGATCTGGCCGGCGAACAGGCGGTCGCTGGCCAGGCGGAACTGGATGAAGTTGGAGAGCTGGGTTTCCGGCAGGCAGGCGACCTGGTGCTGGCCGTCGAGGCCGTGGTAGACCAGCAGGCCGTCGATGTCCTCGACCTCGCGGACGATCATCTTCCAGCCTTCGAAATGGGTGATCTCGTCGCCCGGGGCGAAGCGCACGCGGGTCAGCGGGGCGTTGCGCAGGGAATACAGGCGGGTCTCGCCGGTGGCCGGGTAAAGCACGGTGAGCATCCGGTCATCCTGGGTGAGGATGGTGCCCAAGCCCAACTCCGCTTCGCTGTCACTGATCCAGCGTTGCCCCGGTACGTATTGCGCCATGCCTGTCTCCCCGATGAAAAAGCCGCGTATGGTAACGGATTCACCGGGCCCAGGCCAAAGCCGCACGGCGGGGCCGGCGAGTCTTGTCGGGAAAGTGTAGCGAGCGCATCCTCAAGTCGACGGGCCGCCGGCCGACAGTCTGACCAAAGGAGGCACGCCTGGAGGCGTACTGATCGATGCTGCCACCCATCCCCCATAGCCTGGTGCCGGTCACCACCCAGCAGGACGTGCCCAAGCCGCGCCCGGACGTGCAACCGGTGACGCCGCCGCAGGCCGGTTCCGGCGGCGAGGGCGTCGGTCTGCGGCAGCGCGATGCCCAGGAAGAGGTCGATCGCCAGCGCGACCAGCAGCGCCGCCGCCAGCGCTACACGGCCGAGCAACTGGCCGCCGGCGAAGTCGCCGAGGAAGACCTCGACCTGCTGGAAGGCCTGCCGCGCCAGGGGTTGTGGGTGGATGTCGAGGTGTGAGTGAGCCTGTTCGCCGATTGTCCGCTTGAATTGCCCGATGCCGAACTGCGCCTGCTGCCCGGCTGGGTGGCGGCGGGCGAGGCCGGGTGCTGGTTCGACGAACTGGTCGCGCGGACGCCCTGGCAACAGCCGCAGGTGTTCCTGCACGGGCGTTTCTATCCGGTGCCACGGCAGGTGGCCTGGTACGGGGACGCCGAGGCGCGCTACCGCTATTCCGGCCTGAGCCACGAGCCCTTGCCCTGGACGCCGCTGCTCGCCGAAATCCGCCGGCGGGTCGAGGCCGAGTGCGGCCAGCCGCTCAACGGCGTTCTCCTCAACTATTACCGCGACGGCCAGGACTCGATGGGCTGGCACAGCGACGACGAGCCCGAGCTGGGAGCGCATCCGCTGGTCGCTTCGCTGAGCCTGGGCGGCGCGCGGCGCTTCGACCTGCGCCGAAAGGGTGGCAGCCGTATCGAGCATTCATTGCTGCTGGAACACGGTTCGCTGCTGGTCATGGCCGGCGCGACACAGCATCATTGGCAGCACCAAGTGGCGAAGACGCGCCAAGCCTGCGCGCCGCGCCTGAACCTGACCTTTCGCCTGATCCGGTCGCCCGCATGAATCCAGACGACAAGCTGATCGACTTCAACACCGAGCGCGAGAAGCGCATCCACGATCTCAACGACAAGCGCCTGAACGAGATGCGCCAGGCCTTCGAACGCGCCCTGCCGCTGCCCAAGGGCAAGAAGAGGTCCAAGGGCAAGCCTAAGAAGCGTTGAGGTTCGTTCTTGCCGAAGAGGGATCGGTTTGCACGGCCAGCTCCCTCTCCCTCCGGAGAGGGTTCTGTTCGAGTAGCCTGAAGGGCTGTGATTCTCTCCCGCATCCATGGAGTGGCCTGAGTCGCCTGCGTCGAGCGGAGCCCGTGGGGTGGGTTCCCCACATCACGCCGAGCGCGGGCGCACGCTGACCCAGTAGCGGGTGAAGTGGCGTACTTCGACGGGCAGGGCCTTGGGCAGCAGGGCGAGGATGCGTTCGCTGTCGTCCAGCGGGTAGCTGCCGGAGAGGCGCAGGTCGGCGATGGACGGGTCGCAGCCCAGGCGGCCGTGGCGGTAGCGGGACAGTTCGGCGAGGAAGTCGGCCAGGCGCATGCCGCTGGCGATCAGCATGCCCCGGGTCCAGGCGCGGCTGTTCTCGTCCAGCGCGCCAGGCGTACCGATCCTGTGGGTGTCGAAGCTGACCTGCTGGCCTGCCTCGAGCCGTAGCGGCACACCGCTGTGCACACTCGGCTGGATCGCGGCGCTGCCGTCGAACAGGCTGACCCGGCTGAGCCGGGCATCCAGCCGCACGCTGAACTGCGGACCGGCGCGGTCGACCAGCCCCTGCGGGGTGATCACCCGCAGCGGGCGGGGGTCGGCGGCGCCCTGAAGCAGGATCTCGCCGCGCCGCAGGTCGATCAGCCGCTGGCCCTGGTCGAAGCGGACGTTCACCGCGCTGTCGGTGTTCAGCACCAGGCGGGTGCCGTCGGCGAGGGTCAGGTCGCGGCGTTCGCCGACGCCGGTGTGGTGGTCGGCCAGCCAGGGTTGCCAGGGCTTGTGTTCCAGCGCCTGCCAGCCGACGACGCCGGCGCCGAGCAGTACGCTGAGCGCTTTCAGCGCGTCGCGGCGGCTGCGCGAGGATGGCGCGCCCAATGCGCGGTGGGCGAGGTCGGTGGGCAGGCCGCGCAGGCGGCGGTTGACCGTCTCGATGCGCTGCCAGGCCTGCTCGTGTTCCGGCGCGGCCGCGCGCCAGGCGGCCCAGTCCTGGCGGCGCTGGGCACTGGGTTCGCCGTCCTGCAGCTCGACCAGCCACTGCACCGCCTGGGCGGCGACGGTGGGGCTGATCAAGGAGGTGGAGTCGCTCATGTCAGTCGAGCTCGGCGAAATAGCATTGCTGCGCGGCCTTGGCCAGGTAGCGCTTCACGCTGGACAGCGAGATGCCGAGCTGGGCGGCGACTTCGGGGTAGGTCAACCCGTCCAGTTGCACCAGCAGGAACGCCTGGCGGGCCAGCCTGGGCAGGCCGTCGAGCAGGCGGTCCAACTCCAGCAGGGTCTCCAGGATGATCGCCCGGCTTTCCTCCGACGGCACTTCGTCCACCGGCAGGCTGGCGAGGGTTTCCAGGTAGGCGCGTTCGATGTCCTGGCGGCGGTAGTGGTTGGCCAGCACGCGCTTGGCGATGGTGGTCAGGAACGCCCGGGGCTCGCGGATGACCGGTGTTTCACGGGCATTGAGGATGCGCAGGAAGGTGTCCTGGGCCAGGTCGGCGGCGCTGTCCGGGCAGCCGAGCTTGCGCCACAACCAGCCGCGCAACCAGCCATGGTTGTCGAGGTAGAGGCGTTGCAGGGCGTGGTCCGGGGCGGTCTTGCTGGTCGGCACGACCGAAGGCTCCAGGGCAGGATGGTTATCAAATGCTAACTGTTCTCAAGTGTAAGGAAAGTACGAGTGCCAGGGCAATCGCTGTATGGCGGGCGATCGTTCTTGCCGGGTGCGCCCTACGGTCGGGAGCCGAGCACCCGGGGCGAGAGGGCCAGCCAGAGGCTGAGCGGATAGAGCAGGTAGTGGATGAAGAACAGCGCCATGCCCATCGGGCTGGGCGTGTCCTGGAGGAACATCATCAGCAGCAGGACGAGGTAGAGCACGCCGAGGCCGGCGGCGTACAGGCCGGTCAGGCGCCAGCGTTCGCCGGGCGAGGGCGCGCGCCGCTGTTGCCAGCGGAACCACAGCGCCATCCCGGCGGCCACCAGGGCGGCGACGACCAGCGTGGCGAAGATCCCGCCGACCCGCACGAAGCCGCGCAGCAGCAGGTTGAGCAGCACCGTGGCGGCGATGCCGGCGACGGCGTAGTAGCGCACCGCGATGCCGTTCATGCCAGGGACTCCCGGAGCATCCGCGCCGTTGCCGCCAGTTCGGCGTCCGGCACGCGCGGGGTGTCGCGGAAGGTGAGGTTGTCCTCGACGATGTAGCGCCGCGAGGTGATGTCGGTGTGCGCCACCATCGGCACCACGTGGGCGTGCGCGTGGGGGATGTCGCCGCCGGTGAACAGGAAGGCGACCCGCCGCACATCGAAGCGGCGGCGCAGGATCGGCGCCAGGCGCTGGCCGACGCTCATGATCTCGGCGGCGATCTCGCCCGGCAGGTCGTCGTAATAGGCGAAGTGCTCACGCGGGATGATCTGCACATGGCCGCTGCGGATCGGGTGGATGTCGAGGAAGGCCAGCACCCGCTCCGACTCGTAGATCCGATGCGCCGGCACCTGGCCGTTGGCGATGCGACAGAACAGGCAGTCGGTACTCATGGCGTCGTTCCCTGATCGATGGACAGTCGAGAGCCTAACCGCTGGTGGCGGGCACGTCATGGCCGGTTCGTGGATGGAATCAGCGCATGGATCGCCGCATCGACCGGTCGGCCCTGAATGAACAGCCGGTTGCGCGCCACGCCTTCGAAGGTCGCGCCGACCTTCCTGGCGACCGCTCTGCTCGGTTCGTTGTCCACGGCGGCGACGATCTCGATGCGTGTCAGCCCCAGTACCGTGAGGCCGAAGTCGGCCAGCAGCCGCGTCGCCCGTGGCGCGATGCCCTTGCCCTGTTGCGACTGGCGCACCCAGTAGCCGAGGTTGCACAGGTTGCATTCCCGGCTGATGTGGTTCAGGCCGATGCCACCGAGGAATTCGCCGGTCGTGGAGAAGATGCCCAGCTCGTACGCTGTCTGCTCCGCGAGGCTGCGTTCGCAGAGGGAAAACCATTGCAGCGCTTCGGCTGGCATATAGCCGGCATGGCACCAGGGGAGCCAGGGGCTGACCGAGTCGACCGACTCGTTGACGGCCTGGGCGAAGGCCTCGGCATCGCTGGCAACGAAGGGGCGCAGGCAGAGCCCGTTGGATATCAGAGGCTGCATGGGGCGTTGGCTCCTGTGGGGCGTCTGGCAAGGATACAAGCGATGGCGCCCTCGCTTGCGATCCGGCGCGCTGGACTCGTCCACCGGGCCGGGCGAGGTTCACATCATGCGCGTCCACCGGGCGGGCGCTCCCAGGGTTCGATGTCCCCGTCCCGCACGTTGAACAGGGGATGGATTCGCGGCTCCGTGGTCGCCACCCATTGCCGGTGCAGCTCCGGGTTGCGCACGGACAGCTTGGCCATCAGGTGCGCCCATTCGTAGGCGACCTGCCCGGCGGTGACGTCGAGCGTCAACGCGGGGCCAGGCGGCGCGATCTTGCTCTTGTCGAACCGGTAGCCACGGCTTTCGGCCTCGGCCTGCACCGCTTGCAGGTAGTGCGAGATGGCGGACAGCGCATCCGGGTGCTGCCGGAAGCGTTCGAGCTGCGGGTGGTTGCGGTAGCCACGGGTTTCCCCGCGCAGTACCGCCTGGGCGAGCAGGGCTTCCCGCCACAGGGCGACCAGGCCCTGTGGGTCGAGATAGCCGGGATGGAGCGACCATAGACGCATGCGATGAGGACCTGGTGGGTTGTCGTTCAGAGCACCTGGTTCAGCCCGAAGCGCTTCTTCAGCGCCGTTTCCAGCAGCCCCTTGGGCAACAGCGCGGCCATGAGCGGCAGCGTGCGGCTGCCGTTGCCGAGACGCAGCAGGCGCGGGCGCTTGCTCTTGCGCACGGCGGCGAGCAGGTCGCGGGCGAACTCGCTGGCGGGGGTGGGATTGTCCTGGGAGGCCTTGGCGCGGGCGCGGATGCCGTCGCGGATCGGCCACCAGTGCGAGTCTTCGCGGATCAGTTGTTCGGCTTCGTGGCTGGCGTTGTTGCCGAAGCTGGAGGCGATGGCGCCGGGCTGGACTTCCATGACGTCGATGCCGAACGGCGCCAGTTCCAGGCGCAGGGCGTCGGTCAGCGCGTGCACCGCCGCCTTGGAGGCGCAGTAGGCGCCGGCGAAGGGAGTGACCAGCACGCCGGAAACGCTGCCGATGTTGACCACCAGGCCGCGCTTGGCGCGCAGCGCCGGGAACAGCGCGCGGGTGACGCCGACGATGGCCACCACGTTGGTTTCCAGTTGCCGGCGCAGGGCTTCGGCGCCGCCGTCGAGCAGCGGGCCCATGGCGCCGTAGCCGGCGTTGTTGATCAGCACGTCGAGCCCCGCGGTGTCCCGCGCCAGCCGTTCGCCGAGCGCGGCGACGGCGGTCTCGTCGTTGACGTCCAGTTGCACGGCGACGAAGCCGGCGGCAGCCAGGGCAGAGACATCCTCGGCCTTGCGGGCGGTGGCCCAGACTTCATAGCCGGCGGCCTGGAAGGCGTCGGCGAGGGCGCGGCCGATGCCGCTGGAGCAACCGGTGATCAGGGCGATGGGCTGGGGCATTGGGGGTTCCTTGTTGGTCTTTTGCTGGCTGGTGGTCGATATCGGTTTTCTTGGCTCGGCGCTATTCGAAGCTTGTGCCCCTCACCCCAACCCTGGCTGCGCGCCCCGCTCCGGAGGGAGAGGGGGTTGGTTCGTGCGGGCGGTCAGGTTTGTGCCATCCGCCCAGCTCTTTCAATCGGCGAAGCTGCCCTGCAGGCGTTCGGCGCGGAACTCCAGGGTGGCCGGGCGATAGCCGGGGCGCAGGGTCGGCAGCGGCAGGCAGTCGTGCCAGGTCTCGCCGGGCAGCAGTTCGCCGGGGCCGCGATAGCGCGGGGCGTCGTAGAGGTTGCGTGCCAGGTTGACGGTGTCGCCCGGCCGGTAGGCGGCGACTTCGAAGCGCAGCTCCTGCAACGGTACGCGGCTGCCGTTCTTCAGGTCGAGGGCCAGCGGGCGGTCGGCCGAGCAGCGATCGGGGGCGTAGGCGATGCGCAGTTCGAGATGGGCCAGGTGGCGCCTCTCGCGCAGGTCCTGCCAGTACAGCCAGGAGCCGACCAGCATCAGCCCGATCAGCGCGGCCCCAGAGATCGGCAGGGCCTTGGCCGGGTAGCGGATCAGCAGGACCAGCCAGGTGAGCACGAGCAGGATGCCGATCAGCATGTCGGGCTGCCTGTGTGGGATGAGCGATGGGACATGGATGACGGGCCTCCTGCCTGGGGAGGGTTCATCCTAGTGGGGGATGGGGTGGAGAGGAAAGTGGGG
>NZ_CAJFCI010000041.1 GCF_904061905.1 Zestomonas carbonaria
GCGGCAGCAGGGGGTGGGGGTTGGTTCGTTTGGCGACTGCCAATTTACCCATTTCCCTGACTGTCAACTCGCTCTTTCCCCTGAGTCCGCGAAGAACCCCTTTTTTCGCGGCCATGGAACTGGGCGTCCCCGCCGATCCTACAGGTCAACATCGATGTCGACCTGTAGGAGCGCGCCATGCGCGCGAACCCCGGCACCGCCAAAGCATCGCCAGCAAGCTGGCTCCTACAACAGCGGGCAGGTAGCCCGGTGAAATCCGGGGAAGCCCTCCCGGATTGCATCCGGGCTACGTGGCTGTTCCGCGTGCGCGGGGATGACGGTCGAGGGAGAAGCTTTCACGTAGGGTGCGCCGTGCGCACCGATCCAGGGCCAACACCTATGTTTCCGGCGAACCACCCTGCCCGCGCCAGGGTAAAGCAGTGCGCACAGCACACCCTACAAAAGCCGGACCGCCTTTTCGTCCAGCCCTCTCCAACCTCCAGCGCTCTTAATCGGCTTTTGCTTCCCGCCTCACATCGTATGAGTCGGACGATCCGAGGTCAGCGCCCCGGCCAGATAGGTCTCGATCTTGTTGCGGGCGGTGTTGTCGCCATCGTTGAACTGCACACCGACACCGGCGGCGCGGTTGCCCTGGGCGCCTTTCGGGGTGATCCACACTACCTTGCCGGCCACCGGGATCTTCTCCGGCTCTTCCATCAGGTTGAGCAGCATGAACACTTCATCGCCGAGCTTGTAGCTCTTGTTGGTAGGAATGAACAGCCCCCCGTTCTTGATGAACGGCATGTAGGCGGCATAGAGCACGGACTTGTCCTTGATGGTCAGGGACAGGATTCCATTTCGGGGGCCAAGGTTGGGTGGCAAGCTCATGCGGCATTCCTAGCTGATGGTCCAGTCGGATTCTAGCCTTGTCCAGGCAGGCTTGCCCACTGCACCAAGAGGGCTTCGAGAAGCAAGACACGGTTGAGGTTGGCCTTGGACAGGACTTTCTGGCGTTGCTCGAGCAACCAGTCCTGCAAGGCGAGAACCTTGGCCTGCGCCGACTTGTCGGCCAGGTACTGGACGACCTTGCGCATGTCCGTGGCGCCCAGCCCCTCTTCGTCGCGGGTCAACTGGTAGCGCAGGATCAGTTGCGCCCAGTCGCAGAACCAGTCGAACAGCAGCAGCAACGATACCGCGTTCCAGCTTTCGGCCAACTGGCTGGGTGCCTGTTGTTGCTTGAGCAGCTTCTTCACGCCTTCGACCACCAGTGCGCGCTGCTCCCGCACGCCCTGCTCCTGCAAGCGCAAGGCAGTCAACGGCGAGCCGGCGGCCAGGGCGAGCAGCTCGCGGCGCTCCTCCTCGCCGCTGTCCGGCAGTGCCTGCGCCAGCCAGGCCAGCCCCGTGGCTTCATCGGGCAGCGGGCAAGCCATCTGCACGCAACGGCTCTTCACCGTCGGCAGCAGGCGGCTGGGCTGATGGCTGACCAGCAGCAACACGGTATCGCCGGAAGGCTCCTCCAAACTCTTGAGCAAGGCATTGGAGGCGTTCAGGTTCATCGCCTCTACCGGCTCGACCAGCACCAGCTTGCGCCCGCCCAGTTGCGCGGTTTGCGCCACGAAGGCCACGAGGTCGCGCACCTGGTCGACCTTGATCGCCTTATCCGCCTCCTCCGGCTCGAGAACGAACACATCCGGGTGGGTACCGGCGGCAAGCAGTTGGCAAGCCTTGCAGTGCCCACAGGCCTCCAGGTTCTCCGGGCTGCGGCACAGCAGGCGGGCCAACAGCCGCTCGGCCAGCGCGCGCTTGCCGATGCCGGCCGGGCCGTGCAACAGATAGGCATGGGCGTGCCTCTCGCGTCTGGTCAGTTGCTGCCAGAGCGATTCCTGCCAGGGATAAGCTTCAGCCACCGATCCGCTCCAGCAATTGCGGCAACAGCTCATCGAGCACCTGTTGCACCTGCTCCAGGGGTTGCGCGGCATCGATGATCCGGTAGCGGTCCGGTGACGATGCGGCATGCCGCAGATAGGTTTGCCGCACGGCGTCGAAGAACTCGCGCCCTTCCTGCTCGAAACGGTCCAGACGGCCACGCGCGGCCGCCCGTGCCAGGCCGACCTCGACCGGCAGGTCGAACACCAGGATCAGGTCCGGGCGCAGCGAGCCCTGCACGAAGCGTTCGAGCTCGGCGATACGCGCCTCCGGCACGCCACGCCCTCCTCCCTGGTAGGCATAGGTGGCGTCGGTGAAGCGGTCGCAGAGGACCACGATGCCTCGCTGCAAGGCCGGACGGATGACTTCCGCCAGGTGCTGCGCACGGGCGGCGAAGACCAGCAACAGCTCGGTATCCACCGCCATCGGCTCGGCGCTGGGTGCCAGCAGCAGCTCGCGGATGCGCTCGGCCAGTGGGGTGCCTCCCGGTTCACGGGTCAGCAGGACTTCCACGCCGCGCTCGCGCAGACGCTCGGCCAGGTAGTCGCGGTTAGTGCTTTTTCCGGCGCCTTCCGGGCCTTCCAGGGTGATAAACAGGCCGCTCACTGGCTGTCCTTGTTGGTTGCGGTGTCCGGGATGGCTGCCGGACTGGAACGATAACCGGCGCGGCGATTGAGCTGGTACTCACGCACCGCACGATTGTGCGCATCCAGGTCATCGGAGAAGACGTGGCTGCCGTCGCCCCGTGCGACGAAATACAGGCTCTTGCCAGGCTGGGGGTGCAGGGCGGCGTGGATGGCCTCGCGCCCCACCATGGAAATCGGCGTAGGCGGCATGCCGGAAATCACGTAGGTGTTGTAGGGGGTCGGCTCACGCAGGTCGGCACGGGTGATCCTGCCGTTGTAGCGCTCGCCCATGCCATAGATCACCGTGGGGTCGGTCTGCAGCAGCATGCCCATGCGCAGGCGGCGGACGAACACGCCGGCGATCTGCTTGCGCTCTTCGGGAACGCCGGTCTCCTTTTCGATCAGCGAAGCCATGATCAGCGCCTGGTAGGGATCGCCATAGGGCAGATCGCCCGACCTGCCCTGCCACTCATCGGCCAGGACCTCTTCGAGCCGGGCATGGGCCTGCTTGAGCAGATCGAGATCGCTCGTCCCCTGGACATAGCGATAGGTATCCGGGAAGAAACGCCCCTCGGGGTGCTGGCCCGGCCGCCCGAGCCGCGCCATCAGCTCGGCGTCGCTGACATTGGCGAGGGTCTGCTTGAGCTTGTCCTGGCGCGCCAGGGCGGCACGCACCTGACGGAAGTTCCAGCCCTCGACCAGGGTCAGGCTGTATTGCACCACCTCGCCGCGCCGCCACAGATCGAGCAGGTCGATCGCACGCTGCCCCGCAACGAGGCGGTACTCGCCGCTGTGCAAGGGTTGCTCGGCCAGGTTGAAGCGCCAATACAGGCGCAGCCAGAAGGCACCGTGCAGGACGCCTTCGCTCTCCAGACGATTCAGCATGCCGCCCGGCGTGGCACCCGCGGGCACTTCCACCAACCGCTCGCCGGCCACCGCCAGGGGTTGCTGCAAGGCGGCGCGTTGCTGCCAGGCGGCTGTCGCCACCAGCAAGCCAGCCAACAGCAGGCCGACCTCCAGCAGCAGAAGCACTCTACGTATCACTACTCAACAATCCAGATCGCGAATGATGTCCCGCAGTTTACGGGTGAGCGGACCAACGGGCCAGTCGCGTGCCCCCAGCGCCCTAACCGGCCAGATGCCGTACAGGCTGTTGCAGAGGAAGACTTCATCGGCATCCAGCAGTTCAGCGTACGCGATATCCCGCTCCTGCACGGAAATACCTTGTTGCACAGCCTGCTCCAGCAACTCGGCGCGCATCACCCCGGCGACGCCGCAGCGCGAGAGTTCGGGAGTGAGCAGCACGCCACCCTTGGCCAGGAACAGGTTGCTGAACACCCCCTCGACCACGCGTCCGGACAGATCGCGCATCAGGCCTTCGGCATGTTCGCCATCCTGCCATTCGGAGCGGGCGAGCACCTGTTCGAGGCGATTGAGATGCTTCAACCCTGCCAGTCTCGGCTGCTCCGCCAGGCGGGTCTGGCACGGGAACAGCCGCACCCCCTGCTCGGCGTTGCCGGGCGGATAGGCGGGGAAGACGCTGCCCTGGAGAATCCGCCGCGGTGTTGACGGGATAGCCGGCGCGTAGCCGCGCTGGCCGTCGCCACGGGTCAGGATCAGCTTGGCGACGCCATCGCCCAGCGCCGCGCAGAACGCTTGCAGCTCGTCACGCAGCAGCGCCTGGTCGCACGGGATGGCCAGGCGTGCGCAGCCATCGAAGAGGCGCGCCAGATGGCGCGCCAGGAACCTGGGCCGACCGTCCTTGACGGCGATGGTCTCGAACAGGCCATCGCCATAGGCGAGACCGCGATCCTTGATGGGCAGCGTCTGCGCCGGGCGACCGTCGACCCAGTCCAGCATCAGCCGTTGAACCGGCGGAACACCAGCGAGCCGTTGGTGCCGCCGAAGCCGAAGGAGTTGGACAACACCACGTCGATATTGCGTTCCTTGGCCTGGTGGGGCACGAAGTCCAGGTCGCAGCCTTCGTCCGGCTCGTCCAGGTTGATGGTCGGCGGCGCGATGCGGTCGCGGATCGCCAGCACGCTGAAGATGGCCTCCACTGCGCCGGCGGCGCCGAGCAGGTGGCCGGTCATCGACTTGGTCGAGCTGACCGACAGTCGGTACGCATGCTCGCCGAACACCGACTTCACCGCCGACGCCTCGGCCAGGTCGCCTGCCGGAGTCGAAGTGCCGTGGGCGTTGATGTAGTCGACCTGCTCGGGATTGACCCCCGCATCGTGCAAGGCATTGGTCATGCAGCGAGCGGCACCGGCGCCATCCTCGGGCGGCGAGGTCATATGGAACGCATCGCCGCTCATGCCGAAACCGATCAGCTCGGCATAGATGGTCGCACCACGGGCCTTGGCGTGCTCCAGCTCTTCCAGAACCACGGCGCCGGAGCCGTCGGCCAGGACGAAGCCATCGCGGCCCTTGTCCCACGGCCGGCTGGCGGCGGCCGGATCGTCATTGCGGGTGGACAGCGCGCGGGCCGCCGCGAAACCGCCGATACCCAGGCCACAGGCGGCCATTTCCGCACCGCCGGCGATCATCACGTCCGCCTCGCCATAGGCGATGTTGCGAGCGGCCATGCCAATGCTGTGGGTGCCGGTGGTGCAAGCGGTGGTGATGGCGTAGTTCGGCCCCTGGATTCCCAGGTGAATGGACAGGAAGCCGGAAATCATGTTGATGATCGAGCCCGGCACGAAGAACGGCGAAATACGCCGTGGGCCTTGCTCGAACAGGATCCTGCAGGTGTTCTCGATATTGGTCAGGCCGCCGATGCCGGAGCCCATCGCCACGCCGATCCGTTCGCGATTGGCGTCGGTCACTTCCAGGCCGGAATCACGGATCGCCTGGAAACTGGCCGCCAGGCCGTACTGGATGAACAAATCGAGCTTGCGCGCCTCCTTGACGGATAGGTAAGGCTCGACATCGAAGTCTTTCACCGAGCCGCCAAAGCGGGTGGAATAGACCGAGAGGTCCGTATGCTCGATCAGAGCGATACCGCTGCGCCCCGCCAGAATACCCTGCCAACTGCTCGGCACATCGGTTCCCAACGGCGACACCATGCCCAGACCGGTGACCACAACGCGTCTACGCGACACAGCAATCTCCTTCGTTCTACTACTGCGTGTTCATTGCACATTGAACCTGACCACGATCTCGCGAGCCGAAGCCGTTTACAAGGCCTCGCCCCCGCCACGCATGGAGTAACCCTGTTCGTGAAGGAAGCCAGGGCATCCGGGGCGGTTCAGCCTCGCAGAACGCCTGAACTCCTGGCGCCCCACGACCGCTGCGCGCAGATCATGGACAAGCTCTTAAAGAAAAACCGCACGCCCTGATGAAGGCCGTGCGGTTTTTTCCGAGTCGGGTAGCCGACGATCAGATCTTACTGCGCATGCGCATTGATGTAATCGATGGCTTCCTGAACGGTGGTGATCTTTTCAGCTTGCTCGTCCGGGATTTCAGTCTCGAATTCTTCTTCGAGAGCCATCACCAGTTCAACGGTGTCAAGAGAATCGGCACCCAGGTCTTCGACGAAGGAAGCACTGTTGGTCACTTCCTCTTCTTTTACGCCAAGCTGCTCAGCGACGATTTTCTTGACGCGTTCTTCGATGGTGCTCATACCTTGTTTTCACTCCTAATGAACAAATCCAGGCGGCTGGTTGGTGGGTAAGTGTATAGAAAGGGTTTTCCGCATTTCAAGCCGAAAACCCGGGGCCTTCCTCAGCAACCCAACCATCTGTCTATAAACCGACTGCTGTTTTATAGCGGATTTTAGACAACTGCTATGACAGTCCGCTGACGGCCCCGGTCACATTCAGCTCATGTACATGCCGCCATTCACCGGAATTGTCGCCCCGGTGACGTAGGAAGCCTCGTCGGAAGCCAGGAAACCGACCACCTTGGCGATCTCCTCGGCCTGGCCGAGCCGGCCCAGCGGAATCTGCGCCTGCAGCGCCTCGCGCTGGGCTTCCGGCAGTTCACGGGTCATGTCGGTATCGATGAAACCGGGCGCCACCGAGTTGACGGTAATCGCACGCGAACCGACCTCACGCGCCAGGGCACGGCTGAAGCCTTCCAGCCCGGCCTTGGCCGCCGCGTAGTTGGTCTGCCCGGCATTGCCCATGGCGCCGACCACCGAACCGATATTGATGATTCGCCCCCAGCGCGCCTTGGTCATCCCGCGCAGCACCGCCTTCGACAGGCGATAGAGGCTGTTCAGGTTGGTATTGATGACGTCGAACCACTCGTCGTCCTTCATGCGCAGCATCAGGTTGTCACGGGTGATGCCGGCGTTGTTCACCAGGATCAGCGGCTGGCCAAGGTGTTGCTGGATATGCTCCAGGGTGCTGGCCACCGACTCGTCGCTGCCAACGTCCAGCACCAGGCCGGCACCTTCGATGCCGGCGGCCTTCAGGGTCTCGGCAATACGCTCGGCGCCACTGGCCGAGGTGGCGGTGCCGATCACCACGGCCCCCCGGCGTCCCAGTTCCAGGGCGATGGCTTGACCGATACCACGGCTCGCGCCAGTGACCAGTGCGACTTTACCTTGCAGGCTCATGCAGTTTCTCCTCGATTCAAACCAGAGCCGCGCGAGCCGCGGCGAAAGCATCCGGGGTGTCCAGGCCATAGGTCTCGACACCTTTCACGCAACGCTTGTTGAGCCCGGACAGCACCTTGCCCGGGCCGCATTCGACCAGCGCGGTCACACCCTGATCCGACAGGCGCACCACCGATTCGACCCAGCGCACCGGGCTGTACAACTGGGCCAGCAGGTCGCGCTTGAGGGCGTCGAGATCGGCGACGATTTCCGCGCTGACGTTCTGAACCAGCGGGATCTGCGGGGCCTGCCAGGCGATCGCGGCAACCGACTCGGCAAAGCGCTCGGCCGCGGGACGCATCAGATCGCAATGGGAAGGCACGCTGACCGGCAGCGGCATGGCACGCTTGGCGCCCCGCGCCTTGCAGGCCTCGACGGCACGCCCGACGGCTGCCGCCGCGCCGGCGATCACCACCTGGCCCGGCGCATTGAAGTTGACCGCGCTGACCACCTCACCCTGCGCGGCTTCCGCGCAGGCGGCACGCACATCGTCATCGTCCAGGCCGAGGATGGCGGCCATGCCGCCCTGCCCGGCCGGCACCGCTTCCTGCATCAACTGCCCACGACGCTCGACCAGTTTCACCGCATCGGCGAAGCCGAGGCTGCCGGCGGCGACCAGCGCCGAATACTCGCCCAGGCTGTGGCCGGCAACGAATGCCGGCCGCGCACCGCCCTCGGCCAACCACAGGCGCCACAGGGCGATGGACGCGGCCAGGATGGCTGGCTGGGTCTTGTCGGTCTGATTGAGCTGTTCTTCGGGGCCGTTCTGGGTCAGCGCCCAGAGATCATAACCAAGGGCTTCAGAAGCCTCGGCGAAGGTATCCAGGACCAGGGCATGCTGGGCGCCCTGCTCGGCGAGCATGCCGAGGGATTGCGAGCCCTGTCCGGGGAAGACGAATGCGAAAGATGCAGACATTGAACGGGTCCTTGAGGTCTGATCATCGGAGAAGCACGCGGGGCCATGCCCTGCGCGACGGACTGAAAGTTGGATGACGAGCCGCCAGAAGCGGTCACATCCCCTGGCCGTCGACGTTTCCTCCTGCCACGACGAAACGTCGACAACCCCTATAACAGATGCTCGAGGCGACCGTGCAAGCGCTGCGGCAGATCCTCATGCACTTCGCGATAAGCCCGACGGATGGCGCTCTGGAAACCATCGGGGCCAGCCGAACCATGGCTTTTCACCACGATGCCCTGCAAACCGAGAAAACTGGCACCGTTGTGCCGGGCCGGCGCCAGGTCGCCCTGCAGGCGGCGCAGCAACGGCAGCGCCAGCGCGCCAACCAGGCGCGCGCCCAGGCTCTGCTTGAACAGCGCCTCCAGCCTCATCGATACCATGCCGACCAATCCTTCGCTGGATTTCAGCAGGATATTGCCGACGAAACCATCGCATACCACCACATCGGCCTCGCCGCGATACAGGCCATCGCCTTCGATGTAGCCGATGTAGTTCAGACCCTCGGCCTGCTGCAACAGGCTGGCGGCCAGCTTGACCTGCTGGTTGCCCTTGATTTCCTCGGTGCCGACGTTCAGCAATGCCACCCGTGGACGCTCGATGCCCAGGGCCTCGGCAGCCACCGCGCCCATCACCGCGAACTGGTAGAGATGCTCGGCGCTGCAATCGACGTTCGCACCGAGATCGAGCAGATGGCAGTGCCCCCGCTCGGTCGGGACGGCCGTGACCATCGCCGGCCGATCGATGCCGGGCAGGGTTTTCAGCACATAGCGCGACAACGCCATCAAGGCGCCAGTATTACCGGCACTGACGCAGGCCTGGGCCTGTCCACTGCGCACCATTTCCAGGACGCGGCGCATGGAGGAGTCCGGTTTTCCGCGCAGCACCTGGGCGGGGCGTTCGTCCATGGCGATGACGTCGCTGGCATGCTCGATGCGCAGGCGCGAGCGATCGACGCCAGGGTGGCGGGCGAGGGAGTCTTCGAGAACGGGGGCTTGGCCGACGAGGACCAGATGAAGCGAGGGGAATTCAGCCAGCGCAGCGATGCTGGCCGGAACAATGCAGTGGGGACCGAAGTCCCCACCCATTGCATCGATCGCGATGACCGGAGCGGACAAGGATTACTCGTCTGCGCCCTTGTCGATCACTTTACGACCACGGTATACGCCTTCCGGAGAAACGTGGTGGCGCAGGTGAACCTCACCAGTGGTTTTTTCAACAGACAGGGCATTGGCCGAGAGGGCATCGTGGGAACGACGCATGTCACGGGCAGAGCGGGATTTTTTGTTCTGCTGAACAGCCATAATCAATTAACTCCTAAACGTTTGGGTCACGCTTTAACTGTGCCAATACACTGAACGGGTTGGACCGCGTTACCTCGTCCTCGCTCGACTCGGGCTCATCGAGTCCCGCCGGCTGCTGGCAATCTTTCGGGTCATGAGCCGGCACGATGGGCAAGGCGAGCAACAGCTCGTCCTCGACCAGATCCAGCAGATCCAGGGGGTCTTCTCCCAACTCCAGCACGTCATAGCCTTTCGGCACCGACTGGGTATTCGCACCTTCCTTCACCACGGCGTAATCGCACTCGCTGTGGATCGGCAGAGCGACCAGTTCCAGACAACGCTGGCAAACCATCTTGACCTCAGTATCGAGCACGCTGTGCATCACTACCGCGTTCCGCTCATCACGCTCGAAAACGAATTTCGCACGGACGGTGCCGACATTGTCGGCAAGCGGGTCGCAGAGGCGCTGCAAGTCGGCCAGTGGCGTTTCGCATTCGAGCGTGGCGCCACGATCTGCCAACTTGCGCGGATCGACGTGAGGTGGAATCGGCCCATTCAACATAGGCGCGGCATTTTAGGGAGACACCCCGCCCATGTCAAAGGAATTCCCGGATCTGTCGACGATCCGCCGCGGCCGCTAGAATCGCGCCACCCATTTCAGGAACACGCCATGCCGCCGCTGATTCTCGCCTCCAGCTCCCCCTACCGCCGCGAACTTCTCGCCCGCCTGCGCCTGCCCTTCACCTGCGGCTCGCCGAACATCGACGAAACCCGACGCCCCGGCGAGGCCGCCGAAGCCCTGGTCCGCCGTCTCGCAGAGGAAAAGGCCCGGGCGCTGGCCGGGGCGCACGACCATCACCTGATCATCGGCTCCGACCAGGTCGCGGTGATCGACGGGGAGATTCTCGGCAAACCGCACGACATCGAGCGCGCCACCCGCCAGTTGCTGGCCGCCAGCGGCTCCAGCGTCTGCTTCCTGACCGGGCTCGCCCTGCTCAACTCGGAGACCGGGCGCTGCCAGGTCGATTGCGTGCCATTCACCGTGCATTTCCGCGAACTGGACGAAGCCTGCGTCAGGCGCTACCTGGAAGCCGAGCAACCCTTCGACTGCGCCGGCAGCTTCAAGGCCGAGGGCCTCGGCATCAGCCTGTTCAGAGCCACGGAGGGGCCGGACGCCACCAGCCTGATCGGCCTGCCACTGATACGCCTGGTGGATATGCTGCTGGCCGAAGGCGTACAGATTCCCTGACACCTATATATGAAGAAGCCCGGTCTCGAACCGGGCTTCCCATCTCAACGCAGTGCCGGCCCCTGGAGCCCCATCCACAGGGACAACTGCTCGGCGACACCGGCGCCCAGCCGCTTGGCAAAACGATCGAATGGCGACTCCCGCACGGTGAAGTCCACCAGATCCTTGGCCCCCACCACGTCACGGGCAACCAGGCTGGCGCTACCCAGGGCGTCCACCAGCCCCAACTGCAACGCCTGCTCCCCGGACCAGACCAGGCCGGAGAACAGTTCCGGATGCTCGGCGTCCTTCAGCCGCTCGCCACGCCCCTTCTTGACGCTGGCGATGAACTGGCGATGGGTGGTCTCCAGCACTTCCTGCCAGAAGCGCGTCTCCTCCTCCTTCGCCGGCTGGAACGGATCGAGGAAGGCCTTGTGCTCGCCTGAGGTATAGACCCGGCGGTCGACCCCCAGCTTATCCATCGCACCGACGAAGCCGAACCCGGCCGCGGTCACGCCGATCGAGCCGACCAGGCTGGCCTTGTCGGCATAGATGGCATCGGCGGCGCTGGCGATGTAGTAGGCACCCGAAGCCCCCAGGTCGGTGATCACCGCGTACAGCTTGGTATCCGGATGCTCGCCACGCAGACGGCGGATCTCATCGTAGATGTAGCCGGACTGCACCGGGCTGCCGCCCGGACTATTGATGCGCAGCACCACGCCCTTGGTGTTGGAATCCTCGAAGGCCTTGCGCAGGCTGGTGACGATATTGTCGGCGCTCGCCTGCTCCTTGTCGGCGATCATCCCATTCACCTCGATCAACGCTGTATGCGCACCGCTACGCGCAGCGGCACCCTGAAAATCCAGGCGCGGCGAGAAAAGCGCTATCGCCCCGAACAGGTAGATGAAGGTCAGGAGCTTGAAGAAAATACCCCAGCGCCGCGCGCGCCGCTGCTCCTGCACGCTGGCCAGCAGCACCTTTTCCAGCAGTTGCCAGCTCTTGGTGTCGCCATTACCGTCTTCCGGAGCCTTCCATTCATCCGCCATAACCGTTCATCTCCTGTAATGACCTTTCCGTGCGCCGCCCCAGCCAGGCGCGCAACTCACTGAACGACTCGATCGCCAGGCGCGGCCCCTCTTCGCGCAACAGTGCCAGCGGCTGGGCGCCATAGCCCACCGCCACGGCATCCATGCCCGCCCGGCGCGCCATGCGCAGGTCGAAGGCCGAATCGCCCACCATCAACGCCTCTTCCGGCGCCGCCCGGCAATGCGCGAGGATTTCGTGCAGCATCCGCGGGTCCGGCTTGCTGGCCGTCTCGTCCGCGCAACGGGTGACGTCGAAGTAATCCTGCCAACCATGCCCCGCCAGCACCGCATCCAGACCGCGCCGGCTCTTGCCGGTCGCCACCGCGAGCCGATAGCCCTCGCCACGGAAGGCTTCCAGCGTCTCGGCCACGCCTTCGAACAACCGCGAGGGCTCGGCCTCGAAAGCCAGGTAATGCTCGCTGTACAGGCGCCGGAAGCGCTCGACACGCGGGGCATCCTGCAATTCCGGATACAGGCTGCGGATCGCCTCCGGCAAGCCCAGGCCTATGATGCCTTTTATAGCCGCATCGTCGCGCCAGGGCAGTTCGCAACTTTCGGCCGCCAGGCGCATGGAATCGACGATACGCTGGATCGAGTCGACCAGCGTGCCATCCCAATCGAAGATCAGCAGCCGATAATCACGCACCGAGCCGCTCCAGGGTCCGCGCCCACATCTCGTCCACCGGCGCCTCGAGCTCCAACTCGCCCCCATCGGGCAGCGGCACCTTCAACGCATAGGCATGCAAGAACAGGCGCTTGCCGCCCAGTTCGCGAATCTCGCGGGTGAACTCGTCGTCGCCGTACTTGGGGTCGCCGGCGATGGAATGCCCGGCATGCTTGGCATGCACGCGAATCTGGTGGGTACGCCCGGTAACCGGGCTGGCCTCGACCAGCGTGGCGAACTCACCGAAACGGCGTAGCACGCGGAACAGGGTCAGCGCCTCCTTGCCCTCGGCGCTCACCTCGACCATGCGCTCACCGGAACGGAGGGTGTTCTTCAGCAACGGAGCGCTGACCCGCTTCTTCGAGGTCGGCCAACTGCCGCGCACCAGCGCCAGGTAGCGCTTGTCGACACCGCCATCCCTGCGCAACGCCTCGTGCAGGTGACGGAGCATGCTGCGCTTCTTGGCCACCATCAGCAGACCCGAGGTATCGCGGTCCAGGCGATGGACCAGCTCCAGCTCCCTGGCCTCCGGGCGCAGTTGACGCAGCGCCTCGATCACCCCGTAGCTCAGCCCGCTACCGCCATGCACCGCGACGCCGGTCGGCTTGTTGAGCACGATCAGCGCCTTGTCTTCGTAGACGATGGCCGCCTCCAGGCGCTCCAGCAGCCCTTGCGCCACCGGCACGGGCTCGTCGCGCTCGGCCAGGCGCACCGGCGGCACCCGCACGATGTCGCCAGCCTGCAACTTGTACTCGGGCTTGATGCGCCCCTTGTTCACCCGCACCTCGCCCTTGCGCAGGATCCGGTAGATCAGGGTCTTGGGCGCCCCTTTGAGGCGGGCGATCAGGAAATTGTCGATGCGCTGGCCGGCATATTCCGGCGCGACTTCGAGCAACTGGACGCCGGAAGTCGGAGGGGAAGGTTCTGTCATCCGCTCATCATAACAATTTTTTATTGAATTGAAGCACTTAATCAGAGCTGCTATAGTCGCCAACGCCGCCAAAAACGGCCCGACCCAAGGGATGATCGCCAAAACTGCCATCCCATGGTCGAGAGCAACGACATTGCAGGACGTAAGGCCGTCCGACGGGTCGCTCGCCGCACATGACGCGAACGCCCCGAAACGAAGCCTTTAAGTTATGACGCGCGCTTTCACCCTCTGGGCGACCGCGCTTATTGCCAACCCGCTGCGGACTCTGCGAGCGGCACCCGATTTTCAGCGATGCGTGTAGGGTGGAGATGCACAATCATCGGCATGCGTAGCACTGGCTTTCTCGAGACGCTCGAAGCGTCCGCTGCCGATGGCTGATTCCTCCTCCTGACTGAGTGCTTCTGTCACCACAGCAAACAGGAGACGTCCGTCGCGACCCCGGCCCCTGGCCGACGTCGCTCGACACAGGAACGACTGACAACCGTTCCTGACGCACACCTGACACCGACCTGAGAGTCGTGTGTGCCGAACGCCGTTTCCGGCAGCCCGGAAACCGACGGTACTACATGAAAAGAATGCTAATTAACGCAACTCAGCCCGAAGAGTTGCGTGTTGCCCTGGTAGACGGCCAACGCCTCTACGACCTGGACATCGAATCGGGCGCCCGCGAGCAGAAGAAGGCCAATATCTACAAAGGCCGAATCACCCGCGTCGAACCCAGCCTCGAAGCCGCTTTCGTCGATTTCGGCTCCGAACGCCACGGTTTCCTTCCCCTCAAAGAAATCTCCCGCGAATACTTCAAGAAGGCCCCCGAAGGCGGCCGCGTCAACATCAAGGACGTACTCTCCGAAGGCCAGGAAGTCATCGTCCAGGTCGAGAAGGAAGAGCGCGGCAACAAGGGCGCGGCCCTGACCACCTTCATCAGCCTGGCCGGCCGCTACCTGGTGCTGATGCCCAACAACCCGCGCGCCGGCGGCATCTCCCGCCGGATCGAAGGCGAAGAACGCAACGAGCTGCGTGAAGCGCTGAACGGCCTGGAAGTCCCGGCCGACATGGGCCTGATCGTGCGCACCGCCGGTCTCGGCCGCTCCAGCGAAGAAATGCAGTGGGACCTCGACTACCTGCTGCAACTCTGGGGCGCCATCAAGGAAGCCTCCCAGGGCCGCGCCGCACCCTTCCTGATCTACCAGGAATCCAACGTCATCATCCGCGCCATCCGCGACTACCTGCGCCAGGACATCGGCGAAGTGCTGGTCGACAGCGTCGAGGCCCAGGAAGAAGCGCTCTCCTTCATCCAGCAGGTGATGCCGCAGTACGCCAGCAAGATCAAGCTGTACGAGGACAGCGTCCCGCTGTTCAACCGCTTCCAGATCGAAAGCCAGATCGAGACCGCCTTCCAGCGTGAAGTGAAACTGCCTTCCGGCGGCTCCATCGTCATCGACCCGACCGAAGCCCTGGTCTCCATCGACATCAACTCGGCGCGCGCCACCAAGGGCAGCGACATCGAGGAAACCGCCCTGCAGACCAACCTGGAGGCGGCCGAGGAAATCGCCCGCCAACTGCGCCTGCGTGACATCGGCGGCCTGATCGTCATCGACTTCATCGACATGACCCCGGCGAAGAACCAGCGCGCCGTGGAAGAGAAGATGCGCGAAGCGCTCGAAGCCGACCGCGCCCGCGTGCAGATCGGCCGCATCTCGCGCTTCGGCCTGCTGGAAATGTCCCGTCAGCGCCTGCGTCCGTCCCTCGGCGAGACCAGCGGCATCGTCTGCCCGCGCTGCAACGGCCAGGGCATCATCCGCGACGTCGAGTCGCTGTCGCTGGCGATCCTGCGCCTGATCGAGGAAGAAGCCCTCAAGGATCGCACCGCCGAAGTCCGTGCCCGGGTACCGATCCCGGTGGCCGCCTTCCTGCTCAACGAGAAGCGCAACGCGATCACCAAGATCGAACTGCGCAGCCGTGCGCGCATCGTCATCCTGCCGACCGATCACCTGGAAACCCCGCATTTCGAAGTCCAGCGCCTGCGCGACGACAGCCCCGAAGTGGTCAGCGGCCAGTCCAGCTACGAAATGACCGCACCGGAAGCCGACGAAGAGCAGCCGGTCAGCGCTACTCGCACCCTGGTCCGCCAGGAGGCCGCGATCAAGGCCGCACCGCGCACCACCCCGGCCCAGCCCGTCCCGGCTAGCGAAGAAGCCGTTCCGGCGAGCGCCGCTGCCCAGCCCAGCCTGTTCAAGGGCCTGGTGAAGTCGCTGGTCAGCCTGTTCGCCGCCAAGGAAGAGGAAAAGCCGGTCGTCGCCGAGAAGAAGACCAGCAGCGAACGGCAGCCGCGCAACGAAGAGCGCCGCAACGGTCGCCAGCAGAACCGCAACCGCGATCGCGGCGGTCGTCGCGACGAAGAACGCAAACCACGTGAAGAGCGTCAGCCTCGCGAAGCCCGCGAGCCGCGTGAACCGCGTGACGAGCAGGTTCGCGAAACCCAGGAAAACCGCCGCGAGCGTCCACCGCGCGAGGAGCGCAAGCCCCGTGAGGAACGCAAGCCGCGCGAAGAACGCGTGCGCGAACTGCGTGAGCCGCTGGACGCCCAGGCGCCGGCCGGCGAAGAGCGTGCCGAGCGCAAGCCCCGCGAGGAACGCCAGCCACGCCCGCCGCGCGAAGAGCGTCAACCGCGCGCTGCGGCCGAACAGGCGGCCACCGAGGCCGAGGCCCTGCCGAACGAAGAGCAACTGAACGACGACGACCAGCAGGAAACCGGCGAAGCCGGCGAACGCCCACGTCGCCGCTCCCGTGGCCAGCGCCGCCGCAGCAACCGCCGCGAGCGCCAGCGTGATGCCGAAGGCAACCTGATCGAGACCGAAGAAGGTGTCGACGCCCCTGTCGCGGCCGCCGCCGCTGCTGGTGCCGCCGCCGTGGCCAGCGAACTCGTCGGCGAGCAGCAGCCTGCCGCCGAACCGGCCAGCGAAGTCGAAGCCACGAAAGCGGCCGAAGTCGAAGCCGTGATCAGCACCGAGCCCGAAGCGCCGGCAATCGAAGCGGCCGCTCCGGTGGAAAGCAGCATCGAGCCCGAAGTCGCCGCCCCCGCCGCCGAGAACGTCGCTGTCGAAAGCGCTCCGGTAATCGAGGCGGAGGTCGAGACCCTGGTCGTGACCGAAGCCGTGGTTGAGCCCAGCCCGGTGATCGAACCCGCCGCCGAAGCCCCGGCCAGCGAACCGGCCCCGGCCGCCAGCACGCCGAGCGGCCGCGCACCGAACGATCCGCGTGAAGTGCGTCGTCGCCAGCGCGAGGAAGCCGAGCGCCTGGCCCGCGAAGCGCAGCAGAAAGCCGCTGCTCCTGTGGCCGCAGAAAGCGCCCCGGCCGAGCCGGAAGCCAGCGAGCCGGCACCTGTCGCCCAGGAAACCGCCGAGCCCGCCCCACAGGTCGAGGAAGCCCAATCCGAAGCGCCGGCAACCCCTGCCGCCGACGAACCGGCCACCGAAGCCGAGCAGCCGGACAACCAGCCCGCCGCGGAACCTGCTGAAGAGCAGTCCGACGAAAATGCGAGCAAGCCGCTGGTCTAAGGCGGCAAGCGGAAACGAAAAAGGGATGCGCAAGCATCCCTTTTTTATGGTTCATCGCGCTTTCCCGGGGAAGGCGGCCTTGATTTTCAGGAAGAAGTAGTCCGAGTCCCGGAAGCCATAGGCCATGCGTTTGATCACCTTGATCC
>NZ_CAJFCI010000042.1 GCF_904061905.1 Zestomonas carbonaria
CCCCCCCGTAGCCCGGATGAAATCCGGGAAACCCGCCTCTCGGGCTACCCCTCACTGCCGCGCATTGAGCTGTTGCTGAAGGTTCTGCATCTGCGCTTGTAGCGCGCTGATGTTGCGCGTCATCTGCGCGCGGAAGGCGTCGAATTCGGCGGTGTTGTTCTGCGCGCCACGGTTTTCCTGTTCGCTCTTGAGGATCAGCAGGTCCTGCTCCAGGCGGCTGATCGCCACGTTGGGATTGCCCTGCTTCTTCAGCGCCGCGACATCGCCGACGAGCGACTTCACCTGCTCGGCGAGCTTGCCCTGCTCGCCCTGCGCGCTTTTCAGCGCCGCCTGCTCGCTGGCCAGGCCCTGCAGCTTGCTGTCCTGCTTGCCGACAGCATCCTGCTGCGCCTTGAGATCGGCGGTCAGTTGCTCGAAACGCTTGCCGTGGCTGCCCTGCTGGCTGGCCAGGTTCTGCACCTGCCCGCTCAGCTCGGCCAGCTTGCTGTCCAGTTGCTTGACCTGCAGGCGCAGCGCTTCGCTGCCGCTGGTGACGCTGGATTCGGTGGCCACCACCTTGCCGGAGATGTCCTGGATGCGCCCGGCCGCTTCCTCGCTGATCCGCGCGAAGCTCTCCTGGGTCGCCACCAGTTGCTGACCCATCAGCTCGATCTGCTGGTGGCTCCACCAGCCGAGCCCGCCGAGGGCGATCACCAGGGCGCCGACCAGCGCCCACAGCGGCCCGGTGCTGGCGCTCTTGACCACCTTGCGCTGGGTGGCCGGCTCGTAGTCGTTCTGGCCGGCGTGACGGCCGAAATCGTGATCCCTCACATCGGTGGTCAGGCTGGGCACGCTGTCCAGCTCATCGAGTGCATCGTTACGCATGACAAAACCTTCGGAAGATACGCGCCAGGCGCGAGATGCCGGCCAGTATACCGGCTCGGGACGTCCCCTTCAGGACCTGTTCCACTATCCGCTTCGCGCCGGCACGGTGCGGGGCGCACTGCCACGGGGCAGTGCCGGTCCACATCGACAGCCTGGAGGCCGCGAAGTTTCGTCGCCGGAACGTTGGTACGGCATTTGCTGAAGCCTTGGCCTGGGCGTCCGGGGGCGCCTTGCAAGGAGGCACCCGCGCGGATCGGCCACCAGCCGTCCGCCTCGCCGGTCCAAGGGGGGAGCCTTGGGGCCGGTCTTCTTCGAGCGTTGTACGGACGAACGACTCGAAGCCTTCTTTCCTGATGTAGAGGGGGCTATGCGTATGGAACTGACCAAGGCTGTACTCGACTGCATGCAAGCGCTGCGGCGGCGCTTGCGGGAAGAACAGGGCGTGGATATCCGCCTGAGCCAACCCGGCGCGATCAAGGCCATGCTCACCGCCTGCGCCGAGTCGCAGGTCGACGAGACCCGCGCGCTGGGCGAACGCCTCGGCGAACTCAGCGGCATCCAGTTGGCCCCACCGCCTCCGCCGGCCCTGAGCGAAGAAGAGCTGATCGCCAAGTACACCCGCTACGCCGGTCCGCTACGCGGCTGAGGCCATCGCCCTGGGCGGGGCTCCTCAACCGTGCTGGGCGCGCCACCAGTCGCAGAACTCGTCCAGCGCGGTCCACAGGCTGACTCGCGGCTCGTAGTCGAGGTATTGGCGGGCGCGGCTGATGTCCAGGGAGAAGTCCCGCGCCATCACCGCCATGCCAAGGCGGAACAGCGCCGGCTCGGGACGCCCCGGCAGCAGCTTGCAGACGCCTTCGTTGAGCGTCGCCAGCCCGTAGGCCAGGCCGAACGGCAGGTGTCGCTCGACCGGCGGCAGCTCGAACTGCCGCAGCACGTAGTTGACCACGTCCCACAGCGGCACCGGCGCGCCGTTGCTGATGTTGTAGACCTTGCCGAGTGCCGGTCCGGCCGCCAGCAGGCAACTGAACAGCGCATCGTTGAGGTTGTGGATGCTGGTGAAATCGACCTTGTTCAGGCCGTTGCCGATGATCGACAGGCGCCCCTTGCGGTGCATGGCGATCAGTCGCGGGAAGATACTGGTGTCGCCGGCACCGGTGACGAAGCGCGGACGCAGGGCGATCACCTCCAGGCCGAACTCGCTGGCGCCGAACACCTTCTGCTCGGCCAGGTACTTGGTCGCGCCGTAGTGGTCGACGAATTTCCCCGGCACCTGCTCCTCGGTCAGCCCGACATGGGAGCGGCCATCGAAGTACACCGACGGCGACGACAGGTGCACCAGGCGCCGCACGTCCTGCTTGAGGCAAGCTTCCACCACGTTCTCGGTGACCGTCACGTTGGCCTGGTGGAAATGCTCGTAGGTCCCCCACACGCCGACCGCGCCGGCGCAGTGAACCACCATGTCCATCCCCTGGCACAGGCGCTGGACCAGCGCCGGATCGGACAGGTCGCCCTGGATGAATTCGGCGCCGCGCTTGACCAAGTGCTCGACCGCCTCCCGGCGGCGCCCGTTGACCCGCACCTCCAGCCCCTGCTCCAGGGCGAAACGGGCGAAGCGCCCGCCGATGAACCCGCTTGCGCCGGTGACCAGGATCTTCATGGCTGATTCCTTGCTGTTGTTGTGACGCCGATCCTAGCAGCGCCGCCCGGCGACCGCGCTGGCGCAGCGAGCCAAGCGACTGGCTGTCGCGCGATGGGTATCGTCGCTACGCTCCTCGACCCATCCTGCGGTCGTCTTGCCACGGCGATAACCAAAGCCTCACACCTGCACCAGCCATCGCCCGGTGTACTTCTCCAGGTGCCGGGTCAGGCTGGCCAGCAGCTCGCCGCCGTTGCGCCAGTGATGCCAGTACAGAGGCACGTCGATCACCCTGCCCGGCAACAACTCGACCAGTTCGCCGCGTTCCAGCTCGCCCCGCACCTGCTGCTCCGGCACGAGGCCCCAGCCGAAGCCGCCGGAGGTCAGGCGCACGAAGCCTTCCGAGGACGGGCACAGGTGGTGGATGAAGCCGCCCTCGCCTCCCAGCATGGCGAAGAAACGGTGCTGCAACTGGTCGTCCGGCCCGAACACGATGGCCGGCGCCCTGGCCAGCGCGGCCGCCGTCACCCCAGCCGCGAAATGCCGGGCGACGAACGCCGGGCTGGCCAGCGCCCGGTAGCGCATCGCCCCCAGCGGAATGCAGCGCGCGCCGGCCACCGGCTTGTCGCCGGCGCACACGCAACCGGCCACATCGCCGGCGCGCATGCGCTTGAGGCCGACGTCCTGGTCCTCCACCACCAGGTCCAGCAGCAGCCCGCGCTCGGCGCAGAAGTCGCCCACCGCGCGCGCCCACCAGGTGGCCAGGCTGTCGGCGTTCAGGGCGATGCGCAGGCGTTCCGGCAGCCCGCCCTCGTCCAGCGCCGGTACCTGGTCCTGCAGATCGCGTTCGAGCAGGCGCACCTGCTGCACATGGTTGAGCAGGAGGCGGCCGATCTCGGTCGGCGCCGGCGGCGTGGCACGCAGCAGCACCGGCTGGCCGACCCGCGCCTCGAGCAGCTTGATGCGCTGCGAGACCGCCGATTGCGACAGGCCGAGAGCCTGCGCGGCACGCTCGAAACCGCCCTGCTCGATCACCGCGGCCAGGGCGGCGAGCAGTTTGTAGTCGAACATCGATTTTCCTAATGATACATATGGATAATTCGTTTTCCTTATACACCTGGCCACCGCAGACTCGCCACATCCCCCGTTCCACAAGGATGGCCACCATGGCTGGCGAAACCTCCCTCTCCCTGCTGCTGGGCAGCATGTCTCCACGACTGAATCCCGGCGACTACGTGTTCTGCACCCTGGCCGACGCCGCCGCCCTGAATGGCTGCGTCCCCCTGGGCAGCCTTCGCGAACGCGAAGGGCTGACGGTGATCCTGGACAAGGCCGAGGCCGATCGCCTGGGCCTGGCGTACGACTACATCGCCGCCTGGATCACCCTCGAAGTGCACTCCTCGCTCGCGGCGGTCGGCCTCACCGCCGCGTTCGCCAGCGCCCTGGCGCAGGCTGGCGTCAGTTGCAACGTGGTCGCCGGCTACTACCACGACCACCTGTTCGTCGCCCGCTCCGACGCCGAGCGCGCCCTATCGACACTCCGCGCCCTCGCCGCGCACTCCCGGCCGGAGTGACGAGCATGTGGCAGAGCTACCTCAACGGCCTGCTGGTCGCCGCCGGCCTGATCATCGCCATCGGCGCGCAGAACGCCTTCGTCCTCGCCCAGAGCCTGCGCCGCGAGCACCACCTGCCGGTGGCCGCGCTGTGCGTGCTGTGCGATGCGCTGCTGGTGACCGCCGGGGTATTCGGCCTGGCCACCCTGCTGACCCAGAGCCCGCTGCTGCTCGGCATCGCCCGCTGGGGCGGCGCGGCCTTCCTGCTCTGGTATGGCGCCCAGGCGCTGCGTCGCGCCCTGTCCCCGCAGGCCTTGCAGGGCGCGACCGACGCCGGCCCACGCTCGCGCCGCGCGGTGCTGCTGGCCGCCCTGGCGGTGACCCTGCTCAACCCGCACGTGTACCTGGACACCGTCCTGCTGATCGGCTCCCTCGGCGCCCAGCAACCGGAGCCCGGCGCCTACGCGCTGGGCGCAGCCAGCGCCTCGGCCCTGTGGTTCTTCGGCCTTGCCCTCGGCACCGCCTGGCTGGCGCCAGTCCTCGCGCGACCGGCCACCTGGCGCCTGCTCGACCTGGGCGTCGCACTGATGATGTTCAGCGTGGCCTGGCAACTCCTCGGCAAGCCATAGCCAGCACGAACGGCCGTCGTAGGGTGCGCCGTGCGCACCGACCCAGTGCCGCGTCACCATTCACTCTGGAACACCGAGCCCCGGTAAGCGGTGCACAATACGGCGCACCCTACGGGAAAAATCGATGTTTCCCTCGGCTTTTGCAGGATGGGCTATTGCACTGGGTCCCCGCGAACGCGGGGACCCAATAAACAAGCCTCGCGAGCAGCGTTCACTCCTGCGAGGCCGGTCTTGCCGGATGCTATCCTCGCCCGCTCGTAGCCCCAAGGAAGCCGCCCCTGGACACCCCCGTATTCCTCGCCGTGATGGCCGCCGCCGCCCTGCATGCGGGGTGGAACGCGCTGCTGAAGATCGGCCTCGACCGTTTCCTCACCGCCTCGCTGATCCAGATCGGCGCCGGCCTGCTGGCCCTCGCCGCCCTCCCCCTGGTGGCCATGCCCAGCGCCGCGGCCTGGCCGTGGATCGTCCTCTCGGCGCTGCTGCACATCGGCTACAACAGCTTCCTCGCCCGCGCCTACCAGCATGGCGATCTCGGCCAGGCCTACCCGATATCGCGCGGCAGCTCGCCGCTGATCGTCGCCCTGCTGTCGGTCCTGCTGCTGCACGACAGCCTGTCCGCCGGCCAGCTCGCCGGGCTGCTGATCCTGGTCGCCGGCATCTGGCTGATGGCCCTGCGCGGCGGTCACAGCGGCCGGCTGGAAAATGCGCTGCTGTTCAACGCGCTGATGACCGCGCTGTTCATCGCCGGCTACACTCTGGCCGACGCCGCCGGCGCGCGGGCCAACCGCGACGCGCTGTCCTATTCGCTGTGGCTGTTCGCGGTGAACGGCGTGGTGATGGCCTGCGTGATCGCCTTCCAACGCGGCCCCCGGGTGTTCCGCCAGCTCGGCGCGTACTGGCGCAGCGGGCTGGCCGGCGGGCTGATGTCGATGGCCGCCTACAGCATCGTCATCTGGGCCATGACCCAGGCCCCGGTGGCGCTGGTCTCCGCCCTGCGCGAAAGCAGCGTGGTGTTCGCCCTGCTGGTCGGCTGGCTGTTCCTCAAGGAGTCGCTACCGGTGATGCGCCTGCTCGCCTGTGCGGTGATCGTCCTCGGCGTGGTGCTGATGAAGCTCGCCTGAACGCGGCCTGCGAGGTCGGGAACAGGCTCTGAGACGGGCTTTCCCACACAGAAGCTGCGTGGTTATGACGCAGGTCGGGTGCTATGATCGGGGGCCCGCGGCAACGAGTAGAAAACTACCGCCGCACTTCTGGCCGCCCGTGAACGGCCTCGCAGGTGGCCGGTCGAGCCTGACACGACCGTCCGCCAAGCCCAGACCTGAGGAGATACACCATGGCTTTTGAATTGCCGCCGCTGCCGTACGAGAAAAACGCTCTCGAGCCGTACATTTCCGCCGAAACCCTGGAATACCACTACGGCAAGCACCACAACACCTACGTGGTCAACCTGAACAACCTGGTGCCGGGCACCGAGTTCGAAGGCAAGACCCTGGAAGAAATCGTCAAGACCTCCTCCGGCGGCATCTTCAACAACGCCGCCCAGGTGTGGAACCACACCTTCTACTGGAACGGCCTGAAGCCCAACGGCGGCGGCCAGCCGACCGGCGCCCTGGCCGACGCGATCAACGCGGCCTTCGGTTCCTTCGACAAGTTCAAGGAAGAGTTCACCAAGACCGCCATCGGCACCTTCGGCTCCGGCTGGGCCTGGCTGGTCAAGAAGCAGGACGGCTCCCTGGCCCTGGCCAGCACCATCGGCGCCGGCTGCCCGCTGACCAGCGGCGACACCCCGCTGCTGACCTGCGACGTATGGGAACACGCCTACTACATCGACTACCGCAACCTGCGTCCGAAGTACGTCGAGGCGTTCTGGAACCTGGTCAACTGGGACTTCGTCGCAGCCAACTACGCTGCCTGATCCCCGGCCCCAGGGCCATGAAGAAACCCGGCAATGCCGGGTTTCTTCGTTTTACGCGGTCGCACTGCGCAACCGCAGGCGCCCCCAGGCCCAGCCACCGACCGCCACGGCACCGATGGAAAGCACCGCCCAGGCGATACCCAGCGCCTCGCCGCCAGCCGCTTCCGCCAGTGGCGCCACACCGGACATTGCGATAAACAGACATAGCCTCTTCATCCCCCATCCCCTCCCAAGGGCGGAGCCACAGCCTTCGCGATGCCTGTGCCAGGTGGAAAGCGGCAAATGGCATTCAAGTCGCCGCGATTCGCACCGACACAGTGCAAGAGACGATACGGACGTTTGGGCCGTGCGCAGACGGGAGTCGAATGATGGCTAATGGCCCTTTGACTGCAACCCGCTGTTTGCCAATACTCACAGGCGGTCGCACCCCGCCGGCACCGAACAAGGAATAGGCATTTGAAGCTGGAACCCGGACACAGCTTGTCGCTGAAGTTGCTACGCGTGGTGCTGCTGTCGGCCCTCGCCGTCGGCGTGGTGCTCAGTTGCGGGCAAATCACCTTCGACGCCTACAAGACCCGCTCGGCGATCGCCAACGATGCCCAGCGCATCCTCGACATGTTCCGCGACCCCTCGACCCAGGCGGTCTACAGCCTGGACCGCGAAATGGGCATGCAGGTCATCGAGGGCCTGTTCCAGAACGAAGCGGTGCGCCATGCCGCCATCGGCCATCCCAACGAACCGATGCTGGCGGAGAAGAGCCGCGAACTGTCGTCGCTGCCGACCCGCTGGCTGACCGACCCGATCCTCGGCCAGGAAAAGACCTTCACCATCCCGCTGATCGGCCGCGCGCCCTACAGCGAGTACTACGGCGACCTCGCCATCACCCTGGACACCGCGCCCTACGGCGAGGACTTCGTCACCAGTTCGGTGATCATCTTCATCTCCGGCGTGCTGCGCGCGCTGGCCATGGGCCTGGTGCTCTACCTCGTCTACCACTGGATGCTGACCCGCCCGCTGTCGAAGATCATCGAGCACCTGACCAGCATCAACCCGGACCGTCCCAGCGAGCACAAGCTGCCGATGCTGCGTGGCCACGAGAGCAACGAACTGGGCCTGTGGATAAACACCGCCAACCAGTTGCTCGCCTCCATCGAACGCAACACCCACCTGCGCCGCGAGGCGGAAAACAGCCTGCTGCGCATGTCGCAGTACGACTTTCTCACCGGCCTGCCCAACCGCCAGCAACTGCAGCAGCAGCTCGACCAGATCCTCACCGACGCCGGCCGCCTGCAACGCCGGGTGGCGGTGCTGTGCGTCGGCCTCGACGACTTCAAGGGCATCAACGAACAGTTCAGCTACCAGACCGGCGACCAGTTGCTGCTGGCCCTCTCCGACCGCCTGCGCAGCCACAGCGGCCGCCTCGGCGCCCTGGCGCGCCTGGGAGGCGACCAGTTCGCCCTGGTCCAGGCCGACATCGAGCAGCCCTACGAAGCCGCCGAACTGGCGCAGAGCGTGCTCGACAACCTCGAGGAACCGTTCCGGCTCGACCAGCAGGAAGTACGCCTGCGCGCCACCATCGGCATCACCCTGTTCCCCGAGGACGGCGACAGCACCGAGAAGCTGTTGCAGAAGGCCGAGCAGACCATGACCCTGGCCAAGAGCCGCTCGCGCAACCGCTACCAGTTCTACATCGCCAGCGTCGACAGCGAGATGCGCCGCCGCCGCGAGCTGGAGAAGGACCTGCGCGACGCCCTGGCCCAGCAACAACTGCACCTGGTCTACCAGCCGCAGGTCGACTACCGCGACCACCGGGTGGTCGGCGTCGAGGCGCTGCTGCGCTGGCAGCACCCGCAGCATGGTTTCGTCGCGCCGGACCTGTTCATCCCGCTGGCCGAGCAGAACGGCACCATCATCCCGATCGGCGAATGGATTCTCGACCAGTGCTGCCAGCAACTGCGCGAATGGCACGACCTGGGCTTCAGCGACCTGCGCATGGCGATCAACCTGTCCACCGTGCAACTGCACCACTCCGAGCTGCCACGGGTGGTCAACAACCTCATGCAGGTCTACCGTCTGCCACCACGCAGCCTGGAGCTGGAAGTCACCGAGACCGGCCTGATGGACGACATCACCACCGCCGCCCAGCACCTGCTCAGCCTGCGCCGCTCCGGCGCGCTGATCGCCATCGACGACTTCGGGACCGGCTACTCGTCGCTGAGCTACCTGAAGAGCCTGCCGCTGGACAAGATCAAGATCGACAAGAGCTTCGTCCAGGACCTGCTGGAAGACGAGGACGACGCCACCATCGTTCGCGCCATCATCCAGCTCGGCAAGAGCCTCGGCATGCAGGTGATCGCCGAAGGGGTGGAGACCGCCGAGCAGGAGGCCTACATCATCGCCCAGGGCTGCAACGAGGGTCAGGGCTACCTGTACAGCAAACCGCTGCCCGCCCGCGACCTGACCCAGTTCCTCAAGCAGTCCCGCCGGCTGAGCAACGCCTCCAATCCCAATCCGGCAACGCTTTGAGCCCTGTAAGCCGATAAAAACGCTGGAGGCGAGAAGGCTGGACGAAAAAGCGGTCCGCTCTGGTAGGGTGCGCCGCGCGCACCGATGAGGAAGCGACACCTGATCCTTCCCGGCGAAACGCCGTGCGGGCTCCCGAGTAAACGGTGCGCGCAGCACACCCTACCTGTGTCACCCCGGCCCTGTAGCCCGGATGAAATCCGGGGGTAGCCGGCACCCTCGCCTCCCGGATTGCATCCGGGCTACTCCGGCGGGAGATGTTCCGCGTAGGGTGGGCTTCAGCCCACCAATGAGGCGGAACGCCGCCCGGCCCACCCAGCTAGAAGTGCCTGATCCCCAGCAGCCAGGCCGTGGCCAGTGCGCCGCAGAGGCACAGCACGGCGCCAGCGGCGGCCTGCCAGTAGAGTCCCCGGGCGATCTCGTCCTCGCCGGCGTTGGCGAGGATGAACGGGCGCGACTCGCCCGGCCTGGCCATGCGGTTCATCGCCGGCTGGGCGCTGACCTGGCGGTGGCGGTCCTCGGCCTCGAGCTGCGCGGCGAGACGCACGCGGTTCCACTCCGTCTCGTCGAGATGGCCATTTCCGTCGTTGTCGAAACGCTGCAACAGGCCGGCGAAGTCGCCCTTCCACTCGCGGATCACCGCCCGTTGCGCGGCCTCCAGGTCGAGCCCCTGGCGCCCGCCGCCGAGCGTGCGGAAGTCGCCGATGGCGTACAGCGGCTGGCCGACATGCAGGCGCTCTTCGACATAGCGATAGCGCTTGCCGCTCGACAGCCAGCCGAGGAAACCGGTCCGCGCCGGCCCTCGCGGGTGGCGCAGGTTGCCCTCCCAGGCCTCGCGCACCACCGGCCGCACCTCGGCCCCGCGCGGGTCGATCAGGCACTCGCCGGTGCCGTCGTTGAGCCGCAGCCAGGCCTCGCTGGTGCCACTCTCCACCGGCCGCCAGCGCTTCTTGTTATCGCTGGACTGGTATTCCTCGATGCGGAAGCGCCACCACACGCAGGGCTTGCCGGTCAGCGGGCCATGCACCTGAACCTCGGGCAGCTCCTCCAGCACGCCATACAACTCGACGTATCCCTGGGCCGCCGAACGGATCTTCGAGGTCGGCGTATCCAGCAGATGGCGCGCCTGCGACCAGCGCCGCAGGGTCCACCAGCCGCCACAGAGGCTGGCGCCGACGCTGAAGGCCAGGGAAACGGCCAGACCAGCGAAATCTTCCATGCTCAGCCGAACAGCGACTTGAGATCGACGTCAGCCTTCTCCGCCTCGCTGAACTCCAGCAGTTCGGCCGCCTTGAAGGCGAACAGGCGGGCAATCAGCACGTCGGGGAACTGCTCGACGCGCACGTTGTTGAGGTTGACCGCCTCGTTGTACAGCTCGCGGCGGTCGGCGATGCCGCTCTCCAGCCCGCTGATGCGCTGCTGTAGGTGGCGGAAGCTGTCGTTGGCCTTCAGCTCGGGATAGTTCTCGGCCAGCGCGAACAGTTGCCCGAGACCGGCGCGCAGGCCGCTCTCCGCCTTGCCCAGGGCGCCGACGTCATGCTGCTCGCGGGCATTGGCCACGGCGGCGCGGGCGGCGATCACCCGCTCCAGGGTGGCCTGCTCGTACTGCATGTACTGCTTGCAGGTCTCCACCAGCTTGGGCAGTTCCTCGTGACGCTGCTTGAGCAGCACGTCGATATTCGCCCAGGCCTTGCTCACCCCGTGCTTGAGGCGCACTAGGCCGTTGTAGAGGGACACCGCATAGGCGGCCAGAAGGACGAGGACGACGAGCAACGCGACTCCGGTCAGACTCATGCGGTTTTCTCCATTACGACGGCTATCGGACGCCGGCATTCTACAGGCAACGGGCCAGCAAGCAGCGGATATCGATCACGGCGCTGCGACATCACAGCCCTTTACACAAAATGCAAATCTTTCGCATTATGTCGCGGTTTTACGTGCGCCTTCGCGCGCTCACTCATCATCCGACGTAAAGGACCTCGCCATGATTCGTATGCCCCTGGCCTCCGCCAGCCTGCTGGCTATCGCCATTTCCCTCGCCGGCTGCGGCGATGACAAAGCCCCGGCCACCCAGGCCGCCGCGCCAGCCGCTCCGGCTGCCGCCAGCGCCCCGGCCGAAGCGGCCAGCGGCAAGATCGACGAGGCCGCCGCCAAGGCGGTGGTCACTCACTACGCGGACCTGGCCCTGGCCGTGTTCAGCGATGCCGCCAGCACCGGCAAGGCCCTCCAGGCCGCGATCGACGCCTTCCTCGCCAACCCCACCGCCGAAACCCATCAGGCCGCCAAGGATGCCTGGCTGGCCGCCCGCGTGCCCTACATGCAGACCGAAGTGTTCCGCTTCGGCAACGCCGTGGTGGACGACTGGGAAGGTCAACTGAACGCCTGGCCGCTGGACGAGGGCCTGATCGACTACGTCGCCGAAGGCACCGCCGAGGCCCAGGGCAACCCGGCCGCCAAGGCCAACATCATCGCCAACACCGAGATCCAGGTTGGCGAAGACAAGATCGACGTCAGCGAGATCACCGGCGAGAAACTGGCCGAACTGAACGAACTGGGCGGCTCCGAAGCCAACGTCGCCACTGGCTACCACGCCATCGAATTCCTGCTCTGGGGCCAGGACCTGCACGGCACCGAAGCCGGCGCCGGCGAGCGGCCGTACACCGACTACGTGGTCGGCGAAGGCGCCACCGGTGGCCACAACGAACGCCGCCGCACCTACCTGAAGGCCGTCACCGACCTGCTGGTCCAGGACCTGGACTGGATGGTCGGCCAGTGGCAAGCGGGCGTCGCCGACAACTACCGCGCCAAGCTGGAAGCCGAACCGGCGGAAAGCGGCCTGCGCAAGATGCTGTTCGGCATGGGCAGCCTGTCCCTCGGCGAACTGGCCGGCGAGCGCATGAAGGTCGCCCTGGAGGCCAACTCCACCGAAGACGAGCATGACTGCTTCAGCGACAACACCCACAACTCGCACTTCTACAACGGCAAGGGCATCCGCAACGTCTACCTCGGCGAATACAAGCGCGTCGACGGCAGCACCGTGACCGGTCCGAGCCTGTCCTCGCTGGTCGCCAAGGTCGCGCCGCAGGTCGACGAGACCCTCAAGGCCGACTTCGCCGATACCGAGAAGAAGCTGCAGGCCCTGGTGGACAGCGCCAACAACGGCCAGCACTTCGACCAACTGATCGCCCCGGAGAACGAAGCCGGTCAGCAGATCATCCGCGACGCCATCGCCGCACTGGTCAAGCAGACCAGCGCCATCGAACAGGCCGCCAGCGCCGTCGGCATCACCGACCTGCAGCCGGATACCGCCGATCACGAATTCTGATCGACGTCCGCGCCATCCAGCCGGCGCGACCCACGAGGTCGCGCCGGCTTTTTCTTTTGCGAGTTTTCATTGGTGGGCTGAAGCCCATCCTACCCGTGTCGACCCAGCCCTGTAGCCCGGATGCAATCCGGGCTACCCCAACAAGCGTGGCAGCCGCGACCTTTTGCCACCTGGGCCAACGCGAATTCATCTTATTTAAAACACGTTAGCCTGCTAAGCTTGCCCGCCCATACCTTCTGGATCGTCCCGATGCGCACCCCGCTCCGCCGCCTTTCGCTCCTGCTGCTGACCCTGGGTCTGGCGGCTTGCGACCAGGCGCCGCGTTTCGACCGGGCCGAACCCGGCGAGGCCCTGTCGGCCGGAGCTGCCAGCGTCCGCCAGTACGACCAGAATGCGTTTTCCCAGCCTTCGGCCAACCTGTCCGGCGAGCGGCGCCTGGACTTCGCCGTGGGCAACAGCTTCTTCCGCAATCCCTGGGTCATCGCGCCGTCCACCACCACGGCGCGCGACGGCCTCGGCCCGCTGTTCAACACCAACGCCTGCCAGAACTGCCACGTGCGCGACGGCCGCGGCCACCCGCCGAAGCCCGGCGCCAGCAACGCGGTGTCGATGCTGGTGCGCCTGTCGATTCCCGCCACCAGCGCCGAACAGGAACGCCTGATCGAACGCCTCGGCGTGGTGCCCGAGCCGGTCTACGGCAGCCAGTTACAGGACATGGCCAACCCCGGTTTCGCCCCCGAAGGCAGGGTCCGCGTCGATTACGAGACCCAACAAGTGCGCTTCGCCGACGGCCACGAAGTGGAGCTGCGCAAACCGATCCTGCGCATCGACCGGCTCGGCTATGGCCCTCTCCACCCGCAAACCCTGTTCTCCGCGCGCGTCGCCCCGCCGATGATCGGCCTCGGCCTGCTCGAAGCGATTCCCGATGAGGCCATCCTCGCCAACGCCGAGGCCCAGCGGCGCAGCGGCAGCGGCGTCGCCGGCCAGCCCAACCGGGTCTGGGACGACGCCAGCGGGCGGACCGTGCTCGGCCGCTTCGGCTGGAAGGCCGGCCAACCGAGCCTCGACCAGCAGAACGCCCACGCCTTCTCCGCCGACATGGGCCTGACCACCAGCCGGTTGCCCCACGACGAATGCACGGAGGCGCAAGCCACCTGTCGCGCAGCGCTCAACGGCGGCGTGCCGGAAGTCAGCGACAACATCATGCGCCTGGTGCTGTTCTACACCCGCAACCTCGGCGTACCGGCCCGCCGCACCGTGGACGATCCCCAGGTGCTGCGCGGCAAGGGCCTGTTCCACCAGGCCGGCTGCGCGCAGTGCCACACCCCGCAGTTCACCACCGCCGCCGATGCCGCCGAGCCGGAACTGGCGGGACAGGTGATCCGCCCCTACACCGACCTGCTGCTGCACGACATGGGCGAAGGACTGGCCGACGGCCGCCCCGAGTTCCAGGCCAGCGGCCGCCAATGGCGCACCCCACCGCTGTGGGGCATCGGCCTGACCGAGACGGTCACCGGCCATACCCAGTTCCTCCACGACGGCCGCGCCCGCAACCTGCTGGAAGCCATCCTCTGGCACGGCGGCGAGGCGGAGGCGGCCAGGCAACAGGTCCTCCAGTTCGACGCCGGGCAGCGCAGCGCGCTACTGGCCTTCCTGAATTCCCTATAAGGAGCCGCGCATGTTCCGACCGAAACTGCTGTTCACCAGCCTCGCCGCCCTCGCCCTCGGTGCCTGCTCGCCCCAGGACCAGCAGGCCCAGACCTCCGCCGCTCTGGCCCAGCAGGTGATCCTGCCGACCTACAGCCGCTGGGTCGAGGCCGACCGCCAGTTGGCCCGGAGCGCCCTGGCCTACTGCTCCGGCAAGCTCGACCTGGCCCAGGCACGCGCCGACTTCTACGCTGCGCAGAAGGCCTGGGCCGAGCTGCAGCCGCTGATGGTCGGGCCGCTGGCCGAAGGCAACCGCGCCTGGCAGGTGCAGTTCTGGCCGGACAAGAAGAACCTGGTCGCCCGCCAGGTCGAGCAACTGCTCAAGAGCAAGCCGCAGATCGACGTCGACGTGCTGACCAAGAGCAGCGTGGTGGTGCAGGGCCTGACCGCCTACGAATACATCCTGTTCGACAGCAACATCGACCTCGCCGACGACGCCACCAAGGCCCGCTACTGCCCGTTGCTGGAAGCCATCGGCGAACGCCAGCAGCGCCTGGCCGAGGAAATCCTCGCCAGTTGGAACAGCAAGGACGGCATGCTCGAACAACTCAGCAAGTTCCCCAACCCGCGCTACGCCGACGCCCAGGAAGCGATCGCCGAACTGCTGCGCGTGCAGGTCACCGCCATCGACACCCTGAAGAAGAAGCTCGGCACCCCGCTCGGCCGCCTCAGCAAGGGCATTCCGCAGCCGTTGCAGGCCGAGGCCTGGCGCAGCGAGGCGTCGCTCTCCAACATCGGCGCCGCCCTGGGCAGCGCCGAGGCGCTGTGGCGCGGGGCCGACAAGCATGGCATCCGCGACCTGCTGGGCAGCGACCAGAAGGAACTGGTCCAGCGCATCGACGCCGCCTACGTCGAAGCCCGCCAGAAGCTCGACGCGCTGCAGCCGCCGCTGTCCGAGCTGCTCGCCAGCGAAGCCGGCCGCCAGCAGGTGAGCGACTTCTACGACAGCCTCAACCGCGTGCATCGCCTGCAGGAAAGCGATCTGGCCAAGGCGCTGGGCGTGCAACTCGGCTTCAACGCCAACGATGGCGACTGAGAGGTAAACCAACATGCTGCGCCGTCACGTCTTGACCCTCGGCAGCGCCCTGTTGGGCGCACTCAGCCTCGGCGGCTGGACGCTCAGCCGCCGGGCCAAGACGCCGCTGCTGCTGTCCGCCCGTGACGACGCGGACGGCGGCCACTACGCGGTGGGCTATCGCCTGGACGGCAAGTGCGTGTTCGCCACCCCGGTCGCCCAGCGCTGCCACGATATCGTCGAGCACCCGCACCAGCCCGTCGCCCTGTTCGTGGCCCGCCGCCCCGGCACCGAGAGCTACCTGATCGACCTGCGCGACGGCCGCCTGTTGCAGACCGTCGCCTCGCAGCCGAACCGCCATTTCTATGGCCACGCGGTGTTCCACCGGGACGGCGAATGGCTGTACGCCACCGAGAACGACACCCGCGACCCGGGCCGTGGCGTGCTCGGCACCTATCGCTTCGACGGCGAAAGGCTCGTCCACGAAGGCGAACGGTCCACCCATGGCCTCGGCCCGCACCAGGTCAGTTGGCTGCCGGATGGCGAGACCCTGGTGGTGGCCAACGGCGGCATCCGCACCGAGGCGGAAAGCCGGGTGGAGATGAACCTCGACGCCATGGAGCCCAGCCTGGTACTGATGCGCCGCGACGGCAGCCTGCTCTCCAAGGAAACCCTGGCGCAGCAGATGAACAGCATCCGCCACCTGGCGGTCGCCGCCGATGGCACCGTGGTCGCCAGCCAGCAATACATGGGCGAGGCCCACGACCACTCCGACCTGCTGGCGATCAAGCGCCCCGGCCAGCCGTTCCAGCCCTTCCCGCTGGGCGAGGAGCAGCGCCTGGCGATGAACCAGTACACCGCCAGCGTGGCGATCCACGACGAACTGCGCCTGGTCGCCCTCACCGCGCCGCGCGGCAACCGCTTCTTCATCTGGGACCTGGACAGCGGCGCCGTGCGCCTGGACGCGCCCTTGCCCGACTGCGCCGGCGTCGGCGCGGTCAAGGACGGCTTCGTGGTCACTTCCGGCCAGGGTCGCTGCCGCCTCTACGACTGCCGCGGCGAACGCATCGCCGTCCAGCCGCTGGAGCTGCCACCGGGGCTCTGGGACAACCACCTGCACCTGGCCTGAACGCCGCGCGCCTTACCGGGTCGAAACAGGAAGGTGCCCATGAAGCATTGAGATCCTGTCGTCATTTTCAGCGAATGACGGCAAACATGCCTGGTTCCATACCCAGGAAATGTACTGTGCAAATTTTTACCAACTGTACCTTTGACTTGCCCAAAAAGTGGGACTATGGTGCTCCCCTCGCCTATTCCCAGGCCTTTTCTCCCCGCCAAGGAACCGGAATATGTTGCTCCGCCGCATGCTCGTCATGCTGGGGGTCGTACTCGCCGTGGTGCTACTCCTCGCTGGCTACAAAGCCTTCTCGATCTACCAGCAGATCCAAGCATTCTCCGCCCCGCGCCCGGCCATCAGCGTGTCGGCCGCCGTCGCCGAGGCACAACCCTGGCAGGAACGCCTGCCGGCCATCGGCACCCTGACCGCCTTCCAGGGCGTCGACCTGACCGTGGAAGTCGCTGGTACCGTGCGTGACGTGCTGTTCCGCTCCGGCGAGAAGGTCACCCTGAACCAGCCGCTGATCCAGATGGATGGCGCCGTCGAGCAGGCCACCCTGGAAGCGGCCGAGGCCGACCTCACCCTGGCCCGCGTCGAGTTCGAGCGCGGTCGCAGCCTGGTCAGCCGGCAGATGATCTCCAAGAGTGACTTCGACCGCCTCGCCGCACAGTTGCAGAAGAACACCGGTACCGTTTCCCAGTTGAAGGCACTGCTGGGCAAGAAACGCATCCTCGCACCGTTCGCCGGCACCATCGGCATCCGCCAGGTGGACGTCGGCGACTACCTGGCCTCCGGCACCGTGATCGCCACCCTGCAGGACCTGTCGACCCTCTACGTCGACTTCCACCTGCCCGAGCAGGCGGTGCCCAAGCTCGCGGTCGGCCAGAAGGTGCAGGTGAGCGTGGCGGCCTATCCCGGCGAGTTCTTCACCGGCGAGATCGGCGCGCTGAACCCCAAGGTCGACGAGGCCACCCGCAACGTACAAGTGCGCGCCATGCTGCCCAACCCAGACGACAAGCTGCTGCCGGGCATGTTCGCCAGCCTCGAGGTACTGCTGCCCGACGCCCCGCCTCGCGTGGTGGTGCCGGAGACCTCGATCACCTACACCTTGTACGGCAACTCGGTGTACGTGATCGAACCGAAGACCGGCGAGGACGGCCAGGTGGAGAAGGACGACAAGGGCGAGCCGCAACTGCAGGTACAGCGCCGCTATGTCGAAACCGGCCCGCGCCGTGGCGGCAAGGTGGTGGTCCTCAAGGGGCTCACCGCCGGCGAGCAGGTGGTCACCGCCGGACAGCTCAAGCTGGACAACGGCGCCCATGTGGCGATCGTCGCCGACCAGGCGCTGCAACTCGAATCGGATAAACAAGCGGGCAACTCGCGCTAGAACCTTCGTAGGAGCGAGCTCCGCTCGCGAAGCCCTTGGGCCACCGTGTTCGCGAGCGGCGTTCGCTCCTACAGATATGCCGCAGCCAAGGAAATCGTCATGGCATTTACCGATCCCTTCATCCGTCGCCCGGTACTGGCGACCGTGGTCAGCCTGCTGATCGTACTGCTCGGCATGCAGGCCTTCGGCAAGCTGGTGATCCGCCAGTACCCGCAGATGGAAAACGCCCTGATCACGGTGACCACCGCCTACCCGGGCGCCAACGCCGAGACCATCCAGGGCTACATCACCCAGCCGCTGCAACAGAGCCTGGCCAGCGCCGAAGGCATCGACTACATGACCTCGGCCAGCCAGCAGAACGTCTCGATCATCCAGATCTACGCACGCATCGGCGCCAACACCGACCGCCTGTTCACCGAGCTGCTGGCCAAGGCCAACGAGGTGAAGAACCAGTTGCCCCAGGACGCCGAGGATCCGGTGCTGTCCAAGGAGGCGGCCGACGCCTCGGCGCTGATGTACATCAGCTTCCACAGCGACGAGCTGTCCAACCCGCAGATCACCGACTACCTGTCGCGGGTCATCCAGCCCAAGCTGGCCACCCTGCCGGGCATGGCCGAGGCGGAAATCCTCGGCAACCAGGTGTTCGCCATGCGCCTGTGGCTGGACCCGGTCCGCATGGCCGCCTACGGGGTGACCGCCAGCGACGTCGGCGAAGCGGTGCGCAAGTACAACTTCCTCTCCGCCGCCGGCGAGGTGAAGGGCGAGTACGTGGTGACCAGCATCAACGCCAGTACCGACCTCAAGTCGCCGGAAGCCTTCGCCGCCATCCCGGTGAAGACCGAGGGCGACCGCCGCGTGCTGGTACGCGATATCGCCCGCGTGGAGATGGGCGCGGAGAGCTATGACTCGATCAGCTCGTTCGACGGCATTCCCTCGGTATACATCGCCATCAAGGGCACGCCGACCTCCAACCCGCTGGACGTCATCAAGGAAGTGCGCGGCATCATGCCGGAGCTGGAGGCGCAGCTACCGCCCAACCTCAACGTCGCCATCGCCTATGACGCCACCGAGTTCATCCAGGCTTCCATCGACGAAGTGGTGCAGACCCTGATCGAAGCGGTGCTGATCGTCATCGTGGTGGTCTTCCTGTTCCTCGGCGCGCTCCGTTCGGTGTTGATCCCGGTGATCACCATCCCGCTGTCGATGATCGGCGTACTGTTCTTCATGCAGATGATGGGCTACTCGATCAACCTGCTGACGCTGCTGGCCATGGTGCTGGCCATCGGCCTGGTGGTGGACGACGCCATCGTGGTGGTGGAGAACATCCACCGCCACATCGAGGAAGGCAAGACGCCGTTCGACGCCGCCATCGAGGGCGCCCGCGAGATCGCCGTACCGGTGATCTCGATGACCATCACACTGGCCGCCGTGTATGCGCCGATCGGCTTCCTCGAAGGCCTCACCGGCGCGCTGTTCAAGGAATTCGCCCTGACCCTGGCCGGCGCGGTGATCATCTCCGGCATCGTCGCCCTGACCCTGTCGCCGATGATGTGCGCCAAGCTGCTGCGCCACGAGGAGAACCCCTCGGGCCTCGCGCACCGCCTGGACCTGATCTTCGAGGGCCTGAAGAACCGCTACCAGCGCGCCCTGCACGGCACCCTGGAAACCCGCCCGGTAGTGCTGGTCTTCGCCCTGATCGTGCTGCTGCTGATCCCGGTGCTGCTCAAGTTCACCCAGAGCGAGCTGGCCCCCGAGGAAGACCAGGGCATCGTGTTCCTGATGGCCAAGGCGCCGCAGCCGACCAACCTCGACTACCTGAACGCCTACACCAACCAGTTCATCGACATCTTCAAGAGCTTCCCCGAGTACTACTCGTCGTTCCAGATCAATGGCTTCGACGGCGTGCAGTCGGGGATCGGCGGCTTCCTGCTCAAGCCCTGGGACGAGCGCGACCGCACCCAGATGGAACTGCTCCACGAGGTGCAGGGCAAGCTCGACCGGATTCCCGGCCTGCAGATCTTCGGCTTCAACCTGCCGTCGCTGCCGGGCACCGGCGAGGGCCTGCCCTTCCAGTTCGTGATCAACACGCCGAACGACTACGAGTCGCTGCTGCAGGTTGCCGAGCGGGTCAAGGCGCGCGCCGAGGAATCCGGCAAGTTCGCCTTCCTCAACGTCGACCTGGCCTTCGACAAGCCCGAGGTGGTGGTCGACATCGACCGCGAGAAGGCCGCGCAGATGGGCGTGTCGATGCAGGACCTGGGCGCCACCCTGGCGATCCTGCTCGGCGAGGGCGAGATCAACCGCTTCACCATCGAGGGCCGCAGCTACAAGGTGATCGCCCAGGTGGAGCGTCCCTACCGCGACAACCCGGGCTGGCTGAGCAACTACTACGTGAAGAGCGAGAGCGGCGCCATGGTGCCGCTGGCCACCCTGATCAACGTCCGCGACACCGCGCGGCCGACCAGGCTCAAGCAGTTCCAGCAGCTCAACTCGGCGATCATCGAGGGTTTCCCGATCGTCAGCATGGGCGAAGCCATCGATACCGTGACGCAGATCGCCCGCGAGGAGGCGCCACGCGGCTTCGCCTTCGACTATGCCGGCGCCTCGCGCCAGTACGTGCAGGAAGGCAGCGCGCTGTACGTCACCTTCGCCCTGGCCCTGGCGATCATCTTCCTGGTGCTCGCCGCCCAGTTCGAGAGCTTCCGCGACCCGCTGGTGATCCTGGTCACCGTGCCGCTGTCGGTATGCGGCGCGCTGGTGCCGCTGTTCCTCGGTGCCTCGAGCATGAACATCTACACCCAGGTGGGCCTGGTGACGCTGATCGGCCTGATCAGCAAGCACGGCATCCTCATCGTCGAGTTCGCCAACCAGTTGCGCCGCCAGGGCCGCAGCCTGCGCGAGGCGATCGAGGAAGCCGCGGCGATCCGCCTGCGCCCGGTGCTGATGACCACCGCGGCGATGGTGTTCGGCATGGTGCCGCTGATCATCGCCACCGGCGCCGGCGCGGTCAGCCGCTTCGACATCGGCCTGGTGATCGCCACCGGCATGTCGGTGGGCACCCTGTTCACCCTGTTCGTGCTGCCCTGCGTGTATACCCTGCTGGCCCACCCGGACAAGACGCCGGAACCAACCACGGAAAACAGGCTGGCGCCACAGCGGTCCTGAACACGAAGAAGCCCCGCCTCGGCGGGGCTTCTTTTTGGACGCTGTTCCGATCGCCCGTGGCGAGTCAGGTCCACGTCCCTGTGGAAGCAACTCGGAAGAATGGCTTCAGCGCTGCGGACCGACCACGCCCTGGGACAGCCCGAACATCAGCAACAGCAGGTTGCCATCCGCCCTGACCACCGGCATGCCCCGCGACTGTGGAGGCAATGGACAATGCTGCTTCAGGCCAGCGCTGCTCAGCACCTGCGGCCCCGGCTCGTGCCAGGCGGCTGCCGCCAGGGAGGCGACGCCGAGCGCCCCCACCAGGAACAGACCTCGAGCGATTTCTAGCTTCATTGTTATAACCCTTTGATAGCGCTGCCAAACGCCGTCTGGTAACCGTAGACCAACTGCTGCCAGTCCACATCGTTCCACGACGAATGGCGCCTGAATTGCCGCAGGTCATGCAGGGCTGCGCGCCGGCGACTGAGCCGGCGGCGGCTCTTCTCCAGGTCGAGCAGCGCGGTTTCCACCCGGGGCCGGCCGTCCTCCCCCTCCCCGACCCGGACGAACACATGCTTGGCGTACAGGCATCCGTGCTGCCAGCGCGCCCGATGCAGGCGCGCCAGCATGGCTCCCAGGCAGTGCAGCAGCCGCGTGTGCAGCACTTCGCCACAACGCTCCCGGCCGCCGCCGGCATACCAGTCCTCGATGCACTGGAATCCGGCCAGGTCCTCGGTGACCAGCACGGTCCGCCAACGGCGATCCGGGTCGAGCCGGGCGGCGCAGTAGACCGGCCTCGGCACCGTCACCCCGAGCGCTTGCAAGGCCAGCAGTGCCTCACGCTCGCGCAGCCCCGTGGGCCTGCCGAACGGGTATCGCCAGGAGCGGTGCAGGTGATTGGCCTGCCGTTTGACGTACAACAAGCGACCGGCAGCATCCATCACCCGCTTGACCCCGCTTTCACCGCCGCGCCGCTGGTTCGGCTCCTCGACCCACTCGCCACGCACCCGCCACCAATGCTCGAAATCTTCCGCGGGGGAAACCCCGAGTCCTCGGCCCAGTACCTGTCCCATGTCAGTTCACCCCTTGCGCAGCACGTAGACCCGCCACATCGCGTAGAGCGGCAGGAAGTTCAGATGTCGCTGCACGCGGAAGCCCGCCTGGGCGAATTCGGCTTCGATCCGTGCGGCCGGCACCACGAAGCGGTTCCGATAACCGTCCTCGCCGCGCTGCCCTCGCTTGCGCTCCAGGTGGCGGCGCTTCCAGGCCTTGAAATTACCGTCGACCCACAGCGAGACGATCAGGCTGTCGCGCGTCACCCGCGCGCATTCGCGCAGCAACGCCACACGGTGCTCCGCGTTGCCGATGTGGTGCAACAGGCGCATGCAGAAGATGCTGTCCACCGCATTGTCCGGCAGGTCAATGGCGAACGCCGAGGTCTGTAGCGTCCTGACCCGCGCCACCACCTCGGGCGGCTGGGCGACACAGGCCACTTCGAGCATGTGCGCCGAATTGTCGGCGGCGATGATCACCCGGCTGGACTTTTCCGCCAGCATCGGCCAGAAGCGCCCGGCCCCGCAGGGCAGGTCCAGCACCAGCCCCGGCTCGCCGGCCAGGGCCAGCGCACGCCGGGCCAACTGCAGGTCGCGCCGGTGGGACAGGCGCCGCCAGAAGCCGTCCTGATGCTTGCGCAGGTACGCCTGGGCATGCGTATCGTCGTACTTGGCGGAAAATTCGAGTTCGATGGGCTCGCCCATGGCTACCTCCTCAAGAGCTATGCCATGACCCTATGCGATGCCCCGTCAATGTCCGGTCAACGGCAGGTGAAAATTCCGTTGAGGCGTACCGACGGCGGGGTTCAGGGTGACGCGGAAACGGCAACCGGTGGGTTCGACCGCCGACAGTTGCACGCCCCAGCCCTGCGATTCGCATATTCGCTGCACCAGCGACAAGCCGAGGCCAAGGCCATCGCCGCGCTGTTCGCCGCCGCGCACGAAGGGCTGGAACATGGCCTCGCGCTCGTTCTCGGGAATGCCGACACCGGAGTCCTCGACGATGAAGCCGTCGTCCTGCAGCAACAGGCGAATCCGCCCCTGCTCGGTGTAGTGCCAGGCGTTGCGCAGCAGGTTGCCCATCACGGTGCGCAGCAAGGTGGGGTTGAACGGCCCACGCAGCGACGAGGCGGGATCGTAGTCGAGGCTGAGCCCCTTGCTCTCGATCGGCTCGCGCCACTGCTCGACCAGGTCGTCGGCGATCTCGCCCAACGCGACGTCGGTCGGCATGCCCTTGTCCTGCTCGGCCCGCGCCAGGGTCAGGAAGGTCTGCACCAGCTCGCGCATCTCCCCGGTGGCGCGGGCGATGCGCAGCACCTGCTTGCGCGCGCGCGGGTCGAGGGCCGGGTTCTCCAGCAGCAGCTCACTGGAGCTGGCCAGGACCATCAGCGGAGTGCGCAACTCATGGCTGACGTCGCTGGTGAACATCCGCTCGCGGGTCAGCGCGCTGCGCAACAGGCCGAGGGTGGTATCGAAGGCCGCAGCCAGCTCGCCGACCTCGTCGGCGGCATAGTCCGGCGCCAGCGGCGGCGCCAGGGCCAGCAACTGGTCGCGATGGCGCACTTGGCGGGACAGCCGCACCACTGGCTCGATCACCTTGCGCGCCAGCAGCCAGCCGAGCACCATGGCCAGGGCCAGGCTGAACAGGAAGCCGACCCAGACCACGGCGAACAGCAGTTGCTCGCGCTTCTCGAACTCGCTCTGGTCCTGCAGCAGCACATAGGTCCGGCCATCCACCACGCGTACGAAGGCATGGTAGGACAAGTCGCCACGGAACAGCTCGTGGAAGCCCGGGCCGAAGTCCTTGAGGTCATCGGGCAGGGCGAAGTCGTTCTGGCCGTCGGAGAAGTAGAACAGTTGGTCGGGCTCCGGGCGCAGGCGCCACTCGTCCATGGTCTCCATCCGCAGCAAGCGGTCGAGATCACCGCCCAGCTCGCGGGAGATCAGGCGCTCCTCGACCACATGCACCGCCTCGACGATGCCCAGGGCGAAGGTTCCCGCCACCAGCGCACTCATCAACACGAAGGCGATGACGATGCGCCGCGACAGGCTGAGCTTAAACTCCATCGTCAGCCTCGGCCAGGCGATAACCGACGCCATGCACGGTGTGCAGCAGCGGGGTGTCGAACGGTTTGTCGATCACCTGGCGCAGTTGGTGGATGTGGCTGCGCAGGCTGTCGCTGTCCGGGCAATCGTCGCCCCACAACGTCTCCTCCAGCACCTCGCGGCGCAGCACGTGGGGGCTCTTCTGCATCAGCACGGCAAGCAGCTTGAGGCCCACCGGGTTGAGCTTGAGCGGCCGCCCGGCGCGGCAGACCTGCAGGGTGTCGAGGTCGTACTCGAGGTCCGCCACCTGCAATTGACGGCGGCCGCCGCCCTGGCTGCGGCGCAGCACCGCTTCGATGCGTGCCGCCAGTTCGGACAGCGCGAACGGCTTGACCAGGTAATCGTCAGCCCCCGAGCGGAAGCCTTGCAGGCGGTCATCCAACTGGTCCCGGGCAGTCAGCATGATCACCGGAGTGTCGCGCCGCGCGTCCTCGCGCAGGCGCTTGCACAGGGTGTAGCCGTCCAGCCCCGGCAGCATGATGTCGAGGACGATCAGGTCGTAGTGCTCGGTAGCGGCCAGGTGCAGGCCGGACAGGCCGTCCTGGGCGCAGTCCACCCCGTAGCCCTTGATCTCCAGGTAGTCGGCCATGTTGGCCAGGATGTCGCGATTGTCTTCCACCAGCAGGATGCGCATTGCCGATTCCTCATGGGCGCGAGCCCGATAGCGGCGAACGATAACCGAAGCCGCTCGGGGGATGGATGCTTTTGACGGATTTTTCACCAGGCGCGCAGCCCGCCCACCTACAGGCGCCCATGAAAAAGCCCCGCACGAGACGGGGCTTCTTCGTTACAGCTCAGGGAGCGGGTCGGCTTACATCATGCCGCCCATGCCACCCATGCCGCCCATGTCCGGCATGGCCGGAGCCGGCTTGTCGTCCGGAGCTTCGGCGACCATCGCCTCGGTGGTGATCATCAGACCACCGATGGAGGCAGCGGCTTGCAGGGCTGAACGGGTGACCTTGGCCGGATCGAGGATACCCATCTCGATCATGTCGCCGTACACGCCGGTGGCAGCGTTGAAGCCGTAGTTGCCGGAACCTTGCTTGACCTTGTCGACCACCACGCTCGGCTCGTCGCCGGCGTTGGCGACGATCTGGCGCAGCGGAGCCTCGACGGCGCGACGCAGCAGGGTGATACCGACGTTCTGGTCTTCGTTGTCACCCTTCAGCTCGGAGATGGCCTGCAGAGCGCGCACCAGGGCCACGCCACCGCCAGGCACCACGCCTTCTTCGACGGCTGCACGGGTGGCGTGCAGGGCGTCTTCGACACGGGCTTTCTTCTCTTTCATCTCGACTTCGGTAGCGGCACCGACCTTGATCACCGCCACGCCGCCGGCCAGCTTGGCCAGGCGCTCTTGCAGCTTCTCGCGGTCGTAGTCGGAGGTGGTTTCCTCGACCTGCGCGCGGATCTGCTTGACGCGGGCTTCGATGTCGACCTGGGCGCCAGCGCCGTCGATGATGGTGGTGTTTTCCTTGCTCAGCACGACGCGCTTGGCGTTACCCAGGTGCTCCAGGGTGGCGCCTTCCAGGCTCAGGCCGACTTCTTCGGAGATCACGGTACCGCCGGTGAGGATGGCGATGTCCTGCAGCATGGCCTTGCGGCGGTCGCCGAAGCCCGGGGCCTTGACGGCGGCGACCTTGACGATGCCGCGCATGTTGTTGACCACCAGGGTGGCCAGCGCTTCGCCTTCAACGTCTTCGGCGACGATCAGCAGCGGACGGCCAGCCTTGGCGACGGCTTCCAGCACCGGCAGCAGTTCGCGGATGTTGGAGATCTTCTTGTCGACCAGCAGGATCGCCGGGCTTTCCAGCTCGGCCACCATGGTGTCCGGCTTGTTGATGAAGTAGGGGGACAGGTAGCCGCGGTCGAACTGCATGCCTTCGACGACCGACAGTTCGTTCTCCAGACCCGAACCTTCCTCGACGGTGATCACGCCTTCTTTACCGACCTTCTCCATCGCTTCGGCGATGATCTCGCCGATGGACTCGTCGGAGTTGGCGGAGATGGTGCCGACCTGGGCGATGGCCTTGGTGTCGGCGCACGGCTTGGCCAGCTCTTTCAGTTGGGCAACGATGGCGATGGTGGCCTTGTCGATACCACGCTTGAGATCCATCGGGTTCATGCCGGCGGCAACGGCCTTCAGGCCTTCGTTGACGATGGCCTGGGCCAGGACGGTAGCGGTGGTGGTGCCGTCACCGGCGGCGTCGTTGGCCTTGGAGGCGACGTCTTTCACCAGTTGGGCGCCCATGTTCTCGAACTTGTCTTTCAGCTCGATTTCCTTGGCGACGGAAACGCCGTCCTTGGTGATGGTCGGGGCACCGAAGGACTTGTCCAGTACCACGTTGCGGCCTTTCGGGCCGAGGGTGGCCTTGACGGCATCAGCCAGCACGTTCACGCCGACCAGCATTTTCTTGCGAGCGGAATCGCCGAATTTGACTTCTTTAGCAGCCATGTTGATTGATCCTCAATTCTTATGGTGGAAACGGAGATTCGCGTTGATCACTCTTCGACGACGGCGAGGATTTCGTTCTCGCCCATCACCAGCAGGTCTTCACCGTCGACCTTGACGGTGTTGCTGCCCGAGTAGGGGCCGAACACCACCTTGTCACCGACCTTGACGGCCAGCGGACGCACTTCGCCGTTGTCCAGCACGCGACCGGTGCCGACGGCGACCACTTCGCCACGATTCGGCTTCTCGGCAGCGGAACCCGGCAGCACGATGCCGCCCGCGGTCTTGGTCTCTTCCTCGCTGCGACGGATGACAACGCGGTCATGCAGAGGACGAAGCTTCATTGTCGATCTCTCCTAACAAATGTGTGGTTTCCATCAACCGGTGCCTTCACCGGCGGTTTCAGTGATTTCCGGCTACGCCGGATGCGACCCGCCGGAGGCAGGCCGCAGAAGACGGACTGTCGTTGCCGACATCGACCTTGCGGTGACTGGTAAATAGGGACAGCCGAAGGGATTTCAAGGGCCGAGACGAAAAATCTTTGCCGAATCGTCGCGGAGACGGCGCACCTGCTGGAGAGACCCACGGTCGTGATTGGTCGGCGGCCGCTCCGGTACTGTTTGTTGGGTTACTCGCCTCGCTCTTCGGGCCGCCCTGAAGGACGTTCGGTGCAAGCACCGTCCCGCGTTCGCGGGAATGACGTGGTAGAAACTCCGATGCTTGACCGTCATTCCCGCGAACGCGGGAACCCAGAAAAACCACTCCCGCAGACCTCAACGATCACGGCGCTCGTACTCGCCCTCGATCACGTTCGGCCGGGTCTGCCCCGAGCGCGCCTGCAGGTCGTCGGCGAACGCGCGCTGGCGCAGCGCCTGCTCCTCGGCCTTGCGACGCAGGACGCCGACCAGCAGGCGGCGGGTCGGCGGCAGCAGGCAGAACAGGCCGATCACGTCGCTGATGAAGCCCGGCAACAGCAGCAGGCCGCCGCCCACCGCGATCAGCAGGCCTTCGAGCATTTCCTGTTCCGGCAACTCGCCGCGCGCCAGGCGCTCACGTGCCCGCCAGGCGGTGGCCACCCCGGCGACGCGCAGCAGCACGCTGCCGAGCACGGCCGTGGCGATTATCAGCAACAGGGTGGGCAGCACGCCGATGGCGCCGCCGACCTTGATCAGCACCGCCAGTTCGAGCAGCGGGAACAGCAGAAACAGGAAAAAGAATGCGCGCATCTATCGGGTCCTTTGCGGCAGAACACCTGCCAATGACCAGCAGATGGCGCCGCCGGGGGATTAATTCAAGCCTCGCTCGCCTCAGCCCGCGGCCAGACCTCGGCGCGAGCCAGCAGAACCAGGGCCTGGCGCACCGCGCCGGGGTTGTTACAAGGTGTTGGGAAGGCCAGCCAGTGCAGCGTCTGGCCGATACGCAGGTGGAAGCCTTCGCTGTCGATACCGGCCATTTCCGCCGCCGGCTCGCCCGGCAGACCGCTCAGTTCGACGTAGTGGGCGATGGCGTTGGCGTGGTCACTGTTCATGTGCTCGATCATGCTGCGCTCCGCCTCGCCGGCGAAGGGATTGGCCAGCAGCAGGTCGTCGACGCCGAGCCAGTGGATCGCGCCGAAACCGCCGATGTAGCGGGCGCGCACCGGCTCCAGGCGCCAGAAATCGAAATCGTGGGTGCGGTGATAGTCGCGCGCCTGGGGGAAATAGCGGTAGTAACGCTCGGCGGCCGCGGCGATCTCGGCCTCGTCGTTCAACTGCCGGGCCTCGGCCAGCAGGGTCAGGCGACCGGCGGCCTGCACGTCCTCGGCGCCGCGCTCGCCGATCAGCAACGAGCACTTGGGGTCTTTCTGCAAGTTGTGGGTGTGCTGGGCGATACGGCTGATCAGGATCAGCGGCCAGCCCTTGGCATCCAGGCAATAGGGCACCACCGAGCCGAACGGAAAGCCCGCCATGGCCTTGGAATGGGTGGAGAGCACGCCGCGGTATTCCTTGAGCAGCAATTCTCGGGCATTCTTGCCGGCTTTCACGCTCACAATATGACTCCTCGCTAAGAATTCGTCAGAAACGGACAGGCGCCCAGCATACCGACTCAGGGCTCCAGCGGGGCTAACCACCACCATTCGAGGGGCAAACGCATGCAACTGCAAGACAAAGTCATCGTCATCACCGGCGGCGGCCAGGGCCTCGGCCGCGCCATGGCCGAGTATCTCGCCGCCAGGGGGGCCAAGCTGGCGCTGGTAGACCTCAACCAGGAACGCCTCGACGACACCGTCGCCGCCTGCAAGGCCGCCGGCGTCGAAGCCCGCGCCTACCTGTGCAACGTCGCCAACGAAGAGCAGGTGGTGCACACCGTGACGCAGATCTCCGACGATTTCGGCGCGATCAACGGTCTGGTCAACAACGCCGGGATCATCCGCGACGGCCTGACCATCAAGGTCAAGGAAGGCGAGCTCTCCAAGATGAGCCTGGCCCAGTGGCAATCGGTGATCGACGTCAACCTGACCGGCGTGTTCCTGTGCACCCGCGAAGTGGCGGCGAAGATGATCGAACTGAAGAACGAGGGCGCGATCATCAATATCTCCTCGATCTCCCGCGCCGGCAACATGGGCCAGGCCAACTACTCCGCGGCCAAGGCCGGCGTCGCCGCCGACACCGTGGTGTGGGCCAAGGAGCTGGCACGCTACGGCATCCGCGTCGGCTGCGTGGCGCCGGGCTTCATCGAGACCGAGATCCTCGCCGGCATGAAGCCGGAGGCCCTGGAGAAGATGACCGCCGGCATCCCGCTCAGGCGCCTGGGCAAGCCGCAGGAAATCGCCCACTCGGTGGCCTACATCCTCGAGAACGATTACTTCACCGGTCGCGTGCTGGAGCTGGACGGCGGCCTGCGCCTGTAACCTCTCCACCCCAGCGAAAACGCCGCCTACCTCCCGGTACGCGGCGTTTTTTCATGCCGATGCATTTCCCATGGTGGCCGATCGCAAGGTGTTCGCCGGCCACTTTCATTCGGGACCCTGATCGGTGCGCACGGTGTTCCCTACAAGAGCCTCCCCCCGTAGGGTGCGCCGTGCGCACCGATGAAGGAGCGGCCCGGTACCTCGCTCGATCACAAGACGTTCGTCGGCAGCTTCCTACCGGTTCACGGTACGCCGCTTACCAACCCACGCCGAAGCCCAGGCTGTAGCGGGTCTCGTCGATGTCGCCGTCGGAGCCGCTGACGATGTCCTTCTCGGCCTTGATGTTCAGAGAAGCCCAGTCGGTGACCTTGTAGCGCAGGCCCGCCTCGGCATCCAGCGCGTAGTCCGCCACGTTGCCCAGAGGCTTGCCGACCTCGCCGCTGGTGAACAGCTCGACGGTCTTGCCGACCAGGTAGCGGTTGTAGTCCCAGCGCGCCGTCAGGGCGTAGAAGTTGTCCTTGTCGCCATTGGCGTATTCGTAGTCGCGGCGGTTGATCAGGCCGGCCAGGGAGAAGGCGCCAAGTTCGTCGTCCCAGAACTGGTAGCCGGGACCGGTACCGATAGTGCGCTGGCGGGCGAGATCCTCGATATAGTCACGCTTGTAGCCCAGGCGCCCCTGCCAGAACCACTTCTCGTCGAGGAAGCGGTCGAGGGCGTAGTCGGCACTCCAGTTATCGGTGGTCTCCACCTCGTTCTGCTTCTCGCGGTTGTATTCCGCTTCCGCGTTGTGCCGCCAGCGGCCGTGGCGCGCCTGGGTCTTGAGATCGATGTCGTAGTCGTCGGTGTCCTTCTCGGCACGCTTGTAGTCGACACCGACGTCGATGTTGCCCTTCCAACTGAAATCCTCGATCAGCGGCTTGGGCTTCATGATCTGTTCGATGCTGGCCAGTTCGACGGTCTTCGGCGCCGTGTCGTTGGCCAGGGTCACCTTACCCGGCTCGGCCGGCACCAGCGCCTTGGCGTGCTCGCCGGTGACATCGTCCTGCTTGACCAGCAGGTGCTGCTCGCTCTCCAGGGTGGCCACCTGCTTCCAGTCGATGGCGATGGTGCCGCCGTAGCCGGTCTCCAGCACCAGCTTGTTGCCGTCGAAGACGCGGATCGTGCCGCTCAGGCGGTCACCGTTCTTCAGCCACACGGTATCCGCCAGCACGGGCGTGGAAGCGCTGGCGACGGCGAGGCACAACAGGATTCGGGACAGGGGGGAAAATGCTTTGATGGACGACATGATGAACGGAGAAACGGCTCGAATGCGAAGGAAACCGGGCATTATCCGTAAGCTCGGCGCGTGAGCAAGGACTGACCGGCACAAACCACTCGAGTTCAATCCAATCGACCGGCGAACCCCGCGTCGCCGGCACTGTCGATAGCCAGGACACGGCGGCATACTGGGCAAGAGCGCCGTCCGTCGGAGCGCGAGAACCCACGTGCCGGGTCACAGTCAGGTAGCCCCATGCAAGCACCCCAGGAAGATTCACCCGCCGAGATACGCCGCGCGGCGCTGTACCTGACCCTCCAGCAGGTACCCGCCGGCAAGGTCGTCAGCTATGGCGAACTGGCCGCCCTGGCCGGGCTGGGCCGCGCCGCGCGCTGGGTCGGGCGCACGCTCAGCCAGTTACCGAACGACACCCGCCTGCCCTGGCACCGGGTGATCGGTGCCGGCGGTCGCCTGAGCCTGCCCGCCGGAAGCCCGTCCGGCGCCGAACAACGCGCCCGTCTGCGGGCCGAGGGCGTGACCATCCATAACGAACGGGTGGACATGCGTCGGCACGGCTGGCGCCCGATGGAAGACAACGGTTAGAGTGCGCCCTTTGTTTCGAAGCCCCCAGGCAGATTCACGCCCAATGTCCACGCAGTCCACGCAAACCTGGCGTGCCGCGCTCGCCGCCTACGCCACCCCGGCCACTCTGGCCCTGCTGCTGCTGGGATTCGCCGCCGGCCTGCCCTACATGCTGGTGTTCTCCACTCTCTCGGTCTGGCTGCGCGAAGCCGGCGTGGCCCGCGAGACCATCGGCTTCGCCAGCCTGATCGGCCTGGCCTATGCCTTCAAGTGGGTATGGTCGCCGCTGCTCGACCAGTGGCGCCTGCCGCTGCTCGGCGTGCTCGGCCGGCGCCGCTCCTGGCTGGTGCTGTCGCAGTCGCTGGTGGCCATCGGCCTGACCGGCATGGCCCTGAGCGATCCGCAGCAGCACCTGTCCTGGCTGATCGCCCTGGCCGTGCTGGTGGCCTTCGCCTCGGCCACCCAGGACATCGCGGTGGACGCCTATCGCCTGGAAATCGCCGAGGACAACCGCCAGGCGACGCTGGCCGCCAGCTACATGGCCGGCTATCGGGTCGCCGCCCTGCTCGCCACGGCCGGCGCGCTGTACTTCGCCGAATGGTTCGGCTCCACCGGGCACAGCTACAGCGCCAGCGCCTGGAGCGGCACCTACCTGGTGTTCGCCCTGCTGATGGTCCCGGCCCTGGTCACCAGCCTGCTGATCCGCGAACCACCGGTGGCGCTGCGCACCCAACTGGCCGCCGCCCGCTACGGGCTGACCCACCAACTGGTCTCGGTGCTGGTGCTGATCGTCCTGCTGGTCTCGGTGCCGGCGCTGTTCACCCAGCTCTACAACACCGATTTCCACAGCGTGCTGTTCGAAGGCGCCAGCCTGCTCGACCTGCTCAAGGAAGATCGCGCCTTCCTGCGCGCCCTGCTCTACCTGATCCTCACCGCGCTGTGCCTGTCGTCCATGGGCCGCCGCGGCCTGGCGCCGGTGCTCACCCCGGTCAACGACTTCGTCGTGCGCTACCGCTGGCAGGCCCTGCTGCTGCTCGGGCTGATCGCCACCTACCGGCTGTCGGACACCGTGCTGGGCGTAATGGCCAACGTGTTCTACATCGACCAGGGCTTCACCAAGGACCAGATCGCCAGCGTCAGCAAGCTGTTCGGCCTGGTCATGACCCTGCTCGGCGCCGGCTTCGGCGGCCTGCTGATCATCCGCTTCGGCATCCTGCCGATCCTGTTCATCGGCGGCGCCGCCTCGGCGGCCACCAACCTGCTGTTCCTCATGCTGGCGAGCATGGGGCCGAACCTGCAAATGCTGGTGGTGACCATCTCCTGCGACAACTTCAGCGCCGGCCTCGCCACCGCGGCCTTCGTCGCCTACCTGTCGAGCCTGACCAACCTGAAGTTCTCCGCCACCCAGTACGCCCTGCTCAGCTCGATCATGCTGCTGCTGCCGCGCCTGATCGGCGGCTATTCCGGGGTCATGGTGGAGAAGTTCGGCTACGCGCAGTTCTTCCTGATCACCGCCCTGCTCGGCGTGCCGACGCTGATCATGATCCTCTGGCAATGGCGCAGCCCGCCCGAGCCACAGCCCAACCACGTGGCGACCAGCCCGCCGGGCGAATAGCGGAAACGAAAAAGGCCGGTCAGTCGACCGGCCTTTTTCATTTCATCCGAAACTCACTGCGCCAGCATCTGCGCGATGGTCGGGTCCTTGAAGGTGCGGGTCAGGGCATCGCTGAGCACGTCGCTGACCAGCTTGGTGTTGGTCTGCTGGTTCGGCGCGGTGCCGAAGCGCTGGTTCAACGAGGCGCCGTAGCGGCCGCTGTAGCGGCGGGAAGCGTTCTGCACGTCGGCACGGAAAGTGGCGCTGATGTCCGCCTCGGTGACGTACAGGCTGTCCTTCGGCGACTGGTACTTCAGCTCGGCCAGGGTGATGGTCAGTTGCGGCGCGTTGTAGGCGTTCGGCGTCGGGGTGAAGCCGAGCAGGCGCACCGCCGCCTCGGCCTGGGCCTGCAGCTTGGGCACGATGTCGGCGCTGGCGACGCTCAGGTTGCTGGTTTCGGCGTACAGCCCGCCACGGGTGCCAAGCACCGGCGAAGGGCGGCCATCGACCACGCGAACCACCACCGGCTGGCCCTGGCCGACGGCGGTGAAGGAAGTGTTCAGCTTGGGTTGCGGACTCAGTTGTTGCGGGCTGAGGGCACAACCGCCCAGGGTCAGGCTGGTGACGGCGACCAGACCAAGCAACAGACGATGCAGCATGTTCATGCTCTCCAGACAGGGGTAAGCGCAAAAGTGGCGGCAGTATAACCACCCGCATCGGCGCCCGACAGGCCGGGGCCTGCCAACGCTCCAGCGAGATCGTGAATAAATGTTGACAGGCCCTGGATTCGATCCGCCGCGTGCTACGGAGGTTCCTGTCACGCGGTTGTCACGCGGCCGTGGGATAAACCGTTGCGACTCCCTCTCCGCGACGACGACCACCATGCCCCTGCTCGGTCTCCTGCTGTTCTGGCGCCGCCCCTGGCGCGACTACGCGCTGCTGGACGGACAAGGCGTGTGCCGCGCCTTGCGCCGGTCGCGCTCAGCCCCGCAGGGCCAGGGCTGGGTGGCGGTCCGCGAGTGCCGCCTCGCCTGGCTGCACCACCCCCTGCCGGCCAGCGCCCGCCTGGAATCCAGCCCCCCTTCCCGGCCGCGCCAGGCCCTCGCCAACTGAGCACGGCATTAGCCAAAAGAATCGCCCCACAGGCGCCATTCGCCGTTATAATCGCGCCCCGATTATAAGGACGTCTCCTGATCGGGCCCCGCATCCGTTCTGATGAGCTCAGCATCAGCCACGCCCCCCGCCCTCAGAGAGCCGCCCACTTCGTGCCGCCTCCGCGCTGCCGCCTGTCCCCTCTCCGGCGCACAACGCCTCTCGAGTTCTCGACAGCCGCATCGCCCGAGCACGATTTTTTGAGGTTCACGTCTCCAAAAGAGCGTGAAAAAACGGGTTTGTACAACTTCACAAGAGTGTGGCGAAAAAATGAACAGTTTTGCGTCTGAACAGTGCGCTATCGATAACCCTCCCCCGGATTCCCGGCACCTTCATCGATCCACGCCCCGGTCCTGACCGCGCGTGTCATCCACCTAGTGCTGCAATTCCTGGAGAAGCGTTAATGGCGCAGAACATCGAAACCGTGGATGCCCTGCTGGTCGGCGCGGGCATCATGAGTGCCACCCTGGCCGTCCTGCTCAAGGAGCTCGACCCCGGCATGAAGCTGGAGATCGTCGAGCTGCAGGAGTCCGGAGCCGTGGAAAGCTCCAACCCCTGGAACAACGCCGGCACCGGTCACGCCGGCCTGTGCGAGCTGAACTACACGCCGCAAGCCGCCGACGGCTCGGTAGACATCAAGAAGGCCGTGCTCATCAACAGCCAGTTCGAGGTGTCCAAGCAGTTCTGGTCCCACCTGATCGCCAAGGGTTCGTTCGGTTCGCCGAAGAACTTCATCAACCCGATCCCGCACCTGAGCTTCGTACGCGGCGACAAGGACATCGAGTTCCTCAAGACCCGCTTCGAGGCGCTGCGCCAGCACCACGCCTTCGCCTCGATGGAATACGCCGAGGACCACGCCACCATGGCCGAGTGGATGCCGCTGATGATGCAGGGCCGCGACGACGGCGAACGCATCGCCGCGACACGCGTGCTCGGCGGCACCGACGTCAACTTCGGCGCGCTGACCGCGCAGTTGCTGGCCTACCTTGCCAAGCAGGGCGGCGCCACCGTCACCTGCAACCAGAAGGTCACCGACCTGAAGCGCAACGAAGACGGCTGGCGCGTCACCATCAAGGACACCCGGAACGGCGAGGCCCGCGAAGTACAGGCGCGCTTCGTGTTCCTCGGCGCCGGCGGCGGCGCCCTGCCGCTGCTGCAACTGTCCGGCATCCCGGAAGGCAAGGGCTTCGGCGGCTTCCCGGTGAGCGGCCAGTGGCTGCGCTGCGACAACCCGGAAGTGGTCGAGCTGCACCAGGCCAAGGTCTACAGCCAGGCCGAGGTCGGCGCTCCGCCGATGTCCGTACCGCACCTCGACACCCGCGTGGTGGATGGCAAGAAATCCCTGCTGTTCGGCCCCTACGCCGGCTTCAGCACCAAGTTCCTCAAGCACGGCTCGTTCCTCGACCTGCCGCTGTCGGTACGCCCGAGCAACCTCGGCCCGATGCTCGCCGTGGCGCGCGACAACATGGACCTGACCCGCTACCTGATCAAGGAAGTGATGCAGTCCCAGGAACAGCGACTGGACACCCTGCGCAGGTTCTACCCGACCCTGAAGGCCGAGGACTGGCGCCTGGAGATCGCCGGCCAGCGCGTGCAGATCATCAAGAAGGACCCGAAGAAAGGCGGCATCCTGCAGTTCGGCACCGAACTGGTGGCCGCCGGCGACGGCTCCATCGCCGCCCTGCTCGGCGCCTCTCCGGGCGCCTCGGTGACCGTGTCGATCATGCTCGACCTGATCGAACGCTGCTTCGCCGACCGCGCCGGCGAGTGGAGCGGCAAGCTGGCGGAGATCTTCCCCGCCCGCGAGAAAGTCCTGCAGACCGACGCTGCCGTGTACAACGAAGTCAGCACCCGCAGCGACCAACTGCTGGAACTGACCAGCAAGAGCCCGGTAGCGGCCTGATCGCTGCCCACCACGAAAAACCGCCCTCCGGGGCGGTTTTTTAATTTCACGCATACGCTCCGATAGGGTGCGCCATTATCGCTCGCAATTGACCATCCAGCTCACCCCGAACTTGTCGGTCAGCATGCCGAAAGCCCTGGCCCAGAAGGTCTCCTGCACGGGCATGGTGGCCTGGCCGCCTTCGGCGAGCGCGGCATAGACGCGGGCGGCTTCCTCCGGCGAGTCCACGGCGACCGCCAGGCTGAAGCCGTTGAAGGCCGAATTCGGCTCGGCGCCATCGGACACCATGACCTGGGTCGGACCGACCTGCATGTTGGCGTGCATGATGTGCTCCGGCGAATAGTTGCCGCACTCCTCGCTCGGCGGCTGTTCCGGGGCATCCTTGAAGCGCATCAGGAAGGTGGTCTCGGCACCGATGGCCTTGGCGTAGAACGCCAGCGCCTCTTCGGCGCGGCCATTGAAGAACAGGTAGGGTTGGACTTGCATGGGAAGTCTCCGGACAGGCAGTGAGTCAAAGGCTCCAGTCTAGAAGACCGAAAACGAAAAGCCCGCGACGAGCGCGGGCTTTCTTGTATCGATTGGGACCTTAACGCCGGGCCGCCTCGATTACCTCGATATAAGGCTCGGCCTGGCGCTGGTCGCGGATCAGGGCGGTGAAGTCATTGCCCTTCCCGTCCTTGGCGTTCAGGTCGTAGCCGGCCTCGACGAAGAAGCCGACGAAACGCTCGAAGTCGTCGACGCGCAGGCCGCGATAGGCCTTGATCAGCTTGTGCAGCGAAGGCGGCGTGGCGTCCGCCGGCTCGACCGCGAGGAACAGCTTGATCTGCTCGTCGGCGATCTCTTCGCCGATCACCTGTTTCTTGTCTTTACGCATCGCTCACTCCGGCCGGAATTCTCACAGGGGCGGCAGTTTACCCCCGCCCAGCCCCGGCGCTCAACGCACCCGGCGCGAGCGCTCATGCGAACCGCGCGCGCATCCAGGCGAGATAGGCCGCGACGCCTTCTTCACCCTCGCGTGGCGCCCAAGGGGCCTGTTCGCCTTCGCCGAGCGGGCGATAGGGCCCTGCCTTGCATTCGAACAGCACGCTATCCGCTTCCAGCACCACCAGGGCATGGAACACACCGGGCGGCAGGTCGACACCGACGCACTCGCCGCCGGCCGCCAGTTCGCGCGTGCCGGTGAGATTGCCCTGCTCGTCGAAGGTCAGCAGCCCCAGGCGCCCCTTGAGCACCAGCAGGCTCTCCGCCTTGTCTTCCGACAGGTGCCGGTGCGGCGCGATGTAGGTGTGCGGCTGCAGCCCCACCGCCAGTCGGTGGCAGGGCTCCTCCATGGCGTGGAAGTTGTGGTGCTGGCGGCCGCGCGGATTGCTCCGGGCCTGGTCGGCCAGCGTGGCGAACAACGCCTGGTCGAGGAAGCGCGGCGCGCTCATGGCCTACAGCCCTTTCACCGCATAGATGCCCGGCGCGTTGCGCCAGTAGCCCTTGTAGTCCATGCCGTAGCCGAAGATGTAGCGATCGACGCACGACAGGCCCACGTAGTCGGCCTTGAGGTCCGGGCGCGCCTTGCGGTCGTGGTCCTTGTCGATCAGCACGGCGACGTGCACGTTGGCAGCGCCGGCATGCCGGCAGAAGTCGACGATGGCGCCCAGCGTGTAGCCCTCGTCGAGGATGTCGTCGATGATCAGCACGTCGCGGTCGATGAACGACAGTTCCGGCTTGGCCTTCCAGAACAACTCGCCGCCGGTGACCTCGCTGCGGTAGCGGGTGGCGTGCAGGTAGGACAGTTCGAGCGGGAAGTTCAGCTTCGGCAGCAGCTTGCCGGCGAAGATCAGGCCGCCGTTCATCACGCAGAACACCACCGGGTTGCGCTCGGCCAGTTCGTCGTTGATCGCTGCGGCGATGCGGTCGATGGCCGCCTCGACCTGCGCTTCGGGATACAGACAGTCGGCTTCCGCCATCACCTGGCGGATGTGGTCGAGATCGACGGGCATGGCATTTCCTCTCTTGCGGCGGGAGCGGCGCTGCCGGCTTCCGGGGCGTTCGATAAAGGTCGGCAAAGGTACTGATCCGACCGGGTGCGGGCAAGCCCACCGGTCAATTCCCTGTCCCGATGGACAGGATTTTTTCGTGACCAGCCGGTCGACGCGGCATCTGGCATGGCCAATGCTTTACTCTATGGCAATTTTTGCCCGCCCGCCGGAGACCCCGCCATGCCCATCCGAGAGATTCGTCACCCGCTGATCCGCCACAAGCTCGGCCTGATGCGCCGTGCCGACATCAGCACGAAGAATTTCCGCGAACTCGCCCAGGAAGTGGGCGCCCTGCTCACCTACGAGGCGACCAACGACCTGCCCCTGGAGCACTACGAGATCCAGGGCTGGGCCGGCCCGGTGCAGGTGGAGAAGATCGCCGGCAAGAAGATCACCGTGGTGCCCATCCTGCGCGCCGGCATCGGCATGCTCGACGGCGTGCTCAGCCTGATCCCCGGGGCCAAGGTCAGTGCCGTGGGCGTGGCGCGCAACGAGGAAACCCTCGAGGCGCACACCTACCTGGAGAAGCTGGCGCCGGAAATCGACGAGCGCCTGGCGCTGATCATCGACCCGATGCTGGCCACCGGCGGCTCGATGGTCGCCACCATCGACCTGCTGAAGAAGGCCGGCTGCAAGGAAATCCGCGCGATGGTGCTGGTCGCCGCGCCAGAGGGCATCCAGGCGGTCGAAAAGGCGCATCCGGACGTGACCATCTTCACCGCCTCGATCGACCAGCGCCTGAACGAACACGGCTACATCATTCCCGGCCTCGGCGACGCCGGCGACAAGATCTTTGGCACCAAGCAGAAGGACACCTGATCCATGGACGAATTCAAGGACCCGCTCTGGCGGCAGGTGGTCGCCGGCGCGCAGATGCTCTTCGTCGCCTTCGGCGCCCTGGTACTGATGCCGCTGATCACCGGCCTCGACCCCAACGTCGCGCTGTTCACCGCCGGTCTCGGCACCCTGCTGTTCCAGATGGTCACCGGCCGCCAGGTTCCTGTGTTCCTGGCCTCGTCGTTCGCCTTCATCACCCCGATCATCCTCGCCAAGGGCCAGTTCGGCCTGGCCGCGACCATGGGCGGGGTGGTCGCCGCGGGCTTCGTCTACACCTTCCTGGGCCTGGCGGTGAAGATCAAGGGCACCGGCTTCATCGACCGTCTGCTGCCACCGGTGGTGATCGGCCCGGTGATCATCTCCATCGGCCTGGCCATGGCGCCGATCGCCGCCAACATGGCGATGGGCAAGGCCGGCGACGGCACCGAGCTGATCCCCTACGACACCGCCATGTGGATCTCCATGCCGGCGCTGCTCATCACCCTGATCGTCGCGGTGTTCGGCAAGGGCTTCTTCCGCCTGGTGCCGATCATCAGCGGGGTGCTGGTGGGCTTCGCCCTGTCGTTCTATTTCGGCGTGGTGGACACCGCCAAGATCGCCGCCGCGCCGTGGATCGAGCTGCCGAAGTTCACCGCTCCGGAGTTCAACTGGCAGGCGATCCTGTTCATCGTCCCGGTGGCCCTGGCGCCGGCCATCGAGCACATCGGCGGGGTGATCGCGGTAGGCAGCGTGACCGGTCGCAACTACCTGAAGAAGCCCGGCCTGCACCGCACCCTGCTCGGCGACGGCCTGGCCACCTCTTCTGCCGGCCTGTTCGGCGGCCCGCCGAACACCACCTACGCGGAAGTCACCGGCGCGGTGATGCTGACCAAGAACTACAACCCGAAGATCATGACCTGGGCGGCGATCTTCGCCATCGGCCTGGCGTTCATCGGCAAGTTCGGCGCCATCCTGCAGAGCATCCCGGTGCCGGTGATGGGCGGCATCCTCTGCCTGCTGTTCGGCTCCATCGCCGCAGTGGGCATGAACACCATGATCCGCCACCAGGTGGACCTGGCCGAGGCACGCAACCTGGTGATCGTCTCGGTGACCCTGGTGTTCGGCATCGGCGGCATGCTGGTCGGCACCGGCACCGGCCAGGACGATTTCGGCCTCAAGGGCATCGCTCTGTGCGCCATCGTCGCCATCGCCCTCAACCTGCTGCTGCCGGGCCACCAGACCTGGAAGCACAAGGCGCCGGACGAAGCGCCGGATATCTGATCCTGCAGGGGCTCTTTTCTGGGGCCCCGCGTTTTTACTGGGTCCCCGCGTTCGCGGGGATGACACTCCAATTCCAACCGTCATTCCCGCGAACGCGGGAATCCAGCAAAGGTAGGGTGGGCTTCAGCCCACCAAGCTCCTGTCCAGACCCCTCTGGTGGGCTGAAGCCCACCCTATATTGCGGTTCACCACCTCGCGGACTCAGCCCTGGCTGCCCACGACCGCGCTCCGCAACGCGGCCGAACCACCGTCGCCCACGCTCCACTGCTGCAAGCGCACCACGCTCTCCCGATAGGGCTTCAGGCCCTTGGCCAGCAGCACGATCGAACAACCCACCGCCAGCGTGGTGACGATCAGCAGCGAATAGCGCAGCGCATCGTCGTAGCCGAACACGTAGTCGGTGACCAGCGCCACCGCCGTCGGGCCGATGCCCAGGCCGATCAGGGTGATGACGAACAGGTAGATGGCCGAAGCCTGGCCGCGCATGGAGTTGGGCATGATCTCCTGGATCGCCGCCGGCGCCACGCCGAACGGCATGCTGAGGAAGAAGGTCGCCGGCGCCAGCATCACGGCGGCCGCGATGGCGTTGTCCGCCAGGGGGAACAGCAGCACCGAGGGCAAGGCGCCGATGGCGGCATACAGGCCGACGCGCATATTGGCGTCGCTACGCCCGCGCTTGGCCATCCAGTCTGCCAGGCGGCCGCCGCAGACGATGCCGAGGCAGCCGAACACCGCGACGATGCTGCCGTAGACCACGCCGACGTGGCCGGCGTCCCAGCCATAGGTGCGGATGAAGAAGGTCGGCACCCAGGCCGCGCTGCCGTAGCCGGCGAAGGCCAGGCCGGCGAAACCGAGGTTGTGGCAGACCACGGTGCGGCGGTTGCTGCGGATATAGCGGCCGACCTCGGCCAGCGGCACCGCGACACCGGCACCGACGCCACGGCGCTTCGGTTCGTGCACGGCCAGCAGCAGCAGGGTGAACAGTATTCCGGCGGCGCCGAGAATCAGGAAGATCAACTGCCACGGGCGCACTTCGCCGAGCAGCGGCAGCACCACGTCACCCTGCGCCGAAGCGAACTTGATCACCAGCCCGCCGAGCAGGAAGGCGATGCCCGAGCCCAGGTAGACGCCCATCCCGTACACCGCCATCGCCGTGGCACGGCGCTCGCTGGGGAAGCTGTCGGCGATCAGCGAGTAGGCCGCCGGCGACAGCGCCGCTTCGCCGACGCCGACACCGATGCGGCAGAACAGGAACTGCCAGTATTGCTTGGCCATGCCGCAGGCCGCGGTGGCGGCGCTCCAGAACAGCACGCCGATGGCGATCAGCCCGCGCCGGCTCCTGGTGTCGGCCAGGCGGCCGAGGGGAATACCGCAAACGGTGTAGAACAGGGCGAAGGACAAGCCCATCAGCAGGCTCATCTGGGTGTCGCTGATCACCAGGTCGCGGCGGATGGGGCCGACCAGCAGGTTGAGGATCTGCCGGTCGATGAAGCTGAGGATGTAGGCGACCATCAGGATGGTCACGGTGGTCCACGCGGATAGGCTCGAGGGGTAGGCGCTATTGTTATTGTTCACTGGCACTCTCCTCGCCCCGCTTGCACGAGGCGTAGCGGTTAAAAGTGGTACCAGCTTAGGCCGATATAAGCCCCGTTTAGCATTCCGCTCGGCAACTATCAGCAACCTGAATCGACAGGCTAGCCTTCCACGAATGACCGAAAGGTCACAGTTCCCCGTCGGCCCTCTCGGCCAGCCGGGCCAGCGCGCTCACCCACCCTGCCTGGCTGTTCAGGCAGGGGATCAACTGCAACTGCTCTCCACCGGCTTCCTCGAACTGCTCGCGGCCGCGCATGCCGATCTCCTCGAGCGTCTCGATGCAGTCGGCGACGAACGCCGGGCACATCACCAGCACCTTCTTCGCCCCCTGCCGGGCCAGTTCGTCGAGACGCGCCTCGGTGTAGGGCTCGATCCACTTGTCTCGGCCCAGGCGCGACTGGAAGGACACCGACCACTGCTCCGGACGCAAGCCGACGCGCTCGGCGAACAGTTCCGCGGTGCGCAGGCACTGGCTGCGGTAACAGAGCGCCAGCACCTCCGGCCGCACGCCGTGACTGCTGGCCGAGCGCAGATCGTGGTGCGCGTCCAGAGGCTTGACCAGCTTGCGGATATGCCGTTCCGGCAGGCCGTGGAAGCTCAGCAGCAAGTGATCGAAGTCTTCCGCCAAGTAGGTACGGGCGCTGGCCGCCAGGGCATCGAGGTATTCCGGCTGGTCGTAGAACGGCGGCAGCACGCTGACCTCCAGCGGCAGGCTCCGCGCCTCGATCACCCGTCGCACCTCGGCGATGGCCGTGGTGGTGGTGCTCTCGGCGAACTGGGGATAGAGCGGCGCCAGGGTCACCCGCTTGACGCCTTGCCCGGCCAGCCCGAGCAGCGCCCGCTCGATGGATGGTTCACCGTAGCGCATCGCCAGCTCCACCGGCCCATGCGGCCAGTGCGAGCGCATCGCCTCCTGCAACTGGCGGCTGATGACGATCAGCGGCGAACCCTCGGGCCACCAGATCGACGCATAGGCATGCGCCGACTGCGCGGGACGCTTGAGCAGGATCAGCGACACCAGCAGGCGACGCAGCGGCCAGGGCAGGTCGACCACGTAGGGGTCCATGAGGAACTGGTCGAGATAGCGGCGCACGTCGGCGACGTCGGTGGAAGCAGGCGAACCCAGGTTGACGAGCAGCAGGGCGTGATCGGTCATGCGCAGTCCTAGTCAATGCGGGCCCACTATGCTGGCCAGGGCCCGGTCCAAATCGCTGTAGTGAAAGATGAAACCAGCCGCCTCGAGGCGCGACGGCACCGCACGTTGGCCCCCCAGCAGCAGGCCGGACAACTCGCCCAACGCCACCTTCAGGACCAGCGCCGGCACCGGCAGCAACGCCGGGCGATGCAGCGCGCGGCCGAGCTCGCGGGCGAACGCCTTGTTGCGAACCGGCTGCGGCGCGCAGGCATTATAGGGACCCTCGGCCTCTTCATGGCGCAGGAGAAAATCTATCGCAGCGATTTCATCGTCCAGGTGGATCCACGGCATCCACTGCCGGCCGTTGCCGATCGGCCCGCCCAGGCCCAGGCGGAACGGCGGCAGCAGGCGCTTGAGGAACCCGCCGTCACGCGCCAGCACCAGACCGGTGCGCAACAGCACCACGCGGATGCCCAGCTCGCCCGCTCTTTGTGCACTCTCCTCCCAGGCCACGCACAATTGGCTGGCAAAATCCTCGCTGACCGGCGGCATGTCCTCTTTCAGTTCACGCTCGCCGCCATCGCCGTACCAACCCACCGCCGAACCGGAAATCAGCACCGCCGGCCGCTGCCCACGGCTGCCCAGCCAGGCCACCAGTTGCTCGGTGAGCGTGATCCGGCTGGCCCACAACGTGCTCTTGCGCTTGTGCGTCCAGGGCCGGTCGGCGATCGGCGCACCGGCCAGGTTGACCACCGCGTCCAGCGGCTCGTCGCCCAGCTCCTCCAGGCGCCCGATGCCACGCACCGCCGCCCCGCAGAGGCTGGCCACCTGCTGCGGCCGGCGGCTCCAGACCGTCAGCCGATGCCCCTGGGCCAGCCAGTGCCGGCACAGCCCCCGGCCGATCAGGCCCGTTCCACCCGTCAACAAGATATGCATGGCATCCTCCTCGCATGGCCTAGGCTGAATAAAGAAAAGCGTGGTTCATGAAGCCATCGCGTGCCTTTTTTCGGACGATCCAACGTCCAGAATGGTAGAGGTGCGAAATAAAGCCGAATCGGCACCGAGCTCCACAACACGCACCCAGGGAACCTGTCTAAAACGTAGCCGGATGCATGAGGTAACGAGGTAGACCATGAGTTCAAGCATCGCCATTATCGGGACCGGCCTTGCCGGTCTTTCTGCCGCCCACAGCCTGACCAACGCAGGCCTGAGCGTCCAACTGTTCGACAAGAGCCGAGGCAGCGGCGGCCGCATGGCCAGCAAGCGCAGCGACGCCGGCTCCCTCGACCTTGGCGCGCAATACTTCACCGCCCGCGACCGCCGCTTCCTGGAAACCGTGCAACGCTGGCAGAGCCGGGGCTGGGTCGCCGAGTGGTCGCCCACCCTGTACAACTTCAACGACGGCCAGCTCAGCTACTCGCCGGACGAGCAGACCCGCTGGGTCGGCACGCCACGGATGAGCTCGATCACCCGCGCCCTGCTCGGCGCCCTGCCGGTGAACTTCAGTTGCCGGATCAGCGAAGTGTTCCGAGGCCAGCAACACTGGCAACTGCAGGACACCGAAGGCCAGGTCCACGGCCCGTTCGACCAGGTGATCATCGCCACCCCCGCGCCACAAGCCACCACCCTGCTGGCCGCCGCGCCGAAACTCGCCGGCGCCGCCGCCAGCGTGGCGATGGAACCGGTCTGGGCGGTGGCGCTGGGCTTCGACGAACCACTGGATACGCCCATCGAAGGCTGCTTCGTGCAGGACAGCCCACTGTCCTGGCTGGCCCGCAACCGCAGCAAACCCGGCCGCGACGGCAAGCTGGACACCTGGGTGCTGCACGCCAGCAACGAATGGAGCAAGCAGCACCTCGACATGCCCAAGGAACAGGTCATCGAACAACTGCACGGCGCCTTCGCCGAACTGATCGGCTGCTCCGTACCGGCCCCCGCCTTCGGCCTGGCCCACCGCTGGCTCTACGCCCGCCCCGCACAAGCCCACCAATGGGGCGTACTGGCCGACGCCGACCTCGGCCTCTACGCCTGCGGCGACTGGTGCCTGTCCGGCCGCGTGGAAGGCGCCTGGCTGAGCGGACAGGATGCGGCGCGCCGGTTGATGGAGCATTTGGCGTAGGCCGAGTCACAGCGGATGCGCGGGGGATGAAAAAACCGGGCGCGAAGCCCGGTTTTTTTGGCGCGGGGCTTGAGAGGTCTTCCAGCCGGTCGTTTCAACGAGCGGGGGTAGGCAGAACGTTATCCAGCCTATGACCTGGCCACTTGCCGTTCGGCGCAGTCCCGCACCGGCCGGGCATCTGGAAAGCCAGATACGGGCAGCATGTACTGGCCTGTCGCTGGACGATCCCTAGCCGGAAATGCCGCTTTCTCCCCCACTCATCGCACGCGGACCTGCAAATAGTTGGAACTTGAAGCATCCTGTCCCGTCTGTGGAGAGTTGCCGCCAAGCGGCAACCCGCAAATCGAACGGAGGGCCCCACGGCCCATTGACTCAAGGACTCCCATGAAAAACACCAAACCGACCCTGGCCATCCTCGCCTGCCTCCTGCCCCTGAGCGCCTGCGCCGCGACGCCGGAAGCGCTCAAGCCCTACCCATCGGCCCCCGAAGGCTACAACCGCCACGTGATCGACCTGCCGGCCAAGCCCAACGAAGCCGACCACAAGGTCGAAATCATCGCCGGCAAGACCCTGGAAGTGGACTGCAACACCCACCGGCTGGGCGGCGAATGGCAGGAAAAGACCGTCCAGGGCTGGGGCTACAACTACTACGAACTGAGCAAGGTCGGCCCCGCCGCCAGCACCCTGATGGCCTGCCCGGACAACAGCCGCCGACAAGCCTTCGTGCCGGTAGGCGGCGAAACCTTCCTGGTTCGCTACAACAGCAAGCTGCCAGTGGTGATCTACGCGCCCGAGGATGTGGAAGTGCGCTATCGGGTCTGGTCTGCGCCGGAAACCAGCGAAACCGCCCAGCGCCAATAAGGCGCTGGCCAGAGCTGAACAAAGTTTCACCACCATCGGTTCTTCCACGGTGGTGTGGCGGTGCTCCTCGGGCATCTCGCCGGCCAACGCGACGAAGCTATGCCGCGGCCGGCGATGATCCAGCCCAAGGTGTTGAGAATGCCGTTGCAGGTCAGCACCGAGGATGGTCGAGCAAAGCACCTTGCCTTATTGACTGATCACATTCTTGAAGGGCGGCAGGTAAGCAGAGTGTCATCTGCCGCCACTTGCTGAATCAGATCAACATGGTGAGGCATCGAGCCTTGCCTGGAACCTCTTCCCTGGTTCTGTACGAAAAGTCGTCGAGCGAAGGTCGGGCAAGGCGAAAAGAGGCGAGGAGGCGGAGTTTACGGCTGTAAATGAGCACTCCGAGCCTCTTTTTAACGCAGCATCACCGAGCGCAGGCACTTTTCGTACACACTAGAAGCTCACCCGGTAATGCAGGGTATAGGTCTCCACACCGTCGTTCGGCTGCTTGAGGCCGGCGTTGGAGTAGTGGATGGCGCGCAGGCCGACTTCCTGGCCGGAAAAGCGCAGGCCCAGGCCGATGCGGTCCTCGAACTGGAAGGAAGAGCCGAGGTCGTTGTCTTCCAGTTCGGTGCTGGAGAACAACGCCACGCCGATACCCGCCTCGATGTAGGGACGCACTGTCTCGCCGGCGAATTCGTAGACGAACACCGGAGAGAAGGAAATGCTGTGGTTGCTGGCGGTCTCGTCGCCTTCCCAGTAGGTGTAGCCGGCGTCCCAGTAACCGGTCAGGCGGCCGACGTCGCTCTGCCACCAACTGGTGCCGAAGTCGAACTGGGTACCGAGGCGATACACCATGGTCGAATCGCCGCTCTGCCCGATAGCGACGGTCACGTCAGCAGCCTGTGCCGGAATCGCAAAGCCCAGGGACAATACTGCAAGTGCAGTCAATGAGCGTAATTGCATGGAAACTTCCTTCTTCGTGAAGTGGAGGACTAATTACGGAGACACTGAAAGCAATTATAGAAGAGCGCTCTAAGAGAGGGCGCTTTTGCGCCCAAGCTGTCTCAGAAAAACAGTTTTCCAATTTCCGAACATCAGGCCGAGGTTTCGCCACGACCGCGACGAAACCTCAACAGGCCAGCGCCTCGACCGGCAGCGCCTTGCCCCACAGGCGTGGCAGCACGGTTTCCAGTCGTTGCGGCACGCCGGTCGACCAGAAGCGAACCGTCCCCTCCTCGCCTTCGGCCAGCAGGTCGCGTTCGGCCAGCAGACGCTGCAAATGCCGAGCCACCGCGGCACCGGTATCGATCAGGCTGACCGAGGCCGGCACCAGTTCACGCAGCAACGGTTTGATGAAGGGATAGTGGGTGCAGCCGAGGATCAGCGTGTCGCAGCCTTCGGCGAGCAGCGGCTCGACCCAGCCGAGCAGCAGTTCGCGGGTGCCGGTGCCGTTCAGTTCGCCGGCCTCGATGCGCTCGACCAGCCCCGGGCATGGCTGGGTGATGACCCGCACATCGCTGGCGAAGCGATCGAGCAAGGCGGCGAACTTGGCGCTCTTCAGCGTGCCGGTGGTGGCCAGCACGCCGACCACGCCGCTGCGGGTGGCCGCTGCCGCCGGCTTGACCGCCGGCTCCATGCCGACGATCGGCAACTCGGGATAGTGCGTGCGCAGCTCTGCCACCGCCGCCGCTGTCGCCGTGTTGCAGGCCAGCACCAGGGCCTTGGCGCCCTGTTCGAGAAGAAACCCGGCAAGGCGATGGCTTCTTTCGCGGATGAACTCCGGGGATTTCTCGCCGTAGGGCACATGGCCGCTGTCGGCGACGTAGAGCAGCGATTCGGCAGGCAACAACTGGCGGATCTCGCGCAGCACCGAAAGGCCGCCGACCCCGGAATCGAACACGCCGACCGGCGCGTCACTCGCCATGGGCGCTCCCGCATACCGCGCAGGCCGGGTCGCGCTTGACCCGCAGTTCGCGGAAACGGCTGCCCAGCGCGTCGATCAGCAACAGGCGGCCGACCAGGGGCTCGCCGAAACCGGCCAGCAGCTTGAGTGCTTCCAGCGCTTGCAGGCTGCCAACCAGGCCAACCAGCGGGCCGACCACGCCGGCTTCGCTGCAGGTCAGTTCGGCCTCGCTGCCATGACCGTACAGGCAGTGGTAGCAAGGGCTGTCGGCACGGCGCGGGTCGAACACCGAGAGCTGGCCTTCCAGGCGGATCGCCGCGCCGCTGACCAATGGCTTGCGAGCGGCGACGCAAGCGGCGTTGACCGCCTCGCGGGTGGTGAAGTTGTCCGTGCAGTCGAGCACCAGGTCGACCGCCGCCACCGCCGCGCCCAGAGAATCCTCGTCCAGGGCGGCGCGGTGCGGCACCAGCGCCACCAGCGGGTTGAGCGCCGCCAGACGCGCCATCGCCGAGTCGACCTTGGCCTGGCCGATGCTCTGGCTGTCGTGGGCGATCTGCCGTTGCAGGTTGGTCAGGTCGACATGGTCGAAGTCGGCCAGGTGCAGTTCGCCGACTCCCGCCGCGGCCAGGTACAGGGCCACCGGCGAGCCCAGCCCGCCGAGACCGACGATCAGCACGCGGCTCGCCTTGAGGCGTGCCTGGCCGTCGATGTCGATCTGCGCCAGCAGGATCTGTCGGCTGTAGCGCAGCAATTCTTCGTCAGTCAGCATCGTCACCTCACGCATTCGGGAGCGCCCACAGACCGGTGCTCAATGGATTCCCGCGTGCGCGGGAATGACGGGGCATCACGCAGTGCAGGTGCCGGAACGCTGCCTGGATTCCCGCGCGCACGGGCATGACTGACGGCGGCGCCGCTCGTCACTTCGTCACGCCCGCGCACGCGGGAGTCCAGATGTCGGGACAGGATCGTTACGCCTGCGAAGGGCATCATGACCAGCGCCCCAGGCTGATCCGCTCGTGGCCGCCAAGGTCGCGGCGGCTTTCCACCGACTGGAAGCCAGCCGCGACGAGCAGTCCACGCACCGCCTCGTCCTGATCGTAGCCGTGTTCGAGCAACAGCCAGCCGCCGGCTTCCAGGTGCTGCGGCGCCGCGTGGATGATCGCGCGGATATCGTCGAGCCCGTCATGGCCGGAAACCAGTGCGCTGGCCGGCTCGAAGCGGACGTCGCCCTCCCCCAGGTGGCGATCGGTGGAGGCGATATAGGGCGGGTTGCTGACGATCGCCGTATAGCGCTCGCCGGCCAGCGCGGAGAACCACTGGCTGAGCCGAAAATCGGCATTGCCCAGTCCCAGGCGCAGACGATTGCGCTCGGCCAGCGCCACAACCTCGGTGACACGATCCACGCCAGTGATCTGCCAGGCCGGCCGCTCGCTGGCCAGGGCCAGGGCGATGGCACCGGTGCCGGTGCCGAGGTCGAGCACCTTGGCCGGGGTGCCTGGCAGCAGGGCCAGGGTAGTTTCCACCAGCAGCTCGGTATCCGGACGCGGGATCAGGGTGTGTTCGCTGACCTCCAGATCGAGGCTCCAGAAACCCTGGCGACCGAGGATATAAGCCACCGGCTCACCAGCTCTGCGACGCTCCAGAGCTGCGGCGAAACGCTCGGCCACGACTGCTTCCACTTCCTTTTCCGGCCAGGTGCGCAGATAGCTACGCGGCTTGCCGAGCGCGGCGGCCAGCAGCAGCTCGGCATCCAGCCTCGGCGTGGGCGAGTCGGGCAGTTCGGCGGCGCTGAGCAGGGATTCGATGGTGGCCATGTTTCTCTCGTAGGGTGGATCGCGCTTCACCGATCCACCGTGCAGGCTTCCGGTGGATGAAAAAGCGTCATCCACCCTTGCGGACTGGATTCCCGCATTCGCGGGAATGACGGAGTCTGAACACGCTTCGTCTCTTCCACCCCGTCCACCCCGCGCACGCGGGGTTCCAGAGAACCGATGTCAATCGCCCAGCGCCGCCAACTGGTCGGCCTGGTATTCGCTGAGCAACGGCTCGATCACCGCGTCGACCCCGCCGGACAACACGTCGTCGAGGCTGTACAGGGTCAGGTTGATGCGGTGGTCGGTGACCCGCCCCTGCGGATAGTTGTAGGTGCGGATGCGCTCGGAGCGGTCACCGGAGCCCACCAGCAGGCGGCGGGTCTCGGAGATTTCCTTGTGGGCGGCGGCATCCTGCTGGTCCTGCAACTTGGCCGCCAGCCAGGCCATGGCCTTGGCGCGGTTCTTGTGCTGCGAACGCTCTTCCTGGCACTCGACCACGATGCCGGTGGGCAGGTGGGTGATGCGGATCGCCGAGTCGGTCTTGTTGACGTGCTGGCCGCCGGCGCCGGAGGAACGATAGGTATCGACGCGCAGATCGGCCGGGTTGATCTCGATGGCCTGTTGCTCGTCCGGTTCCGGCAGCACCGCCACGGTGCAGGCGGAGGTATGGATGCGCCCCTGCGACTCGGTTTCCGGTACGCGCTGCACGCGGTGCGCGCCGGATTCGAACTTGAGCTTGGCGTAGACATTGTCGCCCTCGACCCGGGCAATCACCTCCTTGTAGCCGCCGTGCTCGCCCTCGCTCTCGGAGAGGATCTCGACCCGCCAGCCCTGCCGCTCGGCGTAACGCGAGTACATGCGGAACAGGTCGCCGGAGAAGATCGCCGCCTCGTCGCCGCCGGTGCCGGCGCGGATTTCGAGGAACACGTTGCGGCCGTCGTTGGGATCCTTGGGCAGCAGCATGCGTTGCAGACGGCTCTCCAGCTCGACCAGTTGCTCCTTGGCCTGGGCGACTTCCTCCTCGGCCATCTCGCGCAGGTCCGGGTCGCTGTCCTTGAGCAGCGCCTGGGCGCCCTGCAAGTCATCCTGCACCTTGCGGTAGGCGCGGAACGCCTCGACCACCGGCTCGACCTCGGCGTATTCCTTGGAATAGGCGCGGAAGCGGCTCTGGTCGCTGATCACCTCGGCATCGCCGAGCAGCGCGGTGAGTTCCTCGAAACGGTCCTGGAGGGTGTCCAGCTTGTTCAGCAAAGAGGCTTTCATGGTTTCGCGTCGCCTTCGTCGAGGCTAAACAGTTCCTGGGCTACGGCCAGCGCGTCGATGCGGCCGTCGGCGGAGAGTTTCTTCAACTGCACGCTGGGCGCGTGCAACAGCTTGTTGGTCAGCCCGCGCGCCAGTTGCGCCAGTACCTCGTCGGCGGAGCTGCCATTGGCCAGCAGTCGCTGGGCCTTGGCCAGTTCCTCGTCGCGCAGGCGCTCGGCCTGCTGGCGGTAGGACTTGAGCACGTCCACCGCGGCCAGCTCGCGCAGGCGCTGCATGAAGTCTTCGGTGCCGGCGGCGACCAGTTCCTCGGCCGCCTGCGCGGCGCCCTGGCGGCTCTTGAGATTCTCGGCGATGACTTCGTGGAGATCGTCGACGGTATAGAGGTAGACGTCGTCCAGCTCGCCGACCTCGGCCTCGATGTCGCGCGGCACGGCGATGTCGACCATGAAGATCGGCTTGTGCTTGCGCTGCTTCAGCGCGCTTTCCACCGCGCCCTTGCCGAGGATCGGCAACTGGCTGGCGGTGGAGCTGATGACGATGTCGCTGCTCACCAGCTCGTGGGGAATGTCGGAGAGCAGCACGGCATGGGCGCCGAACTGCTCGGCCAGCAGGCTGGCGCGTTCGAGGGTGCGGTTGGCGACGACGATGCGCCGGACCCCCTGGTCGTGCAGGTGGCGGGCGACCAGGCTGATGGTCTCGCCGGCGCCGATCAGCAATGCCTGGCTGCGGTGCAGGTCGCTGAAGATCTGCTTGGCCAGGCTCACCGCGGCGAAGGCCACGGACACCGGGTTCTCGCCGATCGCGGTGTCGGTACGCACCAGCTTGGCGGTACTGAAGGTGGCCTGGAACAGCCGTCCGAGCAACGGGCCGATGGTGCCGGCCTCGCGCGCCACGGCGAAGGCGGACTTCATCTGGCCGAGGATCTGCGGTTCGCCGAGCACCATGGAGTCGAGCCCGGAAGCCACGCGCATCATGTGGCGCACCGCCGAGTCGTCCTCATGCACGTAGGCGCAGGCGCGCAGGTCATCGAGGTTGAGCTGGTGGTACTCGGCCAGCCAGGCCAGCACGCGCTCGGCAGCCGCTCCGTCCTGCTCGAGGTACAGCTCGCTGCGGTTGCAGGTCGAGAGGATCGCTGCCTCGCGGCTGGCGGTGCACAGGCAGAGCTGCTGCAGGGCATCGACCAATTGCTCGGGGGTGAAAGCCACGCGTTCGCGGATTTCCACCGGGGCAGTCTTGTGGTTGATACCGAGGGCGAGGAAGGCCATGCAGGGTCGCTGACGAAAACGGGAAGCCGCTAATTGTCCTACGTCGCCCCATCGAGAACAACCACTGCGACTTATTGTCCTAACCTTCAGGTCAGACCGCACACGCACTCGTCCCATGGGTTTGCCCAACGGCTTGTGTCATCATGCGCAAACCGCAGGCTAGTCGCCCTCTCTTTATTCATATGAACAAATCGCTCGCGTTGCTCGCCGCCCTGGCCTTCCTCGGCGGCTGCCAATCACTCAGCACTCCATCGCCCGACGGCAGTCCGCCGGTCGAGGATGCCGGCCCGGCGCAGGCCGAAGCCAAGCCGGAAGTGTACGGCTCGTTCAGCGCGGAAACCCTGTACGCCCTGCTCACCGCCGAACTGGCCGGGCAGCGCAACCGCTTCGATATCGCCCTCGGCAACTATGTCGAGCAGGCCAAGGCCACCCAGGATGCCGGCATCGCCGAGCGCGGCTTCCGCATCGCCGAGTACCTCGGTGCCGACCAGGCGGCCCTGGACACCGCGCTGATCTGGGCGAAGAACGCCCCGGACACCATCGACGCCCAGCGCGCCGCCGCCATCCAGTTGGCCCGCGCCGGTCGCTACGACGAATCCATGGACTACATGGAGCGCGTGCTCAAGGGCCAGGGCGACACCCATTTCGACTTTCTCGCCCTGTCCGCTGCGGAAACCGACCCGGATACCCGCGCCGGCCTGCTGCAGAGCTTCGACCACCTGCTGGCCAAGCACCCGGACAACGGCCAGTTGCTGTTCGGCAAGGCCCTGCTGCTGCAACAGGACGGCCGCCCGGAAGAAGCCCTGGAACTGCTCGAAGACCAGCCTGCAGCCACCCACGATGTCGCCCCGTTGCTGCTACGTGCCCGCCTGCTGCAAGGCATGCAGCGCAGCAACGAAGCCATCGACCTGCTCAAGAAAGGCATCAAACAGCATCCGGAAGAACGCCGCCTGCGCCTGACCTACGCCCGCCTGCTGGTCGAACAGGACCGATTGGACGAAGCCCAGGAAGAATTCACCACCCTGCTGCAGCAATCGCCGGATGACGACGACCTGCGCTTCTCGCTGGCACTGGTCTGCCTGGAAGCCAAGGCCTGGAAGGAAGCCATCGTCTACCTGGAAGAACTGGTCGAGCGGCAAAGCCATGTCGACGCCGCCCACTTCAACCTCGGCCGCGCCTACGAGGAACTGGGCGACAAGGAAAGCGCGCTGATCGAATACAACCTGGTCGGCGCCGGCAACGACTACCTGCCGGCACAACTGCGCCAGACCGACCTGCTGTTCAAGCAGGGACGCGGCGCCGAAGCCTCGCAGCGCCTGGCCAAGGCTCGCGACAACCAACCCGACTACGCCATCCAGTTGTACCTGATCGAAGCCGAGGCGCTCTCCAACCACGAGCAGTACGAAGCCGCCTGGCGCACCATCCAGCAGGCCCTGGAACAGTTCCCGGACGATCTAAACCTGCTCTACACCCGCTCGATGCTGGCCGAGAAGCGCGACGACCTCAGCCAACTGGAAAAGGACCTGCGCTTCATCATCGAGCGCGAGCCGGACAACGCCATGGCGCTCAATGCCCTCGGCTACACCCTGGTCGACCGCACCACCCGCTACAGCGAAGGCAAGGAGCTGATCGAGCAGGCCTACCAGATAGACCCCGAAGATCCGGCGATCCTCGACAGCCTCGGCTGGGCCCATTACCGCCTGGGCAATCTCGACGAAGCCGAGCGCCTGCTGCGCCAGGCCGCCGAGCGCTACCCCGACCCCGAAGTCATCGCCCACCTGGGCGAAGTGCTCTGGGTCTCCGGCAAACAGAGCGAGGCCCGCAAGGTCTGGGCCGACGCCCTGGAAAAACAGCCCGACAACAGCATCCTGCGCAAGACCCTGCTGCGCCTGACCGGTTCCGAGACGCCCTGATCCATGTACCTACGCCATTTTCTCGCCCTTGGCCTGCTCGCCCTGCTGAGCGGCTGCGCCGCCCTCGCCCCCCAGGAAGCCCTGCAAGGCCAGGGCGACCCGGCCCGCTGGCAGACCCACAAGCAACAGACCGAAGACCTCGACGCCTGGCAGATCAGCGGCAAGGTCGGCATCCGTGCGCCCAAGGACTCCGGTAGCGGCACCCTGTTCTGGCTGCAGCGCCAGGACTACTTCGACATCCGCCTGTCCGGCCCGCTCGGCCGTGGCGCCACGCGCCTGACCGGACACAGTGGCGAAGTGGTGCTGGAAGTGGCCAACCAGGGCCGCTACCAGGCCGCCTCGCCGGAAGCCCTGCTGGAACAGCAACTCGGCTGGCGCCTGCCGGTCTCCCACCTGGTCTGGTGGGTACGCGGCCTGCCCGCGCCGGACAGCCGGAGCCGCCTGACCCTCGACAACGACAGCCGCCTGGCGCGCTTGGAACAGGACGACTGGAAGGTCGACTATCTCAGCTATGCCGAGCAAAACGGCTACTGGCTGCCGGAACGCATCAAGCTGTATGGCCGCGACATCGACGTCACCCTGGTCATCAAGGACTGGCAACCACGCCGCCTCGGCCTGTGAACGGAGACAGGTATTCCCACGCCTGACGCTTTCGCAGGGTGCGCCGATAATCTGCCGGCACCGTGCTCCACCACCAATCTGCATTTACGACCGCCCAGATGACCGCCAGCCCGATCCCCGCCAGCGCCGAACTGATCCTTCCAGCCCCGGCCAAGCTCAACCTGATGCTGCACATCCTCGGCAGGCGGGACGACGGCTACCATGAGCTGCAGACCCTGTTCCAGTTCCTCGACCACGGCGACGAACTCGGCTTCGCGCTGCGCGACGATGGAGAAATCCGCCTGCACACGGCAATCGACGGCGTGCCCCACGACGGCAACCTGATCGTCCGAGCCGCCCGTCAGTTGCAGCGGCAATCCGGCTGCCGGCTCGGCGCCGACATCTGGCTGGACAAGCGCCTGCCCATGGGCGGCGGTATCGGCGGCGGCAGCTCGGATGCGGCGACCACCCTGCTCGGCCTCAACCACCTGTGGCGCCTGGGCTGGGACGAAGACCGCCTGGCCGCCCTGGGCCTCGGCCTGGGCGCCGACGTGCCGGTCTTCGTGCGCGGCCGAGCGGCCTTCGCCGAGGGCGTCGGCGAGAAGCTCCAGCCGGTCGAACTGGCGGAACCCTGGTTCCTCGTCGCCGTGCCGCAAGTCCTTGTCAGCACAGCGGAAGTTTTCAACGACCCCGAGTTGACACGGGATACTCCGGCCAGTACAGTTCGCAGCCTTCTCGAGGGGGGTGGTCGAAACGACTGCCAGCCGGTCGTCGAGAAGCGTTACCCAGAAGTTCGTAACGCTTTGATCTTGTTGAACAAGTTCGTTTCAGCTAGATTGACCGGCACTGGAGCTTGTGTGTTCGGGAGCTTCCCAACACGGGGCGATGCTGATAAAGTCGCCCGCCAACTTCCAGCCACTCTGCCGAGCTTTGTCGCTCAAGGTCGCAACATCTCGATGCTGCACCGACGGCTCAAAGAATTGGCCTGAAGTTCGTTGTTTCGGCAGCTCGATACAGGGGCGTCGCCAAGCGGTAAGGCAGCAGGTTTTGATCCTGCCATGCGTTGGTTCGAATCCAGCCGCCCCTGCCATTTCCCTTCGGGGAAGCGCAGCCGAAAAACAACGGGTTATACGATACAGGGGCGTCGCCAAGCGGTAAGGCAGCAGGTTTTGATCCTGCCATGCGTTGGTTCGAATCCAGCCGCCCCTGCCATTTTCTAGACTCGTCCAGGTCTGACCTCAGCCGACAGGTACTCCGCTGTGTCCAAGATGATGGTCTTTACGGGGAACGCCAACCCCGATCTGGCGCGGCGCATCGTTCGTCAGTTGCACATTCCCCTCGGTGATGCTTCCGTCGGTAAATTCTCCGACGGCGAAGTCAGCGTCGAGATCAACGAGAATGTTCGCGGCAAGGACGTATTTCTGATCCAGCCGACCTGCGCCCCCACCAATGACAACCTGATGGAACTGGTAGTGATGGCCGACGCCTTCCGCCGTTCCTCGGCCACCCGCATCACCGCGGTGATCCCCTACTTCGGCTATGCCCGCCAGGACCGCCGCCCGCGTTCCGCCCGCGTGGCGATCAGCGCCAAGGTAGTGGCCGACATGCTCACCGTGGTGGGCATCGACCGGGTCCTCACCGTCGACCTGCACGCCGACCAGATCCAGGGTTTCTTCGACATCCCCGTGGACAACATCTACGGCTCGCCGGTCCTGGTCGACGACATCGAAGACCAGCGCTTCGAGAACCTGATGATCGTTTCCCCGGACATCGGCGGTGTGGTTCGCGCCCGTGCCGTGGCGAAATCCCTGGGCGTCGACCTGGCGATCATCGACAAGCGTCGCGAGAAGGCCAACCAGTCCGAAGTGATGCACATCATCGGTGACGTCGAAGGCCGTACCTGCATCCTCGTCGATGACATGGTCGACACCGCCGGCACCCTGTGCAACGCCGCCAAGGCCCTGAAAGAGCATGGCGCCGCCAAGGTGTTCGCCTACTGCACCCACCCTGTGCTGTCCGGCCGCGCCATCGAGAACATCGAGAATTCCATGCTGGACGAACTGGTGGTGACCAATACCGTCCCGCTGTCCGCCGCTGCCCAGACCTGCAACCGTATCCGCCAACTGGATATCGCGCCGGTCGTCGCCGAGGCCGTACGCCGTATCAGCAACGAAGAATCGATCAGCGCGATGTTCCGCTAAGGCGGACATCCCTGAACGACAACTGCCCCGCCGCGTGCGGGGCTTTTTGCCCAACCGTCCGAACGCTGGTCGCAAGCGTGCAGGACGGTTTGGTTATTTTGGAGAAATGCAATGACTGAGTTTGCCCTGAATGCCGAAGTGCGTTCCGACCTGGGGAAAGGTGCGAGCCGCCGCCTGCGTCGTAACGCCAACCTGGTGCCTGCCGTGATCTACGGCGGCGAAAAAGCCCCGCAATCCATCAGCCTGCTGGCCAAAGAGCTGACCAAGCTGCTGGAAAACGAAGCCGCGTTCAGCCACGTGCTGTCCTTGAACGTCGCTGGCACCACCGAAACCGTGCTGATCAAAGCCCTTCAGCGCCACCCGGCGAAAGGCTTCGTCATGCACGCCGACTTCCTGCGTGTGGTTGCCGGCCAGAAGCTGACCGCTCACGTTCCGCTGCACTTCATCAACGAGTCCACCTCCGTTGGCGTCAAGCAGCAAGGCGGCGAAGTCTCCCACACCATCGCCGAAGTCGAAGTTTCCTGCCTGCCGAAAGACCTGCCGGAATTCATCGAAGTGGACCTGGCCAAGGTCGAAGTCGGCCAGACCATCCACCTGTCCGACCTGAAGCTGCAGAAAGGCGTCGAGCTGGTGGCCCTGGCCCACGGCAACGACCTGGCAGTAGCCAACATTCACGCTTCCCGCGTGAAGGGCGAAGAAGAAGAAGGCGCTGCCGAGTAATACTCGTCCGCCTGAGGGGGCCCCTGTCGTGACTGCCGTACAACTGATCGTCGGCCTGGGAAATCCAGGCCCGGAATACGACCAGACCCGGCACAACGCAGGGGCCCTTTTCGTTGAGCGCCTGGCCGACCAGCAACGGGTCAACCTCAGCCTCGACAAGAAGTATTTCGGCCTGGTGGGCAAGTTCAGCCATCAGGGCCGCGACGTTCGTCTGCTCATCCCGACCACCTACATGAACCGCAGCGGCCAGGCCGTGGCGGCACTGGCGAACTTCTTCCGCATCCCCGCGGACGCCATCCTGGTGGCCCACGACGAACTCGACCTGCCGCCCGGCGTCGCCAAGCTCAAGCAAGGCGGCGGACATGGCGGACACAACGGCCTGCGTGACATCATCGCGCAGCTCGGCAACCTGAACGGCTTCCATCGCCTGCGTCTCGGCATCGGCCACCCCGGCCACGCCAGCCAGGTCACCGGCTTCGTCCTCGGCCGCGCCCCGCGCAGCGAGCAGGAAAAGCTGGACGCGAGCATCGATTTCGCCCTCGGCGTGCTGCCGGACATCCTCGCCGGTGAATGGCACCGGGCGATGCAGACCCTGCACAGCCAGAAGGCCTGACCCCATTCCGAGGGACATACCATGGGATTCAACTGCGGCATCGTCGGCCTGCCCAACGTCGGCAAATCCACCCTGTTCAACGCCCTGACCAAATCCGGCATCGCGGCGGAGAACTTCCCGTTCTGCACCATCGAGCCGAACGCCGGCGTGGTGCCGATGCCCGACAACCGTCTCGACGCCCTGGCCGCGATCGTCAAGCCCGAGCGGGTGCTCCCCACCACCATGGAATTCGTCGACATCGCCGGTCTGGTCGCCGGCGCCTCCAAGGGCGAAGGCCTGGGCAACAAGTTCCTCGCCAACATCCGTGAGACCGACGCCATCGCCCACGTGGTGCGTTGCTTCGAGGACGACAACGTAATCCACGTGTCCAACTCGGTCGATCCCAAGCGCGACATCGAGATCATCGACCTCGAACTGATCTTCGCCGACCTCGACAGCGTCGAGAAGCAACTACAGAAGGTCGCCCGCAACGCCAAGGGCGGCGACAAGGAAGCCATCGCCCAGAAGGCCCTGCTGGAGAAACTCCAGGCGCACTTCACCGAAGGCAAGCCGGCACGCAGCCTGATGAAGGACATGGACGACGAACAGAAGCGCCTGGTCCGTGGCTTCCACCTGCTCACCAGCAAGCCGGTGATGTACATCGCCAACGTCGCCGAGGACGGCTTCGAGAACAACCCCCACCTCGACGTGGTCAAGGCCATCGCCGAGGAAGAAGGCGCCATCGTGGTGCCGGTGTGCAACAAGATCGAGGCGGAGATCGCCGAGCTGGACGACGGCGATGAGAAGGACATGTTCCTCGAATCCCTCGGCCTCGAAGAGCCTGGCCTGAACCGCGTGATCCGCGCCGGCTACCAGCTCCTCAACCTGCAGACCTACTTCACCGCAGGGGTCAAGGAAGTCCGCGCCTGGACCGTCAAGGTCGGCGCCACCGCCCCGCAGGCCGCCGCCGTGATCCACACCGATTTCGAGAAAGGCTTCATCCGCGCCGAAGTCATCGCCTACGACGACTTCATCCAGTACAAGGGCGAAGCCGGCGCCAAGGAAGCCGGCAAATGGCGCCTGGAAGGCAAGGACTACATCGTCAAGGACGGCGACGTCATGCACTTCCGCTTCAACGTCTGAGCCAATTCGGACGAAAGCGGAGGCAACCTGTAAGCATTTGATCGCGCGCGAAAATTTTCCAAAGCCAAGGCTTGACAGCCCGCCCGCTCCCGAGAATAATGCGCGCCTCGAATGGCTACGTAGCTCAGCTGGTTAGAGCACGGCATTCATAATGCTGGGGTCCGGGGTTCAAGTCCCTGCGTAGCCACCAAATTGAAAAAGGGTCTAGCGCGAGCTAGACCCTTTTTTCTTGCCTGAAGAAATGCTGCTGGAGCTACGAATTCAGGCTGCGGTATGGCCGATCAACATGCCGTGGCGCACGCGGTAGAGGTGACCGCTGACCTGCAAGGTAAGTGGTTCGCGGCTGACGATTCGGGCTCCTTCCTTGAGTAGTTGATCGATGTGCGCGCGCAGCGCATGGAATGTCCGTTGTTCCTTCATCGGATGACGCCTCCTTGTTTTGCGGCCGAGCTTAGCAGTAAACGTGATGGACTCGACGCCTATAGCCGTGAACCTGTTCACACTTCTATCATGGCAAAGCAACATCACCCGGTTCGGCGGCCGTGAGGCTGGACCTTCCTGTCGGGCGCTCGGCGGCGAACCACGATTCGAGCCGGACAGTCCAAACTGACAGTCAGCCGAAACGCATGGGACATCGAGATGGAACGGGACAGGCACACACGATTAGAGAGTTTCAGCGCTCGCGAAGGTGAGCCGGTGGAGTTGGATGATCTGGACGACTACCGCCAGCCGGTATCCCGCAAGCTGGAGAAGCAGCGCAGTCTGGCCTTTCAGATCGCGCTGGGCATCTGGCTCGGCGGGGTGGCGTTGATGATCACCGGGTTCCTGTTCCACCTGTTGCTCATCAGCTTTGCCGGGAAACTGATGAGCGGGGAATTCTCGATCCGGTTCGACGCTCCCCGGCCACAAAGCGAGCAGTTCCAGGGCCATGGCCCGGAGCAGCCCGCGCAGGGTCCGCGCCGGAACTGATGCCTTTCCGCTCCCCTCAGGCCAGTCAGCTCCGAGCCGGTCGGCTGGCCAGCAGCAGGCCGGCGAAGATCAGCGCGCCGCCACTCCAGTGATAGGGCTGCAGCCCTTCTCCGAGCAGCAGCCAGCCAAGCAATGCGGTGAACACCGGCATCAGGTAGTTGCTCAGCGCCGCGCGGGCGGCGCCGACCACGCGGGTGCCGTGGTTCCAGAGGAAATAGGCGACCAGCGAAGCGCACAGCGCGGTGTAGCCGATGGCAACGAGGTTTTCCGGGCTGGGCGCGAAACGGGCGCCGCCGGCCAGTTCCAGCAGGTAGAGCGGTAGCAGCAGCGGCACGCCGAGCAGGATCAACGCCCCCAGTTGCACCAGCCCGGGCACGCCCTGAAGCAGGCCGGACCAGCGCCGCAGCAGCAATGTGTAGAGCGCCCAGTCGAACACCGCCAGGAGCATCAGCAGGTCGCCGGGGTTGAACGACAGCCCGGCCAGCACCCGCCAGTCGCCACGGCCGATCAGCCACAACAGGCCAAGGGTCGCCACGCCGATGCCGAGCCAGGCGCGGCGGCCCGGCCATTCGCCGAGCAGCAGGCCGGAGCCGAGGAACAGCGCCAGCGGCAGGCAGGTATTGACCAGGGTGAGGTTGAGCGCCACGGTGCTGTGCGCGGCGCTGTAGAGGAAGCAGTTGTAGCCGGAGATACCCAGCGCGGCGAGCAGCCACAGGCGCCAGCCGGCACGGCGCAGTTGCTCCCGGTGGCGCCACAACGGCACCGCGACGAAGGGCATGAGCAGCGCCAGGGCCACGCTCCAGCGCCAGAAGGCCAGGCTGAACGGCGGGATGGCGTCACTGAAGGCGCGCGCCACCAGGGCGTTGCCGGCCCAGAACAGGCAAGCCAGCACCAGGCCCGCCCATGCCAGCACGGGCGATTCCTTCCATGCAGGCATCAGCGCTGGCCGAGCGGACGCAGGCGATACTGCGGCGGCAGTTGTTCGATGCCGCTGACGGTGACGTTGAGGTTCTTCCAACGGCCGTCCTTGATGCCGTAGATGCAGCCGTGCACCGAGAGGCTCTGGCCACGGTGCCAGGCGTTCTGCACGATGGTGGTGTGGCTGACGTTGGCGACCTGCTGGATCACATTGAGCTCGCACAGGCGGTCGACCTGTTCTTCTTCCGTGGCGAACTGGGCGAGGTGTTCGCGGTGCTCGTAGTAGAGATCGCGGATGGTGCGCAGCCAGCCATCGATCAGGCCGAACTGGCTATCCTGCATGGATGCGCGGACGCCACCACAGCCGTAGTGGCCGGTGACCAGGATATGTTTGACCTTGAGCACGTCGACCGCGTACTGGATCACCGACAGGCAGTTGAGGTCGGTGTGCAGCACCACGTTGGCCACGTTGCGGTGGACGAACAGGTCTCCGGGCAGCAGGCCGACGATCTCGTTGGCCGGGACCCGCGCGTCCGAGCAGCCGATCCACAGGTATTCGGGCACCTGTTGCTTTGCCAGCTTCTCGAAGAACTGCGGGTCTCGCTGCTTGATGGATTCAGCCCAGCGCTCGTTGTTGTCGAACAGCTCTTGCAGATCACTCATCGCAGCACTCCTCTTTCGGCTGGCGCACCTTACGAAGGGTGCGCCACTTTGGCAAGCCGCCGTTCGCCCCCGCGCGGACGCAGACCACGCCACATCAACCAGGCAATCAGCAGCAGGCCCGCCCCGACCAGCACGCTGGCGCCCCACTGCAAGCGACCGGCGTTGCGGTACAGCTCCACCGGCGACAGGCTCGCCACCCGGTGCATGCGCGACTCGGCCGCCGCGCCCTGGGTGGGGATATCGGCCAGCCCGTCGCCGTCCTGGTCCGGCAGGACGCGGACATGGTCGAGCAGCGCCTGCCACTCCTTGTACTCCTGCACGCCCGGGGTCTCCGGGTCGGTATCGATCACCGTGTCCCGGATCTCGGCGTAGGGGCGCCCCTCGGCATCCTTGGGCACTACCTCCAGCAGGCCCTTGGTCAATTCCGGAATCAACCAGGTGAAGCTGCCGACGTAGCTGCTGGCACCGACGCTGTACAGACGCGAATCATCGAGATCGAGCTCCTGGTAGCCGCGCTGCTCGTCGCCGATCTCGATGCGACTGACCCGGTCGAACGGCACCCGATAAGGGTTATAGCTGAAGCGCACGCCGGATACCCGCGGGTAGTAGCTGTCGCTGTCTCGCAACTGATAGGCGAGCAGCAGCACTTCGAGGATGCTCTTGATCTCGCGACCGGTGAAATAGACCTTGATCAGCGGATAGCCCGGCGCGTCGTCGTATTCGCCAATGCCCAGCGGGGCGATGCGGAACAGGTCGGAAACCGCCTGTACGCCGCTGCGTCCATGGATCATGTCGTCGCGGATGGTGCCGTTGCCGGTGAAGGCCAGGTCACTGCCGGTAGCCCGGCGCAGGGCGTCGGTGACCAGGTTGGCGAGGACCGGGTCCTCGTAGGCGCGGGTCAGGCGGCGGTCGACTTTGGCCAGCGGCTGGTCGAAACGGTAACCGAGCGGTTCGAGCATGCGTTCGGTGACCGCCTGCTGGAAGTCTGCCACGTCACGGCTGATCGTCGCGTCGCCGGGAATGCGGTCGTCGATCGGATGCAGTCGATAATCGAGCATGCGCAGCTTGCCGTCGTCGCCCAGGGCCATGCGCAGTTCGCCGAGGTGCTGGATTTCCGATCCGGCCTGGACCACCGGCACCCGGCCGCCCACCAGCACCGGCTGCGCCAGCGCGGTATGCGAATGGCCGCCGACGATGATGTCGATGCCCGGCACCTGCTCGGCCATCTCCACTTCCTCGCCGCGCCAGGAACCGTCGGCCTGCTGGTTGACGCCCATGTGCGAAAGCAGGATCACCACGTCGACCCGCTCCTCCTCGCGCAGCGTCCTGACCATCTCCCTGGCGGTCTCCAGCGGATCGGCGAAGGTCACCGGGCGGGTCATCGGCGCCACGTCGATGGCGTTGTAGCCGAGCAGGCCGAACAGCCCGAAACGGATGCCGCCGCGCTCGATCACCTTGTAGGGCTGGATGCGCCCGGCCTCCTGGTGCGCCTGCAGGGTATCGTCCTCGGGACGCTCCGGGTCGAAGCGGATATTGCTGGACAGCACCGGCACCAGCTTGTCGCCCAGCGCCTTGTGCGCCACAGACAGCATGGCGGCCAATCCTTGCGGGCGGAAATCGAACTCGTGGTTGCCGAGGGTCGTGGCGTCGTAGCCCAGCTCGCTCATCAGGCGCAGTTCGCCACCGATCTCGCGGGCCACGGTATGGAACAGCGTGCCCATGGTGAAGTCGCCGGCATCCAGCAACAGCAGCGGCTGGCCGGCGGCGGCCGCGCGGCGCTGGTCGATCAGCGTGGCGAGCCGGGCAACGCCGCCGACGGTCCCGTCGTCCCCGGTGGTCGCCGGGGTGTACTCGTTGTTCGGGCCGAAGCCGAGCAGGCGCGATTGCCAGTCGTTGGTGTGCAGCAGGGTGAATTCGCGCTCGGCAGCGCCGGCCAGGCTGGCGGCGAACAGGCAGGTGGCGGTGATCAGGGTACGGAACATGGTCATCCTTGGTCGCGTGAGGTGCGCCGGGCGCATCGGAATCTGTACGGGGATAAGCTCATTTCAGGCAAGTCGTTGCAGCACTTCGCAGGCGGCGCGTTCGCCGGCTTCCACGGCGCCGTCGAAATAGCCCATCCAGCGGGTGGCGGTCTCGGTGCCGGCGAAATGCAGGCGGCCGCACGGTTCGCGCAGCCGCGCCGCGCCGCCGCTCCACAACCCCGGAGGAAACAGCGCGGCATAGCAGCCACGGGCAAAGGGTTCGTCGGCCCAGCATTTGTCGACGTACTCCAGCGGCCGCAACGCCGCATCGCCGAAGTAGCGGGCAAAGCACTCCAGCACCGCCGCGCGGCGCTCATCGACCGGCACAGCGCTCCACTGGCGCGCTTCGTCGCCCTCGATGAAGCCCATCAGCACGCCCCTGGACGAACCCGGCAGGCTGTTATCGAAGGTCAGCCGCACCGGCCCGCGCTCGCTGGTGACCTGCCCGGACAGGCCCCGGTCACGCCAGAACGGCGAGTTGTACAGCGCCATGCACTTGATCACCGAGCCCTGCGGCAGGCGCTGCAGCAACTGGTCGCGCCAGCCGGGCAACAGCGGTTCCTGGGCAATGCGCAGCAGCATCGTCGGCGGCATGGCGAGGATCACCCGCTCGGCCCGATGGCTGCCACTGTCGGTGACCAGCTCGACACCGGTCGCATCCTGGCGCAGCGCGCGCACTGGCTGGCCGAGTTGCATCGCATCGCCAAGACGCGCCGCCAGTTCCTCGCTGATCCGCTGCGAACCGCCGACGATGCGGTCCTGCTGGGCGCCGTTGCGAACACCGAGCAAAGTGTCCAGATCGGTGCCGCTGCGAATGTAGAACAGCACATGGAGGAACGACAGTTCGTGCGGCGCGGCAGCGAACACCGCACCACTGACCAGTTCCATGACCTGGCGGCCGTGGGCGGTCTTCAGGGTGCGACGAGTCCACTCGGCGAAGCTCATGCGATCCCACTCGGCGGCGCGCGGATGGCGGCCAGGATCATCGAGGGGAATCTGCCGGGCCAGGCGATCCAGACGCAGTTGCGCCTGCAGCACGTCGAGCAGCACATGGGGCGCGAAACGCGGGATGGTGCCCCGGTAGGGCTTGAGCTTGCCGCCGAACAGGGTCAGGTTGTCACCCTGGTTCCATAGCGGGAAGGTTTCCAGGCCGAGTTCGTCGAGCAGGGCGAGGATGCGCTCCTGGGTCGGGCCGACCCACTGGCCGCCGACTTCGACTACGTCACCACTGGAGAAACGATGGTTCAGGGTACGCCCGCCAACCCGCTGGTTGGCCTCCAGCACCTTGACCCGCTTTCCGGCCCGAGCCAGCCGCCAGGCGGCGGTCAACCCGGAAATCCCGGCGCCCACGACGATCGCGTCGGCTCGGCTCATCGGTTCTTCCCTGTCGTTGTTATTGGAGGATGAAGGGTAAGGCAGCGGCCAGTGGTGGGTAAAAGCCGTGGCCGCCACCAGGGGTGGCGGAATGGGACAGGTTAGGTGCGGGTTTACGTAGATGCCGGCTTGTCTGCTGTTGGGAGAATGCCCTGGACCACGAAGTCGGGTTCATGCTCCGCCCCTCACCCCGGTCCTGGCTGCGCGCCCCGCTCCCGAGGGGAGAGGGGGTTATCGCGGCCTGGCCCTGACACTGTGTTTTGAAGCGACCTCGACCAGTCCCCTCTCCCCCTGGGAGAGGGTTAGGGTGAGGGGGCAGCGTTGTGCAAACCACGATCTCTTCTGCCTCACCTCGTGGCCAGCACCACTAATCAAGCAATGTACAAGCCATCACCAGGGCATCCTCACGCCCACCCACCGCCGGGTAGTAATCGCGCCGGCGGCCGATCTCGTTGAAGCCGTAGCGCTCGTACAGGCGGTAGGCCGCCTGGTTGCTCGCGCGTACTTCGAGGAAGCATTCGCGGGCGTTCAGTTCGGCGGCGCGGCGCATCAGGTGTTCGAGCAGGCGCAGGCCAAGGCCGCAGCCCTGGTTTTCCGGCTTGACGGTGATGTTGAGCAAGTGTGCCTCGTCGAGGATCACGTTGATCACGCCGTGGCCGACCTGCTGGCTACCCAGGAACATCAGCCAGCAATCGTAGGAATTCAGCGCGTCCTGGAAGATGCCACGGGTCCAGGGATGGCTGAAAGCGGCGTATTCGATTTTCAGGACAGCATCGAGATCCGCCGCGCTCATCGGGCGGAAGGAAAGTGCATCGTCACTCATTCACAATGTTCCAGCGGCGCATGATCCGGCGCATCGCGCGCCACAGCTCGGCCTTGCGTTCAGGCTCTTCCATCAGCAGCTCCAGCCCCGGCAGCGCCCAGGCGCTGCCCAGGCCGTCGACCCGCAATTCGCGGTTGAAGGCTTCGGCGTCCGCATCGCCGGCGAACCGTACCGCCGGCAGGCCAACCAGCCACAGACAGGCGCAAGGTTGTTCCTCGAACCGCGCGGACACGAAACCCTGCACGTACTCCAGCGCCGCTTGCGGCCCCTGGTCGAGGGAGCCGCGGGTCATCAGCGGCCAGCGCACCGGCTCGCCGATCAGTTGCGGGCTGTCCGGCAGACCGGCGGCCCGCAGCAGATCCTTGAGCAGCAGGTAGGCCGGATCGCGGCTCTGGAAGGGTTCACCGGTGGGCAGCTCGACCAGCAGCAGGCACTGGCCGGCACGCAGCAGTTGCAAGGCGAAACGCGGCGGAGCCTGGCGCTCGACCACGGGAGGCGGGGCATCCACGGCTTCGGGCTGCGGCGCGGGAGACGCGGACGGCGCAGGCGACGAAACCAGGGCGGAACGCGCCTGCTCGATGCTCGGCCGCTCGCCCTTCGGCATCGGCGGTGCAGACACCACGGGCGTTTCGGCGACCAGTGCGGCTGGCGACGATGGTGCTTCTTCCACCGGCGGCTCGGCCGGCAGCAATAGCTCGGGACGCGACGGCGCGGCGAACGGCAAGTCCACACGCGGCAGCCAACTGACCACCTGCATGGCACTCAAATAGGCGCGACGGCGCTGCTCGGCATTCAACACGGGTTCACCCTGCGGTTACGACAGGCGTCATTGTGGCGGGAAACGGCACGGGCGGGAAGGATGCCGCGACCACAGGGTGGATGCTCCGCTCCTCTAGTTGATCGGCGTGGCGGTCAGGTTGGCGCGGATATCGGCGTTCTGCGCCTTGATGCCGAACATCGCGGTGCTCGCGCCGCCTACCGGATGGACGTTCTGCACGCGGTCGACGTTGATCTCCTTGAAGCGGATCTGGCCGTTCACCGCGAAGCCCAGTGGGTCCGGGCTGACGCTGCTGCCGGCATTCGGCCCGCTCTTGATCTTCACCTTGGTCGGCGCGACGTCGAGGTTGAGGTCGACCTGCAGGCCGTAGTCGTTCCTGTCGGGATTGGCGGGGTCGCCGTCGGCGGTATAGAAGTTATCGACCACCAGTTGGCTGCCGGTGCCATTGATGGGCTTGCCGTTGGCATCGGTGTTGCGCTTGGTTTCCCAGATCACCTGGTTGCGCTTCTCGTTGCTCGCCACGCTGTTCGCCGGGTTGCCGCTGCCGTCGCGGACGAACCGGCTCTTGAGCTTGACCGACACGCCCTCGTCGCCGCGATCCTCCCAACGCCCGCCACTGGCCGAGCAGGCCGCCGCATTGGCGCCGGAACCGCCGACGCACAGCGCGCCGGCGCCACCGGAGCTGAGCGCCAGGGTGGAGCCGCTCTCGTAGCGCTTGAGGACGATGCGGCCGAGGCTGGTCCCGGTGGAGCGGTCGCCCCAGCGCACGTCGGAGACGTCCAGCTTCGACCAGTAGGTGCCCTTGCGCAGTTCCACGCCGCCCTTGTCGCTGCCGACGCCAGTGCCGGCGCTGATGTCCAGCGAGCCGTCGCGGAAGTGCATGTCGTAGTTCATACCGTCCAGCCACAGGCCCTTGCCGGTCTCGTCGACGGTGATCGCCGCGCGCGATTCGGCGATGTAGAAGTCGGCGTTGTAAGTCAGGCCGTCGCCCACCGCGCCGCCTGGCAGCAGGGTCAACTGGCCGTTCAGGTTGAAGTCGAAGGCCGGGAAGATTTCCATCAGCACCAGCAATTCGGTGCCGCCCTGCAACGGCGCATCGGGCGAGCCGACACGCAGGCCATCGAAGCTGTAGCTGCCCTTGACGTTGCTGAGGCCCACGCGCAAGCCGTCGAAGTGACCGGCATAGCCGCTCTGTTCGGAGCCGCCCCAGATGCTCGGGTGGCAGCCGGGGCCGGCGGCGGCGCAGTTCTTGGTCAGGTCGAGAGTGATCTGTCCGCTGCCGTGGGTACGCAGGCCGCTGAACCACAGGCTGTTGCCGTTATCGGTAAGCGACACCGAGCTGTCGCGCATGTTCCAGCTCAGGTCGGCGCCGATGCCTTTCAGCCCGGAAGTCGGATCGCCGCCCGGACGCAGCTTGAGCCAGTTCTGCCGGGAGCCTTCGTCCTGGAAGACGAGGTCGAGGCCCAGGCTGCCGAGCTTCTGGTTCGCGCTGTTGCCGATCACCAGGCCGCCCAGGGTGGCGTTCAGGCGCAGGTCGGCGAAGGCGATCCTGGCGTAGCCGCCGAGGGCATCCTGTTCGAGGTCGAGGGTCAGGCCGGAGTTACTGCTGAGCAGACCGGAGAAGTTCTCGGCGCGCAGCACTCCGTCGTCGCGGTACTCGAACAGGCTGTTGGCGATACTCAGGTTGGGGCGTATGCGCAGCCCTTCGCCACTGGCCCCGCCGCCACCGATGCTGAGGCTGCCGCCGAGGTTGAGGTCGAGCTTGATCTGCCCGAGGCTGCGTGCGTGATTGGGGTCGCGGGTGTCCGGAGCGCCGGGGGTGACGACCTGTCCGGCCGGATCGCCGTGCGCCAGGTCCAGGCCGAGACCGCCGATCTGTCCGACCAGGCGGGTGTCGCCGAGGCTGAGCTGGATCTCCTGGCCGCTGCCGCCGTTGACGATGTCCAGATAGGCGTTGTTCAGGTAAGTGTCGAAGGACAGGCCATTGACGATCAGGTCGAAGCCGTTGTCGCGGTAATAGAAGGTCACGTCGCGCAGCGAAAGGTGGCTGTCGCTCACCGCGAAGCCGCTCACCCCGCTGGCGCCACCGCCCTTGAGCTTGAGACTGTAGCCCAGGCTGTAGAAAGCTCGCATGGAGCCGAAGCTCTTGGTGCTACCGGCCATCTCGATGTTATCGACGCTGAGTACCTGCGGCCTGGAGCTATGCTCGATACGCAACCGGTCGTCCTCGACGTCGAGGGTGGTCGTGCTCTTGCTGGCGGCGTCCTGCGGCCGGCCGCTGACGCCCTTGAAGCTGAGGGTCTGGCCGTCCTCGATGTAGCTGATGCTGCCGGCTGACCAGCCGGGGCCGGTGGTTTCCATGCTGATGCCGTCACGCCCGGAGACGCTGGCCAGGCTGTCGTCGTCCAACGCCTGCATGGCCTGGGCCAGGGGGCTGAGCAGCAGGGGCAGGAACAGCAGGGTTCTACGCATCGGACCGTCCTCAGTTCTTCGGGAACACCAGCACGTTGCCCTGCATGCGGATGGTGCCGTCGATCCTCGCCGAGAAGATGTTGGTCTGCTGGTATGACGGATCGCCACCGCTGGCCGCGCCGATGGCGTTGTTGCGCCAGCCGCCCTGGCTAGCCACGCCGAAGGAGAAGTTGCCGTCCTTGAAACGGATCTCGTTGGGCAGGCCGAACTCCAGCACGTCCTGGTTGAAACCGGCGCCGTCGCCGTTGAAGCCGCTGTCGATGGTGCGGGTACGCAGGGTCAGGCCCTCGAAGCTGAAGATGCCCTTGAGGTTGTCCAACACGTACCAGCCGCCATTGTTCTCCGAGCGGATCGCCAGACGCATCCCGCAGGCTTCGGCCGGCGCCCCGGTGCCGACACCGGCGCAACTGCGCTGGCCGGCCGTCCACTGCGCGGGATTGTTGCTGGCCGGCGTCGTCCACAGCACGCCGCCGTCCTTGTTGATGCTGAACTCGCCGGACAGGTAGACCCCGCCCTGCCCGCTCAGTTGGCTGAGGGACTCGTCTTCCAGCGGTTGCAGTTCGGCGTGCGCCAGCAGCGGCGCCAGCAGCAGCCCGATCAGCCCTCTAGCGCAGGTCATGGCTGGTCACCTTTATGTAGTTGATGGTCAGGCCGGAGATTTCGTTGCGACCGAAGTTGTAGCCGCCGCTCGGCAGACCGCCGGCGCCAACCCCGCTGGCGCCCGCCGGCATGGAAGGAAAACCGCCGGCCGGCGGCCGGCCCAGGCCGACGTTGAGGTTATCGAACACCAGGGTGGTACGCGGGACAGTGGCGTAGTACTCCGCCGCGATGGCATTGCGCTGGGCCTGCGGGAGCGCCGGGTCGACGGGGCTCTGTGCCTTGATGACGAACTGGCCGTCGCTGCTCACCCCCAGCATCAGCGGCTGCAGCTTGCCGAAGCCGAGGGCGATGTTGGCGAAGCTGTTGGTGGTATAGACAGTGCCGGCCAGCGCGGCGCTCGGCGTACAATCGGCCTGCCCGCTGCCCCTGGTGCAGGCGCTGATGTCGAAGGTCTTGGCGAACAGGTTGATGCGTGTCTCGCTGACCAGCAGGTTGCGCTGCCGCTGCTCATCACGGTCGTACAGGTTCGCGCCCCACAGACGCAGATAGGAGCCGTCCATCGTCAATTCGCCGAAGTCGATGTTGAGCACATCGGCGCGGCTGTTCTTGACCACCTCGAAATCCAGGCGAATGCCCAGGTCAGCTCTTTCGCTGGGCCGGCTGGAGCAGTTGCTACCGGCCGGCGCATAACCGCTCACGCATGCCCCGCCGCCACTCTGCAGGCGTTCCGGGAAGTTCAGGCCGAGCACTGCGATATTGTCCGGAGTGGTCTGCACCCACTGGTTGGTGCCGGTCGGTGCCCAATACTGCACTGTCCTGGTCGTGCCGCCCTCGGTGACCTGCTTGCTCTGCAAGGCATAGGTCTCGCTCAGGGTGCGCATCTCCTCTCCCTTCTCCAGGCCGAGGGAGAACGGATGGCTGAGACGGCCGAGGGTCACCGGCTGCAGGTTGGCGCCCTTGTTGCTGCCACTGGCCCCCAGGTACAACTCGGAAACCCTGATCGGCATGTTTTCCGTGGTGGAGCCGTTACTGCGGGTGATGTCGTTGATGACGGTCTGGGAGCCGCTCGCATCGAGCAGCACCTGTTCCAGCACGAACCCGAAACCGGCTCCCTGCACTCCAGACATCTGCTCGTCATCCAGCTCGCGCAGCTCGGCCCGCACGGACAGCGCCAGCAGGGACAGGACGGCAAAGCTCAAGGCGCGCATGATCAGCACCCGTGCGTGGCGGCGCCGAGGCAGGTGTCCCGCCGCGCGATGCCTTCCAGCGCCTGCTGGAAGCTGAGGGTCACCGCGCCCGAGCCATCGGCGTTACGCGGCATGTTCATGAAGGCGCCGGCCAGCGCGGTGATGAAGTTGTTGGCGTTCTGCGGGTCGCGCCAGTTGACGTTCTCGGTCTGCAACGAGATGAACACGCCCTTGGCGGTGTCGAGGAACTGGTTGGTGTTCACGTCGTACCGGCCCACCGGCAGGGTCTTGTAGTCGGATAGGTTGAAGCAGGTATTCACGCCGAGCAGGTTGCAGTTCTGCGCGGTGAATAGACCAAGCAGGAAGTTGGCAAAATCGCTGTTGCCAGGCATGGACAGTTTGGTGCCGTCGGCCAGGCCGGCCATCTTCGCTCGTACCGGGTCCGGGTCACCGCCACTGTTCACCAGGGTGGCCTGCGCCTTGAAGTCCTCGTTGCCCCACACTCCGGCCACCAAAGCCTTGGCTGGCAGACAAACGAGGAAGTCCCAACCGCAAGTGATCTTGTCACCGAGATAGCTACCCTTGCCGTAGATATCGATCGCCAGGTTTCCGGTGAAACTGTTTATGTCGCCGGACAGGAAGCCCTGAGCCTCACCGAAACCGATTCGTACACCGACCACGCGGTTGTTCTTGTAGGCCAGCTCGAGGTAAGGATTGCGGATCAGGAAAGGATTGATGGTGTCGTCGGCGTTGACCGTGCCGAGGGCGAAGTTGTTGATCGAAAGGTCCGCCGGTGCGCTTTCTCCGGTACGTGCGTAATTCCCCAGCTCCAGCTTGTTGATGTTCAACTGGGTATTCACGTCCAGGCCGAAATTGACCCGTGAATAATTGATCCCGTTGTGGCTGTCGGTGGTCAGGTTGATGAACGCCTGTCCGGTGATGTCGGACAGCTCGTGGTCCTCCAGGGCCTGCATGCGCGCCTGGGCGGTGGCGGCCAGCAGGCTGCTCAGGCAGACGGCGGCAAGACGGGCAAGGATGGGATTCGGCATACGAACACCTGCTTATTATTGTGCGGGCCGGATGCTGACTCGGCCCCGTATGGTCACTATGAAACAGCGCCGGCAACCTCAGGCCCGACCCATAGTCGAGAATCGGGCGTCAAAGGCCGGTCACGCAGCCGCCTGGCTGTTACCCATCGCCACAATCACGTAACACACCTGCCTCTGATCGATTGACGCTCAAGCCAGGCGTGCCCGATGCAGTACAATCCGCCCTTTCCTTTATCCACAGGCAATCCGCGGCCCATCGATGATCGACCCCAAGCGCGTGCTACGCGCCCTCGCCGAACACTGGACGTTGCTCGAACCGCTGTGCGAACGATTCGACCAGGGCACCCTGAGCCTGGTAGAGCTACGCAACCAGCTCGCCGCCCAACTGCCGGCCGGCACGCCCGCCGACCTCACCGCCCTGCTCGACCAGTGGATCCGCCTGGACATCCTCGTCCCGGTGGCCAAGAGCCCCAACCGCTTCGAGCTGAACGCCCAGATCCACGACTTCCTCGCCTACCTGCGCCGTGAGCACCGCCTCGGCCTGTGCCTGGAGATCGAAGCCTACCTGCGCCACCTGGAGCGCCTTGCCGGGTACATCCAGGACGCCTTCGAGATCCGCGACGGCAACGACCTGGCGCGCCAGCTCCGCCTGCTCGACATGCGTGTGCGCGACGTACTGAAGAAGCTCGGCAACGACGAACAGGCGCTGGTCGCCGTGGCCGAGCGGGCCAAGACCAGCGACCGGCAGATTCCCCTGCGCCAGCGCTATGCCGAAGTGCTGGCCACCTGGGACGAATACGTCGAGCCGATGATCCAGCTCGTCGCCGCCGATGGTGCCTTCGAACAGGGCGTGCGTCGCGTCGAGCAGGTGCTGCTCAAGCTGCTCGGCGACCAGCAGCGCCTCGGCCAACTGGTCGACGACGACCTGCTGCTGCGTACCCACGCGCGCATCCTGGAGATGCAGACCACCGCCCAGCTCACCCTGCGCCGCGCCCGCGAACTGCTGCTGCCGTTACGCGAGGAAGCGCGCCGGCACAACGCGGTGACCCGTGGCGCCGCGCTGGCGCTGGCGGCGATCCGTCGCAAGGGCCTGGATGCCGTGCCGCAGGCCTCTCTGCCGCTGTTCACCCGCCCGCAGAGCACCTTCCTCGGCACCGCCAGCCAGGTGGAAAGCTATGTATACGCCCTGGCCCGCTTCGAACCGAAGCCGGCGCACTTCCCCAGGGCCAGCGGCACCCGCAAGGGCGACACGCCGCGCGCGCCGAAAACCGCGCGGGAAATGCTCGAACGCTGCGAACAGGCCCTGCCGCTGCCGGACCTGATGCTCTGGCTGCTGGAACAGGAGCCGGACGGCGCCACCGACGAACTGCTCTACTGGTTCTCCCGCCTGTCCCGCGATGCCCGCTTCCAGCGCGAACGCCTGGAGCGCCGCGACTACCTGACCCGCGAGCACCAGGTCAGCCTGAGCTCCTATGCCTTGATCAAACCTGTAGCCGCGAGCTCTGCTCGCGAACCCGCACAGGACGCTTCGCGAGCAAAGCTCGCCCCTACATCAGTCGGATGATTCCCGCATGAACATCGACCTCAAAGAACTCTCCCAACTCGCACCGATCTTCCGCGAGCTGTTCAAGGGCTACCACGTCAGCCAGCGCGACGCCGAGCTCTACGCCCAGCTTTCCAACCAGCAGGACGCCTACCGCGCGCTGTTCCGCGCCCTCGGTTTCGAACTGGTCTGCGACAGCCGCGGCTTCTACTACTTCGTCCCCGAGCAGATGGGCGCCCAGGTCAACAAGACCGCCCAGCGCCTGGCGCTGTTCACCTTCATCCTCGTCGAGCACCTCGCCGACCAGGGACGCGACCCGCTGGCCGTGCTCGACGGCGGCAGCCTCGGCCGCGACGAACTGCCGCCACTGCTGGAGAAATACCGCGACCTGTTCCTGCAGGCCGAAGTCACCACCCAGGAAGAACTGGAAGAAAAGGTCATGCGCCGCCTGACCCAGCTCGGCTTCGCCGCCGAGGACAACGGCGTGTACCGCTTCCTGCCACCGATGCACCGCTTCCTCGACGTCTGTCTCGCCGTGCAGCAGGACCGCGACCTCGCCGCCACCCTGCACAGCGACCTGCCGCTGCCGACCCCGGAACTGGTCGCCGAGGATGAAGACGAGATCGTCAGCCTCTCCGCAGCCCCAGAAACCGCCGACGAAGACGACGCACTGGCCCGCGCCATCGCCGAAGAACGCGCCCTTCAGGAGGAAGACGCATGACCCAGGAACGCTACGGCATCCGCCGCTTCGCCCTGCTCAACACCGCCGGCTACAGCCTGGGCATCTTCCCGCTGGAACAGCCGCTGTCGATCTACGGCGCCAACAACCTCGGCAAGTCCGCATCGATCAACGCACTGCAGTTCCCGATCCTCGCCCGCATGTCGGACATGAGCTTCGGCAAGTACAGCCTCGAACAGTCGCGCAAGTTCTACTTCGCCTCGGACACCAGCTACATCCTGGTGGAAATCGCCCTGCCCCACGGCCCGCACGTGATCGGCGTCGGCGGCCGTGGCCCAGGCGGCGGCTTCGGCCACCAGTTCTTCGCCTACGCGGGCTCACTGGACCTCGCCCACTACCAGAAGAACGGCACCTGCCTGCGCCTGCGCGAGCTGTTCAGCAACCTCGAGCGCGAAGGCATCCATGCCTACGAACTCAAGCCCGAGGAACTGCGCCGCCTGTTGGTCGGCGGGCATACCTCCATCCCGCTCGACCTCACCCTGATCCCGCTGCGCTCGACCAGCGAACAGAGCCTGAAGACCTTCCGTGCGCTGTTCATCAACCTGCTGCACATGCGCGAAATCACCGCAGCGAAGCTCAAGCAACTGTTCCTCGATGCCTTCGAACACAGCCTGCGCTCCGGCAGCGTCGACTACATCGCCGCCACCGAAGAGGCGTTCCGCGATGTGCGCCGCATGGAACAGGACTACCAGGCGCTGGTCGCCTCCGCCCCGCTGGTCGAGGCGCTGTCCGCCGGAGTGGCCCAGCGCGAAGTGCTGCGCGGCAAGCTGCACCGTCTCTCGCCGTTGCTCGACAACCTGCTCGGCACCTGGCAGGACTACGCCGGCGCACGCAAGGAAGAACTGGTGATCCAGGCCGAACACTACCGCCGCGAGCAGGACGGCCTGCAACACGAGCAGCGCGGAGGCACCGCCGAACTGATGCGCCTGGAGCGGGAGATCAGCGAAATCCAGCGCTGGCTGGGCGAGCTGGCGGTGCTGAAGAACCGCTTCGCCCTGGTCGAGGACGCCAGGGTGCTGGAAGAACAACTGCTCGCCGCCAAGGACGCCCACGACGAACTGGCCGGCGCCCTGGCGCAGTCGCGGCAGTTCTCCGCCGAGGACCTCGACGAGCGCGTCCGCGACCTGGAAAAACGCCTGAAGTCGGTCAGGCAGCAGCTCGACCACGCCGACAACAACAGCTACGCCCGGTTGCGCGAGGAGTTCAGCCAGCAGGACGTCGAGCGCCTGATGCGCCTGTTCAACGGCGCGCTGTTCAGCCTGCCGCTGGGCGAGAAAGGAATCCAACTGGACGACGGCGACGCCTGGGTGAAATCCCTGGAAGTCGTGCTGGACGGCTTCAAGGGCCAGCATTTCGAAGTGCCGGGGCTGACCATCGACCTCTCCCATATCGAGCCGCCGGCCCTCCAGGCGCTGGCCGACCGTGCCGCCCTGCGCGACCAGAAGGACCGCCTGGACCGCGAGCTCAAGCAGCTCAAGACCCAGCAGGCGGTGGCCGCCGACCGCGCGGCGAGCAAGGCCCAGACCGAGCAGTTGTACCAGGCGGTACTCGACGCGCAGAAGGCCTTGGAAGACTTCCGCCGTTGCCAGACGCTTTCCGCCGAAGAGTCGGGAAAACTCGAGCTGCTGGCCCAGCACGAAGCCGCCCAGGACGAACTCAAGCGCGCCAGCGACGCCTTCACCGAACGTGTCCAGCAACTGTCCGCCAAGCTGCAACTGGTCGGCCGCCAGCTCGCCGACCTGGAAGCCAAGGAACGCACCCTGGAAGACGCCCTGCGCCGCCGCCAGTTGCTGCCGGCCGACCTGCCGTTCGGCACGCCGTTCATGGACCCGGTGGACGACTCCCTGGACAACCTGCTGCCGCTGCTCAACGACTACCAGGACAGTTGGCAGGCCCTGCAACGCATCGACGGGCAGATCGACGCGCTCTACGCGCAGATCCACCTCAAGGGCGTGGCCAAGTTCGACAGCGAGGAAGATCCCGAGCGTCGCCTGCAACTGCTGATCAACGCCTACGCGCATCGCCAGGACGAGGCGCTGACCCTGGCCAAGGCACGCCGCGCGGCGGTGACCGATATCGCCCGCACGCTGCGCAACATCCGCAGCGACTACGACAACCTGGAACACCAGTTGGCGCTGTTCAACCGCGAGATCAACCGTCGCCAGGTCTCCAACCTGGAAAGCTTCCGCATCGTCCTCGCCCCCAACCGCGAGGCGCTCAAGCACATCGACCAGATCATCCACAGCGCCGGCCAGTACGAGGAAGGCGAGACCCTGTCGGTGTTCGACCTGAGCCAGTCGGCCGACCAGGACGCCAAGAACGAGGAAGCCAAGGAGTACCTGGCACGCCTGGTGGCGGCCAACCACAACCAGCTCGGTCTCAAGGACCTGTTCGAACTGGCCTTCGAGATCACCAAGGTCGGGGGCCAGCCGGTGATCCACACCGACATCGACGGTGCCGCCTCCAACGGCACCACCATGACCATCAAGGCGCTGACCAACATGTACCTGCTGCTGCACCTGATGGACCGCGAACAGGCCGGCAAGGTGCGCCTGCCCTACTACCTCGACGAGGCGGCGGACATCGATGAGCGCAACCAGCAGGCACTCATCGAGACCAGCGCCCAGCTCGGCTTCACGCCGATCCTCGCCTCGGTCAAACCGCAGGTCTCGGCCCAGGTCGCCATCGACCTGGAAGGCGGCAGCGGCCCGAGTGGCATCTACATTGACGAAGCGGACTGGAAATACATCAAGCGCCGCGAAACCGCCAAGGCCCCGGAAGCGCCAGCGCAAGAAGAAGCCGCCGAACCGGCCTGACGGCTGGCCATGCCGCTTCTACGTCAAGCTTTTTCGCGGCCATGGGACTGGGCGTCCCCGCCGATCCTACAAACACGGCCTCGATGCCGACCTGTAGGAGCGCGCCATGCGCGCGATACCCGGCAACGTCCAAGGCATCGCCAGCAAGCTGGCTCCTACAAAAGCGAACGAGTAGCCCGGATGCAATCCGGGAGGGCTTCCCCGGATTGCATCCGGGCTACGTGGTTGGAAATACATCAAGCGCCGCGAACCGGTCGCCGGCAAGGTCACGGAAGCAGAGAAGGAAAGCGCCGAGGTCTGAGGCAGTGCAGTAGCCTGGGCCATGGGGTCAAAGCCATGGCCGCCCCTCACCCCACCAAGAACAACCCGCCACAAAGCACAAGGGCCGCAATCGCGGCCCTTGTCTTTTCCCTATTTACCGATCGGTATCTTCGGCGTCCACAACAGCCACTCGTCCTTGGCATCGTCGAACAGCGGGAAGGTCTGTCCCGGCCTGGCCGGCGGGCTGTCTTCCGGCGAAGCGAATGCGATTCCCCCGGAAATCAACGCCTCCAGCGATTCGGTACGCACCTTGACGCCCTTGAACAGGCCAGCATCCACACCGATACCGCTGGCATTCCAGAACCGGCTGCCGCCACGCACCAGGGGCACGTAGCGCGGCTCGATCCGCACGCGGATCAGCACCTGGTCGGCCTGAGAGCCCAGCTCGAAGCCGGTCACCTCGCCCACCCGCACCTCACGGAAAGTCACCGGCACTCCCACCTTGATCGAGCCCAGCCTCGAAGCGCTGAGCACCAAGCTCAGGCCCTCCTCGCGGGCAGCCTGGACCGGCGCCTCCTTCAGCGCGGTGAAGTCGGTCTGTGGCGCCCCGACCTTGCCGCCCGGCTGTACCTGCAGGTACTGGCCGCTGATCAGCGTCTCCAGGTTGGCGGTGCGGATCAGCCCGAGCTCCGGCTTGACCACCCAGAAACGGGTACCGGAACGCGCAATGCGATCGGATCCCTGGGTAATCCGCGCGGAAAGGATCACCCCCTCCAGATCGTCGGTCAGCTCGACCGTCTCCACCTCGCCGACGTCCAGCCCTTTGTAGCGAATCGGCGTACCGGGACGCAGGCCATCGCCACTGTCGACGCGAATCCGGACTTCCTGCCCGGCCTGCATGGCGCTCTCGCGATCGGTATGCAGTCGGAAACGCTGGATCTTGCGGCTCACCGGCGCCTTCAGGTCCGTGGTCTCGAAAGCCACGCCTCCAGCCAACAGGGTCTGCAGCGACTCACTCTTGACCTCGATACCGCTCAGACCGCCGCTCAGAGTCACTCCGCTGGCATTCCAGAAGCGTGTCGAGCTGTTCACTAGGTTGGCGTACTCCTGCTCGATATGCACGCCCAGCAGCACCTGCCGTTTATCCCTGGCCAACTGGTAGCTCTGCACCGTACCGACCTTGAGCTGGCGGTAAAGCACCGGGCTGCCCAACTGCAACGAGCCGAGAGTGTCGCTGAACAGTACCAGATGCAGACCTGGCGCATCGATGTTCAGCGGCGGCGCCTTGGGCCGGGCAACGAAATCGCGGCGCATCGGCTTGCCCTTGGTACCGGGACGCACGGCAATGTAGTTGCCCTTGAGCAGAGCCTCCAGGCCGGTGATGCCTGCCAGGGATATCGACGGTTTGACGACCCAGAACTCGGTATCTTCGACCAGGTACTCCTCCCCTTGAGGATCCAAGGTCAGCTCCGCGGTGGCGGAATTCGGGTCCTGCTCATTGATCTTCAGAGCCTTCAGCGTGCCGACCTGAATGCCGTTGAACAGCACGGGCGTGCGTCCCGCCTGCAGGCTCTCGAAGTCGCTGAGCTTGAGCGTGATCTTGATGCCGGCCTGGGCAGCATCGAAGTCCTCGTAGAGCCGGAAGGGAATGCTCGGATCGGTCGGTGGGCTGTCGCTGCGATTCTCCGGAGTGGCGAAGGCGATGCCACCGGCGACGATGCTGGCCAGCGACTCGGTGCGCACCTTGAGGCCGGACAGGTCGGCATTGACAGTCACCCCGCTGGCGTTCCAGAAGCGCGTATGCTTGCGCACCAGACTGGCATAGGCCGACTCGATGAAGACCTTGATCTCGACTGTCTTCTGATCCTCGGCCAGCACATAGCTCTTCACCCGGCCGACCTGGATCTGCCTGTAGAACACCGGGCTGTCACGGTTCAGCGAGCCGAGGCGCTCGGCTTTCAGGACCAGGTGCAGGCCGGGCGCATCATCCGGCATCGGTGGCGGCTCAGAGAGCGCCTGGAACTTGCGAGTCGGCTCCCCATCGGCGGGACTTACCGCAATGTAGTTACCGGAAACCAGGGTTTCCAGGCCCGTGATCCCTGCCAGCGTCACGCTCGGCTTGACCAGCCAGAAACGCGTGTTGGCGCGCAGGTGCGGCTCGCTCTCCTTCTCCATCTCGATGGTGGCGATCACTCCGCGAGTGCCGTCCAGGCTGAGGGCCGTGATCTTGCCGATCGGCATCCCCTTGTACATCACTTCGGTCTTGCCGGCCTGCAGGCCGTCGCCGGACTCGAAGAACACCTCGATATCGATCCCCGCCTGGCTATAGGCCCGCCAGCCGAGCCAGCCGCCGATCAGCAACGCGATCAACGGCAGCACCCAGATAGCGGACCAGTTGGAGGCGGGGCGAACCTTCGCCGTTGGCAAGTCAGTCATGGTTGGTCATCCGATTCCGTATTGTCCCAGATCAGCCGGGGGTCGAAGGTGATCGCCGCGAGCATGGTCAATACCACCACGCAGCCGAACGCCACGGCCCCCATATTCGCTTCGATGCTTGCCAGGTTGCCGAACTTCACCAGGGCCACCAGGATGGCGATGACGAAGATGTCGATCATCGACCAGCGCCCGATCCACTCGATGAAGCGGTACATCAGGATGCGCTGGCGCGCCGACATCGGCTGGTGGCGCTGCACCGAATAAAGCAGCAGGGCGATGCCCACCAGCTTGAAGGTCGGCACCAGTATGCTGGCGACGAACACCACCGCGGCGATCGGCCACATACCGTAATGGATCAGCTCGACGACCCCGCCCATGATGGTCGATGGCGCACCCTTGCCCAGGCTGTTCACCGTCATGATCGGCAGCAGGTTGGCCGGGATGTAGAGAATCGCCGCAGTGATCAGTAGCGCCCAGGTCCGCACCAGGCTGTCCGGGCGCCGCCCGTGCACCACCGCGCCGCAGCGGGTACAGGTCTGCCCGTGGCTGTCCGGGTCCAGGCGGTTGAGCTGGTGGCATTCGTGACAGATCAGTATCCCGGCATCAATCGCGCGCAAGGCCATCCTCCCGCTCCCCTGACAAGGCCTCCCAGATCTGGTGCGGCGACATGGTCACCTCCAGCCATATCTGGGCCAACAGCAATCCCACGAAGCAGGCCAGGCCTATCCCCAGGCTGACGTCGGCCAGATCGACCAGTTTGACGATGGCCACCAGGGTGCTCATCAGGTAGACCTCGAGCATCCCCCACTCGCGCATGTGCTGGTAGATACGGTAGATCAACAGGCCATAGCTGCGCCCGATATCCCAGCGGATGCTCAGCAGCACGCAGAGCTGGCAGAGCAGCTTGAGCAGTGGAATGCCCATGCTGCACAGGAACACCAGCACGGCGACTTCGCCCATGCCGCTTTCATACAGGGCCAAGACGCCAGTCCAGACCGTGTCATGAGTGGTCTGGCCGAGCAGGTTGAGTTGCATGATCGGCAGGAAATTCGCTGGCACGTAGAGCAGCAGCGCGGCGATGACCAGCGCCAGGCTCCGAGTGACCACCTGATGGCGATAACTGAACAACTCGTAGCCGCAGCGGGGGCACTCGGCACGCTCGCCATCGACGAGATGGGGCCTGCGCAGCAGCAGGTCGCACTCGTGGCAGGCAACCAGCTCCTCCAGAGGAAGCTCCGACAATTCTCGGGAGTCGGCCGTATCAGGCATGGGCGAAGGCTCAGTCATATTCGGAGGCTATTCTACAGTTCCGTACCCTGCCCGCCAGACTACGTGTCTGAGTCCGATCCCAAGGTTATATACGAAACTTCCCCGAGGGTAAGGCCAGACGTCGTGCAAATGCCCACGTGTACGCCCGTATTTTCTTCTGCGCAAAGAGAAACCCCCGACCTGTTGCCAGGACGGGGGGTTCGGCATAGGAGCTTGACGATGACCTACTCTCACATGGGGAGACCCCACACTACCATCGGCGATGAGTCGTTTCACTGCTGAGTTCGGGATGGGATCA
>NZ_CAJFCI010000043.1:0-90541 GCF_904061905.1 Zestomonas carbonaria
ACCAACGACCCGGGTACTGGTGTCATGCGCCACGCCGACGCCGGCTACCAGATCGCCATCGACTGCGCGAAAGAGCAGGGCCTGAACCTGCCGATGATCGACTGAGGCGCCCGCCCCAGGGCTGAGCGGGGCCGCCGCCGGCGGCATTCCGCTCCAGCCGTCCTCCACCTGTCCGTTCGGTCTCCATGGCCGGTCGCGTCGTCCGTCTAGCCGGGCGACGGCCGGTCTTTGTCCGCCACCCGGCGAGGATCAACCCAGTCATGAACAAGACCTATAAAGCACTTTCCCTGCCTCTTGTCTGCGCCGCCATGGGGCAACCTGCCCTGGCCGCCGGCTTTCTCGAAGACTCCAAGGCCAGCCTGCAACTGCGCAACTACCATATCGACCGCGACTACAAGGACGATGGCGCGCGTTCCGCCGTGAGCGAGTGGGCACAGGGCTTCATCTTCAAGTACAGCTCCGGCTACACCCCGGGCACCCTGGGCGTCGGGCTGGACGCCCAGGCCTTCCTCGGCCTGAAGCTGGACTCCGGGGCAGGGCAGAGCGGCACCGGATTGCTGCCGGTGCATGACGATGGCGATGCGGCGGACGAGTATTCGGAACTGGGGCTGACCGCGAAGTTCAGGCTGTCCCGGACCGAACTGTTGCTGGGCACCCAGTACCCGATGTTCCCCATCGCCCTGACGCCCTACACCCGGCTGTTCCCGCAGACCTACCACGGTGGCTCCATCCGCTCGACCGAAATCGACGGCCTGACCCTGCATGCCGGCAAGTTCGACCGGACCAACCTGCGCGATTCCACCGACTACGAAACCATGGGCGTGGCCAGCCCCAACGGCCGCTTCGACCGTACGGCCCGCTCCAACGACTTCCGCTACCTGGGTGGCTTCTACCAGTGGTCGCCGGCGCTGACCCTCAAGTACTTCCATGCCGAGCTGGAGGACCTGTACAAGCAGGACTACCTCGGTTTCATCCACGAGTTGCCGCTGGGCCCCGGCAAGCTGAAGAGCGACCTGCGCTACTTCGATTCCCGCGAGGACGGCGCGGCGCAGGCCGGCGAGGTGGACAGCCGCAGCCTGCACCTGATCCTCGGCTACAGCCTGGGCGCCCATCGCTTCGGCGCCGGCATCACCCACATGAGCGGCGACACCGCCATGCCCTACCTGGCCGGTAGCGATGCGGACGTGATGAGCGAGGGCCTGTTCGGTTCCGACTATCTAAACCCCAACGAGAAAGCCTGGCAGGTCCGCTACGGCTATGACTTCTCCGCCGTGGGGCTGCCCGGCCTGACCGGCAGCCTGAGCTACACCAGGGGCACGGACATCGACTTGCCGGAGCACCTGGGCGGCAGGGACCGCGAGGAGTCGGAGAAACAGGTGGAGCTGGCCTACGTGGTGCAGAGCGGCAGCTTCCAGGGGCTGGGCCTGCGCCTGCGTCATTCCTGGTACCGCAACGACTTCGCCTCCACCGCCAGCTTCCGCGACGAGAACCACCTGAGGATCAACGTCGACTACCGGTTCGATCTGCTCTGAGTCCGCTCCAGGGGCCAATCGTCGGGCGGCGCGCTATTATCCTGCCGTCCGATCCCCCCTAGGAGCTTCTGTGAGCAGCACGACGACCCCCCGTTATCGGGCGATCGAGGAGTTTCTCCTCGAAAGCATCCGTGACGGCGTCTATCCGGCCAACCACCAGATCCCGCCGGAAGAGCAACTGGCCCGCGACTTCGGCGTCAGCCGCATGACCGCCAACAAGGCCATCCTCGAACTGGTGCGCAAGGGCTACCTGATCCGCCAGGCCGGCCTCGGTACCTTCGTCACCGACCGCAAGGCCGAGTCGCCGCTGCACGAGGTGCTGAACATCGCCAGCGAAGTGCGTGGGCGAGGCCACAGCTACAGCAACGACGTGATCCGTTGCGAGGCGGTGGAGGCCGACGACGAGGTGGCCCTGCGCCTGGGCCTGCGCCTGGGCGCCCGGGTGTTCCACAGCATCCTGGTGCACCGCGAGGACGGCGTGCCGATCCAGTTGGAGGACCGCTTCGTCAATCCGCGCTGGGTGCCGCACTACCTGGAAACCGACTTTTCCCTCCACACCCCCAACGAGGTGCTGGTGGCCAGTTGTCCGATCTCCGATGTGGAGCACGTGGTGGAGGCGATGATGGTGGACGCGCAGACCGCCGCCCTGTTGCAGATCGATGGCGAACGCATGCCCTGCCTCAGCGTGATCCGCCGCACCTGGTCGGACGATCACCTGGTCAGCTACGCCCGGCTGATCCACCCGGGGGACCGCTACAAGCTGCGCGCGCTGCACAAGCTGCGCTGAGGGTGGCCGTGCGTTGTTTCCGCCGTAGGCTATGCGGGACAATGACGGCCAGTGTCGTCCGGCCATGGGGCGGGCGCAATCTTGGATGGAGGCGGCGATGAGCCAAACCCTGCGGGTCGTGATGGCCCAGTTGAACCTGCGAGTCGGCGACGTGCACGGCAATGTCGAGCGCATCATCGAGGCAGCCGGCAGCGCCCGCGACGAGCGGCAGGCCGATGTCATCGTATTCCCCGAGCTGGCGCTGTGCGGCTATCCGCCCGAGGACCTGCTGCTGCGTTCGAGCATGCAGCGGCGCATCGAGCAGGGCCTGCAGCGTCTGCAGGACGAAGTGCGCGGCATCTACCTGATGGTCGGCTACCCCTGGCTGGAAGGCGAGGTGCGCTACAACGCCTGTGCGGTGATTGCCGACGGCGAGGTGCTGGCCACCTACTACAAGCAGAAACTGCCCAATTACCGGGTGTTCGACGAGAAGCGCTATTTCGAGCCGGGCGACCAGGCCTGCGTGCTGGACATCAAGGGCGTGCCGGTGGCGCTGACCATCTGCGAGGACATCTGGTTCCCCGAGCCGATGCAGCAGGCCAGGGCGGCCGGCGCGCGGCTGATGCTCAGCCTCAACGCCTCGCCCTTCCACCTCGACAAGCAGCGCGAGCGCGAGGAAGTGCTCGCCGAGCGCAGCCGCGAAGGCGGTATGCCGATCGTCTACGTCAACCAGGTGGGCGGCCAGGATGAACTGGTATTCGACGGCGGCAGTTGCGTGGTCGGCGTCGACGGCCTGATCACCCAGCGCGCGCCGGCGTTCGCCGAAGGACTCTATCCGGTCGACCTGCAATGCGGCGACGAGTCGGTGACTCCGCGCCCGGCCAACTGCGCACCGTTGCCGGAGCTGGAAGCCAGCGTCTACCAGGCCCTGGTGGTCGGCGTGCGCGACTATGTGCAGAAGAACGGCTTCAAGGGCGTGGTGCTCGGCCTGTCCGGCGGCATCGACTCGGCGCTGACCCTGGCGGTGGCGGTGGACGCGCTCGGCGCCGACCGGGTCGAGGCGGTGATGATGCCGTACCGCTACACCGCGCAGATCAGCCTGGAGGACGCCGAGGCCGAGGCCAATGCCCTGGGCGTCACCTACCGGGTGCTGCCCATCGCGCCGATGGTCGAGGCCTTCATGGGTACCCTGGCGCCGGTGTTCGAAGGGCTGGCCCGCGACACCACCGAGGAGAACCTGCAGGCACGCTGCCGTGGCACCCTGCTGATGGCGATCTCCAACAAGAAGGGCTACCTGGTGCTGACCACCGGCAACAAGAGCGAGATGGCGGTCGGCTACGCGACGCTCTACGGCGACATGGCCGGCGGCTTCGACGTGCTCAAGGACGTGCCCAAGACCCTGGTGTTCCGCCTCTGCGAATACCGCAACGAACTGGGCGCGGTGATTCCCCAGCGGGTCATCGACCGGCCGCCGTCGGCCGAGCTGGCGCCGGACCAGAAGGACGAGGACTCGCTGCCGCCGTACCCGGTGCTCGACGAGATCCTCAAGCTGTACATCGAGTACGACCTGTCGGCCAACGCGATCATCGCCGAGGGGTTCGACGAGGACACCGTGCGCCGCGTACTGCGCCTGGTCGACCTCAACGAATACAAGCGCCGCCAGGCCGCGGTGGGCGTGCGGGTGACCCAGCGCGGCTTCGGCCGCGACCGGCGCTACCCGATCACCTCGGGGTGGCGGATCGGCGATTGAGAGGTAGGGGTGCCGCGCGCACCGTTTGGTGGTCCGTAGGATGGGGTGTTCAGGCGGGGGAGTACGACTGATCGTCCGCCCCTCACCCCGGCCCTCTCCCGGAGGGAGAGGGGGCTATGGGGCTGGGGTTCGGCGGTGTATTTGATCGCCACTCCGCGTGAGTCCCCTCTCCCTTTGGGAGAGGGGCGGTATCGATGACAAGGACCTGGCGACATGGAAAAAACGCTCTGCCACTACCATCCCGCACAGCCGGCCACCTGGCGTTGCGCGCCCTGCCAGCGCCACTTCGGTGACTGCTGCGTGCCGCTCAATGCCGATGCCCAGGACGACTATCCGCGCTGCGCGCTGTGCAACGGCCAACTGGAGTTCTTGGGCGCGGCCAACACCGCGCAACCGTTCTGGGAGCGCATTCCGAAGTTCTTCGCCTATGCCCTGCAGCCCGGCCCCCTGGCGGTCAGTGCGATGCTGGCGCTGGCCAGCCTGTTCATGCCGCCTTCCGTGCTGCTCTGGTTCGTGTTGTTCAGCGTGGCGACCAAGTATTTCTATAGCGTCATCGAGGCTTGCAGCCAGGCGGTGACGGAAGCGCCTAGCCTGGTCAGTGCCTTCAGCGGCGACGGTTTCTCGCTGTTCTTCAAGCAACTGGTGGTGTTCGTCCTGGCTTTCGTCGCGCTGTGGCTGGCCGCCGACTTCGACAGCGAGGCGCTGTACTGGGCGGTGACCCTCGGCCTGCTGCTGGTGCTGCCGGCGAGCATCATCCGCCTGGCCCTGGACAAGACCCTGGGCGCGGCGCTGAGCCCCGATGAGATCGGCCAAGTGATCAAGGCCATGGGCTGGCGTTACCTGGTCCTCTGCGCCTTCCTGTTCATCCTCTGGCAGTCGCCGGGCTGGGTCACCTACATGCTCGCCAGCGGCCTGCCCAAGGTGGTGCTGATGCCGGTGGCGGCCTTCCTGTTCGGTTATTTCTCCGTGGTCATGTGCGCCATGATGGGCTATGCGGTGTTCCAGTATCAGGGCGCCCTTGGCTATGTGGTGGACGATGAGGAAGGCCGTGCAGCCTTTCCCGAAGCCGAGTACCTGCGCCGTCGTGCCCTGGCCGAGGCGGAGATACGCGTGAAGGAGGGGCAGGGCTGCCAGGCCCTGGAAACCCTGAAGACGGCGCTGACGCGCACTCCCGAGGACATCAGGCTGAACGAGCGCTTCCACCAGTTGCTGTTCGGCCTCAACGAGCGCCAGCGCTGCCTGCATCACCTGCACCATTACCTGCCGCTGGCGGCGCGCAGCGACCCGGCGCTGGCCGCCACCGCGCTGCTCAATGCCCGGCAGTTGCAGGCGGATTTCCTGCCCGACGACGCGCTGGTCTGCGAGCGCGTCGCCGCCGCGCTGCTCGACCGCCACAAGACCCGCGAGGCGCTGAGCCTGCTGCGCAACCTGCACCAGCGTTTCCCCGGTTACCCGCACATCCCCCGCGCCTACCTGCTGGCGGCGCGTGGCTTCGCCGAGAACCTCGGCCAGATCGAGCCGGCGCGCCAGTTGCTGGCCTTTATCCGCGCGCGTTATCCACAGTCGCCGCTGATCGACGAGGTCGCGACCATGGAAGCGACGCTGGAACGGCTGGCCAGGGTGTAGCCATAGCGCTCCGCTTCAGCCCACCAAATAAGCGACGTAGATGTCATGGTGGGCTGAAGCCCACCCGACGCCAATGCTTTACGAGTTACCCAGGTGCTGGCGGAAGAGCGCCAGGTGCTCGGTCTGCTGGCTGGCGGGGTAGACCCGGTTCAGGAAACGGTTCAGCTCGGTGACCGCTGCCAGGTCGCCGCGGCCGAGTTGCTTGGCCAGTTGCAGGGTCAGCGCCGGGAATTCCTCGGGGTGCTTGTCCAGGCGGCTGAGCCGGCGCCAGGCGTGCAGGGCGGGTTGGGCCTGGCCGGCGCGCAACAGGCCACGCAGCAGGCGGCCCTGCACGGCGGGGTGCTGGAGCAGCGGCTGCTGGGCGCTGTCCTCCGCCACGCGCCGCAGCAGGGCCAGGCTGGCCAGGGATGGCGGCAGGGCGAATATCTGTTTGAGCACGGCGCTGAGCAGGGCCTTGTCCTGGCGGCTGCTGGCCAGCGGATAGAGGCGTTCCAGCAACTCGACCCGTCCCGGATGGCGCTGCAACAGGTCCAGGCCACGCGGGGCCGCCTGGTCCAGGGCGAAGCGGCCGATCATCTGGTCCAGCGCCTGCACCTCGCGCTTGAAGGGCGCGTCCGGGTCTTCCTTGTGCAGGTAGCTTTCGTCCACCCGCAGCCGGCCGATGCGGCGCGGTAGCCAGACGGCCAGGAAGCCGAAGCCCATGCCGCCGAGGTGGGCGTAGTAGTTGACGTGGTCGTCGGCCAGCAGCAGGCCGTACAGCTCCTTGCCCATCCACACCGGCAGGATCCACAGCGCCGGCGCGCGGAAGTAGCCGAACAGCGGCCCCAGCCAGTAGAAGAAGTTGATCCGGCGCAGGCCGTAGACGCCGAGGTACATGCCCATCAGCCCGGAGATCGCCCCCGAGGCGCCGACCCCGGTGATCCACACCGGGTCGAGCGCCCACCAGAGCAGGTGCGAGGCCACGCCGCTGAGCAGGTAGAGGCCGAGGTACAGCCAGCGGCCCAGGGCGATCTCCAGGGCGAAGCCGAACAGGAAGAGGAACAGCATGTTGCCGGCCAGGTGGCCGAAGTCGCCATGCAGGAACATCGCGCCGAACAGCCCTTGCACGCTGAACTGCGCCGGGATGAAGCCGAAGCGGTACAGGCTGATCCGGTCGCGCGCCTCCTCGGCGCGTTGCCGGGCCTGCTGCCAGCCCGGATCGGCCTGGTAGGCCGGGTCGTGGTGGATGCGTTGCTCGAACTGCAGGTCGCTCAGGACCAGTGCCGCCAGTTGCTGGCGCGGCAGCGTGGCGAGCGCGCGCTGCTCGGGGGCGTCCAGTTCCCGGCGGGCGCTGAAGGCCTCCAGGAACAGCGCCCGCTCGCGATTGAGCAGGCCGCCATCGAGGTAGAGCTTGACCGCTTGTTCCTGGCGCTCGCGGTCGCCGCCCTGGTAGCCGAAGTAGATCAGCACGTTGAGCAGGATCAGCAGCAGGGTGATGACCGGCGGTTTCTTCCAGTCCAGCGGGTGTTCGGCGGGGAGGATCAGCATCGCGGCCTTCCTTGGCGTGGGCTGGGATCAGTTGCCGCGCTTGCTGTCGATGTTCTTCAGGCGCCCGCCCTCGAAGCGCAGGAAGTAGATCATGCCGCCGCTGCGAGGGCCGTAGACCCACTCCTCGACTGGCAGGTCGCCACCGCTGGCGTAGCCGACGAAGCTGCGGTCGTTCGGCTTCCCGCACTTGGCGATGACCTCCGAGGTGCGGTCGCCTTCGCTGATGATTCCCTTCTCGCAGCGCAGCGTCGAAGCGCTGGCGTCGCCAAGGGTCAGCAGCAGTGGCAGGGCGAGCAGGGGAAGTGTCTTCATGGTTGGGCATCCTGTCCTGGGGCGTGATTCGGCAAGCCTACCAGTTCCCGGGTTTGCACTCGATATCGGCCATCACATCGCTGCGGCACGGGGTAGGGTGCGCCGAGCGCACCGATGAGGAGGCGACTCCGGTGCTCCGGTGGAGCACCGAGCCTTCCCTCGATGAACGGTGCGCGCGGCGCACCCTGCAAGAGCTCTATTCGCTGTCCAGGTGCAGCGGGGTGGCGACCTTGCCGTCGGCTTCGGCCTGGCCGATGCTGACGTCGAGCAGGTAGATGCGTTCGTCCGGCAGGCCGCCCTTGTCGACCAGGTAGTCCTTGATCGAGGCCGCGCGAGCCTGGGCCAACTGGCGCAGGAGCAGTTGGCTCTCGCCCCAGGATTGCAGGACCGCCTCGCGCATCTTGGCCGTGCGCTCGTCGCGGGACAGTTCCTGCCACTCGGCGGGGGGCTGCTGCTTCAGGCGGGTGCGGTAGATGCCCTCCAGCAGCGGGCCCTGTTCGCTTTCCGGCACTTCCAGTTGCGAGGCCTCGGCTGGCACCGTGTCGCCACGGCGCTGGAGGATCTTGTAGTAGGTGGTCTGGTATTCGCGTTGCAGGCGCTGTTCGGCGAGCAGGGCGCCGTCGCTGCTCTGTGCGCTCAGACCTTCCACTTCCAGGCGCAGCAGCGGGCGTTCCTTGAGCGCCGCCGCCAGGGTGTCGAGCCTGCCCTGGGCCTCGCTGTCCAGGGTCTTGTCGCCGGGGGCGAAGGGCACGTTGCTGAGGTCGACGTCGCTGCCGCCCGTGACCAGGCCGCCGATGAACTTGAAGGGGGCCTGCGCCGCGCGCAGCACCAGGTTGCGCAGGGTCTGCCAGACGATCGGCATGACGCTGAACTGCGGATCGTCGAGGTTGCCGGCCACCGGCAGTTCGATCTGGATCTTGCCGTCGGCATCCTTGAGCAGGGCCACCGCCAGTTTTACCGGCAGGTCCACGGCGTTGGGGCTGTCGACCTTCTCGCCCAGTTGCAACTGCTCGACCACCACCTTGTTCTCGGCCTTCAGTTGCTTCTTCTCGATCTGGTAGTGCAGGTCGAGGCTGACCCGGCCCCGGCGGATGCGGTAGCCGGCGAACTTGCCGGAGTAGGGGGTGAGGGTGGTCAGCTCGACGTTCTTGAAGCTGGTGGTCAGGTCCAGGCTGTCCAGCGGGTCGAAGGGGTTGACGCTGCCGAGGATGCTCACCGGCGCATAGCGGTCCACCCGGCCGCGGATTTCCACCTTGGCCGGCTTTGGATTGCGGTTGTCCAGGGTGCCGATGCGGCCGTTGAGCTGTTCGATGGCGGTGGCGAAGTTCGGGCGCAGGCTGAAGTCGGCGAAGTTGGCCGAGCCGTCGTCGATGCTGATCTCGCCAATGCGGATGCCCAGCGGCTTGCCGGCCGGCTTGGCTTCGGCCTGGCCCTGGGCTTCCGGCTGCGGGATCAGCAGTTCGTTGACGTTGGTGGTCTGGTTCTCGTTGATGACTACCCGCGCGTAGGGTTGCGCCAGGCTGACCCTGGCGATTTCCAGGTGCTCTTCGTGCTGGTAGTCCAGGCCGTCCAGGGTCAGCTTCTGCCATTTGACGAAGTCGCGCTCGCGCAGCGTGTCGAGGGTGTGCAACTGGTCCACCTCGGCGCGGCCGCGCACGCTGAAGGCCAGTGGCTCGGTGCTCTTCAGGTCGACGTCGAGGTTGCTGCCGAGCAGGCCGCTGCGCAGTTCCAGACGGATGAACGGGCTGATGTAGGACTGGGCCACGCGCAGGTCGATGTTGCTGCTGGCGACCTTCAGCCGGGCGCCGACCGGCTCCAGGTTGACTTCGCCCTCGGCGCTCAGCTTGCCCTGCTTGCCCAGCCCGGTGTCGAGCTTGAGGGTGAAGGGCGAGCGGTTGAGGCTGTCGAAGTTACGCAGGTCGAGGTTCAGCGGACCGACCTCCAGCGCCAGCGGTTCGGCCGGCTGGCGGTCGGCGAGGTGGATGCGGTAGCCGCGCAACTGGGTATCGACCAGCAGCACCTGCCAGGGCTTGGCGTCTTCCGCCGGTTTTTTCGGGGCAGGGGCCGGCTTGTCGGTCGCGGCCGGTGTCTTCGCCGTTTCAGCGGCGGGCGTTTCGGCTGGCTTGGCCTTCGGGGCGGGGGCCGGCGATTGCGGGGGCTGGTGCGAGGCGAACAGTTTCTGCCAGTCGAGCTGGCCATCCTTCTCGCGGGCCGCCCAGGTTTCCAGGTTCTGGCTGCGGATCTTGCCGACCACCACCTGCTGCTTGGCCAGGTCGAATCTGGTTTCGCTGACTTCCAGGCGCTCCAGGTTGGCCAGCGGCCGTCCGTCCGGCGTCTTGATGGCGAAGGGCGCGACGGTGACCGCGACATTGTCGAGCAGCAGCTCGGTGCCCTTGGCGAGGTTCAAGCGGTAGTCGGTCGCCAGGCTCACCTTGCCCTTCTCCAGTGCCAGCGGCACGGCGTCGCGCACGTAGGGCCAGAACGCCCGCATGTCGCCGTCGGTGAGTTTGAGATGGCCGCTGGAGGTGATCGGCGTCAGGCTGACCTGGCCCGTCCAGTCGATCTGCCCGCCATAGGGGCCCTTGGCCACCAGGCTCATGTCGGACTGGTCTTCCGGCAGGGTGCTGAGGTTCTTCAGTTCGAGGTTGAGCGAGTCGTAGAGGAATTCCACCGGTTCGCTCGGGCGCAGGTCCTGGAAGTGCAGGCCGCCTTCGATCAGGGCGATGTGGTCGATGCGCAGCGGGAAGGGGTCGCCCGGAGGTTCGTCGGCGGGCTTCGGTTCGCTGGGCGGCAGCTCGAACAACTGGGTCAGGTTGAGCGTGCCGTCCTTGGCGAACAGCACCTCGGTGTGCGATTTCTCCAGTTCGACCGCCGCCAGGTGCAGCGCGCCGGTCCACAGGCTGTCCGCCTGCAGGTTGGCGTACAGGCGCTCGAAGCCGGCCTGCGGCTTCTCGCCTTCGCCGATGCGCAGGCCCCAGAGGGTCAGTTCGAGGCTGAACGGATTGAGTTCGAGACGCTCCAGGCTGGCCGGCACCTTGGCGTACTTGGCCAGTTGCTGGTTGATCACGTGCAGGGCGATCCCCGGCAGGATCAGGAAGCCCAGCAGGCTGTAGAGTCCCAGTGCGATCAGCAGCGCGCCGGCGGCGCGTTTCAATCCTTTGTACATGGCTCGGCGTCATCTTCCTGGCTGAGAAATGCCTAGGAGTATGGCATGGCGATTCGGAGTGGGGGGCCGGCAGTCTGCCGGCATGCCGGTCAGAACTGCAGGATCAGGGTCTTCAGCGGCGGTTGGCCATCCCGCGAAGGGAAGTCCGCCGCGGGCTCCAGAGCCTGGCAATCGCGCGCCGGACGCCCCAGTTTCTCGGCGCAGCGCAGTACCTGGGCGCGCCAATCGGCCATCGCCACCTTCGCCAGGTTGTTGCAGCAGACCAGCGTGCCATCCTCCGCCGTGGCGAGGATCGCCGGCTTGAGCAGGCTCTGGTAGTCGCGCAGCAGGTCGACGGTGCCGAAGGCGCTTTTCGCCCAGGCCGGCGGGTCGAGGAACACCAGGTCGAAGCGATGCGGCTCGAGACGCGGATAGTGCGGCAGCTTCTGCCCGCGTCGCGCGCTCACCGGCAGTCCGGCCAACTGGCGGATGGCCGGGAAGTAGTCGGACTGCACGAACCGCATGGCCGGCAATCGAGGGTTGAGCGCGGCGTTCTCGCGACCGACCGCCAGGTTGCCTTCGGCGAAGTCCAGGTTGACCACTTCGCTCGCGCCGCCGGCCGCCGCGCAGAGGCCGACGCCGCAGGTGTAGGCGAACAGGTTGAGCACCGAGCGGCCGGCGCTGTGCGCCTTGATCCAGCCGCGTGCGTTGCGCAGGTCGAGGAACAGTAGCGGGTCCTGGCCTGGGTGGCGGCCGCGCACCCGGTACTTGAGCCCCCATTCGTGGCCGACCAGGTCTTCCAGCGCGGCGGCTTCGGGCTGGTACACCGGGTCGCTGCGGTCAATACGCGAGTTGCCCCGCGAGCGATCGTTGTAGACCGGCAGCAGGTCGAGACCGAGCGTTTCGCCGACGATGGCGTGCAGTGACAGGAGGTCATCGCGCTCCAGCGGCTGGTGGAAACTCTGCACCAGCAGTTGCGGGCCGTAGCGGTCGACGGTCAGCCCCGGCGCGCCTTCCTGGCTGCCGTGGAACAGGCGGTAGCAGTCGGTGCCCTGCTCGTGCAGTTCGGCGAGCAGCGGGCGACGGGCGTCGAGGGCGGCGCGCAGCGCCTGGTCGAGGGAGGACATGCGCGGCGTCTCGGTAGGAGGGGCGCGCAGTTTAGCAGGAACCCCCTGGAGCCTCGCGACTCAATGCAGCGGCGGCAGCCCCATGCGCCGGCGTGCGCGGTGCAGCGAGCCGTTGCGCACCGCCCAGCGCAACAGCGGCACGCTGCCGTGCACGCCGCCACGGATCAGTCGTCGCTGCAGCGGCGGCTGGTGGAGGTCGAGCATGCCGGCCGCCCAGTCCGGCAGCAGGTCGATGCCGGCGCGCAGCATCAGGGCGGCGTAGGGGCGGGCGAAGGCGCTGGGCGAGGGCGCATCGAGCAGTACGCGGACCACTTCGCGGGTGCGCTCGTCGCAGACCAGTTGCGGCCGCATGGCTTGCAGGTAGTCCGCCACTTCCTGGCGCGAGCGCGGCACATCGCGGGCGCCCAGGCGCTCGGCGACCAGGGCGATCTCGTCGTAGTAGCGGTCCTGTTCGTGGCCCGGGAAGTCGGGGTTGCGGTAGCGCAGGTAGGACTTGAGGAAGCTGCTGACCTCGGCCACGTGCACCCAAGTCAGCAGCCCGGGATCGCTGGCGGCGTAGGGCTGTCCGTCCGGCAGGCTGCCGGTCACGCTCTCGTGGATGCGCCGTACGCGCTCGATGAGCCTTTCCGCATCGGCGCGCGAGCCGTAGGTGGTGCCGGAGATGAACTGGCCGGTGCGGCGCAGGCGGCCGAGCATGTCGGCGCGGAAGTTGGAGTGGTCCCACACCCCGGCCAGCGCCAGGGGATGGAGCATTTGCAGGAGCAGTGCGCCGATGCCGCCGATCAGCATGCTGCTGAAGTCGCCGTGCACTTTCCAGCAGGTCGAGTCCGGGCCGAACAGCCCGGGGTCGCCGGGCGGCGCTTCGAAGTCGATACCACCCAGGGCCAGGCCGGTGAGACTGAGAACCTGGGCTTCGATGTGTTGGCGAAGGGTTTCCATGGGGGATAGCTTCCAGGCTTGAGCAGAGCGCTGCAAGAGCTGGGGGCTTTTGTAGGGTGCGCTGTGCGCACCGACGGGATGGTGCAGGGCCTTTGGCGGTGCGCACGGCGCACCCTGCGGGGGCGTGGTTCCCGCGCGGAGCGTGGGAACCACCGGTCCATCAGGTGTTGAGGCGTTTTTCGATCAGTCCCTCGACCACGCTCGGGTCGGCCAGGGTCGAGGTGTCGCCCAGGGTGTCCAGCTCGTTGCAGGCGATCTTGCGCAGGATGCGCCGCATGATCTTGCCCGAGCGGGTCTTCGGCAGCGCCGGTGCCCACTGGATCAGTTCAGGCTTGGCGAAACTGCCGATCTCCTGGGTGACCATGGCCAGCAGCTCCTGCTTCAGCGCTTCGTCCGGCTCGATGCCTTTCATCGGCGTGACGAAGGCGTAGATGCCCTGGCCCTTCAGGTCGTGCGGATAGCCGACCACCGCCGCCTCGGCCACCGCGTCGTGGAGGACCAGCGCGCTTTCCACTTCGGCGGTGCCGATGCGGTGGCCGGAGACGTTGATCACGTCGTCGACCCGGCCGGTGATCCAGTAGTAGCCGTCCTCGTCGCGGCGTGCGCCGTCGCCGGTGAAGTAGTAGCCGGGGTAGGCGGTGAAGTAGGTGTCGATCATCCGCTGGTGGTCGCCGAACACGGTGCGGATCTGGCTCGGCCAACTGGCCTTGATGGCCAGCACGCCGCTGCCGGGGCCGTCGATCTCCTTGCCCTGTTCGTCGAGCAGCGCCGGCTGCACGCCGAAGAACGGCCGGGTCGCCGAGCCGGGCTTGAGGGCCGTGGCGCCGGGTAGCGGGGCGATCATGATGGCGCCGGTCTCGGTCTGCCACCAGGTGTCGACGATCGGGCAGCGCATCTCGCCGACCACGTGGTAGTACCACTCCCAGGCCTCCGGGTTGATCGGCTCGCCGACCGTGCCGAGCAGGCGCAGGCTGGCGCGCGAGGTCTTCTTCACCGGCTCCTCGCCTTCGCGCATCAGCGCGCGCAGGGCGGTCGGCGCGGTGTAGAAGATGTTCACCTGGTGCTTGTCGACCACCTGCCAGAAGCGCGAGGCGTCCGGGTAGTTGGGCACGCCTTCGAAGATCAGGCTGGTGGCGCCGTTGGCCAGCGGGCCGTAGACGATGTAGCTGTGCCCGGTGACCCAGCCGACATCGGCGGTGCACCAGAAGATGTCGCCGTCGTGGTAGTCGAATACGTACTTGTGGGTCATCGCCACTTGCAGCAGGTAGCCGCCGGTGGTGTGCAGCACGCCCTTGGGTTTGCCGGTGCTGCCCGAGGTGTAGAGGATGAACAGCGGGTCTTCGGCGTCCATCGGCTCCGGCGGGCAGTCGTTGTCTGCCGTGCTCAACGCCTCGTGGTACCAGAGGTCGCGGCCTTCCACCCAGGCGATCTTGCCCTGGGTGCGCTCGACCACCACCACGGTGGAGACGTTCGGGCAGCTCTGCAGCGCCTTGTCGACGTTGGCCTTGAGCGGGATGTACTTGCCGCCGCGCACGCCCTCGTCGGCGGTGATCACGGTGCGGCAGTCGGAGTCGAGGATGCGGTCGCGCAGCGAATCCGGCGAGAAGCCGCCGAACACCACCGAGTGCACCGCGCCGATCCGCGCGCAGGCGAGCATGGCGTAGGCGGCTTCCGGCACCATCGGCATGTAGATGCACACCCGGTCGCCCTTGCTCACGCCGCGCTGCTTGAGCACGTTGGCCAGGCGGCAGACGTGGGAGTACAGCTTGTTGTAGGTGATGTGCGCCGACTCGCTGGGGTTGTCGCCTTCCCAGATGAAGGCGACCTGCTCGCCGCGCCGCGCCAGGTGGCGGTCGATGCAGTTGTAGGCGACGTTCAACTGGCCGCCCCGGAACCAGCTCACCTGGCCTTTGCGCAGGTCCTCGTGACGTACGCTGTGCCAGGGTTTGAACCAGTCCAGGAAGGTATTCGCCTGTTCCGCCCAGAAGGTTTCGGGCTGCTCGACGGACTGCCGGTACAGGCGCTGGTAGTCCTCGTCTTTCAGGTAGGCGCGCTGGCGCACGGCTTCGGGAACCGGATGGGTGGTGATCTCGAACATGGCTTGGGCCTTCTTGTTTTGTTGTCGTTCGCAGTGGGGCTAGGTTGGCCGATGCGGATGCCGGGTTCAACCCCAAGGCAAGCCACCCAACTTTAGACCATCCTGGAAAGCGCGAACCCGGCACTTGGCCGGGTTCACATGAGGGCACGTAGATGCGAGCTCGCTCTTGACGGTGTTCGTTGGGTCCCCGCGAACGCGGGGACCCAGAAAACAACGTGGGCACCCGGACAACAAACATCAACCGCGATGACGGCCCCGGAAGAAGTCGATCAGGCCCTGGGTCGAGGCATCTTCCGCAGCCTGCTCCTCATGGCCGGAGAGGCGCTGGTAGACGCCCTTGCCCAGTTCCTTGCCGAGCTCCACGCCCCACTGGTCGAAGGCGTTGATGCCCCAGATCACGCTCTGCACGAACACCTTGTGCTCGTACATGGCGACCAGCGCGCCGAGCCGGCGTGGGCTGACGCGCTCGAGCACCAGGGTGTTGCTCGGCCGGTTGCCGGGGATCACCTTGTGTGGCGCCAGGCGCTGCACCTCGTCTTCCGGCAGGCTCTTGGCGCGCAGCTCCGCCTCGGCTTCCGCGCGGCTCTTGCCGAGCATCAGCGCCTGGCTCTGCGACAGGCAGTTGGCGTACAGCCAGTGGTGGTGGTCGGCCACCGGGTTGTAGCTGACCACCGGGACGATGAAGTCCGCCGGGATCAACTGGGTGCCCTGGTGCAGCAACTGGTGGTAGGCGTGCTGGCCGTTGCAGCCGACGCCGCCCCAGATCACCGGCCCGGTGGCGCAACCCACCGGGGTGCCATCCTGGCGCACGCTCTTGCCGTTGGATTCCATGTCCAGTTGCTGCAGGTGCTGGGTGATGTTCCGCAGATAGTGGTCGTAGGGCAGGATCGCGTGGCTCTGCGCGTTCCAGAAGTTGCTGTACCAGACACCGAGCAGGGCCAGCAGGACCGGCATGTTGCGTTCGAAGGGCGCGGTCAGGAAGTGCTGGTCCATGCTGTAGGCGCCGGACAGCAGCTCCTTGAAGTTGGACATGCCGATGGCCAGGGCGATCGGCAGGCCGATGGCCGACCACAGCGAGTAGCGGCCGCCGACCCAGTCCCACATCGGGAAGATGTTTTCCTCGTGGATGCCGAACGCCACCGCCGCTTCCTTGTTGCTGGAAACGGCGATGAAGTGCTTGTGCAGCTCGGCTTCCGAGCCGCCCTGGGCCAGGTACCAGCTACGCGCGGCCTGGGCGTTCTTCAGGGTTTCCAGGGTGCCGAAGGATTTCGACGAGACGATGAACAGGGTGGTTTCCGCGCGCAGCCTGGCGGACAGCTCGTGGAATTCGCTGCCATCGATATTGGCCAGGTAGTGGCAGCGCACGCCGCGCTGGGCGAACGGCAGCAGCGCCTCGGAAACCAGTTGCGGGCCGAGGAAGGAACCGCCGATGCCGATGTTCACCACGTCGGTGATCGGCTTCTCGCTGTAGCCGCGCCACAGGCCGTCGTGGATGCGGCCGACCAGCTCGGTCATCTGGCCGAGCACCTGGTGGACCTCCGGCATCACGTCCACGCCGTTGACGACCAGGCGGTCGGCCACCGGGCGGCGCAGGGCGGTGTGCAGCGCCGGGCGGCCTTCCGAGGCGTTGACCGGCTCGCCCTTGAACAGGGCTTCGATCGCCGCCTGCAAGTCGGCCTCGCGGGCCAGGCGTACCAGCAGCTCGCGGGTTTCGTGGTTGATCAGGTTCTTCGAATAGTCGAGGAACAGCCCGCAACCGCTCAGCGAGAAATCCTTGAAGCGTCCGGCATCGCCCGCGAAGGCCTCGCGCATGCTGAAGCCCTGCATCGCCCGGCGATGCTCGACCAGGGATTGCCAGGCGGGCAGTCGGGTTGCGTCGAGTGGTTGTTGGTAATGCGGCATGACCGATTCCTTCGGCTGAAACAAGCTTCGAATAGCAAAAAGCCCGGAACGTTCCGGGCTTGGCGTTTAGCGGATGAGGCTCAGGCCACTTGGACCGGGATGGCGTTGCTGGTGTGGCTCAGTTCGTTGCCCGGTGCCATGTACAGCACGCGTGGCTTGAAGTTGGCCAGCTCGGCCTCGCTGTAATGAGCATAGGCGCAGATGATCAGTCGGTCGCCGACCTTGGCCTTGTGCGCGGCGGCGCCGTTCACGGAGATGATCTTCGAACCTTCCTCGCCACGGATCGCGTAGGTGGTGAAGCGCTCGCCGTTGTCGACGTTGTAGATCTGGATCTGCTCGTACTCGCGGATGCCGGAGAGGTCCAGCCATTCACCATCGATGGCGCAGGAGCCTTCGTAATCCAGCACCGCGTGGGTGACTTCGGCGCGGTGCAGCTTGGCCTTGAGCATGATGGCGTGCATGGCGTTTTCCTCTTCTGGGGGCCACAAACGGCGGCTGAGTGTGCCCGAACCCCGGGGAGTCGATCAAGGTTCGGGTGGTCCGGGATCACGGGGTGTCGGCGAGATCCAGTTCGAGATTGTCGATAAGCCGGGTGTTGCCCAGGAAGGCGGCGGCGGCAATCACCAGGTGACGGTCGTCGACGTGCGCCGGGCGCAGGCTTTCGGCGTGGCAGATCTCCAGGTAGTCGGGGCGGAACCCGGCCGTTACCAGTTGCTCCTTGGCCTCTGCGATCAGCCTGGGGTAGTCGCGGCCACCCTCGCGGATCTCGCCACCCAATTGTTGCAGGGTGCGGTACAGGGCGGGAGCGGCGACGCGCTGCTCGGCGCTCAGGTAGCCATTGCGCGAGGACAGCGCCAGGCCGTCCTCGGCCCGCACGGTGGGCATGCCGAGGACCTGGACCGGCATGTTCAGGTCGCGCACCAGGGTGCGGATCACCGCCAGTTGCTGGAAGTCCTTCTGGCCGAAGATCGCCAGGTCCGGCTGGACCATCTGGAACAGCTTGGTGACCACCGTGGCGACGCCGTCGAAATGGCCCGGCCGGCTGGCGCCGCACAGGCCCTCGGAAACACCGCTGACGTGCACCAGGGTCTGGCCCTGCATGCCGTGGGGGTACATTTCCTCCACGGTGGGCGCGAACAACAGGTCGCAGCCGGCCTCGATCAGCTTCTCCTGATCGGCGGCCAGGGTGCGCGGGTAGCTGGCGAGGTCTTCGCTGGGGCCGAACTGCAACGGGTTGACGAAGATGCTGGCGACCACGAAGCCGGTGCGCTGGGCGGCCTGTTCGACCAGGGCGATGTGCCCGGCGTGCAGGTTGCCCATGGTCGGCACCAGGCCGATGTCCTTGCCCTCGGCGCGCGCCTGGGCGACCGCGGCGCGTAGCTCGCGGACGGTGGTAACGGTGTTCATGCGGAGAATCCGTGCTCGGCGGCGGGGAACGAACCGTCCTTGACGGCTTTGACATAGGCTTCGAAGGCGCCCTGGACGGAGCCCTGGCCCTCCATGAAGTTCTTCACGAACTTCGGCACCCGGCCGGTCAGCGACAGGCCGAGCATGTCGTGCACCACCAGCACCTGGCCGTCGGTGGCGGCGCCGGCACCGATGCCGATCACCGGGATCTTCACCGCCTGGGAGATTTCCGCGGCCAGTTCGCTGGGCACGCATTCGAGCAGCAGCATGGCCGCGCCGGCCTGCTCCAGGGCGATGGCGTCGGCGCGCAACTGGCGGGCCTGGGCGTCGCCGCGACCCTGCACCTTGTAGCCGCCGAACAGGTTGACGGCCTGTGGGGTGAGGCCGAGGTGGGCGCAGACCGGCACGCCGATCTGCGCCAGGCGGGCGATCGGCTCGGCGAGCCAGGCGCCGCCCTCGAGCTTGACCATGTGTGCGCCGGCCTTCATCACCGCAACCGCGTCGGCGTGCAACTGCTGCGCCGATGCGCCGGATTCGAAAGGCAGGTCGGTGACGAGCAGAGCGCCCTGGTTGCCGCGTTTCACGCAGGCGGTGTGGTAGGCCATCTCCTGGACGGTCACCGGCAGGGTGCTGTCGTTGCCCTGGACGACCATGCCGAGGGAATCGCCCACCAGCAGCACCTCGACCCCGGCCTGGCAGGCGGCACGGGCGAAAGTGGCGTCATAGGCGGTGAGCATGGTGATCTTGTCACCTTTCTGCTTCATCTCCTGTAGGGTGGTCACGGTAACGTCAGGCATGAAAATGTTCCTCGATCGGGCCCTTGCGCACCCGGTTGGGGCGGCGGGACGCCTATAGTCCAGATGGGGGGGCGTGAAGTCAATCGCGGGTGTTACCGACCTGTTACCGGCGTTACGGTCAGTTTTGGATGGCTTTTGACCAGTCGCTGGTTGGCCGGGAGGACGTAGGGTGGGCTTCAGCCCACCAGATCGCACGTAGCCGAGTGTGGTGGGCTGAAGCCCACCCTACGGGGTGGCGGGGAGGCGCTCGATGCCTTCGAATGGGCAATCCGCCAGCAAGGCGACGAGCGGTCGGCCGTCGGGCAGGGTCAGGTCCTCGGCGATCTCCGACAGCGGGTAGAGGACGAACGGTCGGGCGTGCATGTGGTAGTGCGGCACGGTCAGGCGCGGCTCGTCGATCGCCCTGTCGCCGAACAGCAGGATATCCAGGTCGAGGGTGCGTGGCCCCCAGCGCTCGGCCTTGCGCTGGCGCCCCTGGTCGAGTTCGATGCGTTGCAGGGCGTCGAGCAGTTCCAGGGGGGCGAGGGTGGTATCCAGCGCCGCGACCGCGTTGACGTAGCGCGGCTGGTCCGGCGGACCCAGCGGGTCGCTGGCGTACAGGGAGGACACCCGGGCCAACTGCGAATGGGGCAGCGCGGCGATCGCCGCGATCGCCGCGCGCAATTGCTCGGCCGGTTCGGCGAGGTTGCTGCCGAGGCCGATATAAACCCGCTCCACCTCACTCTCCCGCTGGCTGGGCGCCATCGCCGCCGCCACGCCGGCGTCGACCGCCACGGCGGCGCTTGCGCGGGGCGCCCGGGGTGTCGCCGCTGTCCTTGGTGGACAGGTCGCGGATCATCTGCCGGCGCGCGCTGTCGCTGACTTCCTGGTAGTCGGTCCACCAGTCGCCGAGGCCGCCGGTGTCGTCGCCGGCGCTCTCCCGCAGCAGCAGGAAGTCGTAGCCGGCGCGGAAGCGCGGGCTTTCCAGCAGCAGGTCGGCGCGCTTGCCGCTACGCCGTGGCAGTCTCTCCTGCATGTCCCAGATCTCGCGGATCGGGATGGTGAAGCGCTTGGGCACGGCGATGCGCTGGCACTGCTCGCTGATCAGCTCGTGGGCGGCTTCCTGCATGGCCGGGATCGGCGGCATGCCGCGCTCCTGCAGGCGCGCGACCCGTGCCGGCAGCGCCGGCCAGAGCAGGGCGGCGAACAGGAAGGCCGGGGTCACCGGCTTGCCCAGCCGGATGCGCTCGTCGGTGTTGACCAGGGCCTGGCGGATCAGCCGGTGGGTGTAGTCGGGGTTCTGTTTCAGCGCGGCCGCACTGGCCGGGAACAGCGGTGCGAACAGTTCGTACTGGCGCAGCAGTTCGTAGGTGCGCTCGGCGTAGCCGGAGAGGAACAGCTTGAGCACTTCGTCGAACAGCCGTGCCGAGGGAATCTCGCGCAGCATCGGCGCCAGGCGGGCGATGGGGGCGGCGGAGTGTTTCTCTATCTCGAAGTCCAGCTTGGCGGCGAAGCGCACCGCGCGCAGCATGCGCACCGGGTCTTCCAGGTAGCGCTGCTCGGGATCTCCGATCAGGCGGATCAGGCGGTTGCGGATGTCGTGGACGCCGCGCGCATAGTCGAGGATGCGCTCGGCCGTGACGTCGAAGTACAGCGCATTGATGGTGAAGTCGCGGCGCTGGGCGTCGTCTTCCAGGCTGCCGTAGACGTTGTCGCGGAGGATCCGGCCGCTCTCGTTGCGTGCCGCCAGCGAGCTGTTTTCCTCTTCCTCGCCTTGCGGGTGATTGGCGCGGAAGGTGGCGACCTCGATGATCTCGCGGCCGAAGTGCACGTGCACCAGCTTGAAGCGGCGGCCGATCACCCGCGCGTTGCGGAATTCGGCACGCACCTGCTCGGGGGTGGCGCTGGTCGCGACGTCGAAGTCCTTGGGCTCGAGGTCGAGCAACAGGTCGCGGACGCAGCCGCCGACCAGGTAGGCCTGGTAGCCGGCCTGTTGCAGGCGCTCGACGACGCTGACGGCGTGGCGACTGATCTTCTGGCCGCGGCGCAGCGGGTGCTGGCGACTGGTCAGCACTTCGGGCGTGGTTCGCGTGTGCTTGGCGCGGCGCAGGGGAGAGCGGAGAGACTGGAACAGCTTCTTCAGCATGGGAGGTTCTGTGTGACGGGCTGAGAATGATCGGCCAGAACGGAAAATGACCGCAGAATTGGCGCGGATTCTAGCATCGTGTCGGGGGAAGGTGTGCGAGGAGGGAGGTAGAAGCTACTGGGGGAGCTTGCGCTCCCCCCCAAATTGGTTCGTGCTTTGTTTTTATTGTTGTATTCGGGCTTGTTGTTTTTGTTTGTCGACCCGTTCCCTCGGCCCAGTGGCTTTGGGAAAAGACTCCCAATCTCGGGAGTCAGTAGCAAACGGATTGCTTTGGAAGCCGATACAGCCGTTCTATCAAGGATCTCAACCAGTGCGGGCGCTGCTTTGTAGAGCAGTTTTGTTGTTCTCTGCCTGGCTGTGGGGCGAACCCCAACGGCTAGTCCTCTCCAAAAGAATCAGTTAGCTGCGTCCCCTGCGTTGTTGTTTTTGTTGTGCCGGAGTCGGTACGTCTTGTTCTTATTGTGTAGGGCATTGCTTGTTATTGTTGTTGTGCCAGAGATAAAGCAGGTGTCGTGCCAGTTTTTTAAAATCCTTTAAAATCAATGGCTTGGTATTTTGGCCCGGGGCGGTGGGTAGAAAAAAGGCCGGGTTTCGTTACCCGATAACCCGACCTTTGTTACGGAATATGAGCAGCGGTAACAGAGCGGGAACCAAATCGCCCGGGTTCTGTCACTGCCGTCGACTCAGTTGTCGACGGCGTTACCGGTCTTGCGGCGCGGGATGCCCAGGCGCTGGCGGCGTTCCCACAGGCACTTGCGGCTGATGCCCAGCTTGCGGGCCAGCTCGGTCTCGGTCATGTGGTCCTGGTGTTCGAGGACGAAGTGCTGGAAGTAGTCTTCCAGGGACAGGTCTTCGGTCGGCTCGTGGGCGTTGCTGCTGGAATGTGCGCTGCTACCGCCGGGGAGGTCGTCGTCCTCCAGGTCGTCCAGCTCGATGTCGATGCCCAGCAGGTCGGCGGAGATTTCCGAGCCCTCGCAGAGGATCACCGCGCGCTCGATGGCGTTCTCCAGTTCGCGGACGTTACCCGGCCAGCCGTAATGGCGGATGGCCTGCTCGGCGTCGTGGCCGAAGCGCAGGTCGCTGCGGCCCATCTGCGCGGCCTGGCGGGTGAGGAACAGCCGGGCGATCTCGATCACGTCGCCGCCGCGCTCGCGCAGCGGCGGCAGCTTCAGGCTGATGACGTTGAGGCGGTAGAACAGGTCTTCGCGGAACTGGCCGATCTTGGCCAGGCTCTTCAGGTCGCGGTGGGTGGCGGCGATCAGGCGCACGTCGACCTTCTGCGACTGCACCGAGCCGACCCGGCGGATCTCGCCTTCCTGCAGCACGCGCAGCAGGCGCGCCTGGGCTTCCAGCGGCAGTTCGCCGATCTCGTCGAGGAACAGGGTGCCGCCGTCGGCGGCTTCCACCAGGCCGGCGCGACCGGCGCTGGCCCCGGTGAAGGCGCCCTTTTCATGGCCGAACAGTTCGGATTCGATCAGGGTTTCCGGGATCGCCGCGCAGTTCACCGAGATCAGCGGCGCCTTGGCGCGTCGCGACAGGTTGTGCAGGGCGCGGGCGACCAGTTCCTTGCCGGTGCCGGATTCGCCCTGGACCAGCACGGTGGAGTCGGTCGGCGCGACCTTGCGGATCTTGCCGTACAGCTCCTGCATGGCGGCGCACGAGCCGATGATGCCGATCTCGCCCTGGCCGGCATCCGCCGTGCGGCCGTTGCCGCGAGTGGCCGCGGGGGCGGCACGTTCGGTGGCCGGCGCGTTCAGGCTTTCCTGGCGTTCGCGAAGGATGCGCGCGACGGCCTGGAGCATTTCATCGTGGTCGAAGGGTTTGGCGATGTAGTCGACCGCGCCCATCTTCATGGAGTCGACCGCCGAGCGCAGGCTGGCGTAGCTGGTCATGATCAGCACCGGAGTGCCCTGGGCGAGCTTGATCAGCTCGGTGCCGGGGGCTCCGGGCAGGCGCAGGTCGCTGACGATCAGGTCGAAGCCGGGAATGCTGAAGCGCTCCTGGGCCTCCTGAACCGAACCGGCTTCGCTGACCTCGTACTGGTTGCGTTCCAGCAGGCGGCGAAGGGCGGAGCGGATGATGGTTTCGTCTTCGACGATGAGGATATGTGGCATGAATTCAGCTCTCTCGACGATCTCTGGTCACTGCGGACGTCGTGTCGACATGGCGCGGCAGAGTCACCCGGATACGGGTGCCGCGCTGGTGCTCGGAATCGGCCGGGCTGTCGATGGTGATCTGCCCATAATGCTCTTCCACGATCGAATAGACCAGTGCGAGCCCCAGCCCGGTCCCCTTGCCTGGGTCCTTGGTGGTGAAAAACGGTTCGAACAGGCGGTCCACGATCGCCTTCGGAATGCCGCTGCCCTCGTCTTCGACGATGAGGTCGACGGTCTGTTCGGAGGCCTCGCTCCTGACCCTGATGGTGCCGCCGGGCGGCGAGGCGTCGCGAGCGTTCGAGAGCAGGTTGATGAGCACCTGGGCGAGTCGTTGCGGGTCGCCTTCGACCCAGTGGTCGGGGTCGCACAGGTTGAGGAACTGCACTTCGACGCTTTGCCGGTTGAGTGATAGCAGGGCGATGGCTTCGCGGGCGACTTCCGCCAGGCAGACCGGATATTCGGCCTGCTGGCGGCCACCGGCATGGGCGAAGCTCATCAGCGACTGGACGATGCGCGACACGCGCTTGGTCTGCTCGATGATCTGCGCGCTGATCTCACTGATCTCGCCATCGTCCTCGCGCTCCTCGCGCAGGTTCTGCGCCAGGCAGGCGATCCCGGTGATCGGGTTGCCGATCTCGTGGGCGACGCCGGCGGCCAGGCGGCCGATGCTGGCCAGGCGTTCGGAGTGGACCAGCTTGTCTTCCAGCATCTGCGTTTCGGTCAGGTCCTCGACCAGCAGCACCAGGCCGGTGTTGCCCGGCGCCAGCGGCTCGTCGATGGCGGCCTTGTGCAGGTTGAGCCAGCGGGTCTGGCCGTCGAGGGCCAGGCTCTGCTTGTGCAGGTGCTCGTCGGGCAGGTTGATGAAGCCTTCCAGCAGGCCCTTCCACGGCTCGGCGATGGTCGCCAGCCGCGAGCCGACCAGGCGCTGGGCGGGGATGCCGGTGAGCTCCTCCATGGCGCGGTTCCACATGAGGATTTCCTGGTCCTTGGCCAGCGAGCAGACGCCCATCGGCAGTTCCTGCAAGGTCTGCCGGTGATAGCGGCGCAGCGCGTCCAGCTCGGCGGCCAGGCCGGTGAGGCGCGAGTGGTAGTCCTCCAGCCGGCTCTCGATGAAGTGGATGTCCTCGGTGACGTAGCCTTCGCTGCCGCTCTTGTAGGGCAGGAAGGTCTCGACGATGTCCTGCGCCACGTTGGGGCCCATCAACCCGGAAAGGTTGGCTTCGAGGCGGTCGCGCAGGCGGCGCAGGGCGTAGGGGCGGTTCTCGTCGAACGGCAGGTGCAGGTCGCGCAGCGCCTGTTCCACCTCGCGCTGGGCGATCTTGGCGCCGAGCGGCTTGGCCAGTTGCGTGGCGAACTCCTGCGGCGAGGTGGCCTGCAACTCGCGGCGCTGCGGGCGGCGCACGTTGTCCACGGCGCAGGCTTCGGCGGCGCTCTGTTCCTCCGGGCTGGTCTCGCTGAACAGCGATACCAGGGTGAACACCAGCACGTTGGCGGCCAGCGAGGCGATCGCCGCCAGGTGCCAACTGGTGTCGTCGAGCACGTAGATGATGTCGAACAGCGGCAGGTAGATGCCCTGGATGTTGCCCAGCAGCGGCAGCAGCATGCTGACCAGCCACATGCCGATGCCGGTCAGCAGGCCGGCGATGAAGCCGCGCCGGTTGGCGGTCGGCCAGTACAGCACGGAGAGCACGCCGGGGAGGAACTGCAAGGTGGCGACGAAGGCGACGATGCCCAGGTTGGCGAGGTCCTGTTCGGCGCCGAGCAGCAGGTAGAAGCCGTAGCCGGCGGCGATGATGGCGATGATCAGGGCCCGGCGGGTCCATTTCAGCCAGCGATAGATGTTGCCTTCCGCCGGCGGCTGGTAGAGCGGCAGCACCAGGTGGTTGAGGGCCATGCCGGACAGCGCAAGGGTGGTGACGATGATCAGCCCGCTGGACGCCGACAGCCCGCCGACGTAGGCCAGCAGGGTCAGCGGCTGGTTGTTCACGGCGATGCCGACGCCGAGGGTGAAGTACTCGGGGTTGGTGGTGGCGCCGAGTTTCAGGCCGGCCCAGAGGATCAGCGGCACCGCCAGGCTGATCAGCAGCAGGTACAGCGGCAGCCCCCAACTGGCGCTGACCAGCGCGCGCGGGTTGAGGTTCTCGGTGAAGGCCATGTGGTACATGTGCGGCATGACGATGGCCGAGGCGAAGAACACCAGCAGCAGGGTGCGCCAGGGGCCCTCCTGCAGCGGCGTGTGCAGCGCGGCGAGGGCGCTCTGGTTGCTGAGCAGCCAGAGTTCCAGGCCCTGGGCGCCGCCGAACACTTCATAGAAGGCGTACAGGCCGATACCGCCGAGGGCCAGCAGCTTGACCACCGATTCGAAGGCGATGGCGAACACCAGCCCTTCGTGCTTCTCGCGGGTGGCGATGTGCCGGGCGCCGAACAGGATGGTGAAGAGGATGATCAACCCGCAGTAGCTCAGTGCCACCCGCTCGTGCACCGTCTCGCGGGTGAGGATGCTGATCGAGTCGGCGATCGCTTGCATCTGCAGGGCCAGCAGCGGCAGCACGCCGAGCAGCATGAAGATGGTGGTCAGCGCGCCGGCCCAGGTGCTGCGGAAGCGGAAGGCGAACAGGTCGGCCAGCGACGACAACTGGTAGGTGCGGGTGATGCGCAGGATCGGATAGAGCAGCACCGGCGCCAGCAGGAAGGCGCCGGACACGCCCAGGTAGCTGGCGAGGAAGCCGAAGCCGTACTGGTAGGCCATGCCGACCGTGCCGTAGAACGCCCAGGCGCTGGCGTAGACGCCGAGCGACAGGGTGTAGGTCAGCGGGTGGTAGATGATCCGGCGCGGCACCACGCCACGCTCGCTGAGCCAGGCGACACCGAACAGGGCGAACAGGTAGAGGGCGCTGATCAGGATCAGCTGCGTCAGGTTAAAGCTCGTCAGCATCGCGTTGGCTCTGCAGGATGAGGGTCACCACGATGAGAATCAGCCAGAGCAGGTAGGGCCGGTACCAGGCACCGCTCGGGTCGACCCACCAGTCCATGATGGCGGGGGAGAACAGGTAGATCCCCACCACCAGGAGCAGGACCAATCGATAGATGTACATGGCTGGCTACAAGCCTCAAGTGACAAGCCGCAAGTTATAAGCGTTGCCGTGGAGCTTGGCGAGTTTATGCTTCTAGCTTGCAGCTTGCAGCTTGCAGCTTGCAGCTTGCAGCTTCAGCGCAACTGCTCTTCGAGCAGCGTCCGGCTACGCGGGAGACGCATGGCATCCCAGTTGGCGATTCCCCACTCCAGCACCTGGCGTGGCGGCAGGTTTTCCAGGTCGCTGGGCGGCTCCTGGCCGAGCGTGCGCAGGGCGCGGGCCAGCAGCGGGCCGGCCTGGTCGGCGGGGAGCGGCGGCGAGCGATAGGATTTGCCGAGCTTGTGGCCGTCCGGCTGGATGATCAGCGGCACGTGCAGGTAGCGCGGCTGCGGCAGGCCGAGCAGTTCCTGCAGGTAGAGCTGGCGCGGGGTGGAGTCGAGCAGGTCGGCGCCGCGCACGATGTCGGTCACGCCCTGCCAGGCGTCGTCGAGCACCACGGCCAGTTGGTAGGCGTAGAGACCATCGCGGCGGCGGATCACGAAGTCGCCGACCTCACGGCCGAGGTGCTGGCGGAATTCGCCCTGCACGCGGTCGACGAAGCGGTACTCCAGCTCCGGCACGCGCAAACGGATCGCCGCGCCCTGTGGATCGTGCCGGGCGTCGCGGCAGGTGCCGGGGTAGATGCCGCCGTGGCTTTCGAGCTGCTTGCGCGAGCAGGTGCAGGCATAGGCCAGGCCCTGGCGCAGCAACTGGTCGATCACCTGCTGGTAGGCCCCGTGGCGGTCGCTCTGGCGGACCAGTTCGCCGTCCCATTCGAAGCCGTACTCCTCCAGGGTACGCAGGATGGCGTCCTGGGCTCCGGCGACCTCGCGCGGCGGATCGAGGTCTTCCATGCGCAGCAGCCAGCGGCCGCCGCAGGCGCGGGCGTCCAGGTAGGAGGCGAGGGCGGCGACCAGTGAGCCGAAGTGCAGGTAGCCGCTCGGCGTGGGGGCGAAGCGGCCGATGTAGGCGGGGGCGGTCATCGGCGGGAGGCTACAAATGAAGCGGGGCGCCTAGGCGCCCCGTGGTCGGTCAGGAACCGATCTGCTTTTCCTTGATTTCCGCCAGGGTCTTGCAGTCGATGCACAGGGTGGCGGTTGGGCGGGCTTCCAGGCGGCGGATACCGATTTCCACACCGCAGGATTCGCACCAGCCGTAATCGTTGTCTTCGATCAGTTGCAGGGTCTCGTCGATCTTCTTGATCAGCTTGCGCTCGCGGTCGCGGGCACGCAGCTCCAGGCTGAATTCCTCTTCCTGGCTGGCGCGATCGGCTGGATCGGGGAAGTTGGCCGCTTCGTCCTGCATGTGATGCACGGTCCGGTCGACCTCCTGCATCAGCTCCATCTTCCACTTGTTGAGGATGGCGGTGAAATGAGCACGCATCGCGTCGCTCATGTATTCCTCGCCTTTGGTTTCCTGATAAGGCTCGAAACCGCGGGTCAGTTGGCTGCTCTTTTCTTTTGCTTTGGTAGGCATGGATGACCGCCTCTTAATCTCTCTGATCCATTGCGCAGGATGATATCCATTGCCGTCATTGGTGCCGGCCCTGCGGCTGCAAGCGGGCGAACTTACCAGATCGATTCCGCCTGCGCTACTCCCGGTTGTCGAGCCTGCTACGGTTTGCCCGGTCGGTCGGATAGAATCCGCTGTTCTTTCATATAAAGGAAGGCCCATGGCCCATCCCTACAGTGCGCGCAGCCGCGCCATCGAACCTTTCCATGTCATGGCCCTGCTGGCGCGTGCCAACCAGTTGCAGGCCGAAGGTCACGATGTCATCCACCTGGAAATCGGCGAGCCGGATTTCACCACCGCCGAGCCCATCATCGCCGCCGGGCAGGCCGCGCTGGCCGCCGGGCATACCCGCTACACCGCCGCGCGCGGAGTACCGGCGCTGCGTGAGGCGATCGCCAGTTTCTACGCCGAACGTTACCGGTTAAGGATAGACCCCGAACGCATTCTGATTACCCCCGGCGGATCGGGGGCGTTGCTGCTGGCCTCCAGCCTGCTGGTCGACCCCGGCAAGCACTGGCTGCTGGCCGACCCGGGCTACCCGTGCAACCGCCATTTCCTGCGCCTGGTCGAGGGTGGCGCGCAACTGGTGCCGGTGGGTCCGGAGGAGCGTTACCAACTGACGCCGCAACTGGTCGAGCGGCACTGGGACGGCGACAGCGTCGGCGCGCTGGTGGCTTCGCCGGCCAATCCGACCGGCACCCTGCTGCACCGTGACGAGCTGGCTGCCCTGTCGGCGACGGTGAAAGGGCGCGGTGGCCATCTGGTGGTCGACGAGATCTACCATGGCCTGACCTACGGCGTGGACGCCAGCAGCGTGCTGGAGGTGGATGACGAAGCCTTCGTGCTGAACAGTTTTTCCAAGTATTTCGGCATGACCGGCTGGCGTCTCGGCTGGCTGGTGGCGCCGCCGCAGGCCGTCCCGGAACTGGAGAAGCTGGCGCAGAACCTCTACATCAGCGCGCCGAGCATGGCCCAGTACGCTGCGCTGGCCTGCTTCGAGCCGGCCACCCTGGCGATCCTCGAGGAGCGCCGCGCCGAGTTCGCCCGCCGCCGCGACTACCTGCTGCCGGCCCTGCGCGAGCTGGGCTTCGGCATCGCCGTGGAGCCGGAAGGTGCCTTCTACCTGTATGCGGACATCTCGGCCTTCGGCGGCGATGCCTTCGCCTTCTGCCGGCACTTCATCGAGACCGAGCATGTCGCCTTCACCCCCGGGGTGGATTTCGGGCGGCACCTGGCCAGCCGGCACGTGCGCTTCGCCTACACGCAGAGCCTGCCGCGCCTGGAGGAGGCGGTCGAACGCATCGCCCGTGGCCTGAAAAGCTGGAGGCCGGATGCGCTTTGAGCCGCCTCTGGAGGAAGGGCGCCTGCTGCAGCGCTACAAGCGTTTCCTCGCCGATATCGAGACGCCGGCCGGCGAGCGCCTGACCATCCACTGCCCGAACACCGGCTCGATGCTCAATTGCATGAGCCCGGGCGGGCGAGTCTGGTTCAGCCGCAGCAACGACCCGAAGCGCAAGCTACCCGGCACCTGGGAGTTGAGCGAGACGCCACAGGGCCGGTTGGCCTGCGTGAACACCGCGCGGGCCAATGCGCTGGTCGAGGAGGCCCTGCGCGCAGGAATGATCGGCGAACTGGCCGGCTTCACGGCGCTCAAGCGCGAAGTGGCCTATGGCGAGGAGCGCAGCCGCGCCGACTTCCGCCTGGACTACCCCGAAGGTCCGGCCTTCGTCGAAGTGAAGAGCGTCACCCTCGGCTTCGACGCCTCGCCGGTGGCGGCCTTTCCCGATGCGGTGACCGCTCGCGGCAGCAAGCACCTGCGCGAACTGGCTACGCTGGCCCGCCAGGGCGTGCGTGCCGTGCAACTGTACTGCGTGAACCTGAGCGGCATCACGGCGGTACGGCCGGCGGCGGAGATCGATCCGGCCTATGCCGCGGCCCTGCGCGAAGCCGTGGCGGCCGGCGTGGAAGTGCTGGCCTACGGCGCTGAGGTCAGCCCCCAGGAAATCCGCCTGACCCGGCGGCTGGAAGTGCACCTGTAGGAGCGAGCTCTGCTCGCGAATATCGGCCCCTCGAAAGCTTCGCGAGCAGTCTCCCTTCGCCTCTCCACAGCCCATTACCGAGCAGAGCCCGGGAGCGCTCCGTGTCCGTGACAATCGGTCACAGCGGCAATCGACCACAGCGGAAATGCCGCAATCCGGCGCTAGGATTCACCCATTGCTTGATCTGGATCAAAAAACCGTCTTGGTTTTTGCATCAAGCGCCTGGCCGCCGTGCCAGCTCCCATCGAAAAGAACAATTCCCCCTACTGCCATACTCCAACTAACCGTGGAGCCGCGGGCCACCGTCGAGCCCGCCTGCAACCTGAGCGAGGAACACCCATGTTCGGTTTGGAAGCCCTGGACCTGGCCCGAATACAGTTCGCTTTCACCATTTCCTTCCATATCGTCTTCCCGGCCATCACCATCGGGCTGGCCAGCTACCTGGCGGTGCTCGAAGGGCTGTGGCTGAAGACCGGCGAGGGGGTCTACCGCGATCTCTACCACTTCTGGTCGAAGATATTCGCCGTCAACTTCGGCATGGGCGTGGTCTCCGGGCTGGTCATGGCCTACCAGTTCGGCACCAACTGGAGCGCCTTCTCCGACTTCGCCGGCGCGGTCACCGGGCCGCTGCTGACCTACGAGGTGCTCACCGCGTTCTTCCTCGAGGCCGGCTTCCTCGGCGTCATGCTGTTTGGCTGGAACCGCGTCGGGCCGGGGCTGCACTTCTTTTCCACGGTGATGGTGGCGATCGGCACGCTGATCTCGACCTTCTGGATCCTTGCCTCCAATAGCTGGATGCAGACCCCGCAGGGCTTCGAGATCGTCGACGGCCGGGTGATCCCGGTGGACTGGCTGGCGGTGATCTTCAACCCGTCGTTCCCCTACCGCCTGGCGCACATGGCCACCGCCGCCTTCCTCGCCACCGCCTTCTTCGTCGGCGCCTCGGCGGCCTGGCACCTGCTGCGCGGCCGCGACAACCCGGCTCTGCGCAAGATGCTCTCGATGGCCATGTGGATGGCCCTGCTGGTGGCGCCGGTACAGGCCTTCATCGGCGACCTGCACGGGCTCAATACCCTGAAGCACCAGCCGGCGAAGATCGCCGCGATGGAGGGGCACTGGGACAACAGCAGCGGCGAGCCGACCCCGCTGATCCTGTTCGGCTGGCCGGACATGGAGCGCGAGGAGACCCGCTTCAAGCTGGAGATTCCCTACCTCGGCAGCCTGATCCTCACCCACAGCCTGGACGAGCAGGTGCCGGCGCTGAAGGAGTTCGCTCCCGAAGACCGGCCCAATTCGCTCATCGTGTTCTGGTCGTTCCGCATCATGGTGGCGCTCGGCCTGCTGATGATCCTCACCGGTGTCTGGAGCCTGTGGCTGCGCTGGCGCGACCGGCTGTTCAGCAGCCGGCCGTTCCTTCACCTGGTGTTGTGGATGGGGCCGTCGGGGCTGATCGCCATCCTCGCCGGCTGGTTCACCACCGAGGTCGGCCGCCAGCCCTGGGTGGTCTACGGCCTGATGCGCACCGCCGACGCGGTGTCCAACCACGGCGTGACGCAGATGAGCGTGACCCTGGCGTTGTTCGTGGTGGTGTACTTCGTGCTGTTCGGCATCGGTATCAGCTACATGCTGCGCCTGGTGCGCAAGGGCCCGGTCACCGACGAAGGCCAGCGGGCCGGCTCCGGCGGCCCCGGCCAGCGGCGCACGCCGGCGCGGCCGCTGTCGGCCTCGGAGGAGGGTATGGACGATGACGACGCCAGCAATGGCCTGGATGCGAGGAGCTGAGCCATGGGTATCGATCTTTCCCTGATCTGGGCGGTGATCATCATCTTCGGGGTGATGATGTACGTGGTGATGGACGGCTTCGACCTGGGCATCGGCATCCTCTTCCCGTTCGTCAAGGACAAGTCCGAGCGCGACGTGATGATGAACACCGTGGCGCCGGTCTGGGACGGCAACGAGACCTGGCTGGTGCTTGGCGGCGCTGGCCTGTTCGCGGCTTTCCCGATGGCCTACGCGGTGGTGCTGTCGGCGCTCTACCTGCCGATCATCCTGATGCTCATCGGCTTGATCTTCCGGGGCGTGGCCTTCGAGTTCCGCTTCAAGGCCAAGCCCAGCAAGCGTCACTGGTGGGACAAGGCGTTCATCGGCGGCTCGCTGGCGGCGACCTTCTTCCAGGGCGTGACCCTGGGCGCCTTCATCAACGGCATCCCGGTGGAGAACCGCGTCTATGTCGGCGGCGCGCTGGACTGGCTGACGCCTTTCTCGGTGTTCTGCGGCCTGGCGCTGATCGCCGCCTACGCGCTGCTCGGCTGCACCTGGCTGATCATGAAGACCGAAGGCCGTCTGCAACAGCAGATGCACGATCTCGGCACGCCGCTGGTCTGGGTGGTGCTGCTGGTCACCGGCATCGTCAGCATCTGGACGCCGCTGGCCCACGAGGAGATCGCCCGGCGCTGGTTCAGCCTGCCCAACCTGTTCTGGTTCCTGCCGGTGCCGCTGCTGGTGCTGCTGTGCACCTACGCGTTGCTGCGGGCGATCCAGCGCAATGCCCACTACGCACCGTTCGTGCTCACCCTGGTGCTGATCTTCCTCGGCTACAGCGGCCTGGGGATCAGCCTGTGGCCGAACATCATCCCGCCTTCCGTGAGCATCTGGGCCGCCGCCGCCCCGCCGCAGAGCCAGGGCTTCACGCTGGTCGGCGCGCTGTTCATCATTCCGTTCATCCTCATGTACACCGCCTGGAGCTACTACGTGTTCCGCGGCAAGGTGACGCCGGACCAGGGGTACCACTGATGGACGTACAGGAACGCAAACCGTTGTGGCAGCGCCTGGCCTGGCTGCTGGCGATCTGGACCGCCAGCGTGCTGGTGCTTGGCGGGGTGGCCTGGTTGTTGAGGCAGGTGATGAATGCGGCGGGGCTGTCCACGTAGCCCGGATTCAATCCGGGGAGACGGCCGCAAGACCCTCTCCCCCGGCCCCCTCTCCCGTAAACGGGAGAGGGGTGACTCGCGCCTGGAACTCCGTGCATTCCGGCAAGTACCTGGTTTCAGACTAACTTCGGACAGCCCCCTCTCCCATTCATGGGAGAGGGGAAAGCTACTTCCGCGCCCTGAGCACCACGAACTTGGGATTCGCCGCCACCTGCTCGACGCCCCGGAACAGCCGCTTGAGCTTGGCGTGGTAGCCGAGGTGGCGGTTGCCGACTATCCACAACTCGCCACCGGTGACCAGCGCCGCGCGGGCCTGCTGGAACATGCGCCAGGCGAGGAAGTCGCCGACCACCTGCTGCTGGTGGAACGGCGGGTTGCACAGCACCACGTCGAGCGAATCCACCGGCTGCCCGGCCAGGCCGTCGGCGGCGTGGATATCCACAGGCCGTTCGCCGAGCGCCGCCCGCCAGTTCTCCGCAGCCGACTGCACGGCCATGTAGGATTCGTCCACCAGGGTCAGCCGCGCCTCGGGATTGGTCAGCGCGCAGGCGATGCCGAGCACGCCGTTGCCGCAGCCGAGGTCCGCCACCCGTGCATTGCCCAGGTGGGTCGGCAGGTGCGGCAGGAAGGCGCGGGTGCCGATGTCCAGCCCTTCGCGGCAGAACACGTTGGCGTGGTTGACCAGCTCCAGCGCCGGTCGATCCAGCCGGTAGCGGGTGGGGTAGGGCGACACCGGCGTTGGCCTGTCCTCGGGCGTGGCGAACAGCAGGCGCGCCTTCTTCACCGCCAGCGAGGCCTGTACCGGGCCGACGTACTTTTCCAGCAGGTCGCCGGCGGCGCGTGGCAGGTGCTTGACCATCGACCCGGCGATCACCCGCGCGCCGGGTGCCAGATGGCCGTGCAGGCGGATCAGTTGTTCCTCCAGCAGCGCCAGGGTCTTCGGCACGCGGATCAGCACCACCTCGAACGGCCCCTCGGGCGTGGCGCTGGCCGGCACGAACCCCACGCCGTCGGTGGACAGGCCATTGCGCGCCAGGTTCTTTTGCAGCGCGATGAAGCCCAGGTGGGAGTCGCCGCTGCTGGTCACTCGCGCATGAGAGGCCAGTGCGCAGGCCAGGGCGCCGAAGCCGTCGTTGAGCACCAGTACCTGTGCATCGCGCTCCAGGCCCTGCTCGTGCAGATGGGCGAGCAGGTACTCGTCGGCGGCGTCGAAGGCCTGCAGCGGGTCGTCGCGCTGCTCGGGTTGGCGGAGCAGATCGAGGCTGGCAAAAGGCGTAACGAATATAGGCATAAGAACTGACGGTGTTTCCCGGCGCGTATTTGCGCGAGACTGGAGCGGCAAAGAGGAGCGCAAGTATGACCGCCAGCGAAGAGAAGTTCACCCGTCAGACCGTCTACGATATCCGCACGCTGACCCCCAGCCTGTTCACCTTCCGCGCCAGCCGCGACGCCGGTTTCCGCTTCCGCGCCGGGCAGTTTGCCCGCCTGGGTGTGCGCAAACCGAGCGGTTGCGTGGTCTGGCGTGCCTATTCGATGGTGTCTTCGCCCTACGACGAATTCCTCGAGTTCTTCTCCATCGTGGTGCCCGGCGGCGAGTTCACCAGCGAGCTTTCCCGCCTGCGCGAAGGCGACACCCTGCTGGTGGACAAGCAGGCCTTCGGCTTCCTGACCCTCGACCGTTTCCCCGACGGCCGCGACCTCTGGCTGCTCGGCACCGGTACCGGGCTGGCGCCCTTCCTGTCGATCCTCCAGGATTTCGAGGCCTGGGAGCGCTTCGAGCGCATCGTGCTGGTCTACAGCGTGCGCGAGGCGCGCGAGCTGGCCTACCAGGAGCTGATCGCCGGGCTGAAGGAGCGCGACTACCTGGCCGAATACGCCCACAAGCTGCAATACATCCCGGTGGTGACCCGCGAGGCGTATCCCGGCGCGCTGAACCAGCGCATCACCACGCTGATCGAGAACGGCGAGCTGGAACGCGCCGCCGGTCTGGAGCTGGATCCGGCCCATTCGCGGATCATGCTGTGCGGCAACCCGCAGATGATCGAGGACACCCGCGCGGTGCTGAAAACGCGCGGCATGAGCCTGGCGCTGACCCGCAAGCCGGGGCAGATCGCGGTGGAAAACTACTGGTAGGACATGATTGGAAAAGATTGCCGGCTTAATCCGGCCGGCGATCTGTCCTAGGATGGCCGTCCCTTTGTCATTAGCAAGACCTTGATGGACAGCGACAGTAGCAAGCCACCCCCGGTGGCCCCCACATCGACCGGCGCCCATGCGCGCCATCTCCCGCAAGTTCCCTTCCTCCGCATGCAGACCCGCCTGTGCCGCCCTTCGGGCGTTCGCGCAGCGTCGTCCCGTGCCCGTCTATTGCCTGAGAGGGCCTGATGTTTTTCGAATGGATGGCCGACCCGACGGCCTGGCTGGGTCTGCTGACCCTGATCGTCCTGGAATTGGTGCTGGGTATCGACAACCTGGTGTTCATCGCCATTCTCGCCGACAAGCTGCCGCCCCATCAGCGCGACCGCGCCCGGCAGATCGGCCTGGGCCTGGCGCTGCTGATGCGCCTGGGCCTGCTGGCCAGCATTTCCTGGCTGGTGACCCTCACCGAGCCGCTGTTCGAGCTGTTCGGCAAGAGCTTCTCGGGCCGCGACCTGATCATGCTGTTCGGTGGCCTGTTCCTGCTGTTCAAGGCCACCATGGAACTGCATGAGCGCCTGGAGGGCCGCGTCCATCGCCAGGGCGGTTCGCGTACCTACGCGCTGTTCTGGCCGGTGGTCGCGCAGATCGTGGTGCTCGACGCGGTGTTCTCCCTCGACGCGGTGATCACCGCCGTGGGCATGGTCGAGCACCTGGAAGTGATGATGATCGCGGTGGTCATCTCCATCGGCCTGATGATCGTCGCCAGCAAGCCGCTGACCGCCTTCGTCAACGCCCATCCCACGGTGATCATGCTGTGCCTGGGCTTCCTGATGATGATCGGTTTCAGCCTGACCGCCGAGGGCCTGGGCTTCCACATCCCGAAAGGCTACCTGTACGCGGCGATCGGCTTCTCCATCCTCATCGAGCTGGCCAACCAACTGGTGCGCTGGAAGCGCCAGCGCCAGTTGCAGAACGGCCGTGGCCTGCGCGAGCGCACCGCCCATGCGGTGATGCGCCTGCTCGGCGGCAAGGTGGAGGCCGACGAAGTGGGTGACGAGATTGCCGACATGCTCGGCGACGGCGGCGAGGCGGCGCTGTTCGACCGTCGCGAGCGGGTGATGATCAGCGGCGTGCTGAACCTCGCCGAACAGTCGATCCGCACCGTGATGACCAATCGCATGGAGGTCGACCACATCGACCTGGACGCCGACCCGGAGCAGGTCCAGCGCGCGCTGCTGGAGTCGCCGTACTCGCGCCTGCTGGTGATCCGCGCCGGCCAGGAGGACGAGCCGCTGGGCTACATCCACAAGAAGGAACTGCTCAAGGCCGTGCTGGAGGGTGGCCGGCCGGACATCGAGAGCCTGCTGCGCACGCCGCCGAACCTGCCGGACAGCAGCTCGGTGCTGGGCGCCCTGGAGCAGATGCGCCAGGCGTCCACCCATGTGGCTTTCGTGGTCAACGAATTCGGTGGCTTCGAGGGCCTGCTGACCCTGACCGACATCCTCGAGGCGATTGCCGGCGAACTGCCGGACGCCAGCGAAGTGGACGGCCCGGACATCGTCGCGGTGGATGATGGCTACCAGGTCAGCGGCGCGGTCAACCTGGCGGTGCTGCGCGAGCGCATCGGCTTTCGGGCGCAACCCACCGAGGACTACCAGACGCTTGCCGGCCTGGCCATGAGCCTGCTGGACCGCCTGCCGCTGATCGGCGATCACATCGACTACGCCGGCTGGCGGCTGAGCGTCACCGAGGTCAAGGATCGCCGGGTGGTGAGGTTGTTGCTCAGGCCGGCTGAGTGAGTGGGAGGCGCGCGAAGGGATTCTTGCAACCCACGGCCTGCCCGGCGCCTCGCGGACAGAACCCTCTGCCTCCGGGAGAGGGGGCAGGTCGGGGCTGCTGGCCGGACCGCCGCGCGAGCATGCCGCGTGGCTGCTGACAGACCGGCATCAGCGCCCCGTCCGAAATCACCTACCCTGCTGCGCCTTGAGCAGGTCGCGGATCTCGCCCAGCAGTTCCTGGTCCTTGGTCGGCGCCGGCGGCTCTTCCGGAGCGGCGGCTTCTTCGCGCTTGAGCTTGTTCAGTGCCTTGATGCCGATGAAGATGGCGAAGGCGACGATGGTGAAGTCGATCACCGTCTGGATGAACTTGCCGTAGCTCAGCACCACCGCCGGTATGTCGCCTTCGGCCGCCTTGAGGGTGATGGCCAGGTCGGAGAAGTCCACGCCGCCGATCAGGATGCCCAGCGGCGGCATGATCACGTCGCCGACGAAGGACGAGACGATCTTGCCGAACGCCGCGCCGATGATGATCCCCACCGCCATATCGACGACATTGCCCTTGACCGCGAAGGCCTTGAACTCGCTGAGCAGACTCATGGTTTGACTCCCTGTGTTTTGAGTTAGGTGAACGCAGTGTAATCCAGTCATGGAGCACTTGCGGAGCGGTGTGGCCCGTGCTTGAGGGGGTAGTGTGGATTTCGTCGGTCCGCCCGTCCCTTGGCCCGAGGCTGGTCTAGCCTGTAAGGACTATCGTTCAGGAGGATCGACCAATGCCGCTCGAACACCATCCGTTGCACCGTGAATTCCCTCAATATCAAAGCCAACTGCGCTCCTTGTTGCAGAACGATGCGCACTTTTCCCGTCTGGCCGAGGAATACCAGGCCGTGGACCAGCAGGTCTACGACGCCGAGGACGGCCGCCAACCGCTCGACGACCTGGCGCTGCAGGGGCTGAAACTGCAGCGCGTAGCCCTCAAGGACCAGATCGCTCGACTCTTGCAGCAGGCGGGGGGATAGCCCCGCTCTTGACCAGGGTCAAGCGAGGGAGCGGCATATGGGTCTAGGCTGACCAGCATTCGAAACCTCCAGTTGGAGCCTCTTCCATGGCCTATAACCTCCGCTCCCTCGGCAGCCCCGATCGGTCCATCAGCCGGCAACATGAGCGCCTGGCGCGCCTGCAACAGCAGTACGAGTCGGTCGACAAGCGTATCTTTCGTGTCGAGAACGGCATCGAGCCCCTGGAAAATCTCAGCCTGACAGCCCTCAAGATGCACCGTAGCGGCCTGCGCGAGGACATCCTGCGCCTGCGCGACCGCCTGCAAGGCATGCGTCCGGCCGTCAACCCTGCCAGCACTGGTATGATGCGCGCTTTCCCCTGATGGAGAGCTTGCATGGCCAAGGCCAAGCGCATCTATGGCTGCACGGAGTGCGGCGCGACCTTTCCCAAGTGGGCCGGACAATGCGCTGATTGCGGGGCCTGGAACACCCTGGTGGAGACCGTCGACCCCGGTACCGGCGCGAGCGACACGCGCGGCGGCTGGGTTGGCCAGCAGGCGCAGATCAAGACCCTGGCGGAAGTCAGCGTCGAGGAAATGCCGCGTTTCTCCACCGCGTCCGCGGAACTCGACCGAGTGCTCGGCGGCGGCCTGGTGGACGGCTCCGTGGTGCTGATCGGTGGCGATCCGGGCATCGGCAAGTCGACCATCCTGCTGCAGACCCTGTGCAACATCGCCCAGCGCTTCCCGGCGCTCTACGTCACCGGCGAGGAGTCCCAGCAGCAGGTGGCCATGCGTGCCCGCCGCCTGGGCCTGCCGGAGGACAAGCTGAAGGTGATGACCGAGACCTGCATCGAGGCCATCATCGCCACCGCTCGCCGCGAACAGCCCAAGGTCATGGTCATCGACTCGATCCAGACCATCTTCACCGAACAGTTGCAGTCCGCGCCCGGCGGCGTCGCCCAGGTGCGCGAGAGCGCGGCGTTGCTGGTGCGTCATGCCAAGCAGAGCGGCACGGCGATCTTCCTGGTCGGCCACGTCACCAAGGAAGGCGCGCTGGCCGGACCTCGCGTGCTCGAGCACATGGTCGACACCGTGCTGTATTTCGAGGGCGAATCCGACGGCCGCCTGCGCCTGCTGCGGGCGGTGAAGAACCGCTTCGGGGCGATCAACGAGCTGGGCGTGTTCGGCATGACCGATCGCGGCCTCAAGGAAGTCTCCAACCCGTCGGCGATCTTCCTCACCCGCGCCCAGGCGGAAGTGCCCGGCAGCGTGGTGATGGCCACCTGGGAGGGCACGCGGCCGATGCTGGTGGAAGTGCAGGCGCTGGTGGACACCAGCCACCTGGCCAACCCGCGCCGCGTCACCCTGGGCCTCGACCAGAACCGCCTGGCCATGCTGCTCGCCGTGCTGCACCGCCATGGCGGCATTCCCACCCATGACCAGGACGTGTTCCTCAACGTGGTCGGCGGCGTCAAGGTGCTGGAGACCGCCTCGGACCTGGCGTTGATGGCGGCGGTGATGTCCAGCCTGCGCAACCGTCCGTTGCCCCACGACCTGCTGGTGTTCGGCGAGGTCGGCCTGTCCGGCGAAGTCCGCCCGGTGCCGAGCGGCCAGGAGCGCCTCAAGGAAGCAGCCAAGCACGGCTTCAAACGCGCCATCGTACCCAAGGGCAACGCCCCGAAGGAGGCCCCGGCCGGGTTGCAGGTGGTCGCGGTGACGCGCCTGGAGCAGGCGCTGGATGCGTTGTTCGAATAGCGGGGAGGTGCTGAAGGCCGGACCGCTTTGGGTAGGAGCGAACTCCGCTCGCGATCCTCGGCACCGCAAACGCTTCGCGAGCAGAGCTCGCTCCTACAGCAGACGGCTATTGCCCCAGCGCAGTCAGGTCGCGCTCCAGCAGTTCCTCGTCGCCGAGGTTGAGCTCCACCAGGCGGCGCAGGTGGCTGATCGAGTCGAGGTCGATGTGCCGGCATTCGAAGCCCAGCAGGTCGTCCTGGCTGCGGGTCAGCACGGCCTCCATGGTCACCTCGATATCCTCGGACAGGCGAATGCTTGCCATGAAGGGCCGTCCGGCATCGCCGTCCCAGCCCTGCGGGCGCTCCACCAGCAATCCCTTGAGCGACAGGTCGTGCAGGACCACCGGCCAGCGCCGGCTATCCTGGCTGATCTCGGTGCTGGCGTCGAACGCCACGCGGTGGAAGCGCCGCCGCTCGTGTTGGGGATCGCTCATCTAAGTGCTCCTCGCTGTTTCATCCACTATAGCCAGCGCCGCACGCGAGCACGGTAGCGTCGGTAGCTGTCGCCGAACTGGCGCTCCAGCACGACTTCCTCGGGAACGATCACGCCGAGGGTCATGGTCAGGATCAGCAGCGGCAGGAGTATCCACGGCCACCAACTGTGTATCAGCAGGGCGATGCCGCCGTAGATCAGGTTGAAACCCAGGTAGATCGGATTGCGCGAGTAGCGGAACGGGCCGCTCTCCAGCAGGTGCCTGGGCTTCTTGTAGGGGTTGATGGTGGTCTTGTGCTGGGCCATCGCCAGGGCCGACCAGGCGGACAGCAGGATGCCCGCGTCGATCAGTCCCCAGCCGAGGTAGATGGTCCAGTTGTTCTCGGGGAGTGGCAGCGGCAGCAGATAGGTGAGCCCCCAGGCGACACCGATGAAGATCAGGTAGATCAGCGGGGGAGCGAGGATGATACGGCCGTTGCGGGTGGACATGATGCCTCCTGGCGGAAACTCGGACTTCAGTGTAGCGACATTGTCGCCGGTGGTTTGACAGCTTCGGAAGTGTCGCCAAAGCTCCTAGAGCAGTTTTACCGACAATACCCTCTGGAGCGGACATATGGATAAGCGACTGCTGAGCAAAGGTTTGATCATCGGGATGCTGGGGGCAATGAGCCTGGGGGCGCAAGCCGACCAGGCCGGCGGCAATGGTTGCGGCTGGGGCAACATGCTGTTCGAAGGCCAGCGCGGCCTGTTCCCCCACTTGCTCGCCACCACTACCAACGGCACTTCGGGTAACGCCACCTTCGGCCTGACATCGGGCACCAATGGCTGCGACTCCAGCGCCCGGCTCGGCTACGGCGGCCGTTCCTGGCTGGCCATGAACGGCATGCTCGATTCCATCGCCGAAGACATGGCCCAGGGCCATGGCGAAGCGCTGGATGCCTACGCCACGCTGCTTGGTGTGGAGAAGGCCGACCGCGAGCGTTTCGCCAAGGTCACCCACGAACACTTCAACACCATCTTCAGCAGTCCCGATGTAACCAGCGAGCAAGTGCTGACCGCCACCCTTGAAGTCATGAGCCGGGACGCGCAACTGGCGCGCTATGCCAAGCAGCCCGCCTGATCGGTTCGCTGCCGTGACGTTGAGCCGGGCCATGCCCGGCTTTTGTTTGCGTGTGGGGCCGGTCGATGGGCTCTCTACGGCTCCATGCCGCCTCTGCGCCGGGACGTTTCGGAAAGGTTCCAGGCGCCTGTCCGATGGTCAATTCCGCTGGGCGAGCTAATCTTGAGCGGCAGTTGGTCCGTAAATTTCTGGAGTGACCCATGAACAACAACAGTAGCGTCCTGCGGCATATTCCCTGGGTGGTGCTGGCGGTTGTGGGCGCGCTTGCGTTGGGAGTCGTGGCCCTGCGCCGTGGCGAGGCGATCAACGCGCTATGGATAGTGGTCGCCGCGGTGGCCATCTATCTGGTCGCCTACCGTTACTACGCGCTGTTCATCGCCACCAAGGTGATGCAACTCGACGCCAGCCGCGCCACCCCGGCGTTGCTGCACAATGACGGCCTGGACTACGTGCCGACCAACAAGCACGTGCTGTTCGGCCACCACTTCGCCGCGATCGCCGGCGCCGGCCCGCTGGTGGGCCCGGTATTGGCCGCGCAGATGGGCTACCTGCCCGGCACCCTGTGGCTGATCTCCGGCGTGGTCCTGGCCGGTGCGGTGCAGGACTTCATGGTGCTGTTCATGTCCACCCGCCGCAACGGCCGTTCGCTGGGCGAGATGGTCCGCGAGGAGATGGGGCAGATTCCCGGCACCATCGCGTTGTTCGGCTGCTTCCTGATCATGATCATCATCCTCGCGGTGCTCTCGCTGATCGTGGTCAAGGCCTTGGCCGAGAGCCCGTGGGGCATGTTCACGGTGATGGCGACCATCCCCATCGCGGTGTTCATGGGTGTGTACATGCGCTTCATCCGCCCCGGGAAGATCGGCGAAATCTCGGTGATCGGCGTTGCGCTGCTGCTCGGTTCGATATGGCTGGGCGGGGTGATCGGCCACGATCCGGACTGGGCGCCGCGGTTCACCTTCACCGGCGTGCAGATTACCTGGATGCTGGTGGGCTATGGCTTCGTTGCCGCCGTGCTGCCGGTCTGGCTGATCCTGGCGCCGCGCGACTACCTGTCGACCTTCCTGAAGATCGGCACCATCGTCGCCCTGGCGATCGGCATCCTGATCGTCATGCCCGACCTGAAGATGCCGGCGCTGACCCAGTTCGTCGACGGCACCGGCCCGGTGTGGAAGGGCTCCCTGTTCCCGTTCCTGTTCATCACCATCGCCTGTGGCGCGGTGTCCGGCTTCCATGCGCTGATCTCTTCCGGCACCACGCCGAAGCTGCTGGCCAGCGAATCCCATGCCCGCTACATCGGTTACGGCGGCATGCTGATGGAATCCTTCGTGGCCATCATGGCGATGGTCGCCGCCTCGGTGATCGAGCCGGGCATCTACTTCGCGATGAACAGCCCGGCGGCGATCGTCGGCTCGGACACCGTCAGCGTCGCCGCGGCGGTCAGTAGCTGGGGCTTCACGATCACCCCCGAGCAACTGGAAGCCACTGCGCGGGACATCGGCGAGAACACCATCCTCGCCCGTGCCGGCGGCGCGCCGACCCTGGCGGTGGGCATCGCCTACATCCTCCACCAGGTACTGCCGGGCGAGAACACCATGGCGTTCTGGTACCACTTCGCGATCCTCTTCGAGGCGCTGTTCATCCTCACCGCGGTGGACGCCGGTACCCGTGCCGGACGCTTCATGCTGCAGGACCTGCTCGGCGAGTTCGTGCCCGCCCTGAGCAACACCGAGTCCTGGACCGCCAACATGCTGGCCACCGCCGGCTGCGTGGCGCTATGGGGCTGGCTGCTGTACCAGGGCGTGATCGACCCGTTGGGCGGCATCAACACGCTGTGGCCGCTGTTCGGCATCTCCAACCAGATGCTGGCCGGCATCGCGCTGATGCTCGGCACCGTGGTGTTGATCAAGATGAAGCGCCAGCGCTACGCCTGGGTCACCCTGGTGCCGGCGCTGTGGCTGCTGATCTGCACCACCACGGCGAGCCTGATCAAGCTGTTCGACCCGAACCCGGCGGTCGGCTTCATCGCCCTCGCCAACAAGTACAGCGATGCCCTGGCCGCCGGCCAGGTGCTCGCTCCAGCCAAGGACGTCGAGCAGATGCAGCACGTGATCTTCAACGCTTACACCAACACCGCGCTGACCGTGCTGTTCCTGGTTGTGGTGCTGAGCATCCTGTTCTATTCCATCCGGGTCAGCGTCAAGGCCCTGGGCAAGGGCGAGCGCACCGACCAGGAAACGCCGTTCCAGCCGATTCCAGAGGCGTAACCCGAGCCCGGCCCCTGTGCCGGGCCTCTACCAGGTAACCGCAGATGTTCAACGATCTGAGCCGCATGGGTAAGTATCTGGGCCAGGCCGCCCGGATGCTGGTAGGCATGCCTGACTACGACACCTACGTCGAGCACATGCGCAGCAAGCACCCGGACAAACCGGTGATGAGCTATGAGGAGTTCTTCCGCGAACGCCAGGAGGCCCGCTACGGTGGTGGCAAGGGCAGGCCGTTCCGTTGTTGCTGATCAGGCGCCCGCAACGAAAAAGGGAGGCCGAAGCCTCCCTTTTTTCTGTCGCCGCGATCGATCAGTCGAACAGGCCGAAGGTCATGTAGCTCCACCAGGAGCGACCCTTGCCTTTGGCCTCGGCTTCACGGTCATCTTCTTCGATGGCTTCCTGGTTTTCCGGCAGCAGTTCTGACGGAATGGCGTCCTGAGCATCCTGGTACTGCTTGAGCACGTCCTGGCTGGCGCGGGTTTGGCCCGGGGGCAGCGGGGTGTCGTTCTCGATCAGGCCAAGGGTGGCCTTGCTCAGCCAGGAGCGGTTGTCGGCCTCGTCTTCCCGCGGCGCGAACTCGCCATTGTCCAGGCTCGGGTGGTCCGGGTAGTTCAGCTTGAGGGTTTCCAGGCTGGACGCGGCCAGGTCGTCGAGGTGCAGGCGCTGGTAGGCCTCGGTCATGATCGCAAGGCCATCGCCGACAGCCGGGGTTTCCTGGAAGTTCTCCACCACGTAGCGGCCGCGGTTGGCGGCGGCGACATAGGCCTGGCGCTTCAGGTAGTAGTTGCCGACGTGCACCTCGTAGGCGGCCAGCAGGTTGCGCAGGTAGATCATGCGCTGCTTGGCGTCCGGCGCGTAGCGGCTGTTCGGATAGCGGCTGGTGAGCTGGGCGAACTCGTTGAACGAGTCACGCGCCGCGCCCGGGTCGCGCTTGGTCATGTCCAGCGGCAGGAAGCGGGCGAGCAGGCCGCGATCCTGGTCGAACGAGGCCAGGCCCTTGAGGTAGTAGGCGTAGTCGACGTCGGGATGCTGCGGATGCAGGCGGATGAAGCGCTCGGCGGCGGCCCTGGCGGCTTCCGGCTCGACGTTCTTGTAGTAGGCGTAGATCAGTTCGAGCTGTGCCTGCTCGGCATAGCGTCCGAACGGGTAGCGGGACTCCAGCGCCTTCAGCTTGTTCACCGCACTGGTGTAGCTCTTGTTGTCCAGGTCGGCCTGGGCCTGCCGGTACAGCTCGGCCTCGCTGAGGTTCTCGTCGACCTGCTCCTTGGTGGAGGAACAGGCGGCGGTGAAGGCGAGGATGGCGATCAGCAGCAGGTGTTTCACTTGCATGGCGGCTTGCGTCCCTGTGACGGCTGGCTGTCTTGGCCAGGGCCGTCCTGTTATGATGAGGCCCCGGTGACGCCGGGACAAAAAGACGCCGTATTTAACCACAAGCGCGTAGCCGAAACCAAAGGCCCGCCCCCGCCGTTGCATAGGGTCTGCTGACGTTTCGTCACGGCTCGTGCCGAAACGCCAACAGACCCTTATGTCCCCCATCGAAAAACAGCTCATCCAGCTAAGTGCCGAGGTTCCGTCCGAATTGGGCGGGCAGCGCCTCGACCAGGTCGCCGCGCAGGTGTTCCCCGATTATTCCCGCTCCCGCCTGTCCTCCTGGATCAAGGATGGCCGGTTGACGGTCGATGGCGCCGTGCTGCGCCCGCGCGACATCGTCCACGGCGGCAGCCGGCTCAGCCTGGAGGCCGAACAGGAAGCCCAGGGCGAGTGGCTGGCCCAGGACATCGAGCTGAACATCGTCTACGAGGACGAGCACATCCTGGTGCTCGACAAGCCCGCCGGGCTGGTGGTCCACCCGGCCGCCGGCCACCAGGACGGCACCCTGCTCAATGCCTTGCTGCACCACGTGCCGGAGTTGGTCAACGTGCCGCGCGCCGGCATCGTCCATCGCCTGGACAAGGACACCACCGGCCTGATGGTGGTGGCCAAGACCCTCATCGCGCAGACCCGCCTGGTCGAACAGTTGCAGGCGCGCAGTGTCAGCCGCATCTACGAGGCCATCGTCATCGGCGTGATCACCGCTGGCGGCACCATCGACGCGCCGATCGGCCGGCATGGCACGCAGCGGCAGAAGATGGCCGTGACCGAGGGCGGCAAGCCGGCGGTCAGCCACTACCGGGTGCTCGAGCGTTTCCGCTCGCATACCCACACCCGCGTCAAGCTGGAGACCGGGCGTACCCACCAGATCCGTGTGCACATGGCCCACGTCGGCTATCCGCTGGTGGGCGACCCGGTGTATGCGGGGCGCTTCCGCATTCCGCCGGCGGCCAGCCAGACCCTGGTGCAGGAGCTCAAGAGCTTTCCGAGGCAGGCCCTGCACGCACGCTTCCTCGAGCTCGACCACCCGGCGACCGGCCAGCGCATGAAATGGGAATCGCCGCTGCCCGACGATTTCGTCTGGCTGCTCACCCTGCTGCGCCAGGATCGCGATGCCTTCGTCGGCTGATGGCTGGATCGTCCCGGACTGGCCGGCGCCGGCGCGGGTCCGTGCCTGCGTCACCACGCGGGCCGGTGGCGTCAGTGAGGAACCCTTTGCCAGTTGCAACCTTGGCGACCATGTCGGCGACGACCCGGCCGCGGTCGCCGAGAACCGCCGGCGCCTGACGGCCGCGCTGGGCTGCCGGCCGGCCTGGTTGCGCCAGGTGCATGGCGTGCGGGTGGTCCAGGCTGACCCGACCCGTGTCGAGGAGGCCGACGGTTGCTGGACCGGGGCGCCCGGCATCGCGTGTACGGCTATGACCGCGGATTGCCTGCCGGCACTGTTCTGCGACCGTGCCGGCAGCCGCGTTGCCGCCGCCCATGCCGGCTGGAGAGGTCTGGCCGGTGGCGTGCTGGAGGCCACCCTGGATGCCTTGGCGCTGCCGCCGGACGAACTGCTGGTATGGCTCGGTCCGGCCATCGGCCCGCAGGCGTTCGAGGTCGGCACCGAGGTGCGCGAAGCCTTCGTCGCGCAGCACGTCGAAGCGGCGAACGCCTTCGTTGCGAGCGTCAATCCCGGCAAGTTCATGGCCGATATCTACCAGTTGGCGCGTATTCGCCTCGCCGCCCGTGGCGTTACCGCCGTATATGGTGGCGGTTTCTGTACCGTCAGCGATCCACGCTTCTATTCCTATCGGCGTGCTGCGCGCACCGGCCGCTTCGCCAGCCTGATCTGGTTGCAGGAGCCCTGACCGCCAAGCGGGACTCGAAGCCTGGGTTGATTGGCTGAAACGGAACGCCGCCCGACCCACCCCGCGGTCCATGTCCAAGCGTCGTACCTGACCCATGTCAAACCCGCGACGCTTGAATCGCGGAAAACTGTCCTCATCTAGTCTTCAACTCTGCGGATCTTTCGTTGTTGGGCGTCCATCTGCCCGGTCCGCACTCCAGAAGGAAGGACATATCCATGCGAATAGACCGTTTGACCAGCAAGTTGCAATTGGCGCTTTCCGACGCCCAATCCATCGCCGTGGGCCTCGATCACCCGGCCATCGAGCCGCTGCACCTGATGCAGGCCCTGCTCGAACAGCAGGGGGGCTCGATCAAGCCGCTGCTGATGCAGGTGGGCTTCGACATTTCCGCCCTGCGCCAGGCGCTGAACAAAGAGCTCGACCAACTGCCCAAGCTGCAGAATCCTACCGGCGACATGAACCTGTCGCAGGACCTCGCGCGCCTGCTCAACCAGGCCGACCGCCTGGCCCAGCAGAAGGGCGACCAGTTCATCTCCAGCGAACTGGTGCTGCTCGCCGCGATGGACGAAAACACCCGCCTCGGCAAACTGCTGCTTGCCCAGGGCGTGTCGAAGAAGGCCCTGGAGAACGCCATCGCCAACCTGCGCGGCGGCGAGGCGGTGAAGGACCCGAATGCCGAGGAGTCGCGCCAGGCCCTGGACAAGTACACGGTCGACATGACCAAGCGCGCCGAGGAGGGCAAGCTCGACCCGGTGATCGGCCGCGACGACGAAATCCGCCGCACCATCCAGGTCCTGCAACGGCGCACCAAGAACAACCCGGTGCTGATCGGCGAGCCCGGTGTCGGCAAGACCGCCATCGTCGAGGGCCTGGCCCAGCGCATCGTCAACGGCGAAGTGCCCGACGGCCTCAAGGACAAGCGCCTGCTGGCCCTGGACATGGGCGCGCTGATCGCCGGTGCCAAGTTCCGCGGCGAGTTCGAGGAGCGCCTGAAGGCGGTGCTCAACGAGCTGTCCAAGCAGGAAGGGCGGATCATCCTGTTCATCGACGAGTTGCACACCATGGTCGGCGCCGGCAAGGCCGAGGGCGCCATGGACGCCGGCAACATGCTCAAGCCGGCCCTGGCCCGCGGCGAACTGCACTGCGTCGGCGCCACCACCCTGGACGAGTACCGCCAGTACATCGAGAAGGATGCGGCCCTGGAGCGGCGCTTCCAGAAAGTGCTGGTGGACGAGCCCAGCGAGGAAGACACCATCGCCATCCTGCGTGGCTTGAAAGAGCGCTACGAGGTGCACCACGGGGTGAGCATCACCGACGGCGCGATCATCGCCGCCGCCAAGCTCAGCCATCGCTACATCACCGACCGCCAGTTGCCGGACAAGGCCATCGACCTGGTCGACGAGGCCGCCAGCCGCATCCGCATGGAGATCGACTCCAAGCCGGAAGCGCTGGACCGTCTCGACCGCCGCCTGATCCAGTTGAAGATCGAGCGTGAGGCGCTGAAGAAGGAAGATGACGAGGCCACCAAGAAGCGCCTCGCCAAGCTGGAGGAAGACATCGGCAAGCTGGAGAGGGAGTACGCCGACCTCGAGGAGATCTGGAAATCCGAGAAGGCCGAAGTGCAGGGCTCGGCGCAGATCCAGCAGAAGATCGAGCAGGCCAAGGCCGACCTCGAGGCCGCGCGGCGCAAGTCCGACCTGCAACGCATGGCCGAGCTGCAGTACGGGGTGATCCCCGATCTGGAGCGCAGCCTGCAGATGGTCGACCAGCATGGCAAGCCGGAAAACCAGTTGCTGCGCAGCAAGGTCACCGAGGAGGAGATCGCCGAGGTGGTCTCCAAGTGGACCGGCATCCCGGTCGCCAAGATGCTCGAAGGCGAGCGCGAGAAGCTGCTGAAGATGGAGGACCTGCTGCACCAACGGGTGATCGGCCAGAACGAGGCTGTGGTCGCGGTGGCCAACGCTGTGCGCCGCTCGCGCGCCGGGCTCGCCGACCCGAACCGGCCCAGCGGCTCGTTCCTGTTCCTCGGCCCCACCGGCGTCGGCAAGACCGAGCTGTGCAAGGCGCTGGCCGAGTTCCTCTTCGATACCGAGGAGGCGCTGGTGCGCATCGACATGTCCGAGTTCATGGAGAAGCATTCCGTGGCTCGCCTGATCGGCGCACCGCCCGGCTACGTCGGCTATGAAGAGGGTGGCTACCTGACCGAGGCGGTGCGCCGCAAACCCTATTCGGTGGTGCTGATGGACGAGGTCGAGAAGGCCCATCCGGACGTGTTCAACATCCTCCTGCAGGTGCTGGAGGACGGCCGCCTGACCGACAGCCACGGCCGTACCGTGGACTTCCGCAACACCGTGGTGGTGATGACCTCCAACCTCGGTTCGGCGCAGATCCAGGAATTGGTTGGCGACCGCGAAGCGCAACGTGCGGCGGTGATGGATGCGGTGAGCAGCCACTTCCGGCCGGAGTTCGTTAACCGCATCGACGAAGTGGTGGTGTTCGAACCGCTGGGCAAGGAGCAGATCGCCGGCATCTCCGAGATCCAGCTCGGTCGCCTGCGCAAGCGCCTGGCCGAGCGCGAGCTGAGCCTGAAGCTGTCCCAGGAGGCCCTGGACAAGCTGATCGCCGTCGGCTACGACCCGGTCTACGGTGCGCGGCCGCTGAAGCGGGCGATCCAGCGCTGGATCGAGAACCCGCTGGCGCAGCAGATCCTTGCCGGCCAGTTCGTGCCGGGCGCCAGCATCACGGCCAAGGTGGAGGGCGACGAGATCGTCTTCGCCTGAGTGCAGCGCGCAACAGAAAGCCCCGCCTTGGCGGGGCTTTTTGCTGGGCGCGTTTCACAGCCGCTTGAGCAGGGCCTTCAGGGCTTCGGCATGTTCTTCGGCGAGGTCGATGATGTGGAAGCCGGCCCAGTGGTGCAGGTTGTCGGCCGCTGGCCGGGTCCACAGGCAGTCGGCGCCCAGTATCACTTCGCGAATGCCGTCGATCGGCGCCGCCGGGGTCAGGCAGCACTCGATGACGCTGTCGACCTGCGGGGGCGTTTCGCTGAACAGCATGAAGCCGTCGGTGGACAGGTCCACTACACGACCAAGGCGCTGGGTGGTATTGAGGTCGAAGACTTCCAGTTGTAGTTCGGTGGTGCGGCGGCTGTGCTGGCGGCGATCTTCCATTGCAGCTCCTTAGCCCGAGATGGAGCGGCCGGTGAACCGCTGCAGGACGCGGTAGATGGCGGTGAGTGCGCGGTCCATCAAAGGGGCATTGCGCTCGGGCGGAACCACCCTCGCCAGCCCTTGCTCCATTTCGCTGGCCAGCAGGGTTAGGGGCTTGATCGCCACCCGCTGTCCGCTGTGATCGACGAACATGTAGTTGTGGGTGGTCGGGCTGAACCACGATAGCTTGAGCTGGCGGACCTGCTCGCCCGAGGTGAACTCGAACCAGGTGCCGAACTCGATGTGCGCCAGCTCCTTGGCCAGCAGTTGCGCGCGGGTCGACATCCCGCTGGTCGGCATGCTCCTGAGCAACTGGGCGTCTTCGCCAAGCATCGCGCCCAACGGGCTTTCCGGCATCCGGGCCTCGAGCCTGGCGGCGACGTCCGGCTGCTTGGCCTGGACGGCGTGCTGGCAGGCGACCAGATCCTGCAGCAGGCGGCGGATGCCATCTTCCCGGTAGCCACCAAGCAGCTCCAGGCCGTTGCGCAGGTTCTCCAGCAGCTCGACCCGTAGCTGTTGCAGGCGTTCGTTGTCCTGTTCGTCCAGCGGGGTGCCGCTCCAGGCCAGTTGCTCGGCCGATTCGCTGGCTCGTTGCCACTCCGCGCTGTGCTGGCCATGGCGCAACTGGATGAACACCAGCACGTCTGTCCAGGTGAGCTCCAGGAAGTTGCGGATGATGGCCGGCACCTCGCGACCTTGCAGCGCCTGGGAGATCGTGTCCATGGCCCGCTGTCGGGCCTCGAGCAGCTTGTCGCGGCCCTTGGCCGCTTCCACGGCGCGCCGCTCGCGCAGCTCGACCTTTTGCCGCAGGGTGGCGACGAAGTCGTTGAACTCTTCGAGCAGGTTATCGAACAGGGACAGGTCGCCGACGTAGTCCTGGATTACGCGTTCGACTACCCAGTGCATTTTCGCCAGCAGGCTGTGGGTTTCGCCTTCGCTGCCGTACAGCACGCCAGCCTGCGCCATGGCGTTGAGCAGGCGGCGCGCCGGATGGTGGTGCTGAGTGAACAGTGCCTTGTCCTGCAGGGCTACCTTCAGCAGTGGTGTGTGCAGGTGGGAGAGGGCTGTCTTGCAGATGTCCGGCAGGTTCTCGTCATCGAGGATGAAGTCGAACAGCATGCCCACCAGGTCGATGACGTCGGCTTCCTGCTCGGACAGCTTCTGCTGCCCGGGCAAACTGCTGTGGGTTTCCAGTTGCTCTTGCAGGCTGGCCTTGAGCTCTTCCACCGGCTGCGGATGTTGCAGGCGTTGCGACAGGTCCTGGGCCGACTTTTCCTGTAGGCGGTTGAGGGCTTCCAGCAGGTCCTTGGCGCTGTAGGTGCGCGTCGCGCCGCGCGGGGCGAAGCTGGCGATGCTGCGCGTGGCGCCGAGCATGGCGCTGTCGCCCTCGCGCTGGCGGTATTCGCTGAGCAGGGCGGCCAGTCCGCTGAACAGCGCCCCGGGATCGCTGGGCGGCGGCTCGCTGAGGTCGGAAGGCGCCGGCGTGTCGCCGGGCGCGGGGGCACTGCCTTGGGCTGGTGCTGCGGAGGCTGGTGCCGGTGCCGTGGAGGGTGTTCCAGCCGGCACTGCCGCCTGCGGAGGAACGGGGGCGGGCGCGGCCTCGGTCGGCGCCTCGGGCTGTTTGGGGCTTTCTGGTCGGCGCTGCACGCTGTACTTGAGGTGGGGCAGCACGTCGGCATCGATCAGGCGCTTGTTCATCGCCTCATACAGGCTGTCGAGGCTCTGCATCACATGGCGGTCGAACAGCATGTAGAGGATGGTCTTGATGCGCAGCGGGAACGGGCAGGGCGCCAGCGCATCGCGGAATGCCTGGGCGATCGCCTGCGGGCCGAACGGGTTGCTGTCCTCGCCGAGCTTCTGGCCGTTGTTGAGGACCGCCAGGCGCTGCTCGAGGGCGAACAGTTGCTGGGCGCAACGAGCCTTGACCCGGCTGACCATATTGGTCACCTGGAGGGTTTCCTCGTAGTCCTCGTTCTGGATCAGGGTCAGTTCGTCGACGTCTACCTCGGCCGACTCTTCCCGTTCCTTGAGCTTGCCTTCGAGGAAGTTGTTGAAGTTCTGTGCGATCTGCTGGTGGTAGCTGCGCTCGATGCGGGGGCGCTGGCGGCGGATTTCCCGCATGTTGTCGAAGAACAGCGTCTGTACCTGATTGTTCTCGGCTTTCTCCGCACATTCGAACAGCGCGTCGTCGACTTGCCCGAATACGCCTGTGAGGTGCTCCGCCAGGCGGTTCATCGCCAGCTTCCGGCAGTTCTGCGCCAACTCACCGAAGCGGGGTTGAATGCCCCTGCTGGCCAAGGTCGCCGCAGATTTGGCCTTTTGGGGCGGGTTGTCCTGACTATTATTCATGGACGTTCCTAAGCGACAGCCGGGAAGGCCAGCACATCCGTTGTGAACAGAATAGGTCAAACATATAGCAGCGCATCGCACCGCTGCAAATCGTTGTCTTAAAAGCGCTTTGAAGGCTTGACAGGCTCATCGCGAAACGTAAAATGGCGCGCCTCTGAAGCGCGAATCCAATTGGAAGCGCGGCAGAGTCGGGAATACCGTAGTTCCGCGATAGCTCAGTCGGTAGAGCAAATGACTGTTAATCATTGGGTCCCTGGTTCGAGTCCAGGTCGCGGAGCCAAATTCCAGACGGGGTATAGCGCAGTCCGGTAGCGCGCCTGCTTTGGGAGCAGGATGTCGGGAGTTCGAATCTCTCTACCCCGACCACCCTAATTCCTGGGTCGTTAGCTCAGTTGGTAGAGCAGTTGGCTTTTAACCAATTGGTCGTAGGTTCGAATCCTACACGACCCACCATATATGAATCCCCTCGTGACCCGCGTCACGAGGGGATTTTTCTTTGCGCCGGAATAATGGAGCGTTCGCTCCTGCCGGGACATTGGCCGGCCCGCTGGAAGCGGGCCGGCCTTCACGCAGGTGCGCCCTTGAGCGCGATCAGTGCAGCTTCAGGCGCGGCTCGGTGCTGCGCCCGATACGGTCGCTGAGCATCAGCAGCAGGGTGCGGAAGGTGCCGTACAGCGCCATCTGGTGCATGCGATACAGCGAGATGTAGAACATCCGTGCCAGCCAGCCCTCGAGCTTGACGCTGCCCATCAGGTTGCCCATGAGATTGCCGACCGCGCTGAAGCGCGATAGCGAGATCAGCGAACCGTAGTCGCGGTACTGATAGTGCGGCAATGGCTGCCCGGCCAGGCGCTGCTTGAAGCTCTTCACCAGCAGGGAGGCCTGCTGGTGGGCGGCCTGGGCGCGTGGCGGCACGTTGCGACCCGTCTCGCCCGGCTGTGGGCAGGCGGCGCAGTCGCCGAAGGCGAAGATATCGTCATCGCGGGTGGTCTGCAGGGTAGGGCGTACCACCAGTTGGTCGATACGGTTGCTTTCCAGTCCGTCCAGTTCGCGAAGGAAGGCCGGGGCGCGGATGCCTGCGGCCCAGACCTTGAGGCTGGCCGGGATGATCCGGCCGTCCTGGGCGCGCAGGTGCTCGGCGGTCACCTCGCTGACCGAGGTATTGGTCAGCACGGTCACGCCGAGCTGTTCCAGGCTGTGATGCACCGGTTGGCTGATGCGTTCCGGCAGGGCGGGCAGCACGCGCGGACCGGCCTCGATGAGCGTGATGCGCATGTTTTCCGGGCGGATGCTGTCCAGGCCGTAGGCGGCCAGTTCGTGGGCGGCGTGGTGCAGCTCGGCGGCCAGTTCGACGCCGGTGGCCCCGGCGCCGACGATGGCCACGCTGATTCGCTCGTCGTCCGCCTCGCCGGCGTGGGCGCGCAGGTAGTGGCTGAGCAACTGGCGGTGGAAGCGCTCGGCCTGGGCGCGGGTGTCGAGGAACAGGCAGTGCTCGGCGGCGCCGGGCGTGCCGAAGTCGTTGGTGGTGCTGCCGACCGCGATGACCAGGCTGTCGTAGGCCACCTCGCGCTCGGGCAGCAGCTCGGCGCCGTTCTCGTCGAGGGTGGCGGCCAGGCGGATGCGCTTGCGGGCGCGGTCCAGTCCGGCCATGCGGCCGAGCTGGAACCCGAAATGGTTCCACTTGGCCTGGGCGACATAGTTGAGCTCGTCTTCCGACGAGTTCAGCGAGCCGGCGGCTACTTCGTGGAGCAGTGGTTTCCAGATATGCGTCAGGTTGGCGTCGACCAGCAGGACGCTGGCCTGGCCGCGCCTGCCCAGGGCTCTACCCAGGCGGGTGGCAAGTTCCAGGCCGCCGGCGCCGCCGCCGACGATCACGATACGATGAGTCATGGGAAGGTCTCGCAAGGCTTTTAGAAATCCGGGAGGGCGCCGAACAGGCGAGCGCAAGGCAGCTCATAGCACTAGACGGCTCAGAAGGCGGCTCAACAGGCCGAGGGCGATGACGGAGACGAGGATGACCGCCAGGAGCATCCAGGGGCGGAACGGCTTGCGCTCGACCCGATGCTGCGGAGCGCTCAGGTACTGGTCGACGCGGGCTTGGTCGTCGGGGCTGAGACGGCTGGTCATGGGAACCTCGCTTGGGATTGCAGGCATTCTAGGGCGCGATGGAAATGCCCGTCCAATCTTGTGTACAAACTGTCGTCTCATTAAGGGCGACAGTGGCGGCCGATCCTTCCGTTCATAAGATTAAGAAAAATCCTCATGGATTTTAGATTTGTCTGATGGAGGCAGGCGATCATGCCCGTCAGTCTGACGGGCATGAGACTGAAACGGTTCCTGCAGCCCCTCGATTCACCATTTTCCACGCCCAAGGCTGCGCGCAAGTTGCTGCGGCTACTGGCATGGACCCTGATGGTATTCCTGCTCTGCGCGCTGAGCCTGTTTCTCAATGCCACCCTCAACAACGAGATATCCCAGCTTCGTCGGCACATGAACGGTGCGATGTACGAGGCGCAGTTGTACCTCTATCAACGCGAGTCGCTGCTGGAGAACCTCAATCGAGGGGTGATGTACGGTGCCCGGGTGCCGTCCAAGTCGCTGCGGCATCTGTATGAACCGCTTCCCAGTCATGCTTACGTCAGTGTTCCGTTGGGCGATCCGGGCAGGCACTGGAGCCTGTTCCTGTCCGGGCGCGACCTGCAGGAGCTGGCGGACAAACAATTGGGCCTGCTGTACGTCGAGCCGGGTGCGACGGCTGTGACACGTCTGGATGGCGGGTTGTCGTTCGACCCCCTGGTGCCGGAGACGGTTCTCGAAGCGCTGCGGCAACCCGGTACGGAGGATGAAGAGCAGGCAGTACGCTGGCTGGCCGATCCTGCGGACGGACATCTGCGGCTGTACCTGTTCGCGCGGGTTTCCGATCACCAGGATGCCGGCTGGCTGGGGCTGGAGCTGCGCGGCACCGACCTGATGGCCTCCTTCAACGTGCCGGAAGCCGGTAGCTACCTGCTGCTCGACCAGCAGCACCGGGCGATCCTCGGCAGCGCCCCGGTCCCGGCCATGGGCGAGCATTTCCGCCAAATCTGGACGCAGGACAGTTTCGCTCTCAGTGGCGGGGACCCGCTGCACCTCCACCTGGCCCTGCTCAAGCACCTCGGCAGCTCGAACTGGAGCCTGATCTACTATGTCAGCCTGTTCGATCTGTTGGTGCCCCTGTGGCCGCAGTTGGGGCTTTCCCTGCTGCTCTGCCTGATCGCGGCAGTCACGCTGTGGGGAGTGTCCCGGCGCATTGACCGAAGACTGATCGATCCGGCGCAGCAGCGCCTGGAGGCGCTGGTGGAAAGCGAGAGATTTTCTCGCACGGTGATCCAGACCGCGCCGGTCGCCCTCTGCGTGTTACGCCGCCGCGATGCCGAGGCGGTGCTGAAGAATCATCTGGCGCAGTGCTGGCTGGAGGAGAGGGAAGTGCCTCGGCGATGGGCGCACGCATTGGTCGAAAAGGCCTTCGCCAATGAGCAGGCCGGTAACTCGGAGGAAATCGAGACGGCGGACGGTCGGCATCTCTATCTGAGCTATGCGCCAACCCGCTACCAGGGCGAGGATGTCCTGCTCTGCGCCTTCAGCGACATCAGCGAGTGCAAGCAGACCGAGGCCGCGCTGGCCGAGGCGAAGCGCATGGCGGATGCCGCGAACGAAGCCAAGACGTTGTTCCTGGCAACCATGAGTCATGAGATCCGCACGCCCCTCTACGGTGTGCTTGGCACTCTCGAGCTGCTTGAGCGCACTTCGCTGGATACCCAGCAGGCTGGCTATCTGCAGGCTATCCAGCGTTCCTCGTCTGCACTCCTGCAACTGATCAGCGACGTGCTCGATGTATCGAAGATAGAGGCCGGCCAGTTGGGCCTGGACATGGTCGAGTTCTCGCCGTTGGAGCTGCTCCAGGATGTGCTGCAGTCCTATGCGGCGGCGGCACGCGGCAAGGGTTTGCAGATCTATGCCTGCTGCGATCCGCAGTTGCCGCTCGTCCTGCTGGGCGATGCCATGCGTATCCGGCAGATCCTCTACAACCTGCTGAGCAATGCGGTCAAGTTCACCGATAGCGGTCGCATAGTGGTGCGTGTGCGGGTCGTCGGGCGCGATGGTGAACGAGTCACCCTGGACTGGCAGGTCGCCGACACCGGCATCGGTATTTCCATCGAAGAGCAACGTCATCTGTTCGATCCGTTCTACCAGGTCGGCGGTCATCCCCTCTCGACGGATGGCACCGGCCTGGGGTTGTCGATCTGCCGGCGCCTCAGCGACCTGATGAATGGCTGTTTGCGAGTGGTAAGCGACTCGGGGCTGGGCAGCAGCTTCACCCTGACCCTGCCGTTGCAGCAGGTCGACACCGCGAGCGTTATAGAGCCTGAGTTGGAGGGCGCGCTGGTGTGGGTGCACGCACCAGTACGCGAACTTTCCGAAAACCTGTGCGGCTGGCTGACCCGCTGGGGCGCGCGAGCCCAGGTGGTGCTGCCCGGAAGCCAGCTCGAGATCGATGCCGAGGCCGTACTGGTGGATGTGCGTCTCGATGAGCAGGACGCGGAACCGTTGCCGGACTGGAGCGGTTGCCGGGTAGTGGTCTCCGCCAATGGCCACGATCAGCCTCGGCGCCATGACTGCGATTGGCATGTCGGCCTGTACAGCCTGGCGTCGCTATGCCAGGCCGTAGGGCTGGCGCAGGGTTGCACGAGTGCAGATAAATCGGGCGGCGGTATCCTTCCGCCACCCCAGGCGCTGGGTATGCGGGTGCTGATCGTCGAAGACAATCCGATCAACCAACTGATCCTTTGCGACCAATTGAAGGAACTGGGCTGTAGCGTGAAACTGGCTTCCGATGGTCTCGAGGCCTTGGCGATCTGGCGTTCGAACGCTTTCGACGTGGTACTGACCGACCTGAACATGCCGCGGATGAACGGCTATGAGCTGGCCAGCGCCCTGCGCCGGGAAGGCTGCCGGGGACCGATCATCGGTGCCACGGCGAATGCGATGCCCGAAGAAAGAGAACGCTGCCGGGAGGCGGGAATGAGTGTCTGTCTGATCAAGCCGGTCGACCTGCACGCCCTTCATAGCTGCCTGACCACCATTCAGATGGAGAATCAAGCATGTTCCCCTACCGAATCCTGATAGTCGAAGACCAGGCCTTCCAACGTGAGTACCTGGTGAACCTGTTTCGCGAGCAGGGGGTGAGTCGGTTGGAGGCGGCGGCGGATGGCGAAGACGCCCTGTCGCGCTTGAAGGCTCGCGAATTCGATCTGGTCCTGAGCGACCTGATGATGCCGGGGCTGGACGGCGTGCAACTGATCCAGCGACTGTCCGAACTCAAGCGGCCGCCGCTATTGGCAATCATGAGTTCGTCTTCCCGGCGGGTGATGGGGAGTGCCTGTCGGCTGGCCAGTGTCCTGGGCATCACGGTCGTCGGCCAGATCGCCAAACCGGCGTTGCCGCTGTCTATCCGCCGCCTGCTGGGTAAGCTGGAGAAAGGGAAGCGTAAACACGATGCTCTTCCGACCGATGATCGCAGGGAGTGGAAACCCGATGAGCTGTCGGCTGCACTGAAGAACTGGCAGTTCCAGGCCTGGTTCCAGCCGAAGAAGTCTCTGGGCGACGGCCGCATTTCCGCCGCCGAGGCGCTGGTGCGCTGGATCCACCCGCAGCACGGTACGCTGATGCCCGGCGAGTTCATATCCTCCCTGGGGCAGGCCGGTCTGGACGAGGCCCTGCTCTGGCTGGTTCTCGAACAGGCCCTGCGTGCCCAGGCGCTGTGGGGCGAAGCGGGTTTCCGCATTCCGGTGTCGGTGAACTTGCCGACGCACCTGCTGGACGACCCGAGCCTTCCGGATCGCCTGCACGATTTCGTGGTCACCCACGCTGGCGCCCCTGGCAGCATCGTCTTCGAGTTGCTGGAGTGCAGCACCACGGTGGCGCCCAGCAATTACTACGCCGGAGCCTGCCGTCTGCGGATGAAAGGGTTCGGTCTGGCGCAGGACGATTTCGGCCAGGGCTACAGTTCGTTTTACAACCTGGTGTCGACGCCCTTCACCGAGCTGAAGATCGACCGTGCGCTGATCCGTGGTTGCGTCGAGGACGACGGCTTGTCTACGGCTCTGGAAAGCATCGTCAGCCTGGGCAGGCAATTGGGCCTGGAAGTGGTGGCCGAAGGAGTGGAGAGCAAGGAGGAGCTGGCCATGCTGCGCCGCTTCGAGTGCGACCGAGTCCAGGGCTTCCTGATTTCCGAAGCGGTCGCGCCGCAGTTGTTCTTGCAGTTGCTTATGGATGAGCGGGCGAATGTGGCATACCTGCCGGCTTCCCGTGCCACCGCTACCGGTTCGTTGCATGCTTGAGCGTTCAGGGTGGATGAGGGCCGGGTCGCCGAGTTGGCCAGTGGCATCTACATTCTGCTGGTAGCCCATGCGTGTTCGGACGCTTTTGCCTATGGCCCCTGACAACGGATCGATCCACAAGCTGGCGAGCACCTCGCTGCGCTTGAATATCGTCCTGCTTTGCGCCCTCCCGTTGGCAGTGTTGCTGATCGGTATCACTTACTGGGCACTGGGGCGGGTGGTCCAGGAAGAGAAAGACAAGATCAACTTTCATTTCTCCCGGCTGATCGGCGATATCCTTGAGCACGAGAAATTCCTGATGCGGGAAACGCGACCAGGCGCCCTGCCGTCGGAAAGCGGTGCGAAGGAGCAGGATATCGTCCCGGTGCGGGGCCGTCTGCTCGCGCGCATCGACGGCCTGGAAATCCACGAGGGGCGAGAGTTCTCCTTCGCCATGCCGTTCACCCTGGCGCAGCGGCGACGGCATCTGGAGTTGGGCGACCATCCACGGCCGTTTTCCCTGGGAGTGCGGTTGGCCAACTTCTACAGCAGCTACTGGAGTATCTCGCGGTATCCCTCTCCGCAGGTCGTGCTGTTCGACATGAACAGCTCGACCAGCCTCGCGGTGCCTTCCATCGGCAACTTCCCAGGCCACAACGCTCTGACCAGGGAGACCTACCAGGCTGTGATGGAGCGTATCCGCGATGGGGTGCAGCAGAGCCGCCGTCCGGAGGAGGATACCTCCGTGCAGTGGGGCGTGGCCCGGCGATACTCCGGTGATGACGCTAACCTGGAGCTGCTGGGCTTCACGACCCTCGATGTGCCCGATTCGCTCTGGTGGGTCGGCGACCAGACGCGTCACGTGGTAGCGGTTTCCTTGCTGGATCTGGAGCGAATCGACGATTTCGAGCAGATACTCGCCCGTGCGGTTTTCGACGAGATGGCACTGATTTCGCCACGGGGCGACGTACTGGTCGATTCGCAGGCGATGCCGCAGGACTATGACGAAGGCATGACCTTCACGGCAAACGGCCTGCTGTTCAAGCTGAGCAGCGCTCCACAGAACGGTTGGGTGGCGCTCTACAGGGTCGATTACCGGAGCCTGTTCCGTACCGCCAAATGGCCGTTGCTGGGCATTCTTGCGTTGCTGCTGGGAAGCCTGGGCGGTGGTTGGTACATGGTTCGCTGGTATGCGCGCCGGGTGGTGGAGCCTGCCAACCGGGCACACCGCTATATCGTCGAGAGCGATGCTTTCAGCCGCGACGTGATCCAGACCGCGCCAGTCGCCCTTTGCGTGATGCGCCGTAGCGACCACCAGGTGGTGATGCAGAACCGTCTGGCCGAACTCTGGCTCGGCGATGCCCAGAACATTACCAGGATGAGTCGCGACTGGGACTTTTCCACCGCGCCCGGTGAGGCTGGCGGTGAGGTTTGCGCAGTGGTCAATGGGCGCTATCTGTGCGCCAGCTTCGCACCGACCCGCTACAACGGCGAGGATGTCGAGCTCTGTGCCTTCAACGACATCACCGCACACAAGGAGGCTCAACTCGCCCTGGCCGAGGCGAAACGCTCGGCGGACGCGGCGAGCGAGGCCAAGACGCTGTTTCTGGCGACCATGAGCCATGAAATCCGTACGCCGTTGTACGGTGTGTTGGGTACCCTGGAACTGTTGGGCCTGACCGAGTTGACCCAGCAGCAGGAGGAGTACCTGCGCACCATCCAGCGCTCATCCTCGACCTTGCTGCAGTTGATCAGCGACGTGCTCGACGTATCGAAGATCGAGGCCGGGCAGATGGCCTTGGAAGAAGTGGAGTTCAGCCCACTGGAGTTGGCTGAGGAGGTCATGCGTGGCTATGCCGCGGTGGCCGAAGGCAAGCACCTGCAGTTCTACGCTTGCGTGGATGCCGAGGTGCCGGGGCTGGTGCGGGGCGATGCGGCGCGTATCCGGCAGATCCTCAACAACCTGCTGAGCAATGCCCTGAAGTTCACCGACATCGGCCGGGTGGTGCTGCGCCTGAAGCCGATCGAGTTCGGGGATGGTTGGGTGGAGCTGCAATGGCAGGTTACCGATACGGGTATCGGTATCTCCGAGGAGCAGCAGGAGCGGCTGTTCGAGCCGTTCTACCAGGTTCATGGACATCAACATACGATCAGCGGTACCGGCCTGGGTTTGTCGATATGCTGGAGCCTGACCCGGATGATGGATGGCTCACTGCGGGTGATCAGTGAGGTCGGCCTGGGCAGCAGTTTCACGCTGCGACTGCCCCTGGAGGTTGTGGATACGCGCCAGCGTGCGGCCGAGGGTATCCAGTTGCTGCGCGAGAGCGTCTACGTACGCGCTCCGTTGAAGGAGTTGGCCGCCTGTCTGTGCGCCTGGGTCGAGCGTTGGGGGGCGACAGCGATTGCCGTGGCTTTGCTACCGAACTCCCCGCCGGAAGGCTCGGTGCTGCTCGATCTGCTGCCGGACGGCTTGCCCGAGTCGACATGGGCCGGGCCACGAGTGAGTGCTCTCCTTGATGGAGGTTATCTGCCGCAGCGGGTTGGGCAGGATTGGCAGGTGAACATTCACCACCTGCGAGGGATCGGCCAGGCGTTGCGGCTCGCTCAGCGTGGCGAAGCGGTCATGGAGATGGCGGATGAGCCGGCGCCGAGGCTGGAGAAACTGGGGCTGCGCATCCTGGTTGCCGAGGACAACCCGATCAACCAGGTATTGCTCAAGGAGCAGTTGGAAGAGCTCGGCTGTAGCGTGGTGCTGGCGGCGAACGGCCGAGAGGCGTTGCGGCACTGGGGGGCGGGTGACTTCGATCTGCTGCTGACCGATGTGAACATGCCGGAGATGAACGGCTATGAACTGGTCAAGGCCCTACGCCAGCAGGGTGTGGACATCCCCATCATCGGTGTGACCGCAAACGCCACGCGCGAGGAGGGCGAGCGTTGCATGGCGGTGGGGATGAACGCCTGGCTGGTCAAGCCGATGAGCCTGTGTACGCTGCATGGAGGATTGAGGAGGGTCTGCGGTGGTATGCCACCGGCAGTGAGCCCTCCATCGGCAAGCGTCGCAGCCGATGAGGCGGTGGACCGTATCCAGGTCTCGGAGAAGATGCGAGGCCTGTTCCTGAAAACCATGCGGCAGGATACGCAGAGCTTGCGCGAAGCCTTGCTGCGGGGAGACCTGGGCGATGTTCGACAGATGTTGCACCGTCTGCGTGGCGCCCTGGCGGTAGTGCAGGCACATGGCCTGGCCGAAGCTTGCGGCTCCGTTGAAGAGGACTTGCTGGCCGAATCCCCGGGGCCGGATCTGAGCGCCAAGGTGGCGGCTCTGATGGAACGGATCGGCGCGGCCCTGGAAGATATCTAGGAACTATCCTTGTAACGATGGCCGCACCCCTTGAACGCAAATGTTCGGAGCCAATGAAGTACTTATGGAAAAAGTCAGAGTTGTTTTGGCGGACGACCACCCTATCGTCCTGATGGGGGTTCGCGAGGTGATCGAGCGCGATGGGCGTTTCGCCGTGGTTGGCGAGGCGCTGAGCTCCAGTGAGCTGGTCCGGCTGTACAAGGAGGTGCGGCCGGATATCGTGATTACCGACTACAACATGCCCGGTGACCAGACCTACGGCGATGGCATCAAGCTCATCGAGTACCTGCTGCGCAACTTCCCGGCGACTCGCATCCTGATCCTCACCATGCTGTCGAACAACCTGATCCTGTCGAGCCTGTATGACCTCGGGGTGTCAGGGGTGATCCTCAAGAACGGTGATCTCAACGAGATTCTCGTTGCCCTCGACACGCTCGTCCGCCAGAACACCTATCGTGGCCCCTGCATGCAGTCGAATAACAGCGTGTTGCCCGACAGGGACGATATCGATGGGCGCATCGCCAGTCTTTCGATGAAGGAGTTCGAAGTGTTGCGGCACTTCGTCTCCGGCATGAGCGTCGGCGAGATCGCTCTGCACCTGAAGCGCAGCGTGAAGACGGTCAGCGCTCAGAAGGTCGCGGCGATGCGCAAACTGGAAGTGGACAGCGACCAGGCACTGTTGCTGTTCTGCATCAAGTCCAACCTGTTCCAGTGATTCCCCACCGGCCCGGGCCGGTGTCATGTGAAGCGATCCGATACCTCGCGAGAAGACTCTCGCTGCTCCCGTTTTCCGCATTCCTCGGTGCCAGTTTCCATGCTGGCTTTAGGAATTATCTGATGTCTGGGTTCCCTTCTTCTTCCTAGAGTAGCGCTCGCCGAGGCTGCTGGCCCTGTGTCTCCCCGATGGGGAGGGCCAGGGTGGAGCAATGAAAGCCTCCATACCGGCTTCGGTCATTCGGGTGAGCAAGGAAACGCGGTCCGGAATGCCAGAAGTCTTTTTTGCGAACTGAAGATTGGAGCCTGATCATGCAAAAGCATCTGCTCGCCGCCATGGTTTCACTGGCTGGCGTGAGTATTTCACTGGGCGCTTTCGCGGCATCTCCCGCCGCCGGCACGCTGAACGTTACCGGCAAGGTGACCAGCACCGCCTGTGCGCTGGATCCGACCCAGGTCGACGTGAACGTGGCGCTGCCGATTGTGGACAAGTCGCTGCTGGCAAACCAGAACGACACTGCCGGCCGTACTCGCTTCGTTCTCAACGTCACTAGCTGCGACCCGGGCGTCAAGGCGTCGGTTGCCTTCACTCCAGATGGCAATGTCGATGCCAACGGCAACCTGAAGAACATCTCCGTTGACCCCAACGGCGTCACCAACGCCCAGGTCCAGATCCTCGACGAGAATTTGAACCCGATCAACATCGCCAACGATACCAATGTGATGAATCGCGCCGTGGTAGCGGACGCGTCGGGCAACGCGGCGCTGCAGTACTACGCCCAGTACTTCGCTGCGCAGAACGACACCACGCCGGGTGCTCTGTCCGCCAGCGTGCAGTTCGTCATGTCCTACGAGTGATTTCACCTTGCCCGGGGAATTCCCCGGGCGTTCTCCGCAGGTCCCTCGAATGAATCGTTTCTCCCTTTCCATCTACAGCTCGCTGATCGTCGGCCTGCTGCTGTTCGCGCAGGTCATCCCGCCTGTGCAGGCAGCCGTGCTCATCGACGGTACGCGAGTGATCTATTCGGCGAAGGAGCGTGAAGTCACGGTCAAGATGACCAACAAAGGTAACGACCCGGTACTGATGCAGGTATGGGTCGATCGCGGCGATCCTACTGTGGCACCGCAGAATGCCGATGCCCCCTTCCTGGTCACGCCGCCGATATTCCGTCTGGACCCGAAGATGGGGCAGAGCGTGCGTCTGGTGTTCACCGGCGAGAAGCTACCGCAAGACCGCGAGTCGCTGTTCTGGTTCAACGCCCTGGAGGTACCCCCCATGCCCCAGGATGCCGATATCAACTTCATGCAGATTGCCGTCCGCTCGCGTCTCAAGTTGTTCTATCGGCCAACTGGCCTGCCCGGCGATATGGCCTCGGCGATACGCCAGGTGGCCTGGCGGGTAGTTCCATCTGCTGATGGCCATGTTCTGCGTGGCGAGAATTCCAGTGCCTATCACCTGTCCTTCAGCTCCCTGGTATTGGAGCAGGGTGGTAAGCGCTACGACACCGGGGGCGGCATGATTTCCCCCCACTCCAGTGCGGAGTTCCCTCTGGCTGGTTTCGCTGGCCAGGCTGCCGACAGGCAGGTTCGTTTCCGCTGGATGAGCGACTACGGCGTGGCTCCGGAACAGACCGCCACAGTGCTCTGAGTTTCCCTACCGATCCTTTTCTCCGAGCGGTGGCTGTTTAGTCGCCGGGGGATCGTTTTGTCCCGTGACTACCGAGAGGCTGCGCTTCGATGTTGGCCGGACCCCGTAATTCGACAGTAGTACAGCAGGCCGCTCAGTTTCAGCCCCTGTTGCTGGCTGTTGCCATCGCCGCCGGATTGGCGAGCTGTAGCGCACTGGCCCGGAGTATCGCGGACAATCCCCTGTACGCCGCGTTCAACCCGGCGTTCATCCATGGCAACGACGTCGATCTCTCGCGCTTCGAGCATGGCAACCCGGTAGCGCCGGGCAGCTATCGGGTCGATGTGTACGTCAACCAGGTCTGGAACGGTCGCCAGGAAATCCAGGTGCGCGATGGCGAGACACCTGGCGTCCCGTCCAGCTACTGCTTCAATCGCAGCCAACTGGCCGGCCTCGGCCTGGATATCGAAAAGCTGCCGGATGCATCGGCAGAGCTGGAAGGGGATGACGGTTGCCTGGATATCGGCCGCCTGGTGCCGGAGGCCCGCGTCAACTTCGACCTGGGCGAACTGCGCATCGACCTGAGCATTCCCCAGGCCTACCTGAGCCGCATCGTGCGCGGTTATGCCGACCCGCGTGATTGGGATCGCGGCGTCACTGCGGCATTCGTCGACTACAACGCCAATGCCTATCGCAACGACAACCGGGGCAGCAAGCAGACTCAATACTACGCTGGCCTCAATGCCGGCCTGAACCTCGGCGACTGGCGTTTGCGCCATAACGGCAGCTACAACCAGAGCAGTGGAGACCAGGGCTCCAGCTCGGGCGAGTACTCCTCCATCAGCAGCTATGCCCAGCGCGACATCAGCTCGCTGAAGTCGCAACTGACCGTGGGTGAGTACTACACGTCGTCGGAGCTGTTCGACAGCGTCCCTTACACCGGTGTGCAACTGGCCTCGGACGACCGCATGCTGCCCGACTCGCAGCGTGGCTTTGCCCCGGCGATCCGCGGTACGGCGGAGACCAACGCCAAGGTCACCGTACGCCAGGGTGACAACGTGCTGTACGAAACCAATGTGGCGCCTGGGCCGTTCATCATCGATGACCTCTACAGCACTGGTTATGCCGGCGACCTTGAGGTTACCGTCAGCGAGGCCGACGGTCGCAGCAGGACCTTCACCGTGCCCTTCGCATCGGTAGCCCAGATGCTGCGTCCGGGCGTCTCGCGCTACAGCGTGGTGGCCGGCCAGTATCGCAATGATGACCTCGATGATGCCCCTCATTTCGTGCAGGGCACCTATCAGCGTGGTATCGGCGACCAGTGGACCGGCTACACCGGCAGCATCATCGCCGAGCAGTACATGGCCGTGCAGGGCGGCCTGGCGCTGAGCACCTCGCTGGGCGCGGTCGCCGTTGACGTCACCCATTCCCAGGCATCCGGCCTGCCCGGTGGCGACGGCCTGGGCGAAAGCGCCAGCGGACAGAGTTATCGGATCAGCTACAGCAAGCTGGTGGAGCCGACGGGAACCAACTTCGTGGTGGCGGCTCACCGCTTTTCCAGCGAGGGCTACCTCAACCTCGCCGACTATGCGCAACTGAGCAGCTCCAACGGCGGTGGCGTGCTGCGCCAGCGCAATCGCTTGCAGATCAACGTCAGCCAGCCGCTGGATGGCTTTGGCAATCTGTTCCTCAGCGGCTCCGCGCAGAACTACTGGAATGCTTCCAAGGGTAGCGACATGAGCTACCAGGCCGGTTATTCGAACAGCTTTCGCTGGGGCAGTTTCAACCTGTCCGCCAGCCGCACACGCGATGGCGCCGGCGAATCGGAAACCCGGTACATGCTCAGTCTGTCGATGCCGCTGGGGAGTTCGCCACGTGCGCCGTACCTGAACAGCTCGACCAGTTGGTCGGACTCCGGGGACGCCAACGCCATGGTGAGCGTCTCCGGCACGCATGGTGATCGCAGCCAGCTCAGCTATGGCGTGTACGGAGCGCGCAGCCATAGCGATGGCGAGAATTCCGATAGCGGCGGCGCCAACCTGCAGTACCACACGGCCAAGACCAACATTTCCGCCAGCGTCAGCGGCGGAGAGGGTTACCACCAACTCGGCCTGGGCCTGACCGGCAGCGTGGTGGTGCATCCGGGAGGGGTGAGTTTCAGCCAGTCCCAGGGCGAAACCCGCGTGGTGGTGGAGGCCAAGGGGGCCGATGGCGCCAGGTTGCTCAACAGCAGCGTCGGCACTGTCGACGGCGGTGGCTACGGTGTGGTGGCCGGTCTGATGCCCTACCGGCAGAACGAGGTGGCGCTCGATCCCAAAGGGACTTCGACGGACGTCGAACTACAAACCACCTCGCAGAACGTGGCGCCACGCTATGGCGCTGTGGTCATGCTCAAGTACCCGACCGTCATCGGCCAGCCGTTGTTGCTGACGCTACGTGACGAAGCCGGCAAACAACTGCCGGTTGGCGCCGATGTTCTGGATGGCGCAGGCAACAGCCTGGCCATGGTTGGTCAGGGAAGCCGCGTGTTCCTGCGCAGCGAGGAGCGGCAGGGGCACTTGCAGGTACGTTGGGGGGAAGGGCCGGATCGTCAGTGCCAGGTGAACTACCAGCTACCGGGCGAAGCCGGAGAAGACACGGTGCCGTTCCTGCAGGCCGAGGCAGTTTGCACGAAGCGGCCAGGTCGTACGGAACTCGCTCGGCGTTGAGTCGAGGTGTGCCAGGGAGGTAGTGCGCGGAGGAGCGGAAGGTCACTGAGGTATTCATGAAAAAGTTCTTGTGGTTGCTGGTGCTCCTGGCAGGCCTGCCATCGGTGGGCTGGTCTTGTACCTGGGGGCCAGGTGGGGCTGGTCATGCCGGCATGGGCTCCCAGGTCATCGCATTGCCCTCGTCGCTGACCGTACCTCCCGATAGCAATCCGGTCGGTACGGTGCTCTGGAAGACCAATGGCTGGAGCTGGGTGCCCACAGGTCGCCTGGATCACTGCAGTGCGGGAACCGTCATTGGGCAGATGTCCGGAGACATTGGCCCCCGGATTGGCAACAGCGCGATCCATGAAACCAACGTTCCCGGCATTGGTATCGCCGTGTTCTGGTGCAACCTCGGCGCCAGCAACTGCTCATCCGACCCCCTGGCGACCGGCAGTCTGGGCCAGGGTCAGCTCTGGGCGGAGGTCGGCAGCCTGAACTGGTCGTACAAAGCGGGCCACTACGACCCCTTCACCCAGTTCATGGTCTACCTGGTCAAGACCGGCGACATCAGCCCCGGCATCCTGCAGGTGGGGGGCAAGACCTCCGTGTTCTATGGCGGAGGCCAGTATCGGGTATCCGATCTGACCTTTTCGGGCGTCACGACGGTCACCGCGCCGGCCTGCCTGGTCGACTCCGGCAGCCAGAACATCACGGTAGCGTTGCCCACGGTGGCGAAGACCGATTTCACTGCCGGTTCGCCCGTCCTGACCGGTGCGAACACAGGCAGGGCCTTCAGCATCGACATGACTTGCAATGCCGGTGCCAAGGTGAACTACCGGATCGATGGAAATACGGTAGTGCCGAATGTTCTGGGCAATGCGACCGGTGAAGGGATGGCCGCCGGTGTTAGTGTGCAACTGTTCCGAGGTGGTCTCGACAGCAACATGGTGCAGCCGTTGGCTACCAAGCTGCTGGCGGCCACTACGGTTTCCGAAGGTGAGCGTGTCCGCATTCCGCTGACGGCTCGTTATTACCGGACCGGCGCGGTGAGCGACATCAGCAGCGGGCTGGTTTCCACCACTGCGACCTTCACGCTGTTCTATGAGTGAGTCTTTGGGGTGGCGGCAGCTCAATCGCTGGAGAGCGTGGCTGGGGCTTCCCCTCATTTATGAAGGCTGTGGCGAGTGCCCATGCTGTTGGAGAGAGTTCTATGAAAAAGTGGGTTCTGTCGTTGCTGTTGTTTACGGTGACAAGCCCTGTGGCGTGGGCGGCGGGCTGCAGTTTCGAGTCGGGGTATTCCAAGTCGGTGGCGACCATTCCCTTTCCGTCGGTGATGCTGGGAGTTCCACGGGATGCCCCCGTTGGCACGGAGTTGTGGAGCAGCGGTTGGCAGAGTTTTTCGGGGCCGAGCATCAGTTGTTCGTCTACTGGAAAGGTGGCCGGTACCCTGGCCAGCGGTATCGGGGCTGCAGTGCCAGGGTTCACCAGCAATGGGTTCAGTTCGGTTTTCGCCACCAATGTCCCGGGGATTGGCATCTCGGTGTTCTGGTGCAACCAGGACAATTGCAATCCGGACTATAACCAGGTCACTCCGATATCCAGTCTGGCCTGGGATGTTCAGGCCACCAGATATCCTCTCAAGGTCAAGTGGTGGGTCCGTTTGATCAAGACCGGGGATATAGATACCTCCGGAGGTCCCCTGGCGGTCAGCGGGGTGTCGTCGATCAGCTACGCGAACCTGACGGTGGCCGACCTGATGTTGACTGGCAATTTCATCGTCAACTCCCTGGCCTGTGAGGTCAATCCTGACAGTCGGAATATCACCGTACAGCTCCCGACGGTGGCGAAAACCGATTTCAGTGCCAGCAAGCCCGCCTTGCCGGGTGCGGACAAGGCGCGGTCGTTCAATATCAACATGCTTTGCGATTCAGGGGTCAAGGTGAGCTACCAGATCGACGGTCCCCAGGCACTCCCCGATGTGCTGGCCAATGCAGTCGGCGCAGAAATGGCGACCGGCGTCGGTGTGCAACTGTTCCAGGGCGACGCCCATAGCACCACCGTCGTGCCGCTGGCGACCAAGCGGTTTTTCACCAGTACGTCGCTAGGCCAGCCAAATGTCCGCATCCCGCTGACGGCCCGTTATTACCGGACTGGCGCAGTGAGCGACATCAGCAGCGGATTGGTTTCCACCACTGCGACCTTCACCCTGTTCTATGAGTGAGCCTTGCCTACAGGCCGACTCCCAGGTCGAACAGAACGCTGCGCCCCAGGTTGTTGCGCAGGAAGTCCGGCGAATCGCTGTGGGCGAACAGCACCCTGGCGAAGGTGGGGCCGACCAGGGAGAGTGAGCGCCAACCCTGGCGCAGGTACTCGCTTGGTGGGGGGAAGTTGCTGTTGAAGTCGGGGATGGCGCGTTTCAGGTTGACGTAGGCGAGCATGTCGAGCTCGCCCAGGTCGATGCCGCGCTCCCGGTAATTGTGTGCCTTCTTACGCAGCGTGGGGGCCAGCAGGCCCTGCAGCTCGGCGGTGGATATCCGCTTTGGGCGGGGTTCGCGGCGAATCAGTTGGCTCAGCGAGAAGGCATTGCGGCGGCGCTGCAGTTCGGCGCGCCATTCCTCGTTGAGACGACGGCCGGCGTCGAGCACCAGGAACACCTCGAAACTGGCCTCGCGAAACAGCACATCCGGTGGCTCCTGTCCGGGACCGAACTCCTCTACGTTGTAACTGACGTTCAAGGCGTCCAGCAGGCGTTGGCAGACCCAGCGTTCGCGCTCCCATTTGCGGGCATTCGACAGCATCAGATTGGCTTGTTCGGCCTGGTAGGTGAGCAGGCGCAGATAGTCGGACTCTTTCATGCGATTCAGCTTAGAGCCTGTCGTGAAGCCTTTCATCCATGTGTGGCCGAATGGCGTGCTGGTGTCGACGTGCCCAGAGGTCGGTGTAGACTTGCCGCCATTCCGGGGAGCCTGTCCATGACCTCGATTCGCCCCATCCAGCCTGAAGACCACCCCGCCTTGATGGCGCTCTGGCAGCGTACGCCAGGTATCCAGTTGCGGGCTGAAGACGACTTCGCTCCGTTCTGTGCCTATCTTCGGCGCAATCCCGGCTTGAGCCTGCTTTGCGAGCACGAAGGACGTCTGCTGGGTTGCGTGCTGGTCGGGCATGACGGCCGGCGCGGTTACTTGCAGCATCTGGTGGTGGATGAGTCCTGTCGTGGGCAGGGCCTGGCGCGGGCACTACTGCGCCAGGCGCTGGCGCAACTGGCCGAGCTGGGTATCCACAAGTCACACGTGTTCGTGCTCACCGATGCCCCGGGCGCGCTGGAGTTCTGGAGGGCTCAGGCGGGTTGGTCCGCTCGCTCGGATATCCAGGTCTATTCGAGTCGGAGAGAAGGGTGATCGCGGCTGAACTGCTGTCAACGGAAAGCCTGGTAATTGGCTGGTGTCTGTACCTGCCGGCACTGCTCTGGGCGATCTGGCGTGCACCCTGGCTCGAGCTGTTCAGCGATAGCCGTCGCCAGCACCTGCTGTTCGGAACCATGTTCGCGCTGTTCCTGCTGTGGCTGGTGCGCCGCGACTTCGCCTCGGGCCTTTCCTACCACTTCATCGGCATGACCGCGGTGACTCTGCTGCTCGATTGGCCTCTGGCATTGCTCGGTGGAGCTGTTGCTCAACTGGGGCTGCTGGCCCTGGGCCGTCAGGACCTCGCTGCATTGGGGCTGAACGGTGTTCTTCTGGTCCTGGTGCCGGTACTGATCGCCGAAGGCTGCGCGCAAGTGGTCGAACGGCGCCAGCCACGCAATCTGTTCGTCTATATCTTCTGCTGCGGTTTCTTCCCGGCGGCCCTGACAGCCCTGGTCTGCCTGTTGCTCGGGCTGGGAGTGCTGTGGACCGATGGATATTTCCCGATGCCGCCCTGGCTGGATGAGTTCGCTGGCTATCTGTGGCTGGTGATGTTCCCCGAGGCCTTTATCAACGGCATGGTGATCAGTGCGCTGGTGGTGTTCCAGCCGGAGTGGCTGGAAACCTTCAACCGCACACGCTATTTGCAGGCGCCGTGGAAGAACGACGAGCCCAAGAGTTGATCGAGGAGCGTCAGTGCGCACGCGGCGGCAGATTCTCCGAGAACAGCTCATCCTCTTGCGGATTGCCGGGAATCGCATGTTCTTCCGCGGCCCAGGCGCCTAGGTCGATCAGCTTGCAGCGCTCCGAGCAGAACGGCCGATTCGGGCTTTGCGGGCCCCACTCGACCGGGGCGCCGCAGGTCGGGCATTCGACGATGGTGGGTTGGCTCATGATTCCCGGCCTCCACGCAGGGTCAGATAGAAATTGTGCAGGCGCTCGACTTCGCTTTTCAACCAGCCGAGGTCGCGGTCATTGACCAGTATGTCATGAGCGTGGCGCAGACGCTCCTCGCGGTTGGCCTGGGCCTTGAGAATTGCCTCGACCTGCTCGGGGGAAGTACTGTCGCGCAGGACGGTGCGCTGCACCTGTAGTGCCTCGGGCGCGTCCACCACCAGCACGCGTTGCGCCATGTGGTATTGCCCCGATTCGACCAACAACGGCGAGACCAGGATGGCATAGGGGGATTCGGCCTGGGCCAGGTAGTCGTTGATCTCCTGGCCGATCAACGGGTGCAGCAGGGCTTCCAGCCAGCGCCGCTCGCTTTCGTCCTGGAATATCTTTGCTCGCAAGGCGGCTCGGTTCAGGTTGCCGTCGGCCAGCAGCATCTCGTCGCCAAAGCGCTCGACGATCTTCGTCAGCGCCGGTCGCCCAGGCTCGACCACCCAGCGCGCGGCGTGGTCGGCATCCACGGTGTGCACGCCAAGATCGATGAAATGCTGGGCAACGGCGCTCTTGCCGCTGCCGATACCGCCCGTGAGGCCGAGAATCCAGGGTTTCATAAACGAATCGTGGCTCCCGCCAGCCTTTTCGTGGAGGCGCGATTGTAGTGCAGGGGGAGGTGGCTGGCGAATGCTGTCCAAGTAGGGTGGGCTGAAGCCCACCCTACTACTGTCGCTTGCTCAGTTGAACCCTGCGAACTGCAGGTAGGAGCTGGTGATCTTGTCACCCCAAAGCAGCGCTATCCAGCCGGCAATCGCCAGATAAGGGCCGAAAGGTATCGGCGTACTGGTTTCGGCGTTGCGCAGGCGCAGCAGGATTACTCCCAGGATAGCGCCGACCAGGGAGGACAACAGGATGGTCAGAGGCAGTATCTGCCAACCACCCCAGGCGCCGAGCATGGCCAGCAGCTTGAAGTCGCCGTAACCCATGCCCTCCTTGCCGGTGATCAGCTTGAACAGCCAGTACACCGACCACAGGCTCAGATAGCCGGCCACCGCTCCCCACAAGGCGTCGCCCAGGCTGGTGAACAGGCCGAAGTAGTTGAGGATCAGGCCCAGCCAGAGCAGCGGTAGCACCAACACGTCAGGCAGCAACTGATGGTCGGCGTCGATCAGGCTCATGGCCAGCAGACCCCAGGTCAGCAGCAGCATGGCGCCGGTCTGCCAAGTAAGGCCGAAATGCCAGGCGATATAGGCCGACAGCAGGCCGCAGGTCAGCTCCACCAGCGGATAGCGCAGGCTGATCGGGCTTTTACAGGCGGAGCACTTGCCGCGCAACACCAGGTAGCTCAGCAGCGGGATGTTTTCCCAGGGCTTGATCTCATGGCCACAATGCGGACAGCACGAGTTTGGCAACATCAGGTTGAAGGTCGCTCCCGCCGGCTCGGCCGGCAACTCCAGCGCTTCCCGGGCCTGGACCTTCCAGTCGCGGAACATCATCTTCGGCAGGCGGTAGACCACCACGTTGAGGAAGCTACCGACCAGCAAGCCGAGCAGCAGTGCGCACAAAACAAAGGCCAGCATATGGCTGGCCAGGAAGTCGATAAGAGACATGCGTTAGCCTACAACGCTGCCCAGTTGGAAGATTGGTAGGTACATGGCGATGATCAGGCCGCCGACCAGCACGCCGAGTACGGCCATGATCATCGGCTCCATCAGGGCGGTGAGGCCATCGACCTTGTTATCGACTTCTTCCTCGTAGAAGGTCGCCACCTTGCCGAGCATCTCGTCTAGGGCGCCGGACTCCTCGCCGATAGCGGTCATCTGCACGGCCATGGTCGGGAAGACGCCGGTGGTACGCATGGAGAAGTTGAGCTGCATGCCGGTGGAGACGTCGGACTTCACCTTGTTGGTGGCATTTCGGAATACCACATTGCCGGTGGCTCCGGAAACGGAGTCGAGAGCATCGACCAGAGGAACACCGGCAGCGAAGGTGGTCGACAGTGTCCGGGCGAAGCGAGCGATAGCCGACTTGTAGAGAATATCGCCGACGATTGGCAGTTTGAGGACGGTTCGATCAACCCAGTTGCGGAATTTCTCCGAGCGCTTGTGGGCTTCCTTGAAGGCAAAAGCTGCGCTGAACATGACCAGCAGTACGATAAACCACCATTCCTGAAGCATCTCGGACAAACCGATCACCATCAGAGTAAAGGCCGGTAGTTCCGCGCCGAAGTTGGCGAATACCGACTGGAACTGCGGGACCACCTTGATCAGCAGAATTGCCGAGACGATGACCGCCACCACGATTACGGCGATGGGATAGTTCATCGCCTTCTTGATCTTGGCCTTCAGTTGCTCGGTCTTTTCCTTGTAGGTGGCGATTCGATCCAGCAAGGTTTCCAGGGCACCCGATTGCTCGCCTGACTCCACTAGGTTGCAATACAGATCGTCAAAGTATTCCGGCTTTTTGCGTAGAGAAGCGGCGAAGCTGTTACCGGCGGCCACTTCCTGCTTCACCTCGTCCACCAGCTTGCGCATGTTCGGATTGTCGAAACCCTCGCCGATAATGTCGAAGCTCTGCAGCAGTGGAACGCCGGCTTTCATCATGGTCGCCATCTGTCGGGTGAACAGGGCGATGTCCATGGGCTTGATTTTCTTGCCCTTGCTGAGCAGCGAGGTGGATTTCTTGCGCACCTTGGTCGGGTTGATGCCCTGCTTACGCAGGTGGGCTTTGACCAGCGCAGGGTTCTGCCCGCTCAGTTCGCCCTTGATCCGGGTGCCTTTCTTGTCCGTGCCTTCCCAGGCGAACACACTGGTTTTCAATGCCTTTTCAGCCATCTTTTCGCCCTAGCGATAACGCCTGTTCAATCGTTCCAGACAGGCTGGTTCTTGGTATTTATCAAGCTTGCCCGACATCTTGCAGGAGCGAGCTCTGCTCGCGAAGCCACTCAGGTAGTCCGTGAGCAGGAGCTGGCTCTTCCCCTGTCATCACCTCAATCCTTGGTCACCCTGTTGACCTCTTCCAGGCTGGTGACACCCTGCATGGCCTTCATCAGGCCGGAAGTGCGCAGGTCGGGGAAGCCGTCCTTGCGCATTTGCAAGGCAATATCAATGGAGTTGCCTTCTTCCATGATAATCCGCTGCAGCGCCGGGGTGTTTTTAACCACTTCATAAATACCGACACGGCCTTTGTAGCCGCCCTTGCAATTTTCGCAGCCGACCGGGCCGTAGATCTTGAAGGTGCCGATCTTGTCTTCCGGGAAACCCTCGTGGAGCAGGGTTTCGCGTGGCACCTGCACTTCCTTTTTGCAATGGCTGCACAGCTTGCGCGCCAGGCGCTGGGCGATGATCAGGTTGACCGAGGTGGCGATGTTGAAGGCCGGCACACCCATGTTGCGCAGGCGGGTCAGGGTTTCCGCGGCACTGTTGGTGTGCAGGGTGGACATCACCATGTGCCCGGTCTGGGCTGCCTTGATGGCGATCTCGGCGGTTTCCAGGTCGCGGATCTCGCCGACCATGATGATGTCCGGGTCCTGACGGAGGAAGGCGCGCAGCGCCTGGGAGAAGTCCATGCCCTGCTTTGGGTTGACGTTGACCTGGTTGATGCCTTCCAGGTTGATCTCCACCGGGTCTTCGGCGGTGGAGATGTTCACGTCGGTGGTGTTGAGGATGTTCAGGCCGGTATAGAGCGATACGGTCTTGCCTGAGCCGGTGGGCCCGGTGACCAGGATCATGCCCTGGGGTTGCTTGAGGGCCGTCATATACAGCTCTTTCTGGTCCTCCTCGTAGCCCAGGGCGTCGATGCCCATCTGTGCACTGGTAGGGTCGAGGATCCGCATCACGATCTTCTCGCCCCACAGGGTGGGCAACGTGTTGACGCGGAAGTCGATGGCCTTGGACTTGGAGATTTTCATCTTGATCCGGCCATCCTGTGGTTTGCGCCGCTCGGAGATGTCCAGGCTGGCCATGACCTTCAGGCGTGCCGAGATCCGGGGGGCCAATTGGATAGGCGGGCGTGCCACTTCATGGAGAATGCCATCGGTACGGAAGCGCACCCGGTAGACTTTCTCGTAGGGCTCGAAGTGCAGGTCCGAGGAGCCGCCCTTGATGGCATCCAGCAGCATCTTGTTGACGAAGCGCACCACTGGCGCATCGTCGGCCTCCGGGTTGGTTGCGGCATCTTGCTTGTCATCAGTAACCGATTCGACATCCAGTCCATCCAGATCGACGTCTGCCAGATCCTCCAGGCCGCTATTGGCACTGTCGAAGAACTTCTCGATGGCATCGCCCAGCTTGTCGTCCTCGACCAGGATGGCTTCGGTAGTCAGGCCGGTGCTGAACTGGATATCGGTTACCGCTTGGTGGTTGGTCGGATCGGAGAGCGCCACGAACAGTTTGTTGCCGCGCTTCCACAGGGGAAGTGCGCGGTGCTGGCGAATCAGCTTCTCGCTGACCATCTCTTTAGGTTGGCTGTCCTTGTCGATGCTGGCCAGATCGACGAAGGCGATGCCGAACTGTTCGGCGGCCAGCTCAGCCAGGGCGCGGCTTTTCACCAGTTTGTTCTGCACCAGGTAGGTCACCAGCGGCAGCTTATTGCGCGCGGCCTGCTGCTGCGCCTGCTGGGCGGTTTTTTCATCCAGCAGTTCGGCGAAGACGATCTGCCGGGCCAGGCCCGAAAGGGAGACGCTGTCGTTCATAAGGGGCTCCACTGGGAATGGGTGCCTTATAACCCAGGAACCGAGAGCTGCCAAATCCGTGCTGGAAGGGTGACGATAATTGTCAGTAATTGCTTTAGGGCGCTTGTCGAAAGCTGGAGTAAGTGTAGCGAGCACCTGCTATTGGCGTGTCGGGACTGGCTGGCATGCAATCTGCTATGGCCATTTCAGGCGCATGCCTATCAACCCTCTGAGGAGTATCCAATGAAAGCTCAAATGCAAAAGGGTTTTACCCTTATCGAGCTGATGATCGTGGTGGCGATCATCGGTATTCTTGCGGCCATCGCGCTGCCGCAATATCAGACCTATGTGGCCAAGTCGCAGGTCGCCCGTGTCATGAGTGAGACCGGTGCGCTGAAGACCGCTGCTGAAAGCTGTTTGCTGGAAGGCAGAACCACCGTTGTCACTGGTGACCCGGCTACTACTACTGAGTGCAATCTGGGTTGGACTGGCAGCAACCTGCTGGGCAGTGGTGTTGCCATTCAGGACCCGGGGCTGGTCGTTACTCTGAGCGCTACCGGCGATAGCACAATCGAAGCCACCTTCAAGCAGGGCGCAGCGTCGATCCTGCATGACAAGAAGCTGCGTTGGACCCGCACTCCGGCAGGTGCATGGGGCTGCAGCACTGACGTAGACTCGAAATATCGTGCATCTGGCTGCCAGACTGAACTTGGCGCTACTCCGCCGGAGCAAGATGACAGCGGAACCCCTGATGCTTGATTGAAATTAAAGGCTCACCCCGATTGGGGTGGGCCTTTTCTTTTTTGTGCGGTACTTGTTTTTTGCGATATCAAGTGCGAAAAATGATGAGGCTATTTCGGTTTCCGGTGCTTCTCTTGCTTGTGGGCGGGGTTCTGGTTGTTTCGACTGTTGCCCATTTTTGGATAACGGATCGCCTTGGTATTTCTCGAGCTTTTTATTCTGTCGAGGCTGTCTCTACGCGATGGTCTATTAATTGTTCTGCAGGCTCTCCGGACTGGATGCACGATGCAGTTCGCAGGGCTATTGGCGACAACTACTCTCTTTCCAATCAATTAGCCTATATCGACTGGGGCGGCCATTTACACCATTGTGAAAGTGGTTGGCTGCGTGGAATGCTCACCTCTCCTCGGCTAAATCACGAGCATCGCTTCCGATACGCCAGTACTACCAAGCTGTTTACTGCGGATACCATTCTGAAGCTGGTCGATGCTGGCCAGTTATCGCTGGATGATCGGTTGGTTGATTTGTTGCCGGAGATTGGTCCTGTTGTAGACGGTCGGCTGGCATCGGTAACCATAGAGCATTTGCTGATGCACCGGGCCGGGTTTGATCGGATCCGCTCGCCAGACCCGATGTTTCTGGACGGGCAACGCCCGTGGTGTCCATACAATATCGGCCAACTGGCCCGCATGCGGCTCGATTTTGCTCCGGGCGAGCGGCAAGTCTACTCCAATCTGGGCTATTGCCTGCTTGGTATGGTGATTGAGCGGGTTACCGGTGAGTCCTACCGTGCGTGGGTGTCGCGTGAATACGCACTCGATGACGCCGATATTCGTTTTGTCGACGGTGGGTTCTTCGATGATGAGGTGAGCTATGACTTTCGCAACAGCGATGTTTATGGCGAGTGGTACTCGAAGTATTTCGATTTCAATGCGCTCTCTTCGGCCGCCGGGCTTTCAGGAAGCGCTGAAGCGCTAGCTCGAGTTGTGCGAGGTATGGTGCTGCGAAGCTCGCTGAACCTGACGTCGTACGATGTATCGCCGGACTGCGACGAGACGGTGCTGCGATCTTGCTATGGCTATGCTTTCTATAAATTGCGGAAGCCGAAAAGGGATTTCTACATTCATGTACAGCCAGGCTTCTTATATGGCATGTCGGCAGTGGCGCTTGTCGATAGCAAGGGTGGTGTTCTAGTCTGGCTGGGGAATGGGATGCCTAGGGCGGGTGACGCGGTCGGAGACAATATGACTGTCCACTTGCTGGATGTGTTGACTGATCATTACGCACGACAGGCAGGTGAATGAACGATCGGATGCGCTACAACGCCAGCCTTGATGGGCTGCGTGCGCTGGCGGCGCTGACTATCGCCTTCTATCACGCTCACGTGCCGGCGATGCCGGGTGGCTTCTTCGGTGTCGATATCTTCTTCGTACTATCGGGCTACCTGATCACCCGGTTGCTGGTCGACGAGTACCACGCCAGCGGTACGGTGCAGTTGCGCCGCTTTGTCGCGCGGCGCTTGCGCCGGCTCTACCCGGCGTTACTGTTGATGCTGCTGGTCTATCTGCTGATCGCGCCGCTGGTGTTTGCGCAGGTGTCCTTCGGTAAGCATCTGCTCGATACGATGTGGTCGGCACTCTACCTCGCCAACTATGCCAGCGCATTCGGCTTTCCAATGTCGATGCTCGGCCATGTCTGGAGCCTCGCGGTGGAGGTGCAGTTCTACTTGCTGTGGCCGCTGCTGTTCCTGCTATTAGTTCGGATGCCGCGCCTGTGGGTGGTGGGCGCCATCGCTTTGTTATATCTGCTGGCTTCTGGGTGGCGCTGGTGGAGCTTCGATCATGCCTCTGATCCCTGGCTGATCTATACCCGCGCCGACACCCACTGCAGCGGGCTGCTCTTGGGCTGCCTGCTTGGCTATCTGAATCCTCGGCGGATTCATCGCTACTGGATCGTCGTAGCGGTGGTGGCCCTATTTTTTGCTGTGACCTTTTTTAGCTGGCCGTGGGGGACGACGGCGCGCTTCGGTTTCCCGCTGGTGGAGGTGTGTGCGGCGCTGTTGATCCTGTCGCAGCCGAAATGGCTTGGCTGGAGGCCGCTAGCGTGGTTTGGTCGTATCTCCTATGGCTTCTATCTGTGGCATTTCCTCATGATGCGCGTGCTGCAGGAGTGGCAGTGGCACTGGCTGGAAGTTTTTCTGATGGGCTCGCTGGCCGGGTTGGTGATGGCGACTCTCTGTTACTACCTTGTCGAGCGCCGCTTCCATAGGGCGTGGTTTGAGCGGACGGCGCCGGCTGTCAAGGTCGGATCGGCACCATCCGCCTCGTGAGCGTTGTGCTGGCGGTTGCGTCGGTCGCTGAAAATTGACAGCTACTGACAAGGCTTGTCGATGCCGTTTCTCGGTGTTCTTGTGCCAACACAATAAGTTAAAAGATTTTTTATGTGGCACGAGTTGTGCCCCTGTATCGGGTAGTCGAACTTAGGGGGCGGTCGATGCCTGTATTGAAAGTTAAAGGGTTTACCCTGATCGAACTCATGATCGTGGTGGCCATCATCGGTATCTTGGCCGCCGTCGCAGTACCCATTTACCAGCAATATATCGCGACGACCCAGATCAAGCGGGTATATGCGGAGCTGTCGGAGTATCGGGCTGTAGTGGAGGAACGCTTGGCCAACGGGGCCGGCAGTATCAGTAACGATGATCTGGGCTATGTGCCCTCGAATCTCACCCAAGCTGTGGTGGGCGATCTGGTCACTGTCAATGCAGATGGTTCGAGCAGTCTACAGGTGACGCTGGGCGGCAGTATCAGTCCTGCCGTGGCAGGGACGCTGGTGGTGTTGAATCGCAGTGTTGATGGGGGCTGGACATGCGATATCGACGGCTCTGCCGCTCCGGCTTGGCGGGATGCTTATATGCCGAGAGGGTGCGAGTAAGGCGACGCAGTACTCATCCGCTCGTTCGGGGCATTTCTGGGAGTTGATGACAGCCTCCTTCACAAACTCAACCGCATCGACAAATCCACCGCCTTCACATCCTTGGTCAACCCACCAATCGAGATATAGTCCACCCCAGTCTCGGCGATAGTCCGCAATGTGCTTTCGCTGATTCCGCCCGAGGCTTCCAGTTTCGCGCGGCCGGCGGTGATTTCCACGGCGTGACGCATATCGTCGAGGCTCAGTTCGTCGAGCATGACGATATCGGCGCCGGCCTCCAGTGCTTCCTTCAATTCCCCCAGGCTTTCCACTTCCACCTCCACCGGCTTGCCGGGGGCGATCTTGTGGGCGGCGGTGATGGCCTGGGCGATGCCGCCGCTGGCGGCGATGTGGTTTTCCTTGATCAGGAAGGCGTCGTAGAGGCCGATGCGGTGGTTGTGGCAGCCGCCGCAGGTGACCGCGTATTTCTGGGCCAGGCGCAGGCCGGGGAGGGTCTTGCGGGTGTCGAGCAGTTTCACGTCGGTGTCGCTGACCAGGTCGGCATAGTGGCGGCACTTGGTCGCCACGCCGGAGAGCGTCTGCAGGAAGTTCAGGGCGCTGCGTTCGCCACTGAGCAGGGCGCGGGCCGGGCCTTCCAGGGTGAACAGGACCTGATTGGATTGCACCCGTTCGCCGTCCCGCACTTGCCAGCGCACCGCCACGCGTGGGTCGAGCTGACGGAATACCGCATCGACCCAGGCGCTGCCGCAGACGACGGCGGTTTCGCGCGTGATCACGCTGGCGTGGGCCAGGCGTTCGGCGGGAATCAACTGGGCGGTGATGTCGCCGCTGCCGATGTCTTCAGCCAGGGCGCGGCGGACGTTTGCCTCGATCTCGGCGCTCAGGTCGGCAAGGGTCAGGTTGGGCATGGCGAACTCCGCAGTAAACAGGGCTTGGCCGTCGCGGCGGCCGGGAATGCGTGAAGGATGCCGTAGCCCGCCTGGCGATGACAAAGGGTTGGGCTCCGGGAGGGCGGGATTATAGAGGCAGCCGACAGCCGGCGTAGAGTGATTGCGACGTGCCATGATTTTTGTGATATCAAGCCAGGCAGAATGAAGGTAGGGCGGGAGCCTGGTCGGTGTTCATCTGTGACTTGGTTCATGTCTGGGTGAAAAGCTTGCGTGGGGCTTGCAGATTGATCCCTATAATGGCTTTACTTTTCCCATTATTGACGCCAGACCTTTGACGTTAAGGATAACGCTTCGCCGACTGCTGTGCGGCCCGCCACACCGGATGGCGGGTTTGCTGGAGATCCGCAATGACCGACGCGAAAGTGGTGCACCTCACCAAGGTAGCCCCTGAGCACTCGCCAAACTCGCCGGTAGGAAGACTGCCCGTGGCGTTGACCCCTGTGCGCGACAAAGCTGCGCATCAGCTCAAGCAGGCATTGCAGGCGTTGTTCGATAATGCGGACGACACGCTGTTCGAGATGGCTGATCGCGCCACCAGCAATGCCGAGCAGAATGCTTTCTTCGAAGCCATGCGCGACCTGCGCCTGAAGCGCAAGAACATCGAGCGCAGCTTCCTGCAGAAGCTATTCGAGTCCTTTTCCTCGCTCAACCAATACGAAATCGGCAAGGCGCCGCAATTGGACGCGGTGTCGTTCGACAGCCTGTCGCTGGTCCAGAACGATGAGCTGGAGGAGCGTGTAGCCATCGATTCGATGGTCGCCAAGGTCATGAGCCGCGATGCGCAGGCGTTGGGGCATCTGACCACCCGCCTGAATGCGATGATCGCCCGCAAGCTCGACGACAAGAGCAACCCGCTCGGTCCGGAGGCGCTGTGTGGCGCTTTTCTCGATGCCTGCAGCAGCCTCGGGGTGGAGATCAAGGTCAAGCTGATCATCCTCAAGCTGTTCGAGAAATATGTGCTCAGCGGGTTGGGGCTGCTCTATGACGAGGTCAACCAGTCGCTGGTGGCCGCCGGGGTTCTGCCTGAGCTGACATCCACGCCGATGCGCCGTCGCGCCGTGCAGCAGCCTGGTGGGCGCTCCGCGCAGGGAGACGTGCCGTTGGTTTCTGGCGCGGAGCCTTATGCCGATGGCGGCGAGGTCCAGGAAGTGTTCGGCGCCTTGCAGGAGCTGTTGTCGCAGGTGCGTGGCGTGGCCGCTCCACGGCGCGAGTTGCCGGCCGATGCGATGCCGATCACCAGTAACGACCTGACCCGACTGCTTTCCCATCTGCAGCAGCGCGTGCCGATGCGGGCGATGGACGATTTCGACCTGCGCATGCAACTGGAGCAACTGCTTGGCCGCGTCAGCGCCAGGAGTGGCAAGGCACGGGTGGTGGGCGAGGTCGATGAGGATGTCATCAACCTCGTGTCGATGCTCTTCGAGTTCATCCTCGACGACCGCACCCTGCCGGATTCGCTGAAGGCACTGATCGGTCGCCTGCAGATCCCGATGCTCAAGGTCGCGGTACTGGACAAGACGTTCTTTAGCCGTGGCAGCCATCCGGCGCGGCGCCTGCTCAACGAGATCGCTTCGGCAGCCCTGGGCTGGGCCGAGCAGGGCGATGTGCAGCGCGATAGCCTGTACCAGAAGATCGAGCAGGTGGTACAGCGTCTGCTGAATGACTTCGTCGATGATCCGGCGATCTTTTCCGAACTTCTGGCGGACTTCCTGGCGTTCGTCGGCGATGAGCGCCGGCGCAGTGAGCTGCTCGAGCAGCGTACCCGCGATGCCGAGGAAGGCAGCGCCAAGGCCGAGATGGCCCGCCGTCAGGTGGAGCAGGCGCTGAATGACCGTCTGCTGGGCAAGACCTTGCCCGAGGTGGTGGTTCGCCTGTTGCAGGAAGCCTGGAGCAAGGTGTTGATGCTGACCTGCCTGAAGCACGGGGTCGAGTCGGATGAGTGGCAAGCGGCGCTGGCGACCATGGATGACCTGGTGTGGAGCGTCGAGCCACACGAAGGGCTCGAGGCGCGGCAGCGATTGCTGGAACTGGTGCCGGGTCTGCTCAAGGCGTTGCGCGAAGGTTTGACCAGTGCGGCGTTCGATCCGTTCTCCACAGGCGAGTTCTTCAGCCAGTTGGAGGCCCTGCATGTGCAGGGCCTGCAGCGCTTCAAGCGTCCATTGCCAGAGGCCGAGCCTGTGGAGGCCGCCGTGGAAGTGGCCGATGAGTCAGCGGCGCCGGAAGTAGGTATTCCGCTGCTCGATCTGTCGAGGACGGATGAGGAGGAGGCCGAGGCGCCCGCGATGGTGGCGGTGGTCGAGGAGATCGTCCTGTCCGCGCCGGGCGAAAGCCGCTCGATGGAGCAGGAAGTGGTCCTGCCGGATGACGATGAGGCGCTGCTGCAGGTGGATAACCTGCGGGTAGGTAGCTGGGTCGAGTTTCAGGAGGACGAGGAGCACAAGCTGCGCTGCAAGCTGGCTGCGGTGATCAAGGCGACTGGCAAGTATGTGTTCGTCAACCGTACCGGCATGAAGGTGCTGGAGAAGACCCGCATGGGGCTGGCGGTGGAGTTCCGTCGTGGTGCTATCCGCCTGCTTGACGACGCGCTGTTGTTCGACCGGGCGCTGGAGTCGGTGATCGGCAACCTGCGCCGGCTGAAGAACGCCTGAGCTTTCCGATAGATACATGGACAACGCCCGGAGATTCCGGGCGTTGTCGTTTTTACGAAGCGCTTTTGTAGGGTGCGCCGTGCGCACCGAGCCGAGTTCCTGCGCGAAGATTCAGACCTTATTCGAAGCGGTTGGGCTGAAAGTCCGGGCAAGGGGCGACAGCGCATTGGCGTTTCTTCGGTGCGCACGGCGCACCCTGCAAAGGCATTAGGTGGGGCAAGCCGGTGCTCCGCGTCGGCATTCGCACTTGGCCGTACCACCTCACTGCTCTAGAGTGGGCGCACTGAAGGAGTTCTGCATGCGCCTGGATCCCCGGACCGGCTGGTGCCAGGGTGTTCGTCACTGCCCGTCGGCCAATTTCAATGCTCGCCCGTTGGGGGAAATCTCCCTGCTGGTGATCCACAACATCAGCCTGCCGCCTGGACAGTTCGGCACTGGCAAGGTGCAGGCGTTCTTCCAGAACTGCCTAGTGGCGGACGAGCATCCCTATTTCGCGGGTATCGCCGAGATGCGCGTATCGGCACATTTCCTCATCGAGCGCGACGGTGCCGTCACCCAGTTCGTTTCCTGCCTGGATCGTGCCTGGCATGCCGGGATATCCCGCTTCGAAGGGCGCGAGAACTGCAACGATTTTTCCATTGGCATCGAGCTGGAGGGCACGGACGAGTTGCCCTTCACTGACGAGCAGTACCGTGTGCTGGTCGAGTTGACCCGGCAACTGCGAGAGGCCTACCCGGCGATCGGGCTGGAGCGGATCTGTGGGCACAGCGATATCGCGCCGGGGCGCAAGACCGATCCCGGACCGTGCTTCGACTGGACACGTTTCCGCACGGCGCTGCTGGATGAAAGGAGTGAGGCATGAGTTTCCTGGTATTGCTGCTGGTGCTGTGGGTGGAGAAGTTTTCCGGTTGGCGCCGGCGTATCCAGCATGACGGGCCCTGGCTGCACCTGCTGACCCGGATGGAGGCCAACGCCGTGGCGGCGCCTTGGTCGCGGCTGGTGGTGCTGGTGCTGCTGCCGGTGGTGGCGCTCGGTCTGCTGCTGTTGCTGTTGCAGCCGTTGGCCCATGGCTGGCTGGCGCTGCCGGTGCACCTGCTGGTGCTGATCTACAGCCTGGGACGCGGAGACGTGCTGGCAGCACTGGGGCCGTTCCGCGATGCGTGGCGGCGTGGCGACAGCCAGGCGGCCTACCATGTCGCCGAGCGTGACCTGGGCCTGGTGGCCGACGAGGGTGGTGTGTTGCTGTACCGCGTGCAGGGCTACTTGTTGTGGCAGGGTTACCAGAGCTTCTTCGCGGTGATCTTCTGGTACGCCTTGCTCGGCCCGATGGCTGCGCTGGCCTATCGGTTGCTGGCCCTGACCTGCGAGTACGCGCAGCAGCCGGCGCTGCACGAGCGAGCCTTGCAGGTGCGCCATGCGCTGGACTGGCTGCCGGTGCGGGTGTTGGCGACGAGCTTCGCGCTGGTCGGCAACTTCATGGCGGTGACCCGCGTGGTGTTGCATGAGCTGCTGAACTGGGATATCTCCGCCGCCCGTCTGGTGGAAAAGGCCGGACGTGCCTCGGACGATCTGCCGGAGCCCGAGCCTGGCGAGGCCGGGGTAGCCAGCCTGGATGCGCTCTGGCAATTGCTGGTGCGGGCCGCGGTGCTCTGGTATGCCGCCTTTGCCCTGTGGACGTTGCTGGTCTGATCCACAGGTACGACGGCTGCCGATACCAGGCGAATGACCCATCTGCGTCGCTGAGCCAGTCGGCCGGCGTCTGCGAAAACGCCTTCGCGGGCATCTCCTCTCCCGTGCCTGGCTGCAAGTGCCGGGCTAGACGCTCCCGCTCTTTTCCATGCGGCATTCCCGACGGAAAGGGCCGGGAAACGGGCACTTTAACCTTAAGTTACAGAGCTGTTAGCCGATATCGGGTATACAGAACACTCGTTCCGTTTTATTGGGCTGTGACCTGGGTCACGCCTCGCTTTCGTCCCTGATCCCGGCAGGTGCGAGGGCGCAACGAACGGCAAGGCAGAGTGGTGCAGGGCCCGCCAACCATTACCCGACCACCCGCCGCTGGGGCATAACAATAAAATGCGAACAGGAGACATCTTGTGAAGACCGCGTTGTATCCGGCCATCGCGCTGATGAATCGTCTTAGTTTTGGCATGAAGTTCAGCCTGATCAGTGTGCTGTTCTTCCTGCCGATGCTGGTCACCAATTTCTACCTGGTTCGCGATTCCTACGACGAATTCGTCGCCACGCGCGTGGAGCTGGAAAGCATCGATCTGCTGGGTAACAGCCTCAAGCTGCGTCGCGGCCTCGAGGATCTTGGCGACCTGACGGAAATCAACGTGCTGATCGGCCAGTCCGCCAAGGCGGGCGACCTCGAGCCGCGCATCAAGGGGCTCGAGCAGGAAGTGATCGATCTGCTGCAAGGCATGACCCCGGTGGCTCGTGTCGGCGAGCAGGTCGAGGCTTTCAATGCCAAGCGTGACGAGTTGCTGGCGGAGCTCAGGGCCGTCAGTGCGGAAAGCTCGCTGCAGAGCAAGGCGGGGATGCTCGAGAAGGCATACGGCAATGCCCAGGTGTTCATCCAGTTGATCATCGCCCAGGCCGGCTTTCCGCAGGATAGCGAGGCCGAGGTCCGCCAGTTGTCGGACCTGGTGACCAGTGCGACCGCGCGGGTGACGGCGGCGCTGAGCGTCGGTCGTTCGATCGGCAGCGCGTCGCTGGGACAAGGCTTTCTCAATTCCTCCTCCAGCAGCAAGCTGGACGATCTGCTGCTGACCCTCGAGAAGCTGCACGCCGAGTACGGCATGGGCCTGCAGAATGCCCTGGCCGGCAGTTCGCAGGCCACAGCGGCCCTGCAGTCGGCGGCGGACGCCAGCCAGGCGACCCTGAAGGACACCGCGGCGCTGATCGAGGAGAGGGTGGTCGTCGCCGATACCCTGGACATGCCGTGGGAGAGCTTCCACGACCAGCTCAGCGCGGCGATGGACAAGACCCAGCAGCTCAATGACGCGGTGCTGGCCTTTCTCGACCAGCAGTTGCAGGAACGCTTGCAGCACAAGCGTGTGCAGATGGTCCTGCTGGTCGCCGCGCTGGTGGTGGTCTTCCTGCTGATCGGTTACCTGTACGCCGGCTTCTATGTATCCACCCGCACTACTTTGAAGGGATTCGGCCAGGTGATGGACAAGGTGGCCGCCGGCGATATGACCGTCAGCTTCCGCGCCCAGAGCCGCGACGAGCTGGGTGAGTTGGGCGAAGTATTCAACGGCACCGTGGAGAAGATCCGCCACCTGATCGAGCGGGTTGGCCGTACCGTGGTCGAGGTCGAACTCCAGGCCAGCCGCGTGGAGGTCGTGTCCGGCGAGAGCAACCAGGCGGTCGCCGGCCAGCGCAACCAGATCGAGCAGGTGGCCACGGCGATGAACGAGATGTCCGCCACTGCCCAGGAGGTGGCGCGCAGTGCCGCCGCGGCGGTGGACAGCGCGCAGAGCGTCAACCATGAAACGGCCAGCGGCCGCGCCCTGGTGGAGTCGCAGGTCGGCAGCATCCAGCGGCTGGCCGGGGAGATCGACCAGTCGGTGGCGGTGATCAACCAGTTGGCTGCCGACAGCGCTTCGATCAGCCAGGTGCTCGATGTGATCAAGGGCATCGCCGAGCAGACCAACCTCTTGGCCCTCAACGCGGCCATCGAGGCTGCGCGGGCAGGTGAGCAGGGCCGTGGCTTCGCGGTGGTCGCCGACGAGGTACGCAACCTGGCCAAGCGTACCCAGCAGTCCACCGAAGAGATCGAGAAGATGATCGCCAAGCTGCAGGGCGGCGTCGGCGCGGCGGTGAAGGCCATGAGCGTCAGCCACCAGATGGCCGACGGCACGGTCAGCGAGTCGGCCAAGGTGCAGCAGGCGCTGGAGAACATCCTCGGCGCGGTGAGCATGATCGTCGACCAGAACCAGCAGATCGCCGCGGCCGCCGAGCAGCAGACCGCCGTGGCCCACGACATCGATCAGAACATCGTCGAGATCAACCGTGCCGGCGAACGGACCGCCGAAGGCGCCAACCAGACCGAGCAGTCCAGCCGCGAGTTGAGCGGCCAGGTGGCGCAGCTCAAGCAGTTGATCAGCGCGTTCCGAGTCTGATCACCTGGTTCAACGACAAGGCCCGCCAAATGGCGGGCCTTGTCGTTATTGGCGAGTGCCGATGGGGATGATTTACCAGCCGAACAGCGCCCGTGCGTTGGCGCTGCTGGCGGCGGCCAGTTCTTCCGGGCCGATACCGCGAAGCTCGGCCAGCGTGGCGCAGATTTCCGGCAGGTACTCGGGGCTGTTGCGCTGGCCGGGGTGCATGGCCGGCGCCATGTCCGGCGAGTCGGTCTCCAGCACCATGGCCTCCAAAGGCAGGCTGGCCACCACCTTGCGCAGGCGGTTGGCTTGCGGCCAGGTGGCGGCTCCTCCGAGCCCGAGCTTGAAGCCCAGCTTGAGGTATTCCCTGGCTTCCTCCGCGCTGCCGGCGAAGGCATGGACGATGCCGCCGCGTTTCAGTCTGATCCGCTTGAGCGTGGCTATGGTCGCCGCATGGGCGCGACGCACGTGGAGCAGCGCCGGCAGTTCGAATTCGGCGGCCAGTCGCAGTTGCGCCTCGAACAGCTCCTGCTGGGCGATGCGGTCGAGGTCTTCGAGGTAGTAGTCCAGGCCGAACTCGCCCAACGCGCAGAGCCTGGGATGGCCGGCCAGCCGGTCCAGCCAGTCGCGCAGTTCGTGCAGATGCTCGGGACGGTGCTCGTTGAGGTAGACCGGGTGCAGGCCGAAGGCCGCGTAGAGTCCATCCTCCCGCTGCACCAGATCCCACAGCCGCTGCCAGTTGGCCCGGTAGACGCCGAGCACCACCAGCCGCTCCACGCCCAGCGCCCGGCAACGCGCCAGCAGCTCGGCGCGATCGGCGTCGAAGTCGGGGAAGTCGAGATGGGTGTGGGTATCGATCAGGTGCATGGGCGCATCATACGCCGCCTTCTTGTTCTTGTAGGAGCCAGCTTGCTGGCGATCCGAGTCATCCCGACACGCCATTGATCGCCAGCAAGCTGGCTCCTACGGGGCGGTTCAAAGCCATATGGCGTCCCAGTGCGGGTAGTCGCCAATACGTGTCACCAACCCGGCGCGCAAGGGATTGGCGACCACATAACGTGCCACTGCCGCCAGATCTTCTTCCTGGCGCAGGGCGTGGTCATGAAAGCCTTTCTGCCAAAGACGGTTTCCGGCATTTCCGGCGGCCCTGTCGATGGCAATCGCGCTGCGTGATTTCAGTCGTTGCATCAGTGCCTGTAGTGGTAGCGATTCCAGTTGCACCAGCCAATGCAGATGATCGGGCATCACTACCCAGGCTTGGGACTCATCGTGCAAGCGGCGCATCTCGCCGACCAGCAGGCGGGCAGGTTGCCAATCGAGGAACACGGGGCTGCGATTCCGGGTGACCGTCGTCAGCAGACAGGCTCTGCCGGGTTCGGAGATGCGCCCGCGCCGTAGCGCATGGCCACGGTGGGTGAAGAGACTGGAATCCATTCCAGAAACTCCTTTGTTCGTTGTAGGAGCCAGCTTGCTGGCGATCCGAGTCTCATCCCGGCACGCATTGATCGCCAGCAAGCTGGCTCCTGCAGGGTGGGGTCAGTGATGCTCGCGCGTCGCCCTGAACTTCACGTCTGGCCAGCGTTCTTCCATCAGGCTGAGGTTGACGCGGGTCGGGGCCAGGTAGGTGAGGTGGCCGCCGCCGTCGACGGCGAGGTTCTCGTAGGCCTTGTCCTTGAATTCCTTGAGCTTCTTCTCGTCCGCGCATTCGATCCAGCGTGCCGACCAGACGTTGATCGCCTCGTAGGCGCACTCGACCTTGTATTCCTCCTTGAGGCGGCTGGCGACCACGTCGAACTGCAGCACGCCGACCGCGCCGAGGATGATGTCGTTGTTGCGCTCGGGGAAGAACACCTGGGTTGCGCCTTCCTCGGCCAGTTCCTGCAGGCCCTGGCGCAACTGCTTGGATTTCAGCGGGTCTTTCAGGCGCACGCGGCGGAACAGCTCCGGGGCGAAGTGCGGGATGCCGGTGAAGCCCAGCACCTCGCCTTCGGTGAAGGTGTCGCCGATCTGGATGGTGCCGTGGTTGTGCAGGCCGATGATGTCGCCGGCCCAGGCCTCATCCAGTTGTTCGCGCTCGCTGGAGAAGAAGGTCAGCGCGTCGGCGATCTTCACGTCCTTGCCCAGGCGCACGTGGCGCATCTTCATGCCCTTCTCGTACTTGCCGGAGCAGATGCGCATGAAGGCGATGCGGTCGCGGTGTTTCGGGTCCATGTTGGCCTGGATCTTGAACACGAAGCCGGAGAACTTCGGCTCGACCGGCTCCACGTTGCGCTCGTGGGTGGCGCGGGCCAGCGGCGGCGGGGCCCAGTCGACGATGCAGTCGAGCACCTGGTCGACGCCGAAGTTGCCCAGCGCGGTGCCGAAGAACACCGGGGTCATCTCGCCCTTGAGGAAGGCGGTCTCGTCGAAGGCATGGCAGGCGCCCTGGACCAGTTCGAGCTGTTCGAGGAAGTCGTCGTACATGTCGCCGAGGTGGTTGCGCGCCTCGTCGGAGTCGAGCTTGTCGATGATCTTCGCCTCGGTGCGCTCGTGGCCGTGGCCCGGCACGTAGACGATGATCTTGTCCTGGGCCAGGTGGTAGACGCCCTTGAAGTCCTTGTAGCAGCCGATCGGCCAGGTGATTGGCGCGGCCTTGATCTTCAGCACCGCCTCGATCTCGTCGAGCAGTTCGATCGGATCGCGGATGTCGCGGTCGAGCTTGTTGATGAAGCTGACGATGGGCGTGTCGCGCAGCCGGCAGACTTCCATCAGGGCGATGGTCCGCGGCTCGACGCCCTTGCCGCCGTCGAGCACCATCAGCGCGCTGTCCACCGCGGTCAGGGTGCGGTAGGTGTCTTCCGAGAAGTCCTCGTGGCCGGGGGTGTCGAGCAGGTTGATCATGTGCTCGCGGTAGGGGAACTGCATCACCGAGGTGGTGATGGAGATGCCGCGCTGCTTCTCCATCTCCATCCAGTCGGAGGTGGCGTGGCGGTCGGACTTGCGCGACTTCACCGTACCGGCGACCTCGATGGCCTTGCCCATCAGCAGGAGCTTCTCGGTGATGGTGGTCTTACCGGCGTCGGGGTGGGAGATGATGGCGAAGGTACGGCGCTTGGCGACTTCGGCGGCCTGGGTGGTCATGGGAGTGTGCCTGGCTGAATGGGTTGCGGGGCGCGGACGGCCCGGAAAGGCGCGGGATTATAGCCGGAATCGCTCGACCATTCAGGCTCCCCGGACATGAGGCTCTTTCCAGCGTGTCATCATTAGCCTTGCGGATCGAGTGAGCGCTCAAAACCCTGCCGGCCCGCACGGACGGCCCCTCTCCCATTCATGGGAGAGGGCTGGGGAGAGGGAGCTTGGGTTCG